>DATBCD010000033.1:0-55674 GCA_036270655.1 Burkholderiaceae bacterium
AAGGCTGGCGAGGATGGCCAGCCCGAGCGCGCCTCCTATCAGGAACGACGTATTGACCATGCCCGACGCCAAACCGGACTCGCTCGGGGCGACGTCGCTCATGGCCGCGAGCAGCACCGGGTTAAATCCCATGCCCGCACCGAGGCCGAGCAGGACCATCGCCGGCAGCACGTCGGGTGCGAACGACCCGTTGACCGGCGCTTGCGCAAACAAGGCCAGTCCCGCCGCCGCCAGCAGGAGCCCCGACAACATCGGCAGGCGCAGGCCGAAACGCATCACCAGCCGGGCCGACAGACCGAGCGAAAACGCGGCCATGATCAGATTGGCCGGCAGATAGGCCAGCCCCACCTGCATCGGGCTGTAGCCGAGCACGAGCTGCATGTAGAGCGCGGAGATGAAGAACCATGCAAACATGGCGGCAGCCCACAGAACGCCAACCAGGTTGGCGGTGGCCACGTTGCGCAAGCGGAACAGGGTCAGCGGCATCAGGGGATCGCGCACGCGCGCCTCGATGGCTAGAAACAGCGCCAGCAGCACCACCGCCGCGCCGAGCAGCGCGATTGTCTGCTCCGAAGTCCAGCCGATCTCGTTGCCGTTGACGATGGCATAGACAGCCAGCATCGACGACACCGTCACGGTCACGGCGCCGGCGAAATCCAGCCGCGCGCCGCTCGAACGCCCGGGATCGGCCGGCAGCAGCAGCAGCGACAACGCGAATACCGCGGCGCCGATCGGCAGGTTGACCAGAAATACCCAGTGCCAGTTCAGCGTACTCGTCAAAAGCCCGCCCGCCAGCACGCCGACGCTTCCCCCGCTGGCGCACACGAAGCCATAGATGCCCATTGCCTGGGCGCGCTCGCCCGGCTCGCTGAACAGGTTCATGATCAGCGACAGCGCGACCGCCGTGACGACCGCCCCGCCCAGGCCCTGCACCGCCCGCGCCGCGATCAGCAACGGTTGCGAATTGGCCATTCCGCACGCCAGCGAGGCGACAGAAAACAGCGTGATGCCGATCAGAAAAAACCGGCGCTGACCGAAAAGGTCTCCCAGCCGGCCGCCCAGCAACAGGAACCCGCCGAAAGTCAACAAATAGGCATTCACCACCCACACCAGCGATTTGCCGAAATGCAGATCCTCCCGGATCGACGGCAGCGCTACGTTCACGATCGTCGTGTCGAGCACGATCATCAGCACGCCGGCGCAAAGGACGTACAGCGACAGCCAGCGCTGCCGTTCGCCCGTTCGGTTGGTCATTTCCGAGCCTCCCTGTCGATGTTCCTTGCTAGTCGATCGGGCGGTCCCGAATTCGACAACCCCGGCCGATGCCCACAGCCGTGGTGTGTCCTCAACCGGCCGGCACTTCGGATTTTCTTTTCAGCAGGCCGTCAGTGCAGACCGGCCAGATACCAGCTTACGGCGGTGATGTCCTGATCCGACAGCGGCTGCGCGGCGCTCGTCATCGAGCCGTCGATGTCCGCGCGCTCGCCCGTCTTGAAGCCGCGCAGCTGCCGGACCAGATACTCGTACTGCAGGCCGGCGATGCGCGGGATGTGATTCTGCCCCGCGAAATTCGGCGTGTGGCAGGAATCGCAGTGGTTCGCAGCGACGACCGCCTTGCCCGCCGCCGACCTGGCCTCGTCGGCCGGCTGAGCGGTCCCAAGCGCCCGTTCTTGCGACGAGTAGTAAGCGGCGATGTCCTTCATGTCGGTGTCTGTCAGCTTGGACGCGAACGGGCTCATCTGCTCGTTCACACGGCGCTGCTCGCGAAACTGCAGCAGCTGATAATAGATGTAAAGCGGCGTCTGCCCCGCAAGCGACGGATAAAGCGGGTTGGTCGAATTGCCATCGGCTCCGTGGCACGCGGCGCAGACCGCGGCTTTGCTCCCGCCCGCGAGCGCATCAGCGCCCCGGGCCGCCGGCATCGTCGCCAGGGCCGCGAACAGCAGCACCAGCCGGACCCTTCCGATGGTACGAGCCAGCATGCGCGTTCCCGAGGAAGACGACTGCCGTTCAGGCCCCGAGGCGAGCCGCTAGCACAAGCTACTTCCCGTACGCGATCCGGTAGATGGCTCCGGCGAGGTCGTCGGACACCAGAAGCGCGCCATCCGGCGCGACCTGCACATCGACCGGCCGGCCCCAGAAGCTTTCCCCTTGCAGGAAGCCGGTGGCGAAGGGCTCGTACTTGACGATCCGGCCATTGTCGTCCAGCACCACCCGGCTGACGTTGAAGCCGACCTTTTTCGTGCGGTTCCACGATCCGTGCTCGGCAATGAAAATGTTGTTCCGGTACTCGGCGGGGAACTGCCGGCCCGTATAAAAGCGCATTCCGAGCGGCGCCACGTGCGGACCGAGTTTCAGCGCCGGCGGATCGAACTCCTTGCACGAGCGCCCCTTGCCGAGCTCGTCGTCGAGCAGGTCGCCCTGGTGGCAGAACGGAAATCCGAAGTTCATTCCCTTGCGTGTCACACGGTGCAGCGTGTCGTTCGGAACGTCGTCGCCCAGCCAGTCGCGGCCGTTGTTCGTGAACCACAGCTCGTGGGTCGCCGGATGGAAGTCCATGCCCACGCTGTTGCGCACCCCGGATGCGACTGTTTCGAGCACGCCTCGGTCGGGGTCGACGCGCGCGATCTGCGCGTGCGTGACCGGGGGGACCAGGATGTTGCCCGGAGAGCCGATCTGGAAGTAGAGCCAGCCGTCGGGGCCCAGCGTCATGAATTTCCAGCCGTGCGGCTCGTCCTTCGGCAGCGCATCGAACACGACGACCGGCTGCGGCGGGTCGTCCAGGTGCGATTCGATGTTGTCGTAGCGCAGGATGCGCGAGACCTCGGCCACGTACAGCGAACCATTCTTGAAGGCCAGGCCGTTGGGCCGGTGCAGGCTCTTGAGCAGCATCTTTACTTCACGCCGGTCTCCGCGATCGACGATCGCATAGACGGTGCCGACGAAGCGCGTGCCGACGAAAAGCGTTCCGTCCTTGCCGAAGGTCATCGATCGGGCGTTGGGTGCGCCGCTGGCCCACACCGACACGCTGAAGCCGTCCGGCACCTTGAGTTTGTCGATCGGGATTTCGTCGGGCGCGAGCGCGGCCAGCGCGGGCGGATGCGGAGCCAGGTTCAAAGCCTCCTGCTCGGGCTTGCGTCCCTGAGACCAGGTCGGCGGAGGTGCCGCCGCTGGACTGGTTGCCGGGGGCGTTCCCGTCGAAGGTTGCTGCGCTGTCGCGGTCGCAAGCGCGAGCGCGCCGGCCACTGACGCGAGCCATGTGATGCGCCATCCGGACTCGAGCATGGATTGCTCCTTTGGCGTCGAACTGTAGGGCGCTGAAATCATAAGACCTCGCTCCCGCGCCGGCACGAAAACGCCGCTTGGGTCCGACCTTGCCGGTCCGGGGGAGAAGCGCGGATGCCAGCCAATATTTGTGTAGACTATCCTACAGATTAGTTACGTATATAACAATGTCCGATCTGAGAGCCTGGCATCTGCTGGTGCTGACCTTGCCGACCGAAAACGCCACGGCGCGCATGCGCTTCTGGCGCGCCCTGAAGGCGATGGGCTGCGCGGTCCTGCGCGACGGCGTCTATCTGCTGCCCGAAAGCGAAGCCAGCGGCCCCGCGCTGCAGGAGCTGGCGGACGCAATCATCGAGGCGGACGGAACTGCGAATGTGCTTCGGGCCGTGAGCCGTGACCGCGCGCAGGATCAGCTGTTCCGCGGGCTGTTCGACCGCAGCGAGGACTATGCGGCACTCGGAAAGTCGCTCAGCGCGGCTCGCAAATCGCTGTCCCGGCTGTCGACGCCCCAGATCAACCGCGCGGTGCGTCGCCTGCGCCGCGAATACGAGGCGCTGCGCGCGATCGACTTCTTCCCGAACGAAGCGGCCACGCGAGCCGAGGCCAATTGGAGCGACTTCGTCGGCGTGGTCGACACCGTTCTTTCACCCGATGAGCCGCATGCGGCCGACGGCTCCGTCCGGCGCCTGGACCGCAAGGACTACCAGGGGCGCACCTGGGCCACGCGCCGGCACTTGTGGGTCGACCGCGTCGCCAGCGCCTGGCTGATCCGCCGCTTCATCGACTCCAAGGCCCGCTTCGTATGGCTCGACAAGCCCTCGGACTGCCCCAGGAAGGCCCTGGGGTTCGATTTCGACGGCGCCGCGTTCACCCACATCGGCCAGAAAGTGACCTTCGAAGTGCTGCTTGCAAGCTTTGGACTGGACGAGGACGCGGGCCTTGCGCTTCTGGGCGAGCTGGTGCATGCGCTCGACGTCGGCGGCGCCGTGGTGCCGGAGTCCAGCGGGTTCGAGGCGTTGATGACGGGGGCGCGCCAGCGGGCCGCTGACGACGACGCGTTACTGGACCTGGTGACGCCGATGCTCGAGTCCCTGTACGCGTTCTATTCGGGAACTGCAGCCAAAGGCGGGCGCCGATGAGCGATGCCGGGTCGGATCAGCCGCGCTACGCGCTGTGGGAACTGGCGCTGTACGCGTTGAAGCTCGGCAGCATCGGCTTCGGCGGTCCGGTGGCGCTGGCGGGCTACATGGCTCGGGACCTCGTCGAGCGTCGCCAGTGGATTTCGGAAGCCGACTACAAGGAAGGCCTGGCGCTGGCGCAACTGATGCCGGGTCCGCTGGCCGCGCAGCTTGCGATGTACCTGGGGTACGTGCACTACCGGGTGCGCGGCGCATCGATCGTCGGCGTGGCGTTCGCGCTGCCGTCGTTCTGCATGGTCGTCGCGCTCGGCTGGCTTTACGTCCGATTTGGGGGGCTCGCCTGGATGCAGGCCGTGTTCTACGGCGTCGGGGCCGCGGTGATCGGGATCATCGCGATCAGCGCCTGGAAGCTCACTGGCAGGAACATCGGGCGCGATCGCCTCTTGTGGGCCATTTACCTGGTCAGCGCGGCCGTCACTGCCCTGACCGAATCGGAAATCGTCTGGGTGTTCGTGCTCTCAGGCGTTCTGGTGTGGCTGGTGCGGGCACCGCCCAAATGGCTGAATCGGGCTGGAACCGCGTCATCGCTGGGGGCGCTCGCCGTTCCCGCGGCCACCTTCAACTGGCCGCTGCTGGCCCAGATTCTGGGGTTCTTTGCCAAGGCGGGCACCTTCGTCTTCGGCAGCGGCCTTGCGATCGTGCCCTTTCTTTATGGCGGCGTCGTCACCGAGCACCATTGGCTCAGCGAGCGCCAGTTCGTCGATGCGGTGGCGGTGGCGATGATCACGCCGGGCCCGGTCGTGATCACGGTCGGCTTCATCGGCTATCTGATCGACGGCTTGCCGGGCGCCGTTGCGGCGGCCGCCGGCACTTTCCTGCCCTGCTACCTGTTCACGATCATCCCGGCGCCGTACTTCAGGAAGCATGGCAGGCGCCCGGCCGTCGTCGCTTTCGTCGATGGCGCGACCGCGGCCGCGGTCGGCACGATCGCAGGTTCGGTCATCGTGCTCGGGCGGCGCTCGGTGACCGACCTGCCGACGCTGCTGATGGCGCTCGCGGCGGTGACCGTGCTCGCCCGATTCAAGAAGCTGCCCGAACCGCTGATCGTGGCCGCAGCTGCAGCGCTCGGGCTGCTGTTGTATCCCCTCGCCAACCGTCCTTAGGATCACTTTGGGAGAACGCATCATGAGTGAACCATCCCGCCGTCAGTTTCTGCACACCGCCTCAATCGCAGCAGTCGGCGCCGTCCTCGCCGACTCCGCGCCGGCCGCCGACAAAGCCGAAGGAGCCCTCACCATGCCTGCATCGATTCCGGCCTTCACGCCAATCCACCAGCCCAAGCCGCTGCCGTTCGACCCGACCAAGCTGAACGGCCTGTCCGAAAAGCTGATTCGATCGCATTGGGAGAACAACTATGGCGGCTCCGTGAAAACGCTCAATGCGGTCAAGCAGAAGCTGGCGCAGGCACTGGCCGACAAGGACACGCCGCCATTCCTGTACGACGACCTGAAGCGCGAGCACCTGATGCGCACGGGTTCGGTCGTGTACCACGAGCTGTACTTCGCCAACCTGGGCGGCAGCGGAACGGCCGACGCCGACGTGCGCAGGCAGATCGGCGCGGCGTTCGGCGAATTCGACACCTGGGAGACGGAGTTTCGGAAGGTCGGAGCCGGGCTGGCAGGCGGCTCGGGGTGGGTCGTGCTCGGATACAACCTGCATTCCGCCCAGATCGAGAACTACTGGCTGGCGGACCACCTGCATGCCCCCGCTGCGACGCTGCCGCTGCTGGTGATGGACATGTACGAGCACGCCTACCACATGGATTACGGCGCAGCGGCGACCAGGTACATCGACGCCTTCTTCCGCAACATCCGCTGGGAGGCTGTGGCCGAGCGGCTGGCTCACGCCCAACGCGCCGCTTCGGGGAGGCCATGATGAAATGGGTGACGCGTGAACGACCGAAGATCGACCGCATTGCCTGCCCCTGGCTGATCGCGCGGTTCATCGACCCGCAACCGCAGTTTCTTTACGTGCCGGCCTCCGACGTACTGGAGGTCGCGCAGCGCACCGGCGCCATACCGTACGACATACCCGGAGCCGAGCTGTCGCATGTCGGCGAGCTGTGCAGCTTCGACGCATTCCTGGCCAGGTACGAGCTGAACGACCCGGCCCTGCACGCGCTGGCGCTGATCGTCCGGGGCGCGGACACGTCCCGGCCCGAGCTCACGCCGCAGTCCGCCGGCCTGTACGCGATCTCGCTCGGCCTGTCGCACAATTTCGCCGACGACCACGAGATGTTGCGGCAGGGCATGATCCTCTATGACGCGCTGTATGCCTGGTGCAAATCCTGCCAGAGTGAAACGCACAACTGGCCGCCGACGGCCAGCTGAGCGGCCGCGCGCGATCGACCCGATGCGCCTGATCGCGGCTTCGCGCAGGGTCGCTCTGTCCGCGACCCTCCTGGCTGGCGCGATCGCCATCTGCGCGCTCGCGGCACCGCGCGCTCCCGGGTTGCCGTTGACGCTGGTCACCGACGTGCCGCTTCCGGGGGACACTTCGCGCTTCGACTACGCGAGCTTCGACGCCGGCCGGCATCTGCTGTTCATCGCGCACCTGGGTCAGAGCGAGGTCCTCGCCTTCGATACCCGGGCGCGGCAGGTTGTGGGCCGGATCGGCGGGCTGCGCCACGTGCATGGCGTGCTGGCGATCCCGGAGCTCGGGCGCGTGTACGCCAGCGCGACCGGCACCGACGAGGTGGCGGCGATCGACGAGGAACAGCTGACCGTCGTGGCCCGGATGCCAGGCGGCACCTACCCGGACGGAATGGCGTATGCCCCGCGCGCGGGCAAGCTGTACGTGTCCGATGAGACCGGGCGAACCGAGACCGTGATCGACGTGCGCTCCAATCAGCGCGTCGCCACCATTGCGCTCGGCGGCGAGGTCGGCAACACGCAATACGATCCCGGCTCCGGCCACATCTTCGTCAACGTGCAGTCGCGACGGCAGCTGGTCGAGATCGACCCGGCGACCGACCAGGTGGTCGCCCGGACCGACCTGCCGGAAGGCAGGGGCAATCACGGACTGTTGATCGAGCCCGATCTGCGCCTGGCGTTCATCGCCTGCGAGGACAACGACAGGCTCCTGGTGTTCGACCTGGGGGCGGGGCGCATCGGTCAGGTGCTCGACCTCGGGCGCGAGCCCGACGTGCTGGCCTACGACGCGACACTGGGCCTGATCTACGTCGCGTCGGAGTCCGGCACGCTGTCGATGTTCAAGCTCGATGGCGGTCGGCTGGCAGCGCTGGCGCACGGACGGCTCGCGCCCGACGCCCACGTGGTGGCGGTCGACCCGCAGACGCATCTGGTCTACTTCCCGATCAAGAATGTGGACGGGCGCCCGGTGCTGCGCATCATGCGCCCGGTGCAATGAGCCCGGGCAAAGCGTGAGCCCTTCAAAGGGCGCAAAATTCAATGGCGATGGGCACACCCGTTCTGCAATCCGTGCTGACCTGCCCCCACTGCGGCTTCACCAGGCAGGAGACGATGCCGACCGGCGCATGCCAGTTTTTCTACGAGTGTTCCGGCTGCAAGGTGATGTTGCGGCCGAAACCCGGCGACTGCTGCGTGTTCTGCTCGTACGGCTCCGTGCGATGTCCGCCGATGCAGCAGCAAGCCTGCTGCGATCCGCGCGAGCGGCAGGCGCCTCAGTCCGGCCCGGGTCCTCGATAAAGCCAGCGATCCAGCGCCGTCGCCAGGCCGGCGCCGGCGAACTGAGCGGCGATAAAACCTGGAGCATCCTGCGGTCGGATGCCGGCGAACGTGTTCGTCAGCGAGCGGGCGACGGTCACCGCCGGGTTCGCGAACGAGGTGGAGGCGGTGAACCAGTACGCGGCCGTGATGTACACGGCGACCGCGTACGGCAGCGTAGCGGGGCGATGCCGCACGCACCCGAAAATCGTGATCATCAAACCGAACGTGGCAATCAGTTCGCTCAGCATCATCGCGGCGCCCGGGCGCAGCTTGTCCGACACTTCAACGACCGGCACACCGAACATCAGGTGGGCAGTCCACACGCCGACGAGTGCGCCTGTCACCTGGGCGGCGACGTACGCGGGAGCCTGCCGCCAGGCAGAGCGCCCCGCGCCGGCCAGCGCCATCGTGACGGCCGGGTTGAAGTGGGCGCCGGATACCGGGGCGAACGCCAGGATCAGCGCGGCAAGTCCGCCTCCGGTGGCGATCGAATTGCCCAGCAGCGCCAGAGCGACGTTGCCGCCCGCCAGGCGCTCGCCCATGATTCCCGAGCCGACCACGACCGCAAGCAGCAGCGCCGTGCCGATGAACTCGACTGCCACGCAGCGGCGCAGGCTCATTGCGTGCCGATCCGCCGAACGCGACTTTGAAGCGCCATCCGGTCCAAGGTCGCCAACGGAAGGCTCGTGAACAGCTCGATGCGGCGCCGAAGGATCACGAACGCGTCGGCGAATGCCTTGCGCCTGGCCTGCTCGCTGCCCTGCACTTCAGCCGGATCGGCCAGTCCCCAGTGCGCGGTCATCGGCTGGCCGGGCCAGAAGGGGCACGCCTCGCCTGCAGCCTGGTCACAGACGGTGAACACGAAATCGAGTGCAGGTGCGCCCGGCAGCGCGAATTCATCCCAACTCTTGCTGCGCAGACCTTCGACCGGGATGCCGTGGTCGCGCAGCAGTTCGATCGCGTAGGGATTCGGTTGCGATTTCGGATGGCTGCCGGCCGAAAAAGCGCAAAACCGTCCTTGTCCACAGACGTGATTGAGGATCGCTTCGGCCAGGATCGAGCGTGCCGAGTTACCGGTGCACAGGAACAGCACGTTGAAGATCTTCGATTCCAAGGGTTCCGTCCTGGAAGGTCAGCAAGCCAGCCGCAGCCCCACAGGTCGGCGCCAGCGACGTCGTCAGCTGCAGCACGTCTTCATGTCGGGGCGCTGTACAAAAGCCACCGGCGTTTCGGGCGCGCAGCAGGCGCCCGTCGCGGGGTGCTCGGACGCGGCGCGCTCGCCGAATACGGGAATGCGGCCGAGCGTGTGAAAGGTCTCCCAGGCCACCCCCTGCGGATCCTGCACCCAGTACTTGTCGGAGCGGGCGTAGCAGCAGGCCGCATCCGGCTCGTCGCGCGCCTGAAGGTCCGCCGCTGCCACCTGGTCGCGCAAGGCCTTCAGCTCCTGCGCCGAATCGACCTGAATCCCCAGGTGGTTGACGCCGACGGCCGCGCCACGCTCCGAAATCGCGAAATTGATGCGCGGATCCTCCAGCATCCATTTCGCATAGTCGGACTTGACGACGGTCGGCTCCGCATCGAATAGCGACGAATAGAACCGGATGCTGGCCGCCAGATCCCTGACGCCGACGTGCACATGGAAGCGCTTCATGCCGATCTCCGCTTGCGTTGGGCCGCCGGGGCACAGGCGATGTCGCATGTGGCTCCCTGGCAGCAGTTCCTGGTCAGATAGTCGATCAAACCGTTCATCGTCCCGTAGTTGGCGCGGTAAAAAATGAACCGTCCGGCCTGGCGCGCGTCCACCAGCCGGGCGTGCGCGAGCTCCTTCAAGTGAAACGACAGCGTCGCGCCGGCCAGGCCAAGTCGCTCGGCGATTTCGCCCGCTGCAAGACCCTCCGGGCCCTGCTCGACCAGCAGCCGGAATATCGCCAGCCGGGTCTCCTGCGCCAGCGCGGCCAGAGCGCCGACCACCTGTTTGTCGACGCGCGGCTCCGAATGCTTCATATCCATGTTTCCAATTATATTGAAATATCGCCCGTCGTCAATCGCGTCACCGGGCGCGGCTGCGTGCGGGGGCAACGAAATGGGTGTGGACGTCCGTGGGCCGCTTCCGGTAAAAGCGGCGAAAAGGACGTCCGGATGATCAAACGCGCCTCCCTGCCCGAACGCGCAAACGCGGGCCGGTCCGACGGGCAGCAACTGCTCGGGGCGGACCGCGTAAAGCGCGCTTGGGAAGCTCTTCTGGCGTCCTTACAACTGGGACTGACGTCGTTCGGCGGCCCGATCGCGCATCTCGGATACTTCGAGCGTGCGTACGTGCAGCAGCGCAAATGGCTTACTGGCGAAGAATTCGGCAACCTGGTCGCGCTGTGTCAGATTCTTCCCGGGCCCACCAGCAGTCAGGTCGGGTTCCTGATCGGTTTGCGCCACGCCGGGTGGCCCGGCGCATTGGCCGCATGGTTCGGTTTCACGCTGCCCTCGGCGCTGCTGATGGTTGCCTGCGCAACCGTGGCGGCCACCGTGCAGGGACCAGTCGCCCAGGCGGCAGTACACGGGCTGAAGCTGGTCGCGGTCGCTGTCGTCGCCCAGGCGGCCTGGAGCATGGCGCGCAAGCTGTGCCCGGACCGGGCGACCGCTGGCATCGCGCTCGTCGCTGCATCGATGCTGCTGGTGGTCGGCGGCTCGTCGATGCAATTGGCGGCTCTGGCAGTGGGCGCGGCCGCCGGCGCCGCGTTGTGCCGCGACAGCAAGCTCGAAAGCGGCCCATTGGCGATTTCGATCCGGCCCGCGGCCGCGTGGATCGCGCTCGGTCTGTATGGGCTGATGCTGATCGGCCTGCCGATTGTGGCGGCGCTCTTCCCCCCGCACAGCCTGGTTGCGCTGGCCGGAGTCTTCTACCGCGCCGGTGCGCTCGTTTTCGGGGGTGGCCACGTGGTGCTGCCCCTGCTGCGCGACGCCATGGTGCCGGGCGGCTGGATCTCGGACGACCGCTTCCTGACCGGTTACGGACTGGCGCAGGCGGTGCCCGGTCCGCTGTTCACGCTGGCCGCGTATCTGGGCGCGGCCAGCGACTTCGTTCGCGTGCCCGCGGTGGGTGCAGTCGTAGCGGTGATCTTCATTTTTCTGCCGGGCCTGCTGATCGCCGTTGCCGGCGTTTCGCTTTGGAGCCGGCTCGCGAGCCGCCCGAGCCTGCGAGGCAGTCTTGCGGGCATCAACGCGGCGGTGGTCGGGTTCCTGGGCGCAGCGCTCTACAACCCCGTATGGGTTACCGGCATCCGCGACGGCGCCGACGCGGCAGTGGCCATGATCGGCCTGGCGCTGCTGGAAAGATGGAAGGTCCCGCCGGTTGCGGTCGTTGTCGCGTGCGTCGTGCTCAGCGGCGTGCGCGCCTTGTTCTGACGGCGGCTGCGGCGCGGATAATCGCAGGCGGATTCGAGGAAGAAGACGCTCAGTTGGCGTCTGGCGGATAAGGACCGATGATCTACGAGCTCTACTACTGGCCTGGCATCCAGGGGCGAGGCGAATTCGTGCGGCTGGCGCTCGAAGAGGCCGCGGCGCCCTATGTCGACGTCGCCCTGGTGCCCGAGGAAGAAGGCGGCGGCGTGGCGGCGATGCAGAAGTTGCTGCAAGACACCAGCCTCGAGCACCCCCCGTTTGCTCCGCCGTTTCTGAAAGCGGGCCGACAGTTGATCGGACAGACGGCGAACATCCTTCTTTTTCTGGGCGATCGACTCGGCCTGGCCCCGCGCGATGCGGCCGGCAGGCGATGGGCGCACCAGCTGCAGCTCACGATCGCCGATTTCGTCGTGGAGATCCACGACACGCATCACCCGCTCGGCGGCGGCCTCTACTACGAAGAACAGAAGCCGGAAGCCAGGCGGCGCTCGAAGGAGTTCCGGGCAAATCGCCTGCCGAAGTTTCTCGACTATTTCGAGCGCGTGATGAACTGCAACCCGCACAGCCACCGCTGGATGGTCGGCGCGCGCATCTCGACCGTGGATCTGTCGATGGCGCAGGTGATCGCGGGGCTGCGCTACGCGTTTCCTTCAGCCAGCCGCAAGGCCCTGCGGGCGTGTCCTCGATTGCGCGGCCTGCACGACGAGGTCTTCGCGCGCCCGAGCATCCGGCGCTTTGTGGCCTCCGACCGTCGCCTTGCATTCAACAACGACGACATTTTCCGCCGCTATCCGGAGCTCGACGGCTAGCATCAGCCAATCCACCGCACGATCACCGCGGCGAACACACAATACACGCCGAAGTAATGCCAGTGCCCCTGTTCGAGCCACCGCGACAGCCATCTGAGAGCCGCCAGACCGGCCAGGAAGCTGAGCGCCATCCCGAGCAGGCTCGGGGTGGCGAAGTGCAGCAGTTGCGCCGAGTTTGCCGTGGAGGGGGCACCCACCGCCTTGTAGAGTCGGTACGCTTCTTTCGCGATCACCGGGGGAGTCAGCACGACGGCCAGCGCGAAGCTGAATTCTTCCGCGCGCCGGCGGTTGACGCCCAGCAACAGACCCGTCGAGATGGTCGCCCCGGACCTGGAAAAGCCCCGGAACGGCAGACACAGGCCCTGCACCGCCCCGACCCACGCCGCGCTGCGAAGCGTGATGTTCGGGTTGCCACGCTCACGGGCGCGCGATGAGATGATGATCAGCAGCCCGGCCGCGCCCAGCGCGACGGACATCAGCCTCGCATTGCCGAACAGGGTCTCGATTTCGAAATTGGCCATGTTGCGCGCGGCCACGTGCTGGATCACCCGTAGCAGGATCAGGCCCACGACGCCGGTCAGCACGGTCGCGGTTGCGACCAGCAGCGCGTTGGCGCGAAACGCCGACATCGACGAAAAGTAGCTGGCCCGCCAGGTTTTCCAGAAATAGACGATGACGGCGAACATCGTGCCGGTGTGCAGCATCACCAGCAACAGCGTCATTTCGGGCGCGGTCGGATCCAGGCCCATCAGTTTCTCGGCAACGATCACGTGGGCGGAACTGGAAACCGGCAGCAGTTCTGCCGCCCCTTGGACGATGGCGAGAATCAGGATCTGGAGCAGGTCCATTTGGAAGGTACGATTCAAGGTGGTGCGCGATTATCTCTGAGATCGATCATGGGTTCCGCAGGCATACTGCCTGATATCACTGCATGAGTCGCTCCGAACCGCCCCCGGGGCAGGCATGGACGGTCGCCCTCGTCGGCCTTGCCAGTCTTGCCAGCGCGATGGGAATCGGCCGCTTCGCGTTCACGCCGCTTTTGCCACTGATGCAGGACTCGGCCCGCATCACGCTGGCGCAGGGCGCCTGGATCGCGTCGGCCAATTACCTCGGGTACCTGATCGGCGCGGTCGCGAGCTATTTCGTGCCGGTCAGAGCGCCGGCGGCCGCCCGGTGGGGGCTGATTGCGGTTGCGGGCAGCACCTTGCCGACGGCCTTTGCCGATTCCTTCGCGCAGCTGATCGCGCTGCGCCTGATCGCGGGCGTGGCCAGCGCGTTCGTGCTGATCGGAGCGTCCGGGTGGGCGCTGTCATCGCTGGCGCTGCGCCAGCGGCTTCGGTGGTCGGGCTGGGTGTTCGCCGGGGTCGGTACCGGGATCTGCCTGGCCGGCCTGACCGCCCTGGTCGTCGCGTCGGTCGGAGCGCCGGTGAGGTGGGCCTGGGGCGGGCTGGGCGCGCTGGCCGCGGCCGTCGCCGTGCTGGCTTGGCGGCCGCTTGAGACGATCGACGCCGACCTGCGACCTGCGCGGCCGAATCGGCTTGGCCACATCGATTCGGGGGGCTGGACGCTGATCGCCTGCTACGGGGCATTCGGTTTCGGCTACATCCTGCCGGCAACCTTCATCCCGGCCGCGGCGCGCTCGATCGTGCAGGACCCAACCGTATTTGCCCTGGCCTGGCCGCTGTTCGGGTTGGCCGCCGCCGTCTCGACCGTCGCCGTTTCGCATGGGTCGAATGCTGCCAGGCCACGCGCCGTGGCCGGTTGGAGTTTCATCGTGATGGCGCTCGGCGTCGGTCTGCCGGTTGTCAGCGCGGGCCTCGGCGCGCTCTGCCTGGCCGCCGTCTGCGTCGGCGGCACGTTCATGGTGGCGACCATGACGTGCATGCAGGAGGCGCAGCGGATCGAGCGCGACGCCCCCGGCGGGCTGATCGCGGCGATGACCGCGGCCTTTGCGCTCGGGCAGCTGATCGGCCCGCTGACGGTTACCTCGGGACCGTCGGTGCGGGAATCGATCGCCGGGGCGAGCGCCGTCGCGAGCGGCTTGCTGCTGCTGGCGGGCGTGGTGCTTCTGCTTTCGCGCACGGCCACGCGAACCGCGCGAAAATGGGTCTAAGCGCTTTTCTTCCGAAGAGGGTCGCCATGGATTCCGTCGCTTCCGCGGTCGCGCCGATCCGGATCACGGGCCTGCGGGTTCGGGGTGTTGTCGTGCCGCTGGAGCCGCCGCACGCCAGCGCGAGCGGCGTGCTGACCGAGTCGCCGCTGGTGCTGACCGACGTCCACACCGACGCCGGCACGGTCGGGCACAGCATCGTCTTCACCTACAGCCGCGCCGCGCTCAAGCCCACCGCCGATCTGGTGCGCAACCTGGAGCCTCTTGTGGCCGGCGACCCGCTGGCTCCTACCGCGGTCGAAGAAAAGCTGGCCCGGCGCTTCCGGCTGCTCGGAACTCAGGGCCTGGTGGGCATCGCGCTGGCGGCGATCGACATGGCGCTGTGGGACGCGCTGGCGCGCCATCACGGCGTGTCGCTGATGCATTTGCTGGGCGGAGATGCCAGACCGCTGAAGGCCTATGGCGCCGTCGGCTACGAGGGTGAAAAAGGGTCCGCGAAGACAGCCGAGAGCTGGGCCCGGCAAGGGTTCGCGGGGGTGAAGGCCAAGATCGGGTACCCGAGCGTCCGCGAGGATCTTGCGGTGATCCGTGCCATCCGCGACGCCGTCGGGCCGTCGATGTCGATCATGGTCGACTACAACCAGTGTCTGACGCCGGCCGAAGCGGCGGACCGGATTCGCTATCTCGACGGGCAGGATCTGACCTGGATCGAGGAGCCGACCCTGGCGCACGACTACGCCGGTCACGCGGCCGTGGCCAGGGCGGCCGCCACGCCGATCCAGTGTGGCGAGAACTGGTGGGGCGTTCTGGACCTGCAGCACGCGCTCGACGCCGGCGCTTCCGACTACGTGATGCCTGAAGTGATGAAAATCGGCGGAGTGACAGGCTGGATGCGGGCGGCTGCCCTTGCGCACGCGAAAAGCGTTCCCGTGTCGACCCACCTGTGGCCGGAGGTCAGTGCCCAGCTTCTGTGCTGCGCGCCGACGGCGCACTGGCTCGAGTACGCCACCTGGTGGAATCCGATCCTGGCCGAACCTCTGCGCATCGAGCGGGGAGTGCCGGTCGTCGATGGCGTGCGGGGAAGCGGCGTGGCATGGAATCAGGCCGCGGTCGAACGGTTCGCGGCTTGACGGATGGGCGTGGCTCGATTTGAACCCGCCAGCGACCAGACCTTGCTTGTATCGTTCGGCGACCAGATCACCCGCGAAGCCCATCAGCAGGTGCGCGCGCTGCTGGTGTCGCTGCAGAACGAGCCGATCGCGGCCACCTTGAACCTGCACCCGGCCTATTGCTCATTGTTGATCAAATTCGATCCGCGCCGGGCCACGCACGAGGACGTGGAGCGCGAAGCGCGCGAACGGATCGTTCGGGCGGACCGGGCGGCGGCGGCTCCCGCCCGGCTGGTTCAAATCCCGGTCTGTTATGGCGGCGACTGCGGGCCCGACCTGGCAGGCCTCGCCGATCTGCGAGGTTTGCCCATCGACGACCTGATCCGCCTTCACTCGGGGCAAACGTATACCGTGTACTTCCTGGGCTTCGTGGCCGGATTCGCCTACCTGGGAACGGTTCCCGAGTCGATCGCCGCCCCGCGGCTTGCCTCGCCCCGACAGCGCGTCGAGGCCGGCAGCGTCGGCATCGCGGGGCGGCAGACGGGGATATACCCGTGCCCGGTGCCGGGCGGTTGGACGCTGATCGGAAGGACGCCGCTGGCGATGTTCCGGGCGGACCGCGACCCCATGTCACTGCTGATGCCGGGCGATGAAGTCCGATTCCTTCCGATCTGCCGCGACGAATACGTTCGCATCGAAAAAGGTGGCGCATGATCCGGGTCGAGCGGCCCGGATTGATGACCACGGTCCAGGATCTGGGCCGCGAGGGCTTTGGTCCGATCGCCGTTTCGGCTGCGGGCGCGGCCGATCCGATCGCTCTGCGAATCGGCAACCGCTTGCTCGGAAACCCCGAAGGAGCCGCGGGCCTGGAGTTGACGCTGGTCGGTGGCACGTTCCGGTTTGAAACCGGGACCTGGATTGCGCTCACCGGGTCGGACTTCGACGCGATGCTGGACGACAGTGCCGTGATGCCCTGGACCGCGCGCCAGGCCCGCCCAGGTCAGATCCTGCGGATGCAATCGACCCGCTCGGGCGCGCGCTGCTATCTTTGCGTCAGCGGAGCAATCGACGTGCCGCGGTTTCTCGGCAGCGCCTCCACGCACGTGTTGAGCGGGCTGGGCGGCTTCGAAGGCCGCGCGCTGCGCAAAGGCGACGTGCTGCGAACCGGCAAGGCCACGGCGCCGTTTGCGGGTCGCCTGAATCCGAAAGTCGCGCAGGGCCTTGCGCCGCGCCTTCGGTTGCGCGTGACCGAAGGTTTGCAGTCCGGGTGGTTTACCGAGGCTTCACGACGCGCCTTCTTCGAAATGACCTATCGGGTGAGCGAAGCGTCGAATCGGATGGGGCTGAGGCTGCAGGGGGCGGCGATCGAGCTGCGGTCGCCGGCCGAGATGATCACCGCCGGGGTCGCTCTGGGCGCGATCCAGATTCCCGGCGGTGGCCAGCCAGTGATCGTGTTCGTCGATCAGCAGACGACCGGAGGCTATCCTGTGATTGCCAACGTGATTGCGGCCGACCTGCCGTCGGTTGGACAATTGCGTCCGCGCGACGCGATTGAATTCGAACCGGTCTCGCACGCGGCGGCCCGCGCGCTATTGCTCGAGCAGGAGTCCTGGCTCGAATCGAGCGAGCTGCTGTTGCTTTGATGGCTGCCTTCGACACGATGAACCTGGACTGCATCGATCTGAACTGCGACGTGGGAGAGCTGCCGCAGGCGGTATTCGACGGCACGCAGGACGCCCTGATGGCGTCGATTACGTCGGCCAACGTCGCCTGCGGCGGTCACGCGGGCGATCGGCGCATGATGGAAGCGACGATCCGTCAGGCTTTGTGGCATGGCGTCTGCGTCGGCGCCCACCCGGGCTTCCCGGACCGTGCGAACTTCGGCCGCCTGGCGATGTCGATGACCGCCGCCCAGATTGCCGAAACCGTCCGCGAGCAGGTCGAAGCGCTGTCGCAGGTCGCGCAGCATTGCGGGGCACCCGTCGGGCACGTGAAGGCTCACGGCGCGCTGTACAACCTGGCGGCCCGGGATGCCCGCGTCGCGCTGGCCATCGCCGACGGCGTGGCGCGCTGGCGGCGCGATGTCGTGCTGATCGGCCTGGCGGGCTCGGTCATGCTCGAGGTGTTTCAGAAGGTGGGCTTCGACGTGGTCGGCGAGGCGTTCGTCGACCGGCGGTACGAGGCGGACGGGAGCCTGCGCTCGCGCAAGCTGCCCGACGCGCTGATCCGCGATCCGCAAGCGGCGGCGGAGCAGGCGCTGCGGATCGCGCGATCACAACGCGTGGTTGCAAGCGACGGCAGCGAAATCGCGCTGCAGGCGCAGACCCTGTGCATACACGGCGACACGCCCGGCAGCGTACAAATCGCCGCGGCCGTCGCGTTCAGGTTGCGCCAGGCCGGGATCGAATTGAAGGGCCGTCGTGCCAGTCGGCGCAACCCCGAGAAGGGACGCGGTGAATAGGGCCTCTGTTGGCCGCCTCCGATCGCAGGAGCAGGGCTGGTGCTCCAAATTCGGGCATCAGTCGAGGATCGCCAGCGCCGATTGACCGCCGGGGATCTTGTCCAACTCTGCGATCGCCCGCTCGACCTCTTCCCAGTCCGTCACCGCCCACTCGGGCCAATCATCGTCGCGCGGCCGCTCGACAGGTTCAGGTTCAGGTTTCTTGGTGTCCATGTGCGCGCCTCCTGGTTTATAGCCGCACCCCTGTGATCGGAAACCACAGGTGAGGTGCGCAAGTTAATCCGCATGGGTTGAGGCGGGTAGCAAGGAAATCCCTGAATTGAGGGGACAGAGATTCCTCAAAGGCGGGACGTGTAAGTAGCGCGTTGGAGTGATTGAGCGGACGCAAGGCCCGCTCAATCGGGCGCTGACAGCCATCGCTTGGCGGCCCGGTCAGTCCTCGTGCCGATGGTTCGCAAGAGTCGCATCGCGCAGGTCGAGCTCCCGCTCTATCCGGCGGCGTGGCTCGTCCTTCAGCGCGCCCTGGCGATAGAGCTCGTTGACCTGCTCCCGCTCGGCCGCGATCAACAAAAGCTCGATCTCGTCGCGCAGCTTGTTGTGGTCGTTGCGACCGTCCGTCCGGTCCTGCTCACCCTCGAAATGCTTCAGCCGATCCCGCTGCTGTGCGCGCAGCGCGTGCACGACGCTCTCCGGCAGCTCGCGGTCGGCCGCGAGCCGATCCAGCCTCTCGATGGCGGCCTCGATCGCGCGCCGGCGGGCGGCCAGCTCCTCGGTGTGGTCGACGCGTTGTTCGCGCCTGCCGGCGTGAGCCAGGCCCAGTGCGCGAATCACCCGGGGCAGCGCCAGGCCCTGGCCCACCAGCGTCACCAGGATCACCGAAAACGTCAGGAAGAGTATGAGATCGCGCCCGGGGAACGCCTGGCCGGCTTGCGTTTCAAGGGGGATCGCCAACGCGGCGGCCAGCGAGACCACCCCGCGCACGCCGGTGAATGCGAGCACGAACGGCCACTGCCACGGCGGCGCCGGGTCCTTGCGCGCGATGGCCGGGATCAGACGGCGCGGAAGATAGGTCGCGGGAAACATCCAGGCGAAACGGGCCAGGATCACGACGCCGTTGACGACCGCGGCAGAAATGGCGAGCTCGCTCCACATATGGCTGCTCATCTGCGCGGCCAGCGCGCGCGCCTGCAGGCCGGTGATCAGAAACACCAGGCCGTCGATCATGAAGATCAGGACCCCCCAGAAGAAGATGCCCTGAAGGCGGGTCGCCGCGCTGATGATGTTCAGCCCGTTCCAGCTGACATAAAGGCCGGCCGCCACGGTGGCGAGCACTCCGGAGCCACCCAGATGCGCTGGCGGCCAGAACGCGACGAACGGCGTCAGGATCGAAAGCAGGATCTCGATTTGCGGTTCGCGCACCCAGCGCCGCAGGCGCAGCATCGTCCAACCGACACCGATGCCCCATACGATCTCCGCGGCGACGATGACGCCAAACGTTGCAACGGCCTGGCCGAAGGAAAATGTTCCGGCGCTGACCGCCGCGACCGCGAAGCGATAAAGAATCAGCGCCGTGGCGTCATTGGCCAGACCCTCGCCTTCCAGGACAACGAGAATGCGCCTGGGCAGCTGCATCCGGCGCGCGATCGACAGCGGCGCGACCGCA
This sequence comes from Burkholderiaceae bacterium, assembly GCA_036270655.1. Taxonomy (GTDB): domain Bacteria; phylum Pseudomonadota; class Gammaproteobacteria; order Burkholderiales; family Burkholderiaceae_F; genus VBCK01. The sequence goes on from DATBCD010000033.1 coordinate 19,722, forward strand.
TCCGGCGGCGACACGATGGCGCCCAGAACGAAACCCACGGCCCAGGGCAGCCCCAGAATCCAGTGCGCCGCCGCCGCCGCCGCGACCGTGGTGAAGGCGACGCAACCGACCGCCAGCAGCGAGATCGGGCGCAGGTTGAAGCGGAATTCGCGCCAACTCATCGCGACCGCGGACGAGTAGACGACCGGCGGCAACACCAGAAGCAGCACAAGGTCCGGCGAGAGCCTTATCGTAGGCAGGCCGGGTGCCAGCGCCAGCGCGACACCGGTCAGCACCAGCAGGATCGAGGCCGGCACGTGCAGGCGCCTGGCCGCAAGTCCGACCGCCGCAATCACGACCAGCAGCAGCACCAGCGTCTGGATCGAACCAGTCATCGGCGAAAAAAGAGGCTGACGAGGCGCGCATTGTCCACGCTAGCCGGCAGCCTGGCGAGCGCGGCAACGCAGTCCGCGGGGCGCCCGCCTTGCAAGCGGCGGCCTCAGTACGCTTCGGGAACGAACATCGATGCAGGCAAGGGGTGGCGGGTGTAGTCCGGATGCCGTTCGCGTTCCGGCAGCTCGATCGTCGGGTGCTCGATTTCGGCGTAGTCGAACTGGCTCAACAGGTGCTGAATACAGTTGAGCCTGGCCCGCTTCTTGTCGACCGCCTGCACCACCCACCAGGGTGCCTCGGCGATGTGCGTGCGCTCGAGCATCGCTTCCTTGGCCTTGGTATAGGCCTCCCAGCGGCGGCGCGATTCCAGGTCCATCGGGCTGAATTTCCATTGTTTCATCGGGTCGTGGATGCGGCCGAGAAACCGCAAGTGCTGTTCTTCGTCGGTGATCGAAAACCAGTACTTGACCAGCCGGATGCCGCAGCGCACCAGCATCCGCTCGAATTCCGGCACCGACCGGAAGAACTCCTCGACCTCGTCTTCGCTGCAAAAGCCCATCACGCGCTCGACGCCGGCGCGGTTGTACCAGCTGCGGTCGAACAGGACGATCTCGCCGCCCGCGGGCAGATGCGGCACGTAGCGCTGGAAATACCACTGGGTGCGCTCGCGGTCGTTGGGCGCCGGCAGCGCCACGGCACGACACACGCGCGGATTCAGGCGCTGCGTGATGCGCTTAATGGCGCCGCCCTTGCCCGCTGCGTCGCGACCTTCGAATACGATCACCACCTTCTGCCGGCGGGCCACCACCCAGTCCTGAAGCTTGACCAGCTCGGCCTGCAGCTTGAACAACTCGCGGAAGTAACGCTGTCGCCAGGCCTGCTCCGAGTCGCCAGCCTCGACATCGTGGCGGGCCAGCACGTCCTCGCCGGCGCGGTCCTCGATCTCCAGCTCGAGTTCTTCGTCGTAGCCGTCGATCAGCTCGCGCTTGATCCGGCGCAGCATTTCGTCTTCAGACAATGGCGTGGCCACGGGACCTATCTTCGAAGCGTCGGATGACTGTTCTATGACCGCTTGCCCGCACTGGCTCCCGGCCGGGCACCGGCCGCCAACCCCCGTCAGGCGAGGAATTGCAGCGTCGCCGGCACCTGGCGCCGCAGCAGCGCGGCGCGCGCGGACCATTGTGCCTCGGGTTCCAGCGCCTCGAGGAACCGCACCTCGTTGGCAACCAGCAGCGCGATCGGCACGCCGTCGCGGTACAGCACGCGATTGCCGGTCAATCCCGGCAGGCGCGGGCCAGGGGTCAGGATGCCGACCAGGTTCAGCGGATCGGCGCCGCTCAGGCTGACCAGCGCGCCGGTGCCCTCGCGTCGGCGCACGTCGCGCAGCAGGCCGATCGCTTCGGGCACCGCGAACTGTTCACCGGTCACCGCGGCCACGAAACGGCCGCCACGGATCTCGCCGCGAGCTTCCAGCCGCCGATAGCACCGCAGCAGGTTTCGCCACGGGGGCAGCCAGTCGGGTTCGCGCGCGACCAGCCGCCAGAAAACGACGCCATAGCGCCTCAGCAGCGTGCGTGCGACGTGCTCGACGACCTCGGGATCGTCGGCGCCCTCCGGTGGCGCGGCGGCGTTGGCCTGCCGCTTGCGTCGCGCCAGAGCCCAGCGACCGGCATCCTCGATGCCGAACAGCGCCGTGCGGCGCAGCCGGCGGCTGCGGTCCAGGCCCCGGTTGTCGAGGCTGCGCCTGCGCTCGGACGGCACCAGCAGCGCGCGCAGGCCGCCGAAACTGTCCGCATTGACCAGCCCCTGCGCGACCAGCTCGCCGAGCGCGTCCTCGACCTGCGTGCGCAGCAGTCCGGTGCCCTCGACGATCTCGTCGAAAAACGAGGCGCCATGCGCGCTGATGAAGTCGACCACGCGCTGCGCGCGCGCCGTCAGCGGCGCGCCGGCACCGTCGCGCGCGAGCGCGGCCCACGTCGCGAGGTGGCGTCGCGACGCCAGCGCGATCGGCGTCGTGCGCACCGGGCTCGGCGCCCGCTCGCCGCTCGCGTGCAGCGGCGCGATTCGCGTCCACACCACACGGCCCGAGCGGCTCAACTCGTCGAGCCATGCCGGGTCGTATTCGTTGACCCGGGCCGGCAGGATCTCGACTTCCCATGCGGCCGCGGGCGCCTCGAAGCCCTCGAGCTGCGCCACGACGTTGGCCACGGCATCGGCGCCCTCGACTCTCGCCTCGGGCGCGACGCGTTGCCATTCGAACAGAAAGCGCAGGAAGTCGCGCGCTTCGACCGGCTCGATCTCGCGCCGCAGCCGATTGACCGTGTAGCGATGGATGCGCGCCAGCAGCCGGCGCTCGCACCATTCGATGCGATCCGCCGACGGGGAATCCGGCGTGAAGCGGCCGCGCATCACCGAGCCCTCGGCCTCCAGCTGCACCAGCGCGGCATCGATATCCGACTCGGGCAGTCCGAGCGAAGCGGCCAGCTCGCCCGCGTCGACCGGCCCCAGTGCCTGCAGGCGGTCGCGCAGGATCTCGACCAGCGCATCGTCCCGAGTCCACGGTTTCAGGGCCTCGGCCGGAGGCTCGATCGCCGGGGCGAGCTCGGCGGAAGGAAAGACGGCCTCGAATTCGGGCAGCCGTTCGGCCGCAACGACGACCCTGCTCGAAGCCGGGCCCAGGCGGGTCGCGCGCCGCGCCGCCGCGAGCTCGTCGACCAGCGAGCGCCAGGACGGCTGCGCATCGACCTCCGGGTCCGTCAGGAACGCCAGGCTGAGCAAGGCATCGTGCAGCTCATCGGCGCTGCGTGCCTCCGGCCAGACCTCCTCGCGCACGCGCCGGATGGCTTCCGCGTCGAGCTTGCCCAGATCGGCCGCGGTTTCGGCGTCGATCCAGCGGCGCGCCATCACCGCCTGGGTGCGGCGCTCCTCCAGGGGCGCATCGTCCAGGTAGGCGTATGGCCGCGCCGCGAGGATTTCGAGCGCGAGCGGCGAAGGCTCGGTGAGGTCGCGCGCGACCACCTGGATCGCCCCGTGCTCGATCGCGTCCAGCACGCGCTCCAGGCCGTCGATGTCCATCGCTTCGTGCAGGCAATCGTCGATGGTCTGGCGTACCAGCGGATGGTCGGGAATCTCGCGGTCGCCGACGACGTTTTCTCCGCACGCGACCTGATCGGGGAAGATCGTCGCCATCAGGTCTTCGGCCGCCATCCGCTGCAGCTGTGGCGCGACCTTGCGCCCGCCCTGGAAGCGCAACAGCGCCAGCGCCACCGACGCGTTCCAGCGCCAGCGGGTGCCGAACATGGGGGCGGCCAGCAGCGCCTGGACCAGCAGCGGGCGCACCGTGCCGGCCGAAAGGTAGCGCGCGACATCCGCCAGGGGAAAGCTGTGGGCGGTGGCGAGCGACAGCACGATCGCATCCTCCGTTGCCGCTGCCTGCAGCTCGAAGTCGAACTTGCGGCAGAACCGCTTGCGCAGCGCCAGTCCCCAGGCCCGATTGATCCGGCTGCCGAACGGCGAGTGCACGACGAGCTGCATGCCTCCAGACTCATCGAAGAATCGCTCCAGCACGATCGTGTCGACCGTGGGCAGCGTGCCGAGCGCCGCGTTCGCCGCTGCCAGGTAATCGACGATCTGTTCGGCCGCCGCCGTCCCCAGCCCGACCACGCCGGTCAACCAGCCAAGCGCCTGCGCGCGCCCTGCGGCGCTCAGTCGCGCGGCGATCGTCTCGCGCAGGTCCGAAACCGCTTGCGACAGCTCGGCCGTACGGCCGGGCGCCTCGCCCAGCCAGAACGGCATCGTCGGCGGCTGGCCGCGCGCATCCTCGACTCGCACGGTGCCGCGCTCGATGCGCATGATGCGGTAGGAGTGGTTGCCGAGCTGGAATACGTCGCCCGCCAGGCTCTCGACCGCGAAGTCCTCGTTGACCGTCCCGATCACCTGCGCCTGCGGCTCCAGCAGCACCGTGTAATCGGCCGTGTCCGGGATCGTTCCGCCCGACGTGACCGCGGCCAGCGCCGCGCCGCGCCGGCCGCGCAGAGCCCCGTTGACGGCATCGCGATGAAGATGTGCGCTACGGCGCCCGCGCCGGGTGTGAAAGCCTTCGGACAGCATTCGAACCACTTCGGCGAACTCCTCCCGCGCCAGCTGGCGGAACGGAGCTGCGCGCCGAAAGCGGGCAAACAGCGCCTGCTCGTTCCATTCCTGCGAGGCGACCTCGGCGACGATCTGCTGCGCCAGCACGTCGAGCGGCTTGGTCGGAAGCGCAAGACGGTCCAGCTCGCCGCGCCGAACCGCCTCCAGCAGCGCGGCGCACTCGCACAGTTCGTCGCGCGACAGTGGAAACAGGCGCCCCTTGGGTATGCCGCTGACCGCATGGCCCGAGCGGCCGACCCGCTGCAGCAGCGCGGCGATCGAGCGCGTCGAGCCGAGCTGGCACACCAGATCGACCTCGCCGATGTCGATGCCCAGCTCCAGCGACGCGGTCGCGACGAGCGCCCGCAGCTCGCCGCGCTTCAGGCGCCGCTCCGCCTCGAGGCGCTGCTCGCGTGCCAGGCTGCCATGGTGCGCGGTGACGGCCGCCTCGCCGATGCGCTCGGACAGGTGGCGCGCCGCGCGCTCGGCGAGGCGGCGCGTGTTGACTAAGATCAGCGTGGTGCGGTGCTCCTGCACCAGCTCGGCGAGGCGATCGTAGACCTGCTGCCAGACCTCGCCCGACATCACGGACTCCAGGGGAGACGATGGCAGCTCGATCGCCAGGTCGCGCGCGCGAACGTGGCCCGTGTCGACGATCGCGCAGGCCGGCGAGCCGCTCGCATCGGTCCGGTCACCGACCAGGAAACGCGCGACCTGCTCGATCGGCTTCTGCGTGGCCGACAGCCCGATCCGCACCGGCTCACGCCCGGCAAGCGCCTCGAGGCGCTCCAGCGACAGCGCCAGGTGCGCCCCGCGCTTGTTCGGCGCCAGCGCGTGGATCTCGTCGACGATCACGGTGCGGGTCGTCGCCAGCATGCGGCGCCCGGACCGGCTCGTCAGCAGGATGTACAACGACTCCGGAGTGGTGACCACGATGTGGGGCGGGCGCCGTCGCATGGCCTCGCGCTCGCTCTGCGGCGTATCGCCGGTGCGCACCAGCGTCCGAATATGGACGTCCGGCAGGCCCAGGCGCTCCAGTTCGGCCCGGATTCCGGCCAGCGGGGCCTCCAGGTTGCGCTGGATGTCGTTTGACAGCGCTTTCAACGGCGAGACATAGACCACGCGCGTCTCGTCAGGCAACTCCTGCTCGATGCCGTCACGCACCAGCGCATCGATTGCGGCCAGAAACGCGGCCAGCGTCTTGCCGGACCCGGTGGGCGCGGCCACCAGCGCGTGGCGCCCCGCCTTGATCGCCGGCCACGCTTCGAGCTGCGCGGCGGTCGGCGCGGCAAAGGCCGACGCGAACCAGGCGCGGGTCGCGGGATGGAAAAGATCGAGCACGCCGGTGCCCTCGGAGGCGCCCATGCGCGAACGATACAGCCGAATCCCGGCTCCGCCTTCAGGGCCGGGCCGGCCCGGAACAGGCCAGGTGTGCTATCGGCGACTAACGGCCGGGACCCACATAGACAGCCACGCAGCCCTTGATCCCGCCGCAGATTCCAGCGCCGACGAGCGTCGTGTCGCCGCCGGGGCCTACCACCGCGAAAGGAGCCACCTGCGCCACGTAGATGTGGTTGCGCTGGGAATCGCACGCCACGGAGTGGGAGTTCTGCGATTGCGGGATCGTCTCGACCAGGAGGTTGGTGTCCGCGCTGATGACCCCGAGCACCGCCCCCCCGAGGGGCGCCGGACAGCCGCCCGGCAGTCCGCACGCTCTGCTCGAGCCGGTGTAATAGCGCTCGTCGCCATCGTCGTACCAGACCTCATCGGCCCCGGTGATGCCGCCAATGTTGGCGAAATGTTTGTTCACCGCGTTGAGGACGAGCGTGGTCGTGTCGCTCGGGTTGTTCTGCGGGGTACACCCCAGCAGCAGAACGTGGTGCGGTCCGACCGTTATTCCGTTGGGGCCACACAGGTTGAGCTTGACGACACCGACGTTCGCGTGCCGATTGAAGACGCTGATTTCCGTGTTCAGCGCCGTGACGGCAGTCGGATCGATCACCAGCATCCCGCCGTCGCAGGTGATGGGGCCGCTGAGCTGCCCGTAATTGCACCCCGGAGGGTTGTCCGCAATGACTGGAATCGACACATAGAAGCGGTCCGTCTGCTCTTCCCACACCGGCTGCTCGAGCGACAGGCCGAAGCCCGCCGGCACGATCGCCGGGTCGACCGCGATCTTGCTGATCGCGCGCACCGAGCTGGTCGCCATGTCGCCGTTGGCCGCAAACAGCGTTGCGAACGGAGGATCCTCGGCGTTGTTGGCGGCCAGCAGCAGCGTGCCGTCCGGCGACAGCGCCATTTCGTCGACCCGGGTGGTGCCGCCCGTGCTGACGATCTGCTGGGTGGCCGACTGGGCGGGTGCCTGCAGATCGATCACATGCAGCGTGCTGTCTCCGTCACCCGCGTACAGCCACCGGCCGTGCGATACGACGCCGTCGGGCCCGGAGATGTTGTTGTTGACGGTCCCGTTGGCATTGAGCTTGACGCCCACGAAACCGGGAATCGTGCGCTTGAAGGTGTTGCCCTGGGTGTCGATGACGTCGATGCCTGCATTGGAGCGGTCGCTCAGGTAAAACTCGGCGCGATCCGCATTGACCCAGCTGATATCGAACGACAGCAGTGGATTGCCCGGGATTTGAACGGCGGTCAGGCATCTGGTTTCGGTGGTGGTCGGTGCCCCCGGGCCAGTGCACGGACCTGCGAACACGACGCCGGGTACGGCGAGCGACACGACGATCGGCAACCAGCTCACGCGCAAAACGACATTCATCAGAGTCTCCTCCTCTATTATTCTTGGGTCCCTTCTTCATGAGCTCCGTTGTCCCGGGCTTTGAGCTCATGGCATCCCCATGTTGCCAGACTCCCAGCTCAAAACGAGTGATGCTCTTTCGATCTGCATGGAGATTGGTTGAGTCAAGTTTTTGATTGCAGCGGGTTATTCCCCATGGGCCGGGTCCACAAGTAAGGGAGATCCCCAAATCCACGGTCTTGGAATTAACTCAGGTTGGGTATCTGTATCCAAGTGTGCCTCGTGCTCAACCGAGTGTGCGACGCAACAGGAAATTGCCGCGGACTGCGGAGCGTCCGCGGCCAACCGGTCAGCGAGGCTCCGCCACAGCACCCGAACGCGCGTAGACGGCGACGCAACCGCTGCCGCCGCCGCAAATTCCGGCGCCCACGCTCGTCGTGTCGCCGCCGGGGCCGACCACTGCAAAGGGGGCCACCTGCGGCACGTAGATGTGGTTGCGCTCGGAGTCGGCCGCTACCGAATGGGAGTTCTGGGATTGCGGAATCGTCTCGATCAGAAGGTTGGATCCGGCGTCGATCACGCCGAGCACCGCGCCGCCGCCGGGCGCCGGACAGCCGCCTGGCAGTCCGCACGCTCTGCTCGAGGCGGTGTAGTAGCGCCGGTCGCCCCAATCGAACCAGACCTCATCGGCGCCGGTGATGCCGCTGATGTTGACAGAATTCCGGGTCGTCGCATTGATGACGAGCGTGGTCGTGTCGCTCGGGTTGTTCTGCGGCGTGCACCCCAGCAGCAGATTGCCGTTCGGCCCGACCGTAATGCCGTTCGGTCCGCACTGGCTGAGGCTTACGACCCCGGTGTTCCTCCATGCCCTAAAGGCGCTGATCTCCGTATTGGGCGCCGTGGCTGCGGTCGGATCGATCACCAGCATCCCGCCGTCGCAAGTGATGGGGCCGCTGAGCTGCCCGTAATTGCACCCCGCAGGGTTGTTCGCAATGACCGGAATCGACACGTAGAAGCGTGCGGTCTGCCCGTCCCACGCCGGCTGCTCGAGCGACAGGCCGAAGCCCGCCGGCACGATCGCCGGGTCGACCGTGATCTTGCTGATCGCGTGCACCGAGCTGGTCGCCATCTCGCCATTGGCGGCGAACAGCGTTGCGAACGGAGGATCCTCGGCGTTGTTGGCGGCCAGCAGCAGCGTGCCGTCCGACGACAGCGCCATTTCGTCGATCCGGGTGGTGCCGCCCGTGCTGACGATCTGCTGGGTGGCCGACTGGGCGGCTGCCTGCAGATCGATCACATGCAGCGTGCTGTCTCCATCACCCGCGTACAGCCACCGGTCGTGCGATACGACGCCGTCGGGCCCGGAGATGTTGTTGTTGACGGTCCCGTTGGCGTTGAGCTTGACGCCCACGAAACCGGGAATCGTGCGCTTGAAGGTGTTGCCCTGCGTATCGATGACGTCGATGCCCGCATTGGAGCGGTCGCTCAGGTAATACTCGGCGCGATCCACATTGACCCAGCTGATATCGAACGACAGCAGTGGATTGCCCGGAATCTGAATGGCGGTCAGGCATCTGGTTTCGGTGGTGGTCGGCGCCCCCGGGCCAGTGCACGGACCTGCGAACGCGATCCCGGGAAGTGCAATCGACAAAGCGCCGATCAGACGATAACCGAATCCTGCTTGAGCAAACCTCTTGCGTACGAAGATTCTCATTGGTGCTTTCTCCATTTTGAGTGCTTTTGTGCGAACGCAATGCCCGTTCCAGGCTCCGAACTCAAGGTGCGCGCATGTTGCCAGACTCTTTGCTCAAAACGGTTGATGCTCTCCACGCGCCAATGGAGATTTACATGCAGATTTACGGTGCGCATGCCCATGTCGAACATGCCGCCTATCGATCGATCGGGATATTGCGCATTGAGCAGGCAGGAGTCCCGGATCCGTTGTCGGGAAATCCGGTAATGCAATGGCTCTCTGGCGACAGCAGCACCGCCTGGTGATGCCAGGCATTTACATTCGCAATTCGGATGCGACGCCTGACACGCAGGTGGTGCCTGATCGAACAGTCAGGCTTCGATCAGACCAGAAATCCGAGGTCTGCAGTCGGGAAGTTGCCCAGGTTGGGAAGTGCGGCCGTCAGCTGCGCGGAGCTCAGGCCCAGCCACTTGCCCAGCGTTGCACCATACTGATCGATGGACGCGCCCGGGAGCCAGCGCCCCTCGGTCGATACATCCGATGCGCCGGCCAGCGTCAGGTCGGGGAAGGACCCGTAGAGTCCCGACTTCACCGCGCCTGCACCGCCCACCACCAGATGATGTGAGCCCCAGGCGTGATCCGAACCGCCGCCCGAGGCCGGTTTCAAGGTGCGCGAAAAGTCCGAGAGCGTGAACGCGATCACGTTGTTTTGCTGGCCAATGGCCACCATCGCGTTGTAGAAGCCCGCCAGCGACGAGGACAGATCCGCGAGCAACGGCGCCTGCCGGTTGAGCTGATCGCTGTGCGTGTCGAAGCCCTGCAGATCGACGAAGTAAATCTGCTGGGCGGGCGCATGGATCGTTCCGGCGCCGGCCGCCTGGATCAGGCGCGCGACCTGCAACAGCTGCTGCGACAGGGGCGACAGGGTGTTGCTGCTGTTTGCCGGAAAATAGCCCGCCAGGGGCGAAGTTCCGGACAGAACCGGGCTGAGCAGATTGGCTTTCGCGATCGCGTCGGCCTGCACCGCTCCCAGGCTCGAGATCATCGTGGCGCCGCCGGAGCCGAACATCGACTGGAGCGCAGCCAGGCGCGCATTGGAAACCGCAGTGCCGTTAAAGCCGCTGTAGACGAGCGACCCGCTTTGAGGCACGACGATCGGTACCGACGAGGCGCCGGCCAGAAACAGCGCATTGCCCGCGGCCGACACGCCCACCGGCATGTCGGTGCCGGCGGTGCTGATCTGATCGGCCATGCGCCCTGCCCAGCCCGTGGTACCGCTGATCGGAAGCGAGGTCATCTGCATCTGCTGCTGCTGGTCGATATGCGAGAACAGATTCCCGGGGACCACGGCCGCGTTTCCGCTATTGGCCAGGTATTGCGCGAGCGTGATCGGCTGGACCAGCGTGCCGACATTGAACAGCAGCGCGACGTTGCCCGAATTCCACAGCGCCTGCATTTCGGGCATCGCCGGATGCAGCCCGTAACCAACGCCGTTGAGCGGCAGCACGCCGCCCGCGCTGCCGGCGGCTGGCAGAGCAAGAGCCCCGTTGGCCGGGGTGCCGACCACGCCGCCGCGCGAGGCAAGATACCTGCCGTAGCCGGCGGTGTCGGTCGGAACCACCAGGTTATTGCCGTCGTTGCCGCCGAAAAGAAAAACACACACCATGGCCTTGGTGGGGCCGGCGGCCCGGGCGTTCCGGCTCACCACGCTGGCCAGGCTCGGCACCAGCCCCAAGGCACCCATCCCCGCTAACTGGCGCAACGCGCGGCGTCGATCCGCCGCAAAGCGGGGCGATTGGTCTTTGCGCATGGTGTCGGTGCTCCCGAGGGTTCAGCGCGTGATCTGATAGCGTGGAGACGCAAAGACCAGGTACGCCGCGGCACGCGCACGGTCAAGAGGGTCCGTGGCGGCGATCACATCGACGGCCGGTACGATCGCCGCGGATTCGCCCGCGGAAATCGTGTGATGCAGGACATTGGCGTCGAACTGGGAAACCAGGGCATTGGCATCGCCGGCGCTGGCCTCGTACAGCGAAAGGTCGACCTGGGTACCCGTGGCTCCCGGCACATTCGCAACCGGTGGGATGCCGTTCGGCGAGTACAGCAGGCTGTTGAGGAAATTGAGTTGCGCCAGTGCGGTCGCGGTATTGAGAATGCCGAATTGCGGTGCCAGCAGCGTGCTCGAGGCGGGCAGAGGATAGGTCGGCGGGTAGAAGCTGAAGACCGTGTTGGGACCGAACAGCGGCTGCCCCATGCTACGGGCAACCGCGATCGGATAGACGCCGTCGCTGCTGCCATGGAGCGCGCGCAGCACGGCGACCACCTCGACGGCCGGCTCGCGCAGCTTGCCATAGTTGGCATCGGCGATCGTGCTGCCGCGCGCCTCGGCGTCCGTCAGGATCGCCTTGATCACCGCCGCCATGTTGCCACGCACGCCCGTGCCGTCGTTGTTGAACACCGTGGCGATGCGCGCAACGTACGCCGGGCTCGGATTGCTGGTGACGAGGAACTGGATCAGCTGTTTGCCGATGAACGGCCCGACGTTGGCGTGGTTGAAGATGTTGTCCAGGCCCTGCTGCAGGTCGGCCTGCGCGGTCTGGTTCGCGGCCAGCGTGACTGCGTTCAGGACGGTCTTGGGGTCGGTGTCGTGGTTGGAATCGACGGGCATCATCTTGCCGATGAAGTACCTCGGATTGTTGGACCTGGCCGCCGCGCCCGGCGCCGTCGGGTAAGTCCAGCCGGTAAACACGCGGGCGAAATTCTCGACCGTGCCCTGATCGTAGGTGGGAACCGGCGCCCCGTTCTGCAGCACGGGCGAGCCGTCCGCATTGAGCCGGTTGACTCCGATCGAAAACAGTTGCATCACTTCGCGCGCGTAGTTCTCGTTGGGCGAGATGCCCTTGGCTGGGTTGCCCTTGTTGTTGTTGGCCATGTCCAGGTAGGCGCCCATGACCGGGCTCAGCGTGACGTCCTCCAGCAGCTGGCGGAAATTGACGAACGCGTCATCGAGCAGCATCTGCTGGTACTCGCGCAGCGCATAGGCCGGAGCGATCTGGACCGAGGAGACCACGAAGATCTGCGAGTAGGCGAGCGCGACGCGTTGACGCAGCTGGTCCGATCCGCTCAAGGCATTCTGAAAGAACACGCGCTGGATCGGAAATGCACTGTAGTTGTCGCGCGCACACGTATTGCCGGCTGGAAGGGTCGGCGGGCAGCCCACGGCCACATTCGGGTCGACCACCGGCAGCGCCGGATAGCCGGTGGCCGGTGACGCAATCTGGCCATCGATCCAGGCCGAACCCTGCTGGGAGATTTGAGCCACCAGCGCCGGTGTCGGACCGAATGCGGCCTGATCGGCCAGGCGCGCCGCGTCGTCCCCGGTGATCGTCATCGGCGCCGGCGCGCCCCCGCCGGTCGTCGATGAGCCAGCGCTCGTGCTGGCGCTGCCGCCCCCTCCGCCGCACGCCGCCAGCATCAGCGTCACGACCAGCGCGAGCGTGCTCGCCTCGGTGGACGCCTGCCTTAGATCGCTCACTTTTCAGCCCATCCTTGGGTTCAGACGAGGTCCGGACCATCAACAGCTCGCAGAACCCGCTGCTGACACTGCCGCAGCCTAGTGTTTGTCGACCGCGATCGGCGTGAGACTGTGTAACAACATCTGACCGGTGGGGCGATGATGTTGCGTTGCTTGCCTAATGGGGTCGCAGCGCCCGTATCGGCCGCGCGGACGATGCGGATCACGCAGCGCCGCTCAACATGTCCAGCCGGACCGTTGCATCAGCAGGTTGCCGAGGAGGGGTGCGCACTTTCCCGGACGAGGGACGAGGGGCGCCAGCCTGGCGCGCTGCCAGGGCGCCCGTGCACGGGGACCCGGTTGCTGCGTGTTACGGGCTACCGAGCCGCGCGCCGCTGCAGGTCCAGGATCTGCTGATAACTGTTTCGCAGGGAGACAGCACGGGAGTCCGGATCGGCCAGATTCTGGATCGCGTCCAGCGCTGCCAACCCACCTCCGCGCGGGAAGCCTTCGGCAAGCAGCTGCGCCCAGCTCTGCGGCATCACCGCAGTGGCCGGTTCGCCAGCCAGCAGGTCGTTGAAGGTGATTTCGTCTTCTGCGCCCATCGCATGGATATCGACGCGGCGTCGGGCGCGCTGATGACGCATTTTTGGGCCTATCCGGGTACCAAAATGCGGTAGGCTGCGCCGTTTCTCACGCGTCCGGCGCCGGGTCAGGAGACCCGGCCTTAAGAAACAAAGAGACACAAAGACGCGTGTCTGCCCCGGCAGGAGTCCTTGATGCACTGTTGTTTCGCTGCGCTGCGCGCTTTGCCGCGGTTCGTGCTCCTGGTTGCGCTGCTCGGGCCCACGCTGGTGCGCGCCGCCGATTTCGGACCCGGCTTCAGCGCGCATTCGGTCACGGTCGATGGAGGCACCGTGAACCTGACGATCGGCGGCAGCGGGCCGCCGGTGATCCTGATCCACGGCTATGCGGAGTCGTCGCGCATGTGGAAGCCGCTGGCCAAGGTGCTCGCGGCGCGATCCACCGTGATCGCTCCGGATCTGCCCGGGTTCGGAGATTCGTCGATACCGAAGACCGATATTGATATGAAGACGTCGGCGCAGCGCGTGCACGCCGCGGTCAAATCCCTGGGGTACGGCAAGGCGCGGGTCGTGGGGCACGACATCGGGCTGATGGTCGCCTACGCCTACGCCGCGATGTACCCGCAGGAGGTCGAGAAGCTCGCGCTGATGGATGCGTTCCTGCCCGGTGTCGACGGGTGGGAGGCGGTCTACAACAGCCCTGCGATCTGGCACTTCCGCTTCTACGGGAAGACGCCCGAAGCGCTGGTCGAAGGCCGCGAACGCATTTACTTCGAGCACTTCTGGAACGATTTCGCAGCCGACGCGACGCGATCGATTCCCGAAGCCGATCGTCGCGCGTACACGATCGAGTATGCCCGTCCTGGCCGAATGGCCGCGGGCTTTGCCTACTTCGCGTCCTTCCCGAAAACCGCAGCCGATTTCGCGGAGCTGGCCAGGACCAGGCTGTCGATCCCGGTCCTCTCGATCGGAGGGGCCAAAGCAAACGGCGCTGCGCTGGGAGCGCAAGTCAGGCTGATCGCCTCGGACGTCACCGTGGTCGTCCTGGAAAACACCGGCCACTGGATCATGGAAGAGCGTCCCAAGGAGACGATGGACGCGTTGATCAAATTCCTGCAGTGAGGTGCACCACCGCTCCGCGGGGGCCTTCCCCGACGACCCTGTAGCCGAGCAGGTGCTCCGATCTCTCGACCCCACTTTGCAGGTCGCCAACGATCTCGTACGCGGAAAGTTCGACACCGAGCTCGACCAGGGCTTGGGCAACGGCTGGTGACAGGCCCGAAAGGATCACGACGACTCCGATGAGCCGCGCCGCTTCGACCGTCTGAACCAGGTGGTGCGCCACATCGGCATTGATGGCACGGACCCCCGTAATGTCCATGACCACAACCCTGGCTCGCGTGGAGCGGATAGCGAGCAGGAGGCCATCTGTCAGCAGTTGCGCACGTCGCGTGTCCACTTCGCCGATGATCGGCAGCAGCAAAAGACCTCGCCGCAACTGAAGCACGGGCGTCGACAGATCCCGAATCGCCTCCTGTTGCAGCGCAATCGTGCGCTCCCGCTCGATCAGCAGATGGTCAATGATGATGCCCATGTCGAAAAAACCGATCTTTTCCACTGCGCCGAACGTCTTGAACCCTTCGGACGGGTTGTCCGCGAAGCGCTCCATCAGATCGACGCCGATCGTGCTCATCAAGTGGCGGTAGGCGCCGAGGAAAATACGAACCTCGAGCTTGGCATCGCTGTAGATCTTTGCGAGTCGCAGTCTCTGGTCGACATACCTGCGGCCGTAGTCTCCCCGCATCATGGCGGCGAGGTGGTCGCGCTTCAGCTGTCTTGCTTCTTCCAGGGCCTTGACGCCCGCGAAAAGCGTTGCGGTCTCCTCGAAGCGGGCAAGGTAGTTGAAAAATGCGACAACGTACTGGCTGGCGCGGGCCGTAACGAGGGGGCTCGCCATGGCAAGTCGGGACAGATCGTCGGGCCCCAGGCCGACGAACTCCTTGCGTCGCTGAATGTCGGATTCGGGAAAGCGCAGTCCGTCGTCAACCACCCCGAGTTCAGGGACGGGCATTCGGCTGCCCTTTCGTGGCTCGACCCAACTCCGGCGATGCGAAAAGTCGGACTGCGGCCACCAGAATACGCTTGAATTCGAATGGTCCACGTCGCGCCCAGGTAAGTTGGCAATTTTCTGCTTGTTCGAAGAATCTACAGGAAGTGCCTGCGGCGCAAAGCCGTTGAATTCCTGCACCGGACCACTCTCAACCCTGTAGTCGCCCGCTCTGCTCTGATGGCAGAGTGCATCCGAACCGGTGCCAATCTGCGCTTTAGCGACCGCGCGCCCTTGCGCATGACGGCCATTCGGCCTTAGTGCCGTATTGGGCGCGCGAGATCCTTAACGCGGGCTAAGATAAGTAAGGAAGCCTCACGATGAACATCGATCATTCGCCGAATGCCCCCGAGCCCGAGGCCGAATCGGCCGCCGGACCTGACGTTTCCCGCCGCAGCTTCCTGAAGGCCACGGCGGCCGCGGGCGGTGGGCTGCTGTTGGGCTTCGGCCTTCCGGCGCGGTTGCGCGAGGGCGAGGCAGCCGCCGCCGACAGCACTTTCGCGCCCAATGCGTTCATTCGCATCGACCGCGAGGGTGGCGTGACGCTGATGATGCACAAGGTGGAAATGGGACAGGGGACGTACACATCCATGCCCATGCTGCTCGCCGAGGAGTTGGAAGTGGATCTGGCCCAGGTCCGCCTCGAACACGCGCGCCCCAGCGACGAGCTCTACGCCGAACCCTTGTTCGGAGTGCAGATGACGGGCGGCTCGACTTCCGTGCGCGGCAACTGGGAACCGCTGCGCCAGGCCGGCGCTACCGCACGGACGTTGCTGGTGGCGGCGGCGGCGCAGACGTGGGGGGTCGACTCGAGCTCGTGCCACGCCGAGCGCGGCGAGGTGATCCATGGGCCGACGGGCCGCCGCCTCGGCTACGGCGCGCTGGTCGACAAAGCGGCGGCGCTGTCACTGCCGCGCGACGTCACCCTGAAGGAGCCGAAGGACTTCAAGCTGATCGGCACGCCCGCCAGGCGCCTGGATGCCCCCGCCAAGGTCGACGGAAGCGCGCAGTTCGGCATCGACGTCAAGGTGCCCGGGATGAAGATCGCCACCGTGGCGACTTGCCCGGTGTTCGGCGGCAAGCTCGCGAGCGTGGACGACAGCAAAGCGAGGGCGATCAAGGGAGTGCATCAGGTGGTGCGCCTGGATGACGCGGTGGCCGTGGTGGCCGACCACATGTGGGCGGCCAGGCAAGGGCTGGCTGCGCTCGACATCCGCTGGGATGAGGGGGCGAACGCGAAGCTCGGCACGGCCGACATCGTGCAGCAGCTGGCCGCGGCGTCGCAGCGCTCGGGCGTGGTTGCGCATCAGGCGGGCGACGCCTCCAGGTCCATGGCGAGCGCCGCGCAGAAAGTCGAGGCGGTTTACGAGCAGCCCTTCCTCGCGCACGCCACGATGGAGCCGGTCAACTGCACGGTCCATGTGCGCCCGGACGGGTGCGACGTCTGGGTCGGGACGCAAGTGCCGACCTTCGCTCGGACCGCGGCCGCCAAAGTGACCGGTCTGCCGGTCGAAAAGGTTCAGGTGCACAACCACCTGCTGGGCGGTGGCTTCGGACGCCGCCTCGAAGTGGATTTCATCGTCCGAGCGGTCCTGATCGCCAGGCAGGTTGCAAGTCCGGTCAAGGTGATATGGACCCGCGAAGAGGACATCCAGCACGACATGTACCGCCCGTACTACTACGACCGCATCGCGGCGGGGCTGGACGAGCACGGCAAGCCGATCGCCTGGACCCATCGAGTCACCGGCCCCTCGATCATGGCGCGCGTGACCAGTGAGCTCTTCCCCAAGACTCTCAAGGTAATACGCGCAACCGGTGTCCATCAGCTTCTGGCCATGGTCAGGGGCCTGGATACCGACGCCGTCGAGGGCGCGGCCGAGCCGCCTTATGCAATTCCCAACATTCGAGTCGACTACGTCCGCCAGGAGCCGCCGGGAATTCCCACCGCGTTCTGGCGTGGCGTGGGGCCTACGCGCAGCGTCTTCGTGGTCGAGAGTTTCATCGACGAGCTCGCCGCGGCCGTCAGGCAGGACCCGTTCGAATATCGCCGCGCCCTGGTCGACAAGTCCCCGCGCGCCAAGGCAGTGCTCGAGCTCGCCGCGGACAGGGCAGGCTGGGGGCAGCCGCTGCCGGCCCGCAGCGGCCGGGGCATTGCGTTATTGCACGCGTTCGGCGAAACCACGATCGCCCAGGTCGCCGAGGTGTCGGTCTCCAAAGAGGGCGACGTGCGCGTGCAGCGCGTCGTGTGCGCCGCCGACTGCGGGACGATCGTGAACCCGGACACCGTGAAGGCGCAGATGGAAAGCGGGATCATCTTCGGCATCACCGCCGCCCTGTATGGCGAGATCACGATCAAGGACGGCCGCGTCCAGCAGCACAATTTCGACGACTATCGGATGCTGCGGCTGAACGAGTCGCCGGCGATCGAGGTCTACCTGGTCAACAGCACGCAGGCACCGGGCGGCGTTGGCGAGCCGGGCACCTCGGCGGTGATGCCCGCGGTCGCCAACGCGATCTTCGCGGCAACCGGCAGGCGCATCCGCAAGCTGCCGGTCAAGGACCAGCTGCGTTCGGTATAGACGCCTGAGGTGTGCCGCCACCGAGCAACGGTGCGAACGAATCATCCCGACCGATGAGATGCGCTGGTCACCGCCTGGAGGAAGCAATTGACTTCAGTTGGGTTCATAAAACAGGCCCTTGAACCGCTGCGGCTCGCAGCGAAGATATTGATTCGGCGCGCGAACCTGTCCGCCAAGTGCGGCCGCGGCGTGCCACGGCCAGCGCGGGTCATACAGGATCGCGCGCGCCAGTGCGATCAGGTCGGCGTCGCCGGTCGCCACGATCGCCTCGGCCTGTTCGAAGCCCGTGATCATGCCGACGGCGATCACCGGCATCCGGACCGCGGATTTCACCGCGCGGGCAAACGGCACCTGGTAGCCAGGTCCCATCGGAATCTTCTGAGCGGGGTGAAGTCCGCCGCTTGAGACGTGAACGGCGTCGCAGCCGCGGGCTTCGAGCGCCGCGGTGAAAGTGATCGTCTGTTCGAGATCCCAGCCGCCCTCGACCCAGTCGGTCGCCGATACCCGCATGCTCACGACCCGCTCGGGAGGAAACGCCCCACGCACGGCATCGAAGACCTCGAGGGGAAACCGCATCCGGTTCTCCAGCGAACCGCCGTATTCGTCCTGGCGCTGGTTGGACAGGGGCGACAGAAACTGGTGAAGCAGGTAGCCGTGCGCGCCATGGAGCTGGATTCCGTCCAACCCGAGGCGGGCGGCGCGGGCAGCGGACGCCGCGAAGGCGTCCCGAATCCGTCTCAGGCCGGCTCGATCCAGCGCCGTTGGAGCGCGTTGATCGGCGGCAAACGGCAGCGCCGAGGGCGCTTCGGTCTGCCATCCGTGCGGATCTCCAGGCGGGATCTGCGCACCGCCCTTCCATGGCACTTCAACGGACGCCTTGCGCCCGGCATGGGCCAGCTGGATCAGGATCGGCATGCTGGACCAGCGACGGATGCTTTCCAGGGTCCGGCCGATCGCGGCTTCGGTTTCATCGTTCCACAGCCCCACATCGGCCCAGCTGATGCGGCCCTCCGGAAGCACGGCGGTCGCCTCGATGGTCAGCAGCGCGGCTCCCGACAGGGCGAGGTGACCGAGATGGATCAGATGCCAGTCGGTCATGCACCCGTCTCGAGCGGAGTACTGGCACATGGGGGCGATCGCGATCCGATTGCTCAGATCGAGATGGCGTACCCGGATTGCGGTGAAGAGAGCGGACTGGGCCACGATGACGCTCCTGACGCTGGGTTCCACCATCCTAAATGCTTCGGACGGACTCCATTTTCTCCCTTTATTCCCGCTGGCGAATCGTTATGGCAACGACAGCATCACAAGAGGAGCTCGCGGTCGCCGGCGCCGGCCGAGGTTACCGCCCGGCGCGCGGCGAACACCAGCGGTGGTCACTTGGACTTTATGACGGCGGAGGTTGTCTTCTGCCGACGCGGGCAGATGTGAGTCTTCGAACCCCGCCGGGCGCGAAGGAGGCTGCTTGACGGTTCCCGACCCTGTGATCGGACGCACGGCCCTTCTGGTCGTGCTGTGCGCGACCGTGGCTTCGTGCGACCCGTCGAACGACCGGGCCGGGGTGACCAGAGGCATCACGTTTACCCGCAGCGAGGTCCCCGTCCCGCCACAGCGGGCCAGGGTTGCCGTGTCGCACGTTGCACCTTCCAGGCGCTATTTCATGCAAAGCATGCCCGGCAGCTCGTACCTGATGTACAACAAGGAAGCTGGAAAGCAGGCGCGCCGCATCACGGAAGACATGAAGGGCGAATCGTTCTTCGGATTCACCGACGTAACCACCGACGCCGGCGTCGTGACGTACGCCCGGCGCATCGAATACGGCAAGACACTTTTGAACTACGGCCGTGTCCTGTCGTCGGGACTTTACGCGTTGCAGGAAGAGCAGGTGCGCAAGGTTCTGTCGATGTCCGAGCCGGGCATCCAGCAGCCCGACAGCCTTCCGCTTCTGCAGGGCGTCTTCATAGATGGGCGAGGCAATCTTTTCGCGCTGGACCAAAACCGGGTGTTGTGCGCCGTCCGGGACGGCCGGCTCATCGCGACCGCCGCCGCGACGGGATCAGCGGTAAGCGGGTATCTGAACGCTTCC
The DNA here is from genome assembly GCA_036270655.1 of Burkholderiaceae bacterium. Classification (GTDB taxonomy): domain Bacteria; phylum Pseudomonadota; class Gammaproteobacteria; order Burkholderiales; family Burkholderiaceae_F; genus VBCK01. The sequence goes on from DATBCD010000033.1 coordinate 39,537, forward strand.
CGCGAGTATGTGAACGGTGCCCTTGTCCCGCTGATGTTCGAGGATCACGGCGACGATTTTCTGGTCTTCGTGAACAGCGTGCCCAAGCAGCCTGGATCGTTTTCCTACTCGGAGGAGGCCGCGGCGAAATTCAAGGTCGATCTGCAGTGAAAGGCGACCTGGCATTCCCCAACTCCGCGCCCGGTCTACGCCGTAGGCATGGCGGCAAGCCTTTCTGCGGAGCTTCGCAGTCCACCTAGAACGCGGTCTGCGACGCGTTCCGGAAAGTTAGCTGGCAAGTCGCGCCGCACAGTCGCAATGACCTGCGGCGTTCGCTCGATGATTCGCACAATGAGCGGCTCGGCCGTCGGCTCCTGTAAGCATATGGGGGCCATCGTGTTGAAATGCCGACGCGTGATGGTCCTGAGCGCATAGTGGCGGTTCTTCCCCCACACAGCCATGGCAAGCTTGGCCTTGTGCGGCGAAATCTGCCTCGGACCATCGCCGATGATGGGCCAGTACGACAGCACGTCGTAAAGCGGTGTGAGTTCGTACCGCCCACCCGCCAGGTTGCGGATGCTGAAGTTCTTGGCATGTCCGTCGCCGGCAGCCAGCATCCAGAAGAGCAATTGCGCTGTAAAGACCGTTTGCAGGTCCCGGCGTGAGTTGACCGAGTTGTAGAGAATTCGCGAAATCTGCTCCAGACCTGGTCCGCCATCGGCTTCGTACTTCTTGTGCGACGGGATTCCGAATACCTGGCAAAAGTCCTCCTGTGGCAGGCGCAGCCAACTCCTGCCGTCTGGACGAAGTCTCCGGTCAAATCGTGTAACGACAAGCGCCTTCTGGTCGGCGAAGCGCGCGATTTCGCAGTGCGCTACGGGCATACCATAGGCACCCAGTATTTGCGCACATAGCCACTCGTTTTCGACGGAAGAGGTCATGTTGGCTTGACGGTTGCCAGCCAGGCCCAGCGGCAGCTTGAAGATATGTGTTGTCGGGGTTGTCCCGTGGGGAAGAAGCCATTGGTTTTCATGCCGTAGAAGCGCCGTCTTTTCCTGGGCGCCGGCAAGTGAGAGGCGGAACAGGTCGTCATCGTCACCCTGGCGGGATGCGGACGGGTTCGCTGCGCTGCGTAGCATGCGGGCGACGCCCTCCTCGTCGAGTGGGTCGCCTCGCACGACGTCGACAGCCTCAGGCTTTTCGCCCTCCGCCATAAGTTGCACCGCGCCGGCGCAATCGCGCCCGATGGCCGCCAAGAGGTCAAACGGGTCGGTATCTGTGCCGAAACGTGCGGCCAGGCGCTTACGAATCTGTTCGGTGTCGGGCAGAAGGTTGTCGAAATGCGCTTCGACCGCTGGCCCCACGTGCGGCTTGCTGTCAAAGCGAAATGGCAGCGAGAGCGACAAGGGGCGCCCTTCGGCCGAGCTCACCCAGTGGTCGTCGTACAAGAGTTCCGTAGGCCCTCGGGCAGGAGTCCGCCAGGTGCCGACCAACTGCCCATTCATCCAGATATGCAGTGCCCGTGACTGGGCTTTGCGGCCCATGAACCTACCAAGCCTCGCCGCCGGGGCTGCTCGGAGTCGAAGAGGCCTTGGTTCTTCGCGCTTGCAGAATGAGTTCCAGGTCGAGTACGGAGAGCAACTGCATCAGTTGCTTGACGCTGAGTTCCTCGGGCGCGAGTTCGAGCTCCGACAGGCGGCTCTGGCTCATGCCGATTCGTGCGGCTACCTCTGCCTGTGTCAGGTTCAGAGCTTTGCGGCGGGAGCGCAGCGCCGCGGCAAGCTGCTGCGTCGTCAGAAGAGGCTGCGGTGGCGGAAGCGGTGGAGACCTGGTCATTAGCGCCGGAATATCGACATTCCCGATAAACAAATTTCATCGAATATGTCGATATTTGTAAAGCATCGACGCTGGCGATATTAATCAGATATCGCTTATTCCGATAATCGAAATCCACATATCCGAGCCAAGGTCCTCCTCCTCGCGTGGTTGATCGCTCTTACTCGACCGTCACGCTCTTGGCCAGATTTCTGGGCTTGTCGATGTCGGTGCCACGCGCAACGGCCGTGTGATAGGCCAGCAGTTGCAGCGGCAGCACATGCAGCAGCGGCGATAAGTCGCCGTAATGCTCCGGCAGCCGGATCACGTGCACGCCGTCGCCGGGCTCGATGTGGGTGTCGGCGTCGGCGCACACGAACAGCTGGCCGCCGCGGGCGCGCACCTCCATCATGTTGGTCTTCAATTTCTCAAGCAGCAGGTCGTTCGGGGCCACCGTGACCACCGGCATCTCATCGGTGACCAGCGCGAGCGGGCCGTGCTTGAGCTCGCCGGCCGGATAGGCCTCGGCGTGGATGTAGCTGATCTCCTTGAGCTTCAACGCGCCCTCCATCGCGATCGGAAAGTGCGGTCCCCGCCCGAGAAACAGCGCGTTCTGCTTGCGCGCGAACACGTCGCTCCAGGCGATGATGTTCGGCTCCAGCGCCAGCACGCGCTGCACCGCGGCGGGCAGGCGGCGCAGGCTGCGCACGACCTCGCGCTCGTGGTCCGCGCTCAGGCGCCCCTTGATCTTCGCGAGCGTCGTGGCCAGCAGGTAGAGGGCGACCAGCTGCGTGGTAAACGCCTTGGTCGACGCCACGCCGATCTCGGCGCCAGCCCGCGTCAGGAACTGCAGCTGCGTTTCGCGCATCATCGCGCTGGTGGCCACGTTGCACACGCCCAGCGTGCTGGACATCCCGAGTGAGCGCGCGTGCGTCAGGGCCGCCAGCGTGTCGGCGGTCTCGCCCGACTGCGATACGACCACCACCAGCGTGGCCGGATCCGGGACCGAGACCCGGTAACGGTATTCGCTGGCGATCTCGACGTCGGTCGGCACCCGGGCGATCGACTCGATCCAGGTGCGCGCCACGCAGCCGGCGTAATAGCTGGTGCCGCAAGCCAGGATCAGGACGCGGTCGATACAGTGCAGCACCTCGTCGGCTTCCTCGCCGAACAGCAGCGGGTCGAGCGCGATTGCCTGGTCCAGCGTATCGGCGATCGCCTTTGGCTGCTCGAAAATCTCCTTCTGCATGTAATGCCGATACGGTCCCAGCTCGACCGCGTTCGAAAACGCGCTCAGCGTCCGAACCGGACGCTGCACCGGCTGGCCGTGGCGATCGACCAGCCAAACCCGGCCCAGCTGCAGGTCGGCGACGTCGCCTTCTTCCAGGTAGACGAACCGTTCGGTGACGCCGGCCAGCGCCATCGCGTCGGACGCCAGGAAGTTCTCGTTCATGCCGATGCCGATCAGCAGCGGGCTTCCCGATCGCGCCCCGACCACCCGGTGCGGCTCTTCGCGGCAGAACACCGCGATCGCATAGGCCCCGCTCAGCCGACGCACCGCCGCCTGCACCGCCTCGAACAGATCGCCCTGATAGTGGTGGTCGATCAGGTGCGCGATCACCTCGGTGTCGGTCTGGCTCTCGAACGTGTACCCGCTCGACTTCAACTCCTCCCGCAGGCTCTCGTAGTTCTCGATGATGCCGTTGTGGACCACGGCGACGCGCGCGCGTTGCGCCACGCTTCCCTTCGGAACGCCGGGTCCGGCCGACACATGCGGGTGCGCGTTGGCGGTGGTCGGTGCGCCGTGCGTGGCCCAGCGCGTGTGCGCGATCCCGAGAAAGGACGACAGCGACTCCGCCTGGTGATTCAGCTCGGCCACCCGCGCAACGCTGCGCAGTCGCCTCAACTCGCCGTCGGCGTGCACCGCCACGCCGCACGAGTCGTAACCGCGGTATTCGAGTCGCCGCAGCCCCTCCACCAGCGTCGGAACGATGTTTCGCTGCGCGACCGCGCCGACGATTCCGCACATGACGAACCTCTTTCAGCCATTCGAGTCTGCGAATCGTAGAGGGATCGATGAGAAATTAATTTGCATTAAGTCAGTATTCGTGTGGGTTTATTTCCAATGATATAATTGATGAAATATATTCGACCAATTTCTATTGATGATGGAATATTCTGAATGATTGAGCTTGACGACACGGATCGACGCATCCTGAACATGCTCCAACGGGACTGCGCGCTGACGAACCAGGAGCTGGCCGAGCGGGTCCATGTCTCGGCCCCGACCTGCCTGCGCCGGGTGCGGCGCCTGGTCGAGCAGGGCGTCATCGAGCGACAGATCGCGATCGTGTCGCCCGGCGCGTTCGGCGCCGGACTGACCGCGATCGTCGAAGTCACGCTGGAGCGGCAATCGGCCGAGTTGCTGCAGCAGTTCGAGCAGCAGTTAAGCGAGGAGCCGGCCGTGCAGCAGTGTTACCGCGTCTCGGCAGGACCCGACTTCGTGCTGGTCGTCTACGTGGCGGACATGGCGGCCTATCACTCCTTTGCGCACCGCGCCCTCAGCGCGCACGCCAACGTGCGCAACGTCAGGAGCTTTTTCTCGGTACACCGGAGCAAGTTCGCGCCGGCCATTCCGGCGTGACGGAAACGCCGGGCGCACAGCCCTTACACTCGATTGTCGATCCCGTACCAACCCAGACGATGTCCCCGCACGCCTCTGCCTCGCCAAGCCGGATTGAACCTTCCAACACGGATCAGCCGGGTGCCGAGCCGATCCCGACCGATGCGGTGATCGTCGGCGCCGGACCGGTGGGTCTGTTCCAGGTGTTCGAGCTCGGCCTGCTCGAGATCAAGGCGCACGTGGTCGATTCGCTGCCGCGCGTGGGCGGCCAGTGCATGGAGCTGTATCCGGACAAGCCGATCTACGACATCCCCGGTGTTCCGGTGTGCTCCGGACGGGAGCTGACCGAGTCGCTGCTGAAGCAGATCGCCCCGTTTCACACGACCTTCCACCTCGGCCAGACGGTCAGCGCATTGCAGCGCCAGGATGACGGCCGCTTTCTGCTGGAGACCTCGCGCGGCACTCGTTTCCTGACCCGCACCGTGATCATCGCGGCGGGCGTCGGCGCTTTCGAGCCGCGCCGGCTGCGGGTCGAAGGCATATCCGATTTCGAGAACAAGCAGTTGTTCTACCGGGTGCGCGATCCGGCCGACTTCGCCGGAAAGCGGCTGGTGATCGCAGGCGGAGGCGATTCGGCGCTGGACTGGGTGTTGAATTTCGCGGGCGACGGCCCGCACTCGGCCGGCAGCCTGCTGCTGGTGCATCGGCGGCACGAGTTTCGGGCCGCGCCGTCCAACGTGGCCAGAATGCGCGAGCTGGTCGCCGAGGGTCGGATGCGACTTGTGATCGGCCAGGTGTCCGGTTTCGAGCAGACCGACGGTCGCCTGACTGCGGCCCAGGTGACCGGCGCCGAAGACCAGGCGGTCACGCGCGTGCCGCTGGACGCGCTGCTGGTTTTCTTCGGACTGACGCCGCGGCTGGGCCCGATCGCCGACTGGGGGCTTGAGCTGCAGAAGCGCGCGATCGCGGTCGACACCGAGCGCTTCGAAACGAACGTCGCGGGCGTGTTCGCGGTCGGCGACATCAATATCTATCCGGGCAAGAAGAAGCTGATCCTGTCGGGTTTCCACGAGGCCGCATTGGCCGCATTCGGCGCCGCGCGTTACATTTTTCCGAACAAACCGGTCCACCTGCAATACACCACCACCTCGACCCGGGTGCACAAGATTCTCGGAGTCGACGCACCGGCCCAGGCCGGCACCGCGCCGTGATCGGCGGACGCGCGCTTGCGGCCGTGTGCGCGGCCGCTGTGGCGCTCGCATCCGGCGCGCCCGTGCGCGCACTGGCCGAATCGGGCGACGATGGCCAGTTCGACTACTACGTGCTGGCGTTGTCCTGGTCGCCCACGTTTTGCGCAACGCATCCGTCCGATCGGCCCGAGTGTGGCCTGCGGCGCGGATTCGTGGTCCACGGCCTGTGGCCGCAATACGCCGGCGGCGGAGGTCCCGAGCACTGCGCGGGCGCCGATGCGCTCGATGCGGAGACGATCCGGCGCGCCAAGCCCGCGATGCCCGACGAGCGGCTGATCCGCCACGAGTGGGTCGTGCACGGAACCTGCACCGGCCTGTCGCCCCACGACTATTTCCTGACATTGATTCAAGCGATCGGACAACTGTCGATCCCGCCCGAGTTCGACGGCGAGGCGCCGCACACCCTGACGGCCGCGCAGATCGTCTCGGCCTTCGTGAAGGCCAACCCGTCGCTGACCGCCCGCTCGCTCGCGCTGCGCTGCCGGGGTTCGCAGCTCGAAGAGGTGCGCATCTGCCTTTCGCGCGACCTGCATCCGGAGCCGTGCGCCCGCGACGTTCGCTCACACTGCGGCAAGGGTCCGGTGACGATCGGCACGATGCACTAGGATCTTCCGGAAATGGCTGGCAGCCATTTGCCGCTCGAAATTTCCCCTCTCCCGCCTGCGGCAGAGGGGGCAGGGGAGAGGGTGGGCGCAGCGCCGCGGCGCTACTTTTTCAGGTCCTGCTCCTCGATCTGCAGATAGGTGAAGTGCACGTTGCGCCGGTGATGCGCTTCGTACAGGGCCCAGCCGCGAAAGCGCGCGAGCTCCAGATGATCGACGGTCTGCAGCAGGCCGTCGCCGCGCAGGTAGGCGGCACGGGTCTGATCCAGCAGCGACTGCAGGTACTCGCGCGTCCGCGCAAGCTGCGCCGCCGGGCCCGGCGGCCCGTGACCCGGCACCACGGTCGTGGGCGCCAGCGCCTGCAGCTGCCCCAGCGCGTCGATCCAGTCGGGCACCCGGCCGAGCTGCGCCTGCGGCACGACGCCGAAGCTGGCCATGTCGCCGGTGAAAAGCACGCGCGACTGCATGTCCAGCACCGCCACGGACCCGGGTTGCTCGGTCCAGCCGAAGTACAGAATCTGGATCGTGCGACCGCCGGCGCTCAGTGTCTGGCTGCCGTCGATCAGCCGTGTCGGCCACGCCACGCGCGTCGCGTCCAGCGCATCCGTATCGGCCCTGGCTTTGACGTCGGCCACGCAGGCGTCGCAGTGCTGGCGCATGAATGCGTCGGTGTCGCGGTGCGCCACCACCGCAATGGCGCGCCCGGTGAACGCCGAGTTGCCCAGCACCTGGTCCGGGCTGGCCTGCGTGTCGATGGCCAGCACCACCGGCCGGTCGGTGAGCTGCGCGACCGCGGCCAGCAGCGCGGCGCCGTGTTCGGCGCTGCTGCCGGTGTTCACGACGATCACGCCACTGGGGCCGACCAGAACGCCCAGGTTGGCGACCGCGCCGCGGTTGGCGGTGGAGGGATCCTCGTCCGCGCCGCGCTGCACGTACACGCCGGGGGCCAGCCTCTGCAGCGGAGCGTAAGCGCCGCCGGCGTAAGCGGCGGTGGTTGCCGCCAGCGGCCAGGCGGCAACGAGCGCCGCCGTCGCGCGAAATCGCAAGTGCGCAATAATCACGCCCACAACAGTCCGAAATGCGCAGTCCACGCTGCGCGACGCCGCGCAACCGCACGGCGCTCCAGGGAGAATGCTTTCATGTCGATGCGCGTTTCGATCGCCGCTGTCGCGTTGGCCTTCACGACATTGGCCGCCCCCGCAGCGTTCGCCTATGACTACCCCACGGCCGACCGCGTGCAGTACGTGCTCGAATGCATGTACCGCAACCTGCCCAAGGGCGGGGATACGAACGGATCAAGCGTGTACGTCTACAAATGCTCCTGCGTGATCGACTCGATCGCGCAGAAGTTCACCTACGACGAGTGGGTCGACGCCTCGGCCATCGCGCGCTACCAGGGCATGCCGGGAGAGGGCATGGGCTTGTTCCGCGATGCCCCGGAAGAGCGGGCGGCCGCACAGCGCTACCGCGACGCCGAAGCCGACGCCAGGAAGCTGTGCGGCGTGCCCAAGTGATACTTCCGGCGGGACCCGCCGACGCGGCGGGTCAGGATCCGGCGGCCACTGCACTGCGGATCGGGGACGAGGTTTCGAAGGTCGCGTTGCTCGAATCCACGACTTCGGCCTTCAGATCGCCGTCGCCGCGCGGGACGAAGTAGAAGCGGAAGTTCGGGTTCTCGCTGATCGTGAAGTCGACGTCGGCGCTCATCACCGGCTTGCCCGCGTAGCTGACCTGGACCGTCCGGACAAAACGGGGCGGTGCATACAGGCGCGTGACCTGGTCCATCGCCAGCCCGGACACGTTCGGGTGGCTGATCATCAGCTCGGCCAGGTTCGGCTGGTTCAGCGCGACGTTGCCCTCGGTGCGGAACTTCATCCGTCCCAGGCGCGCCATCGCCGCTTCCAGATCCTTGCCGGCCGGCGCCGAGCAGCCGCCCGCGGCCTTGACGTACTTCATCGCCATGTACAGCTTGCCATCCTGTGTCTCGGCAATCGCGCGTACCCAGGTGTAATCCTCGATGCGGATCCGGGTCTCGATGTCGGCCCGCCCGCTTTCGGGCGTCAGCGTGAACACGGCTCCCAGCGGAGACGGGTTCCTGTCGATGACCAGGTAAATCCTGCGAATCCAGTGCCCGGACTGCTGCGGCTGGACCGCGCGGATAAGAACCGGCACCACGGCGGCGTCCTCGGCGCGGTCTGGCGCCTCCAGCGTCACCACCTGGTCGGCAGCGGCCTCGAAACTGCGGCCGGCAAACTGCGCCTCGCGCACCTTGTGCCAGATCGCGGTCTCGGCGTCCTGCGCGCGCGCCGGCGCAAGTACCAGCGCGGTCGCCTGTGCGGCGATCAGCACCGCCGCCCCGAGCGCGATTGGCCTGATCCGACTTATTCTTCCCATTCGAGCTCCGCGTAAGCCGCTGCGATGTTGCGTCGATGATACCCGTCAAACAGCAGCCACCGGTCGTGCTCGGCCAGCCCGACTTCCTGCATCGCCTGGCCGATCGGATGGTGGGCGCGGATCGCGGCGCGGGTGCCATCGGCCAGCGCCTTCAGGTAGCGGCGCTGGGCCGCCATCGCCGCGCGCCAGTCGTCGGAAGGCCCGTGGCCCGGGATCACGCGCCGCGGGTTGGTCTGCTCGATCTCGTCCATCACGGCCAGCCACCCGGTCACGCTGCCGTCCAGCGATGGGATCCTCTGCGCGAACAGCAGGTCGCCGGCCCACAGCGTGCCGGTGCGCTGGTCGTACACGGTCAGGTCGTTGTCGGTGTGTGCGGTGCGCCAGGCCCGCACGATCAGCATGCGCCCGCCCAGGTCCAGCGAAAGCGGCTGGCCCGGCGCCACGGAGCGGGTCGGCAGCACCAGGTGACCGTCGCCCGCCTGCTCGCCGAGCGCCCGCTGCAGCGCCCGGGCGTAGCTGGTGCCGCGGGCGGTCAGCGCAGGGCCCAGGTGCACATGCCCGATGAACTGCGGATCATCGGGCACGAACGCGCTGTTGCCGTAGACGTGGTCCGGATGCATGTGGGTGTTGATCACCGCGCACACCGGCCGGTCGGTCGCGGCGCGCACCGCCGCGCGCAGCCGCGCCCCCTCGTTCGGAGAGCCGCCGGTGTCGATCACAGCGACGCAGCGATCGCCGACGACGAAGCCCACGTTGGCGATCGCGCCCTGATTGCCCGCTGACGTGTCTTCCTGCGCGCCATAGAAGACGTACGCGCCGTCGCCGACCCGGCTGACCGCAAGCGGTTCGACCGGCTCGGCCATCGCGCATAGGCCGCCCAGCGCCAGCGCGAGCAGCCATGCGCGCAAAGCCCGCTGGGTCCGGCGGCGCCGTGCCGCCTGCTGAAACTTGTCCATCGCGGTTATCCTAGTCCGCCCAATCAGTAAGACGCCGCCGCGAGCAGGCCCGCCGACCCACCACGACCGGATTTCCCGCCGCATGACCGACCTGACGCAATTCGACCGCTGGCGCCAGCTCGCCGCTGCGCTTCAGGCCGGTGTTTCGCAGGCGGTCGTGGGGCAGGAGCGAGCGATCCGCCTGACCTCGATGGCGTTGCTGGCCGGCGGTCACGTGCTGCTCGAGGGCAACGTCGGCGTCGGCAAGACTACGCTGCTGCGCGCGTTCGCGCGCGCGGTCGGAGGCGGATTCGAGCGGATCGAGGGCACCGTGGACATGATGCCCAACGACCTGATCTACCACGCGTACATCGATGCGGAGGGGCGGCCGCGCATCGAACCGGGACCGCTGCTGCATCACGGCCAGGATCTGGCCGTGTTCTTCTTCAACGAGATCAACCGCGCGCGGCCCCAGGTGCAGTCGCTGCTGCTGCGGGTGATGGCCGAACGCAGCGTGCGGGCCTTCAACCGCGACAACGCGTTGCCCTTCGTCACCGTGTTCGCCGATCGCAACCGGGTCGAACGCGAGGAGACCTTCGAGCTGGCCGCGGCGGCGCGCGACCGTTTCATGATCGAAGTGTCGGTCGATGCGCCGCTGGACGAAGACCTGCGGTGGCAGCTGATCAACGAGCCGCAGTTTCACGATGCCGACCAGTTGCTGGAGCGGGTGCCGCGCGGCCTGCTCGATTTCCACGCGCTGCGCCAGTGCGCTCAAGCGATCCAGCGCTCGGTGCGCGCCAGCGACGCGCTGCGGCGGTACGCGCTGGCGCTGTGGGACGCGCTGAACCGGCCGGCGGCGCACGGCCTGGTCCTGGAAGGCGTCGATGTCGCGCGCCTCTTGCTGGCCGGACCGAGCCCGCGCGCGGTCTCGATGCTGCTGCGGATGGCGCGCGTGCGGGCCTGGCTCGACGGTCGCGACTACCTGGTGCCGGAGGATCTGCGCGACCCGTGGCACGAAGTGATGACGCATCGGCTTGCGCTGGATCCGGTGTTCGAGCTGCGCCGTGCCGAGCTGGTGCCGCGCCTGCTGGCGCGCGTCCTGGATCGGGTGCCGGCGCCGTGACTGCAGGACCGTCGAGCCAGGACATCCTGTACCGGCTGGCGCGCCGCCCGCTGCACGGCCGGCCCGGCCAGCACCAATCGCGCGCGCCCGGCCCCGGGATGGATGTGCGCGGGTTCGCCCCGCTGGCGAGCTACCCGGATGCCCGGCGACTCGATCTGCATGCGTCGGCCAGTGATCCGTTCGGCCGCTGGATCGTGCGGCTGCCGCGCCAGCGGTCCAGCGCAACACTGATCGTGCTGGCCGATCTGTCGGCTTCGATGTCCTTCGGCCGGGCCGCACGCAAGCAGGACGCGCTGGCGGACCTGGTCGATGCGCTGGGCCATTCGGCCTGGCGGGTCGGCGACTCGGTCGGTTTCGTGGGCGCCGACGCCGCGCTGCAGGATCGATGGATGCTGGCGCCGACGCGCAGTCGCGGCGCGACGGTCGAACTGGCGCGCCGGCTGCGCGACGCCCACCTGAGCGGCGCCGGCGCTGGCGCGATCACCCTGGCCGCTCAGCGGGTGGGCTGGCGGCGCGACGCGCTTGTTTTCCTGGTTTCCGACTTTCATTGGCCCGAGCCGCTGCTCGAGGCCGCCTGTGCCGCGCTCGCTTCGCGCCACGTCGTACCGGCCGTGTTATGGGCGCCGAACGAATTCGACGGCTGGCCCCGGCGCGGCGTGGCGGAATTGCAGGACCTGGAAAGCGGCGAGCGCAGGACCGTCTGGTTCCGGCCAGCCCTGGCCGATGCCATGGCGCGCGCAGGAGCGCAGCGGCGCGCCGAACTGCGACAGCGTTTCGCGCGCCACGGCTGGCGTCCGTTCTTCTGCGACGGCGCGTTCGACGCGTCGGCCTTGAATGCCTACTTCCATGGCCAGGACCGCACAGACTGACGCCCGCGTGAGGACTCAAGCGCGGCCACCCTCTTCCTGTCCTTCTCCCGCTGCCGCGGGAGAAGGGACCTTCTGCAAACGCTCCTCTCCCGCCGCTGAGGGAGAAGTGAGCTGCCGCAAACTCCCCTCTCCCGCTGCTGAGGGAGAAGTGAGCTGCCGCAAACTCCCCTCTCCCGCTGCTGAGGGAGAAGTGAGCTGCCGCAAACTCCCCTCTCCCGCTTGCGGGAGAGGGGTGGGGGAGAGGGTCTTTGCGCTGGCGACCGCGCTCGCGCTGCTAACCAGCACTGCCCATGCGCTGGAGACGATCGAGCCTCGGCCTTTCGGGTACACCATCGGCGATGTGCTCGAGCGCCGGCTGCTGGTCGATCCGTTGCGGGACGGCACGGTGGATCCGGCCAGCCTGCCGCGGCCGGGCCGCTCCGGCCGCTGGTTCCAGCTGCGCGAGGTGATCGCGGTGCCGGACGGCGTGCGCCTTGCCTACCAGATCGTCAATGCGCCGCCGCAGCTGCAGCAGGAAAATCTGCCGTCGCTGAGCGTGCGCGTGATCGCCCCGGACGGACATCCGCACGAAGCCGCGGTCGGCCCGTTCACCGTCGCGATGGCGCCGGTTGCGCATTTCGGGGCGGATGATGCGATCCGGTCCGACAACGTCCGTCCGGACCTCGAGCCGGGCCCGATCGACACGGCGAGCCGGCGCCGGCGCGTGCTTGCCTATGCGGCCGCGCTGCTGGTCCTGGTGGCAACGCAACTGGCGCCTTCGCTGGCACGGCGCTTTGGCTGGCGGCCGGCCGGGCCCTTCGCGCGCGCGCGCCGCGCGCTTGCCCGCCGAGGCGACAGCGCGGAAGCCCGGCGGGAGGCGTTGCGCCGCCTGCACCGGGCGCTCGACGAAGTGGCTGGCCGGACCACCGCGCTGGATAACGTGGAGCTGCTATTCAGAGCCCACCCCTGGCTGGCCCCGGGCCGCGCGAAGGTCGAGTCGCTGCTGGCCGACTCGCGCGCCGCATTTTTCGGCGACGCGCCGCCTCCGCCTCGAGAGCGCCTGTTGTCCGTGGCCGGCCAGCTGGCCGATCTGGAGCGCGGCAGGTGATCGGCTTGGAGCACCCTGCGCTGCTCTGGCTGTTGCCGCTGATGCTGCTGCCGTGGCTGCCCAGCGCCCGTCGGGCGCAGGCGCAGTACGCGGCGCTGGCGATGATCGCGCCCGACCGGCTGTCGCGCTGGACCGGCCGCGTGATGCGCGCCTGCGCGAGCGTTGCGATCGGCTCGCTCGTCATCGCCCTGGCGTCTCCGCGCTCGCCGGAAACGATGGTCGAGACGGTCGGACGCGGCGCCGAGATCGTGGTGCTGCTGGACCGCAGCCTGAGCATGGACCAGCCGTTCGGCAAGCCGTCCAACGCGGTGCTGGACCTGAGCGGGCCGAGCAAGGCACAGGTCTCGCAACGCCTGATCGCCGAGTTCGCGCGGCAGCGCGCCGACGACCTGTTCGGGCTCGTGCTGTTCAGCACGTTTCCGCTGCCGGTGCTGCCGTTCACGCAGGATCAGGAGGCGATCCAGGGCGCCATCGGAGCCACCGGCACCAGCCGCGCGCTGGGAGACACCGATGTGGGCCTCGGATTGCTGGCCGCGGCCAGCTACTTCGACAGCCGTGTCTACTCCGGCTCGCGGGTGGTGGTGCTGGTCTCGGACGGAGGCGCCCAGCTCGATCCGGTCATGCGCGCGCGCATCTTCCACACCTACCTGCGCAATCGGATCGCGCTGTACTGGCTGTATATCCGTTCGCGTTTCGGGCCGGGCCTGCCGGCTGCGGACCAGGCCGACTCGCCGGCCGACGATGCGATCCCGGAGCGCGCGCTGCACCGGTTTTTCCGCACCCTGAAGACGCCGTATCGCGTGTACGAGGCCGAGGACGTTGACGCGCTTGAGCGCGCGATTGCCGACCTCGGGCGGCTGGAGCGCGCGCCGCTGCAGCTGCGCGTGCTGCGCGCCGGCGCCGACCAGCGCGGCTGGCCGCTCGCATTTGCGCTGGCAGCGACCGCGGTGCTGGTTTTGTTCAATCTGCGGACCATCAGGCCATGGCGGGCGGGCTCGTGAGGCGCCCGACTCGGCGCGCGGTTCGGATCGCGCTGCTGCTCGCCAGCGGCGCGCTGGCCTGCGCGCTCGCGCTCGAATCGTGGCAGTTCGCGCGGGCGTGGCAGGTGAACCGTCAACTGGCGCAGTGGCTGACCGATCGGCCGGAGCCACCGGCCCCGGTTGCGTCGGCAGGCGACGATCCTCGCCTCTGGGTCGCGGCGGCGCGGCAGCCTTCTCGCGCCGGCGGCGTTGTGCAGGCCGCCGCGCTGCTGCGGCGCGCCGCCGATGCCTCGCGCGGGCAATTGCGGCAGATTGCGCTGTACGACCTCGGCAACCTGTACCTGCGGGAGGCGCTCAGGGTGCGGGAAAGCGGGGCCGAGGCATCGGCGCTGCCGCTGTTCGAGCTGGCCAAGGAAAGTTATCGCAGCGCGCTGCTGGAGCGCCCTGACCTGTGGGATGCGAAGTTCAATCTGGAGCTGGCGTTGCGCGTGGCGCCGGACCTCGATCCGGACGACGCCGGCGCACCGCCGATTCCGACCGGTGAGCGCGCGGTCACCACGATGCGCGCCTTTACGTTGGGGTTGCCCTGAGTACGCGCCGTGATCTTTTCGACCTGACTTCATGAGTCGAGCCGATTTCATAAGCGCGAGGCTGCGGCCCCTGCTCGATCGCGCCGGCGGCAAGTGGCCGGTGCGTGGGGCGCTGCTGGCAGCGAGCGTGCTGGTCGCGCTGGCGCTGGCGGCGCCGCGCCCGGTGCTGCCCCGGCGCGTGTTCGACGGCATCGTGGTGCTGGACATCACGCAAAGCATGAATACGCTGGATGCGCTGCTGGACGGACAGCCGGCCAGCCGGCTGGCGTTCGCCAAGGCCCGGCTGCACCGCGCGCTGGGGCAGTTGCCGTGCGGCGCGCGGCTGGGCTGGGGCGTGTTCACCGAGTACCGAAGTTACGTGCTGCTGCTGCCGGTGGAGGTGTGCGCGAATTACGCGGAGCTGTCGGCTACGCTGGACCGGATCGACGGTACGATGGCATGGGCCGGCGACAGCCAGATCAGCAAGGGCTTGATGTCGGCTCTCAGAATTTCCGCGCGCATTCCCGAGCATCCCGCCATCGTGTTTTTCACCGACGGCCACGAAGCTCCTCCGCTGCGCGCCGACTTCGTGCCCGTCGTCCCGGATGACGCGACCGACCGGCACGGACTGATCGTCGGCATAGGCGGCGATGCGCTGCGCCCGATTCCCAAGGTCGACCCTACCGGACATCCGATCGGCGTCTGGGGTCCGGACGACGTGATGCAGGCGCCCCCGAGCGCATCGCCCGAACCGGCGCAGTCGACAGCATCGGGCGCGGTGATAGGGGCGCCGGCAGCCCGTGCGGAACACCTCAGCTCGTTAAAGCAGTCGCATTTGCTGGAACTGGCCGCGCTGACCGGCCTGGGCTATGCGCGCCTGCAGTCGTCAACCGACGTGGCCGGCCTGCTTCAGGGCGAACAGTCGAGCCGCACGCTTGCGGTGCCGGTCGACGTCCGCACACCGCTGGCGGCGCTTGCGCTCGCGCTTCTCGTTTTCGCGATCGACCCGATCCGCCGGCTGCCTTGGCAGCGCGCACAACTCAAATGGGTGACGATGTCGCCTGATCACCCCTGGCAGCGCACGCAACTCAAAGAAGTGAGTCGCCAGTCAGCGACACGATCTGTCGCCGGCCGGCGACAGATCGCTAGTCATACTTGATATAGCGGAAGCGTTGATCATCGCGCGGCGTGCCTTCCAGCGGCCCGCCCTCCAGGCCCGGTTGCCACTGGATCACCTCCTCGATCTTCCTGGCGAGCGCGAAGTCCTTGTCGGTGATTCCTTTGGCCGTATGCGTGCACAACTTGACGATCACGAACGCGTACGACACCGCCAGGTCCGGATGGTGCCACGCTGCTTCGGCCAGGTGCCCGACCGCGTTGACCACCATCAGGGTGGCTTTCCAGCTCTCGGTGCGGTACTTGCGGCGGATCCAGCCGCTTTCATAAGTCCAATGCGGCAACTCGGCCGCGAGACGCTCGTTGATCTGCGCCTCGGAGTACGCCGCTTCAGCCTGCTTGCTCGACGTGCTCATCGCTATGCTCCTTCAAGGTGCATCGATCCGCCGTGTGCGGCCGCATCATTCTGAACATATACCGTCGCTGACATATCACGTGGGACGAGTTGTGATTCGAGCGCGCTTGCCCTCGTCTGAATCGCAGCGATCCATGATGACGAGATCGTGGTCTTTGTTGTTGCACTACAGCATGTCCGAGTGAAATTTGGCAGGCGGCGGGATTGCCAGAGCGCTTACATTTGCTGTAATTTCCGCGCCAGATCGCGGATTGTCCAACAACGCAAACCGAAACGCACGGACAATTCATCCCGGTGAGACAGTACTCACAGTCTTGCCGCCGGTGATTAAAAGGGCGTCCAGGTGGATACTGCAATCGGCGTTCAGCGGCGGCCGCATGG
>DATBCD010000034.1:0-2321 GCA_036270655.1 Burkholderiaceae bacterium
CTGGGCACAAGACCTGGGCACAAGACCTGGGCAATCGCACCGGTCTGCTGTGCCAGATCGACGACCGGACGTCACAGCGCCGCGGCATTCGCTGGCCCCGCGCAGGCGAGCTGGCCCAGCACGACGCGCCGCGGCCCATCGACGGCCACCACCCACTTCGGCCAGTGCTGGCGCGTCCGCTCCGTGCCCCGATTGCGCGTCAGATCCACGAAGTAGCGACTTGCTGCCGTCGGGGAGAGCCCAGTTGCATCGACCGCAACGACCATGCCCTCCGGCGTGGGCGGCGGCAGCCGCGCCACCGTCGCCCTCAGCGCCTGCGTCAGCACCTCCCCATCCAGCCGCCGCAAGAAGCGATAGAGCGTCGTATAATCGGGCACCCGCTCCAGACCCAGCGCCGCACGCAGTTCTTGATGCTCTCCCAGGCGCACCTCCGCCTCACGGAAGGTCCAGTCCTCATAGCGCATCAGGCAGAGAATGGCCAACAGCGCTGGTTGGGTAAACAGATGCTTCGAGTACTTGCTGCGGTAACTCGGCAGCACCGCCTCAGCCACCTCGTGCGCCACGTGGGCAAAGCGGACCAAGCCGACTTCTGCCATGGGGATCACCTCCATCTCCCGTGGCTGCACCACTCATACCAGGACGTCAACAGAGCCAAACGGTCTCTTAGATATCTTTCGTGATCGCATCCGGGCCCCTGTACGATTCAGGCACCTAAGGCTGCCGGTCGACTGGTAGCGCTCGATCTCCGTCGATCCGTTGGTCATGAATTTCGACTTCCCAGTGCCAGCCTGGCAGCGCGATCTCGACCATGACGGACTCCGGCTTGGTGTGGCCAAGCCGCTACACGACGCCCGCGCTGTCCGGCCGGTTCAGGAACTCCACCAGGCGCCCGAACACCGAGTCAGGGCAACCGTCATCGGCTCGGGAGCGATCGCGGTAGCCCGAACCACGGCAGCACGCTGTTGTCGAAGCGGGTCATGGCGCAGATCCGGTCGCCGGCAAGGGTGAGCACGTAGAAGCCGGCCGCGTGGCGGATTCCGGCCGGGACGCGCAGGTAGGCCCCGAACGCGGGCTGGCCGTTGGCTCGGGTCGGCACGAGGTCGAACATGCGGCCCGCGCCGAACTGGCGGCCCCAGTAGCGGGCCACGTTGTCACGGCCCTCGTATCCGAATGGCTCCGGAGGCATAGCGATGAAGACGTCGTCGGTCAGCAGGGCTACCAGCGCCTCCAGATCGGCCGACTCCCAGGCGCGGGCGAACATGGCCACGATCGCGTCCTCGGCGGGCGAGCCTGCGACGGGCGGCGGCTGGTGGCCGGCGGCTGGCTGCCGGCGCTGCAGGCTAGCGCGGGCTCGTTTCAGGGCGCTGTTGACCGACTGGACGGTCACCTCCAGCATGTCGGCCACCTCGCTGGCGTGGAAGCCGAGGACGTCGCGCAAGATGAGGACGGCGAGCTGGCGCGGCGGAAGCAGCTGCAGGGCGCTCACGAAGGCCAGCGAGATCGCTTCGCTCTGCTCGTAGCGGGCCTCCGGCCCGAGCGACCGGTCGATGGCGCCCTCGAGGAGTTGGTCAGGAAACGGCTGCAGCCAGACGGCCTCGTCGCGCGGCGTCGGCACGGGCGCTTCGAACTGCGACATGTCCCACTCCCTGGCCGGGCGCCGGCTCGCCGCGCGGCGCGCGTTGAGGCACCGGTTGGTGGCGATCTTGTACAGCCAGGTGCGCAGCGACGCGCGTTCCTCAGTGAACCCGCCGATGCCCTGCCAGGCAGCCAACATCGTCTCCTGGACGGCGTCCTCGGCGTCCTGGAGGGATCCGAGCATCCGGTAGCAGTGCACCTGCAGCTCCCGCCGGTGCGACTCGGCCAGCTCCCGGAACGCCTCGCCATCCCCGGCCCGCGCCCGGGAGAGAAGATCGGCTGTCACCATCCTGCGCACCTTCCTTCCCGCACCACGTCGTCCCTCCGCCCCAGTATATACACCGCCCACGGCGCGAACTGGGCGGCTCGCGGGCGCCCAGTTTCCCAGTGCCGCGGTGTATGCACTACCGACCGCCGGACGATCCGCCCACCGGATCGTGCCGCACCAGCTGGAACCGACCCTGGAAGGTAACCCATGGAATTGTCCGCACCGGCCGGGCGCGGGGCGTTCGCCGTTCGCCGTTCGCGATCGCCGCCGCGGCTGGACCCTCTGCGCCCTCGCGCGGCTCCGACGCCCCCATCTCCGAAAGGACAGGAACACACATCATGCTCGATCCACGTCTTCAGCTCACGCTGTTCTATGCGCGCCAGCGTGAGCTGGCGGAGCAGGCGGCACGCGACCGGTT
>DATBCD010000035.1:0-14355 GCA_036270655.1 Burkholderiaceae bacterium
TCGTCGTCGATGATCAGCTCACGCGCTGCCGGTCGAACCCGGGCGCGGCCAATCCGGAAGTCGGGGGCTTGCATGGTGATTGAAGACGGATGGTACCGGCCGATCCCGGCCGATCGGATCGCGGCGCACCACGGTCTATCCGGGAGAATCAGCCACCCGTCGTCCACGGCTCGGACGACGAGGACGCGCGATACGCCGCCAGACCAGTCAGGATCAGCAGCGCCAGCGCAACCGCCAGAACGGCCCCAACATGGACACGAAGGACCAGAACCGCCCCGACCGCGGCGCCCAGAAACATCATCGCCGTGCCCAGCCACCGACGGCCGAGGCGCGGATTGCTTCCCTTGGCCAAGGTGGAATCGGCGGCGAGGCCGGTCAGGGTCAGCGTCAGCACCGTCGTGGTCAGGTCGGGGACCGCGAGGCGCCGCGCCACCGCATTTTGCAGGCCCATGGCCAGCGCAAGCAGCACGATCAGCCCGTATTGGAGCGCCTCGTGGTTCGAATCGGCCACGGTGATCGAAACGACGAGCGCCGCGCCGACCAGCACGATCTCGCCAAGCACTCCGAATGCCAGCAATTGCCCACGGTGATGTCCGGCGCTCGAGCCGAGCCGGCCACCGGCAAGAGCGCCAACCAGGAATGCCACGATCGCGCAGAGCGACGCAGGAATCGAAAAGTCATGTGCCCCAGCGACAGCAAATCCCAGAAGCACGACATTTCCGGTCATATTGGCCACGAACACGCGCCCGAGCATCAGGTAGCTGATGGCATCCACCAGCCCGGTGACAGCGGTCAGGACGAACAACAGCCTTGGCAGCGGACCATCCCTATCGACGACGGGACGGATCGCGCCAGTCGCGGACGCCGATGCAGCCATGCTCCCCCCAAACGGTTGATGCCCCCCAACGGGTCACCGCGACCGCCGTGACGCCATCCTTTCTGCGGCTTCACCCGAAGTGATGACCGGATGGACTTCGAAATCAACGAGGTCCGCCCAGCTCTTCATCCATTGATCAAGCAGTGCCCGGTCAGCCGTCTCCATGACCTGATAACAGGTGGCCAGGTCCCGCTCGACCCAACTCGCTATGTAGTTCAATCCTTCGGGCGCCAGGCGCCCCTGATCGTGGAAGCGTCCGTACACGGGAGCGGGGTCGCCGTTTTTGAAGCGCTCGATGATCATGTACAGCGTTGCGGGCACAGGTCATCTCCATGGACATGGCCACTTCGCGCGATAGGTTGGTAACCGGCCGGTTGCGACACTTTCCTTTTGTTACCGCCGGACGCAAGAGAGCGTCAAAGCGTGACGGTAACATCCACGCCGGAACTGAATTCGTGCGGGAGACGCGAACGTGGACGGTCGGCTCGGAAATTCCGCGTTTCGAAATGGACTTGCGGCACTCGTGGTGTGCGCCGCCTCGACCGTGATCGCCGCTCCGGCGCGGGCCGACAATCTGCTCGGGCTGTATCTCGGCGCCGGGGTCGGCCAGTCGCACGTGCGCAATGATTTCAGTGCGTTTTCCGACGTGAGCGGATTCGTCGAGCACCACACCGGCTGGAAGGCGCTGATCGGCATTCGTCCTCTCCCTATTGTCGGAGCCGAGCTCGAGTACGCCGACTTCGGTCACCCGGGCGTCTCGGGGGCCGGGTCGTCCATTCCGGGGCTCGTATACAACGCGGACGTCTCGCAAAGGGCGGGCTCGCTGTTCGGTCTGGTCTACTGGCCGCTGCCGATTCCGATCCTCGACCTGTACGCCAAGGCGGGCCTGTCCGAGCTGCGCACCAACATCAATGCAACCGTCACCTGCGCGAGCGGTACCACGTGCACAGGTGGTCCGATCTCGTACCGTCAGGATTCGACCACCGCCCGCTTCGCCTATGGCGCCGGCGTGCAGGCCAAGCTGTTCGGGCTGGCGGCCCGCGCCGAGTACGAGCAGGTCAACGCACCGGGGGGCAGCCCCGATTTGTACTCGCTGATACTGACCTGGACGTTCTAGCACAGAGCCCGCGCTCTCGGTGACGGGTCACGCGGTGGCGCCACCGCACGACGACCCTGCGCCCGCCGTGCAGCCATAGCAGTGGTTGGCCGTCGCAATGCTGCGGCGCCCCAGGGGCGCGGCGTCGAAGTCCCGGATGTGGCGCGGCGCCGGCGACTGGACCGGCAAATCGAGCATCTGGTTGAAATCGCAGTCATACAGCGTGCCGTCCCACCCGACCGATATCGTGTGGCGGCACATCACGGCCGCCGCCGCGGCCGGATTGAACGCGCTGGCCAGGCGCTGCATGTAGCCCTCGTAGTTGCCGCTTTCGAGCAGGAACTCCAGAAAGCGGCTGATCGGCATGTTGGTGATCGTGTAGAGGCGGTTGAACACGATTCCGTAATGGCGCGCGAGCTCCTGCTTGAACTGCGCTTCCAGGGCCTGCTGCCGCGCCGGCAGAAAGGCTCCGGCGGGGTTGTGCACCAGGTTCAGGACCAGGCCGCTTGTCTCGCGGCCGTATCCCAGCGCGTTCAGCATTCTCAACGCCTCGATCGACTTGTCGAAGACCTTTTCACCTCGCTGCGCATCGGTCTGCGCCGGCCGGAAATAAGGCAGCGACGCCACGACCTCGACCTGATGCCGCGCCAGAAATTCAGCCAGGTCCTTCTGAGGGCCGAGCAGCAGCACGCTCAGGTTGCACCGATCCAGCACGTGGCGGCCCAGCGCCCGCGCCTGCTCGACCAGCCAGCGGAAGTTGGAATTGAGCTCCGGCGCGCCGCCCGTGATGTCGACGGTCGGAATCTGCGTGCCCGCCAGCGCCCGCATGCACAGCTCGGCAGTCTCGCGGCTCATCTGTTCGGTGCGCTCGGGGCCCGCATCGACGTGGCAATGGCGGCAGGTCTGGTTGCAGAACTTGCCGACATTGATCTGGAACACTTCGATGCCGGTGGCGGTCAGCGGCGCCAGGCCCTCTGCCGCCATCCGGGTCTGGAACGGCGCGCACGAAGCCGTTGCACCGAGCCTGCGCAACTGCACCTGGCTGGACGCCAGCTCGTTGCCGCGGGCTATCAACGTCGATGCCATCGGGCGGCCTGCATCGCCGGCGCGGTCGCGGGCGCCTGCTTACATCGACAGCTGGTTGACGACGTTGCGCATCTGCACCCCGTGCACCAGAGAAGCGCCGCCCCGTATCGCACAAGCCACGTGCACCGCCTCGGTCATTTCCTCGGCGTTTGACCCTTTCTCCAGGCACGACTGCGAATAGGCGTCGATGCAGTAGGGGCATTGAACGGCATGCGCGACCGCCAGTGCGATCAAGGCTTTCTCGCGCTCGGTCAGCGCGCCTTCGGCGAAGACGGCGCCGTAGTAGGCCATGAACTTGTCCCACAGCTCGGGGTTGCCCTTGGACAGGTCGCTGAATCTGGCTAGATCTTTCGGGTCGTAGTAGGTCTGCATCGGGAGCTTTCTGTGCGCGGCAAAGGGGCATTGTAGGGTTCGGCGGTCACCGGCTTCAGGTGAATCACCTAACCATGCTCGAGAGTGAGACTCCTTATCCGGCGCGACGGATTGGCATTTTGAACACGCAGGTGTTTCCAACATTGACCGCCACTTACGTGAAGTTCATCCTGCCGCAATCACGGAGGGCTTGCACGTGGGAAAAACCGCATCGATGGTGTCGCCGGAATTTGGCCAGGAGGTTCTGCTACGGGTCGGGGACGGCCAGAAGCCGGAAGATGTCGCCAGGCAGCTGGGTCGCACGCCTGCGACCATCCGTCACTGCCTTTCGATGATTGAGGAGAACGCTCCCACGCCGACGCGGCGGTTGCCTTTGGTGCGACGTGCGGCAGCGTTCTGGAACGAAGTGCTCGCCTCGTTCGTGTCCCGGCGTGAGAGCCGCTATGCGAGGGAGACCACTCGAGAGTTGTTGAGGCTGCACTGGATCGTCAGCGCCAGCCACCCGGGCCTGCCGCGCCGCATCATCTACCGGAAAGTGGTGATGGCCCGCACTGGCTGCGACGAGTACGACGCCGACATGATGCTGAGACGGGCCGAGCAGAGCTTCGCAAGCTGGCCGACGGAGCGGGATTTGACGTTCTCCGACGTCGTGCACTACCTGGCGGTGTCCGAATACCTGACGACCGACGATCGGCTCGCCACGCAGATCAACATGGGAAAACTGGTCGCCGGTCGTGTTCCGGCGGACCTTTGAGCTACGCGGTGCGCGGGAAGTCCTGAACGATCATCGCGGGAATTGCGTCGAGCCCGATCGACTGCGCGGCGCGCCAGCGACGCTCGCCGTGCACGATGACGTAGCCGACTGCCGATGTTCGCACCAGCACCGGCCGCAGCACGCCGTGCAGGCGGATGCTGTCGGCGAGCGGGCCGACTTCATGGTGGTGGGAGCCACCAGTACGCGGATCCGGGCTGATATCGGCACAGCGAATCTTCTCCAGGCGCATGCTCATGCTGCTTCTGCCTCCATCATGGAACTCAATCGATCACGCAAGCCACGAAGCCTACCCGAGGTTTGTTCCTTGGCGGTTACGGCTGTATCGCCTTTTCGCGCCAGCCGCCGGGATGGACGCGCTTGGCCGTCGCTTCGCACAAGAAAATCCCGCATCGCAGATGTGACATATCAGCCTCCTCAAGAGGTCCGAGAAACCTGAAGGGCGAACGAGGCCTTCAGGGTCTTTCGGAGTGCGTTCAATCCGCCGCGCGCACCGCGCCATGCACTTCCCTCGGGCGGGAAGCGCGCCAGATCGCAAAGACAGTGATCAGGGCCACGCCCAGGTCCCACACGCAAGGATCCGCCACCTTGTAGTACGGCATGAACTTCCAGAGGCCGTGGCGATCGATGACGAACTCTTCGATCGACCACCAGGCGTTGTTGAAGGCGACTGCGACCGCTATCTTGACGACGAGCGGTACTTGCCGGAAGGGTATCGTGTGCACGCCGGTCTCCTTTGAGCGCTTCCTGCCTGAAGCGCGAACGAAGGCTAATTGTTGAAGGCGGCTTTAAGTCAAGCGGGGCTCCTTTTCTGGCAGGCGACACGATGAGGATCGGCGAGCTGGCACGCAAGTCGGGGTTTGCCTCTTCCACGATTCGTTACTACGAACGCGTGGGCGTGTTGCGTGCTGCGGCGCGACAAAACGGGCAGCGACATTTTGCCGCCGAAGTCGAGCACCATCTTTCCGTGATCGCGTTCGCCCGCAGAGCGGGCTTCACGCTGACGGAGATCCGGGACCTTTTCCACGGCTTCGAGGCAAGCGCACCGGCTTCGCATCGATGGCGAAAGCTCGGCCGCAAGAAGATCCGGGATATCGACCAACTGGTCGCGCGATTGCAGCGCATGCAGAAGATGTTGAAGGGCAGCGCGCGCTGCCGGTGCGTCAAGCTGGAGGACTGCGGACGCCTGATGCGCGCGCAGATCCTGACGAAGCGCCCGCCCGCAACCCTTGAATAGTCCCTCTCAACCGAGCAAGCCCGTCTTCCCGCGGTCCGGGGTCGTCTTTCCGGCGATCGGCATCCTTTTCTATGCCGGCATGGTCGCGCTCGGGCTGGGTGCAATGAGCGCGCTGACGGTGCCCGGCGCGGCATTGCTCATCCTTCTGGTCGTCGTGATGTTCGGGACGGTGTTCGCCACCGTGCACCACGCCGAGGCGATCGCGCACCGTATCGGCGAGCCCTACGGCACGCTGGTGCTGACCCTGGCGGTGACCGTGATCGAAGTGGCGCTCATTTTGTCGTTGATGCTGGGAGGATCGGGCAATCCGGCGCTTGCGCGCGACACGGTGTTTTCGGTGATCATGATCGTGTGCAACGGGCTGGCCGGCCTGTGCATCCTGATTGGCGGGCTGCGGCACCGGGAGCAGGAGTTCCTGGTGCGCGGCGCCAGTTCCTACCTTGGCGTGATAGTGACCCTCGGCGCGCTGACGCTGATGCTGCCGAACTACACGACGACCACCCCCGGCCCGGTCTTCTCGGCGAGCCAGCTGACGTTCGTAAGCGCGGTCACGCTCGTACTGTACGGCGTGTTTCTTTACATCCAGACCGTCCGGCATACCGAGTATTTCGCAACGCCAGAGCTGCCCTCCGGCAACCCCGGGGCCCATGCGGCACCGCCCGGGCACGCGCCGCCGAGCCTCGCGGGGTCCGGCCTGCTCCTGGTGGTGTCCCTGGTGATCGTGATTGCGCTGGCAAAGAAGTTCGGCGTAGGCCTGGGCGAGGTGCTCGACCGTGCGGGCGCGCCGCCGGCCGTATCCGGCCTGATCGTGGCGCTGCTGGTTCTGATGCCCGAGTCGATGGCAGCAGTCCGCGCGGCCTATCGCGATGACCTGCAGACGAGCTTGAATCTGGCGCTTGGGTCGTCGCTCGCGACCATCGGACTGACCATTCCGGCGGTGGCAACCGTCGCCGTCTTGCTGGACAAGGAACTGGTGCTGGGCCTGGCGCCGAAAGAGACGCTGCTTCTGGCCTTGACCATGGTCGCGAGCGTGCTGACGTTCGGCACCGGCCGCACCAACGTGCTGCCCGGGTTGACCCACATCGTGATATTCGCGGCGTTCGTCTTTCTGACATTCGTGCCGTAATGGACAAGCAGGAATTCGAATCCCTCGTCACTCGCCTTGAGCAAAGCGCTGCCAGGCGGCCGGGGATGTACACGCTGGCGGTGCTTGGAATCGCCGCGTTGGGCTTTTTCATCCTGGGCGTGGCTTTCGGTTTCGCCTTTCTGCCGGTCGCTGCGCTGATCGTCCTCGGTGTCCTGATCGCGACCAAAGGCGCCTGGGCGCTGCTGATCCTGGCCAAGCTCGGCAAGCTGGTGATCCTGCTGGCCATCCCGGCATGGGCCATGATCAGGAGCTCGCTGGCTCTTTTGTTCAGCCGATTCGCGCCGCCCCAGGGGCGGCAGCTGACGCCGTCCGAAGCCCCGCGCCTGTTCGAGTGCCTCGATGAGCTGCGCCGGCGCCTGAAGGGCCCCGCGATCCACAAGGTGCTGGTGGTCGACGAGCTCAATGCGGCGATCGTTCAACATCCGCGTTTCGGCCTGCTGGGGTGGGAGCAGAACATCCTGATCCTGGGCCTTCCGCTGCTGCAGTGCCTGAGCGAGCAGGAGGCCATCGCGGTTGTCGCCCACGAATACGGGCACCTGTCCGGCCACCACGGGCGGTTGGGTGGCTTTATCTACCGGTTTCGTGCGGCCTGGGCGCGGCTGCAGGAGTTGTCCGAGAAATGGACCGACTGGGGCTCGCGCCTGATCGCTCGCATCTTCCGCTGGTATGCGCCGTATTTCAACGCCTTCACCTTTGTGCTGGCCCGCCAGAACGAATACGCGGCCGACCGGACAGCCGTCGAAGTTGCGGGCCAGCAGAATGCCGCCAACGCGCTGATCCGCGTCAACATCACCGCGCAGTTCGCCGACGAAACGTTCTGGCCCGCGATCGAGCGACGGATCGTCCAGGATCCCGAGCCGCCCGGCAACCGCAGCGCCTTTTGGGAAGAATCGCTGCATACCAGCCTCGATCCGCAGCAGCGGGCGCGGTTTCTGGAGGTGGCGCGCCAGCGCGAAACGAATCACCTGAACACCCACCCGGCCCTGAGGGATCGGCTGTCCGCCATGGGCGTCGGCGCTGACGATGCGGCGGCCCGCCGGCTTGAGCCGCCCGCCGTCAATGCATCCTCGGCCTGGCTCGGATCCAGCATGGACCCGATCGCCGCGGAGCTGGACAGCAACTGGTGTGAGCGCATCGCCGAGCGCTGGCGCACCCGCCATGCCTATCTGCGCCAGCGTCAGGAGCGCCTGGCCGAACTGGAGTCGCGCCAGACGCCGACCGTAGAGGAGCGGTGGGAGCGCCTGCAGGCGCTGCGAGAGGTACAGCCGGATTTTGACCGGATGCCGCCTCTGAACGAGCTGCTCGATCTGTTTCCGGATCATCTTGCGGCGCGCTTCCAGCGCGGCGCCTTGCTGCTGCTGCGCGGCGATGCGGCAGGCATTGCCGATCTCGAGCTCGTGATGGCGCGGGACAAGGATGCGCTCCAGGCGGGCTGCGAAGCGTCCTGGCGGTTCTACCAGTCGTCGGACCCGGCAAAGGCCAAGGCGTACTTCGAGCGCTGGCAGCAGCACTGCGAGCAGCTGGCCCGCGTCAAGGCGGAAGGATCGAGCCTGGGCGCCGACGCCCAGCTCGTGGCTGCCGCTCTGACGCCCGACGCGGAAGCGGCGGTCACGCAGATTCTCCGTGAGCACGGGCAGCACGTGCGCCAGGCCTACGTGCTGCGGCGCATCCTGAAGTCCGACAGCTCAGTGGTTCAGCATGTGCTTGCGTTCGAGACCAGCCGATTGATGCTCGGCGACAAGGGCGCCGAGGTTGTCAAGCAGCTCGCCAAGCAGGCCTTCCCGGGCAATTTTTTCATCGTCCATCTCGGCACGAGCCCCTTCATGCAGTTTCGCGAGACGATCGAGCGGCTCGGTATCCAGCCCCTGGCGTTTCGCTGACCGGCTGCCGGTTGCTAGTGATTTCCGTTGCCCATGATCGCCAGCCCGTTGTAGACCTTCTTGACGCCGGGCACCGCACTGGCGATCTGCTCGGCCCGGGAGCGATCCATTTCGCCGTCGACCAGGCCCCACAGGTACACGTCGCGATTGCTGGCCTGGACGTCGATGTTGAAGATCCTGAGCGACGGCCGCTCGTCGATATTGCGCTTGACCTCGCCGCTGATCTTTGCGTCCTCGATGCACGCGGCCGATTCGCATTTCCCGAATTCCGCACAGGCTGCTGCTGACAGCGCGGCGGCCAACGCGATCAAGGTAACGCGCATCGTAGTGACCATTGTGGCCTCCTTTGGCGAGGTCCCGCCCGGCGGCGCGGGGCTTGCGACGTGAGCTTAGGCCGGCTTTGGCGCGGCAAGTTCCACCGGCGCGCAATTTGCGACCCCGATGCGGCACAATCGCGCCGGGGAGGTGGTACATGATAAGCAGCCAATCGGTACAGGCGGCAAGTGCACTGGCGGGCGCACCGGCGCGCTCGGTGCGGGCCTATCGGCTGCCCGCGATCGACATCATGCGGGGGCTGGTGATCGTGGTCATGGCGCTCGATCACGTGCGCGACTACTTCATGGCCGGGTCGCAGCAGGACCCGATGAGCGACCCGAACGTGACGCCGCTGCTGTTTTTCACGCGCTGGATCACGCACTTCTGCGCCCCGGTGTTCGTGCTGCTGGCCGGCACCAGCGCCGGCCTGATGGCCGAGCGGCGTTCGCCGAAGGCGCTGGGCGCGTTCCTGCTGGGGCGCGGGCTGTGGCTGATCGCGATCGAATGGTTCGTGATCTCCACCGCCTGGACCTTCGCCCCGCTGGGGCTGGCGCAGTTCCAGGGCAGGATCCTGGTGCCGATGCAGGTGATCTGGGCCATCGGCGCCAGCATGGTCGTGCTGGCCGGCGCCCAGTTCCTGGGGCGCCGCGCCTGTCTGCTGATCGGGCTGGCGATCGTGCTCGGCCACAATCTGCTCGATGGCGTGTGGCCCGCCAGCCGGACGCTCGACCTCGGTCAGCCGCTGTGGGTCGCGCTGCACGCGCCAATGTCACTGCAACTGGGGCCGTATCAGCTGATTTTCGCTTACCCGCTGCTTCCCTGGATCGGCGTGATGCTGCTGGGCTTCGGGATAGCGCCCTGGTTCACGCGCCCGGCGCAGGAGCGCGACCCGCTGCTGCGGCGGGCGGGAGTGGTGCTGACGCTCGCTTTTGTCGCGCTGCGTGCGCTCGACGTTTATGGCGATCCGCACGGCTGGAGCGTTCACGCGGGCGACCCGGCCGCCACCGTGATGGCCTTTTTGAACACGACCAAGTATCCGCCCAGCCTGCTGTTCCTGCTGATGACGCTCGGACCCGCGGCGTTGCTCGCCTCGTACACCGAGCGGCTGCAAGGCGTGGTCAGGGACACGCTGGTGATGTTCGGGCGGGTGCCGTTCGCGTTCTACGTGTCCCACCTTTATCTGATCCATGCTCTGAGCCTGGTGCTGGCGGCGATCCAGGGCTTCACGGTCAGCCAGTTCCTCACGTTCAGCGGCTGGTTTCCGAAGGACGGGTACGGTTTGCCTTTGTCCGGAGTGTATGCCGTGTGGTTGCTCGTCGTGGCGCTGCTCTATCCGTTCTGCCGCTGGGTGGCTGAGCTGAAGGCGCGACGCAACGATTGGTGGTTGAGCTACCTGTGAGGGCGACTCAAGGCCAGGGCGCCGTGCTCGGGATCCACGGATACTGGCTGTTCGTCCTCTAGGAAGCTCTAGCTCAAGCTCGCTCAAATCAGCCCAATATCCTTCGGCGTCGTTTCCGGAAATATTGCCGTCACCTCGGCTTGATTCAGTCCATACAGCTTCGCAAACAGACCCCCCAGCACGCTGCGGTACTCGTTCAGCACCGGCAGGTCGCGCTTTTCGTGCAGCGTGGATTCCTCGATCTCCTGCTGCTCGCCCGCCAGGCGCCCGCCGTGCACCTGCCCGCCCATCACAAGGTAGGTGGTGCCGTGCCCGTGGTCGGTGCCGCGGTTGCCGTTTTCCCGGAACGTGCGGCCGAATTCGCTGATCACGACCACCACCGTGTCGTTCCAGCGCGGGCCCATTTCATCGGCCAGCGCGCTCAAGCCGCCCCCGAGCTCCTGCAGCCGGTTGGCCAGGTAGCCTGTCGCGGCGCCCTGGCCGACGTGCGTGTCCCATCCGCCCACGTCCAGAAACGCAAGGTTGAATTCATCGCGCATCAGCCGCCCGATACGGCGCGCCTCGGCCTCGAAACCCTTGGGCTGCACCGCGCCGCGCGACGAATCGTTCATCTCGTCGGCGAGCTGCTTCACCACTTCCTCGCGAACGCCGAAGCCGTCGTTGACCGCCGCGGCGAGCTTGGTGTTGGCGTACATGCCTGCGATCAGCGCGCTCTGGCGCGAGTCCACGGCCGGCTTGCCCACGGCGCGCAACGCGAAATTGGCGACCGCGCGCATGCCGCGCATCGACAGCGGCACCTGGTCGGTGAATGAGATCGGCTGGGCCGCCGACAGGCGCTGCGCCAGCCGGTTCATGAAGCCGGATTGGAAGTCGCGCGAGCCGCCCAGCGGCTGCCCGAGCTCGATGCTGTCCTGCGTCTCGAAGTGGCTGCGCGACTCGTCGTCGGTACCGGCGAACGGCACCAGCGCGAGCTGCTTGCGCTGGTACAGCGCGTAAAGGTTGTCCTGCAGCACCGGGTGCAGGCCCCAGTAAGGATCCAGCCCGATCGCGCTGTGCTCGTCCTGCCCCGGCCGGCCGATCGCGATGTTGGGACGGGCCCGGTAGTAGAAGTCGGATCCGATCGGAACCAGTAGATGCTGGGTGTCCAGTCCTCCGCGCAGGAACACCAGCAGGAACCTGGTGCTGGACTGCGGCGCAGCCCACAGCAGCGGGGCGCGACAGGCAAGCGGCAGGCAGGCGCCCAGGCGAAGCATATGTCGGCGATTCATGCAGTCTCCTTCAAAATCTGCCCTCTGCGTGCGTCAGAGCGACGACAGAATTTCTCTCTCCCGCTGGCAGCAGAGTGACAACAGAACTCCCCTCTCCCGCTGGCGACAGAGCGACAACAGAACTCCCCTCTCCCGCTTGCGGCAGAAGGACAACAAAACTCCCCTCTCCCGCTTGCGGGAGAGGGGCGGGGGAGAGGGCTGCGCGCCTCGGTGTTGCCCCAACTTCAACTGATCTCAACGCACCATGAACTCTGGCGCGCTCAACAACAGCATGTTCCACTCCTGGGGCGATGCGGCCTGATCCAGCGCCTGGCGCGTGGTTTGAGCCAGCTTGTTCTGGATCGCCTCGAAGTACAGCGCGTTGGAAAGCTGCGGGAATGCCGGCCGCTCGGTCGGCGTCGGCCCCTCGGTCTTGAAGAGCCCGGCCGACCCCGACCCGATCGCCTTGGCGATCTCGAAGCGCGTGGTCAGCTGCCCCGGCCCGGTCCAGGCCGGTTCGGTCAGCGGAAAGCCGTCCGGCGTCTGGCGGTTGTACGGCCCCTCGCCCAGACGGTTCAGCCAGTTGATCATCGGGCCGGCGTTCAGAACGGGCTTTTCGTCGTACGCCAGCCGCACCGCAGACACCACGTAGTGCATCGGGTCCTTGTAGCGCGCACGCAGTGAGGCGGCGAATTCGGGCGACTCGAACATCGTCTGCAACACCGCCGCGATGTCGCCGTCGGTGCGCTGGAACCTTTCGGCCATCCGGTCCACCAGTGCCTGGGGCGGATCGTCCGAGACGAAGTACTGCGCCAGTTTTCGGCTGATGTGGCGCGCGGTGGCCGGGTGGCGGCTGAGCAGGTCGATCACCTGGTCCAGTTCCTGCGGACCGCGCCCTTTGATCGTGACCCCCAGCACCTGCTTGTCCTCGTAGTCGTGTCGGTGCGGGTTGAATTCATACAGTCCCTGCCGGATGTACTGAGCGGCCCGCTCGGGCCTGGCAAACTTGGGCGGCGGGTTGGTGGCGGGGTCGTTGCGATTGACGCCAAAGCCGGTCAGCACGCGCGCCAGCTCCTGCACGTCGCGCTGCGTGTAGCCGGCGTCCACGCCCAGCGTGTGCAGCTCCATCAGCTCGCGCGCGAAATTCTCGTTGACGTGGTTGATGGCGTTCTGCGCATTGTCCAGGTACACCAGCATCGCCGGGTGCCGCGCGACCGCCCCCACCAGATCGCGGAAACGGCCGAGCGCGTGCGCGCGCAGCGTCTGCTCGTAGTCCGCCAGCAGCAGGCGCTCGTCGTTCTTGTACTGGAACACGTTGAAGTGGTTGAACCAGAACCAGGTCATCTGCTCCTGCAACTGGTTGGGCGAGTACAGGGCCCGCAGCAGCATGCGGGTCGCCGTTTCGCGGCCGATCGTGTTCATTTCGTCCTGGTAGGTCTTGCGCGCGGTCTTGCGCGCCTCTTCGTCGGGAAGCTTGTCGGCGTCGCGGCGCTGCAGCTCCAGCGCGATCACGCGCTGCGGCATCGGGGCCGACTGGATCGACAGCGCCGCAATTTGCTGCGCGACGGCCTGGGGCAACAGCGGATCGGGCAACGGGTGCAGCTGCTCCTGGATCCAACGCTGGCTGCCTTCGGAGCGGATCGCCCGCAGCGAGGAGGCCGTGGCGCCCCAGCTGATCCGGTCCAGCAGCGCGTACTGATCGAGCGCGGCCAGCGGTGGAGCGGGTTTCGGATCGGGCCGGACCGCGGGTCCGGGGGTGGGGCGGGCAGTGAGGCTGGGGTTGGCCGAGGAGCATCCCGACACGAGGCCGGCGAAAGTCACACACGCCAGCAGTATCGCAACGGGCCGGGTCAGCCGATCAGTCATCGGGTTTGTACTGTTAATCGTAAACGTCGCGTAATTTCTCGTCCCGCCCTGGCGCTGCACGCCCAATCCGAAACGCCGGATCCGGCCGCCCGGTGCACAGCCGATGTGCAACAGATTGAAACCGCGAATCGCAGCAAGCCAGATGCGCAATAACCGGGTCGGGCATGATTCAATTCGGATGCGTCTGGACCCGACCACGCCGGGGCCCTGACACTCACGAGGACCGCCATGTCATATCGTCACAGCGTCGGTGCCCAGACCTGGATCTTCCGCGATCTGAAAGACCTGATGGCCAGGGCCAGCCCGCCGCGCTCGGGAGACACGCTGGCCGGCGTTGCCGCGACCTCCCACGGCGAGCGGATGGCGGCCCGCATGCGCCTGGCCGAGCTGCCGCTGACCACTTTTCTGAACGAATGCGTGATCCCCTATGAAAGCGACGAAGTCACGCGACTGATCGTCGACACGCACGACGCGCAGGCCTTCGCGCCGCTGGCTCATCTGACGGTGGGCGAGTTTCGCAACTGGCTGCTGTCGGAAGCGTCCGACTCCGGGACGCTCGCGCGGGTCCGCTCCGGGGTCACGCCCGAGATGGCGGCGGCGGTCAGCAAGCTGATGCGTAACCAGGACCTGGTGATCGCGGCCAGCAAGTGCCGCGTGGTCACGCGCTTTCGCAACAGCATCGGTCTGCCCGGCACGATGGCGGTGCGGCTGCAGCCGAACCACCCGACCGACAGCGCCGCCGGCATCGCCGCTTCGATCCTGGACGGCCTCCTGTATGGGGCTGGAGACGCGGTGATCGGCATCAACCCGGTTTCCGACAACCTTCCGGTGCTGATCGACCTTCTGAAACTGGTCGACGAGGTGATCACGCGCTTTTCCGTTCCGACCCAGTCGTGCGTGCTGACGCACGTGACGCACACGATCGAGGCGATCGAGAAGGGCGCCCCGGTGGACCTGGTGTTCCAGTCGATCGCAGGAACCGAGAAGGCGAATTCGAGCTTCGGGGTCAGCCTGGCGCTGCTGGCCGAGGCGCGCGCGGCGGCGCAGTCGCTGGCGCGCGG
>DATBCD010000036.1:0-2947 GCA_036270655.1 Burkholderiaceae bacterium
GTACCGGCAGATCTCGCTGCTGCTGCGGCGTCCGCCGGGACGCGAGGCCTACCCGGGCGACGTGTTCTACCTGCATTCGCGCCTGCTGGAGCGCGCGGCCCGCGTCAACGAGGAATACGTGGAGAAGTTCACCGGCGGCAAAGTCAAGGGCAAGACCGGCTCGCTCACCGCGCTGCCGATCATCGAGACGCAGGCCGGCGACGTGACCGCATTCGTTCCCACCAACGTGATCTCGATCACCGACGGCCAGATCTTCCTGGAGACGGACCTGTTCAACGCGGGCATCCGCCCCGCCATCAATGCCGGCATCTCGGTGTCGCGCGTGGGCGGCGCGGCCCAGACCAAGGTCATCAAGAAGCTGGGCGGCGGCGTGCGCCTGGCGCTTGCCCAGTACCGGGAACTGGCGGCGTTCGCGCAGTTCGCTTCGGACCTGGACGACGCCACCCGCAGGCAGCTCGAGCGCGGCCGCATGGTGACCGAGCTGATGAAGCAACCGCAGTACCAGCCGCTGGCGGTGTGGGAGCAGGCAGTCGTCCTGTTCGCGGTCAACAACGGGCTGTTCGATGACGTCGAGATCGGCAACGCGCTGTTCATGGAAAAGGCGATGCGCGACACCCTGAAGGCCAAGCATGCGGCGCTGATCGACCGCATCGAGTCGACCAAGGATCTGTCGAAGGAGGACGAGGCGGCCCTGCTTGCGGCGATCAAGGCGTTCAAGCAGGGCGGACACTGAGCGGCCGCATCCGGGGACTCGATCATGCCGAGCACCAAGGAGATTCGCCTGAAGATCAAGAGCGTGCAGAACACGCGCAAGATCACCAAGGCGATGCAGATGGTCGCCGCCTCCAAGATGCGCAAGGCGCAGGACCGGATGCGGGCGGCCCGCCCCTACGGCGACAAGATCCGCAACATCGTGGCGCGGCTGGCCCAGGCCAACCCCGAGTACCGCCACCCGTTCGTGGTGCGGCGCGAGATCCGCACGGTGGGGGTGATCCTGGTTTCGACCGACAAGGGCCTGTGCGGCGGCCTGAACACCAACACGCAGCGCGCGGTGCTGGCGCGCATCAAGCAGTGGGACGGCGCGCACCAGAAAGTGCAGGCCACCGCGATCGGCAACAAGGGGCTGGGATTTCTGCAGCGCCTGCGCGCCAACATCGTCTCGCACGTGGTGCATCTGGGCGACACGCCGAACCTGGAAAAGCTGATCGGGCCGGTCAAGGTGCAGCTGGACGCCTACTCGAGCGGCCAGATCGACGCCGTATACCTGGCGTACGCGCGCTTCATCAACACGATGCGGCAGGAACCCGTGATCGAGCAGCTGCTCCCGCTGTCGGCCGAGCGGCTGGCCCAGAGCGAAGAGGAGCGCCGCGCGTACGCCTGGGATTACCTGTACGAGCCCGATCCTCAGCGCGTGATCGACGAGCTGATGACGCGCTACGTCGAGGCGCTGGTGTACCAGTCGGTGGCCGAGAACATGGCGTCCGAGCAAAGCGCCCGCATGGTCGCGATGAAGGCGGCCTCGGACAACGCCAAGAAGCTGATCGACGAGTTGCAGCTCATCTACAACAAGACGCGCCAGGCCGGCATCACGAAGGAGATCTCCGAGATTGTCGGCGGGGCGGCGGCGATCGCGTGAGGGAAGCGTATGTCTAGCGACGACCCTCACCCCTTCCCCCTCTCCCGCTGGGCGGGAGAGGGGAAATGTTGTGCGGCGAACGACATTGCGTCGTTCGCCGGTGGATAAGCTGGGAGCCCTGATATGTCCAACGGAAGCATCGTTCAATCCATCGGCGCGGTCGTCGATATCGAGTTCCCGCGCGACCAGATGCCGCACGTCTACGACGCGCTGGTGCTGGAAGCCGACCCGTCCAATCGCCTGGTCGAGCAGGGCCTGACCTTCGAGGTCCAGCAGCAGCTGGGCGACGGCGTGGTGCGCACCATCGCCATGGGCTCCAGTGACGGCCTGAAGCGCGGCATGCAGGTGCGCAACACCGGCGAAGGCATCAAGGTGCCGGTCGGCGTCGGCACGCTGGGCCGCATCATGGACGTGCTGGGGCGGCCGATCGACGAGGGCGGTCCGATCAAGACCGACGAGCGCCGCGCGATTCACCAGCCGGCGCCGCGCTTCGAGGAGCTGTCGCCGTCCGTCGAGCTGCTCGAAACGGGCATCAAGGTGATCGACCTGATCTGCCCGTTCGCCAAGGGCGGCAAAATCGGCCTGTTCGGCGGCGCCGGGGTCGGCAAGACCGTCAACATGCTGGAGCTGATCAACAATATCGCAACCAAGCACTCGGGCCTGTCGGTGTTCGCCGGCGTCGGCGAGCGCACGCGCGAGGGCAACGACTTCTACCACGAGATGATCGAGGCGAAGGTCGTCAGGCTCGACAACCTGCCCGAATCGAAAGTCGCGATGGTGTTCGGCCAGATGAACGAGCCGCCCGGCAACCGCCTGCGCGTCGGCCTGACAGGGCTGACGATGGCCGAGCGGTTCCGCGACGAGGGCAAAGACATCCTGTTCTTCGTCGACAACATCTACCGCTACACGCTGGCCGGCACCGAGGTCTCCGCGCTGCTGGGCCGGATGCCCTCGGCGGTCGGCTACCAGCCGACGCTGGCCGAGGAAATGGGCAAGCTGCAGGAGCGCATCGTCTCCACCAAGACCGGCTCGATCACCTCGGTGCAGGCGGTGTACGTGCCGGCCGACGACCTGACCGACCCCAGCCCGGCCACTACGTTCGGCCACCTGGACGCCACCGTGGTGCTGAGCCGCGACATCGCCTCCCTCGGGATCTATCCGGCGGTCGATCCGCTGGATTCGACCTCGCGCCAGGTCGACCCGAATACGATCGGCGAGGAGCACTACACGACCACGCGGCGCGTGCAGGCGACGCTGCAGCGCTACAAGGAGCTGCGCGACATCATCGCGATTCTCGGAATGGACGAGCTG
>DATBCD010000037.1:0-64851 GCA_036270655.1 Burkholderiaceae bacterium
TCGGAGCGCACGCCCGTGCACTGTGGCTTCGGGGCGAGCAGCGGGCCGCACTGTCGCTGCTGTACCGCGGTGCGCTGTCGCGCCTGATTCACGTTTACTCCGTTCCGATCCGAGGCGCGCATACCGAATCTGAGTGCGTCAGCCTGGCGCAAGGCCGATTGCAACAGGATTCGAGCGCATTCTTCGCCCGGCTGGTTTCGGTCTGGCAGCTTGCGGTGTACGCCGGCCGCACCCCCGAAGCGGCTGGCGTGCTTTCGCTGTGCGACCAGTTCGATCTTGTGCTCGGATCGACCGCACCGAAAGGGGCCGCTTGATGCTGCAGCGCTGGCGCCCGTCGTTACACGGCAGCTTGATTACGGCCAGCCTGGTTGCTCTGCTTCTGTGGTTGATCTCGAAGACCGAGTGGGTCGAAGAGGAGCTCCCCCGCCCGACGATCGGAAAGCTCGCGGCCGACGATCGCCATGTTCTGAA
The DNA here is from genome assembly GCA_036270655.1 of Burkholderiaceae bacterium. GTDB lineage: Bacteria > Pseudomonadota > Gammaproteobacteria > Burkholderiales > Burkholderiaceae_F > VBCK01. The sequence continues at coordinate 472 of DATBCD010000037.1, forward strand.
GAAGGTCCTGCAGCAGATCGGCGTGAAGGTCGTCAGCCACGACGATCTGTCACAGCTTCCCCCGCCGGGTGCAACGCTTCTGTTGAGTGGCTGGATGTGGGATGTCCTGCCGGAGCGAAGCCGGGCAGTGCATGCCTGGGTCGAACAGGGCGGCAATCTGGTGATCGAGGCGAACCAGCTCAGCGCGCGCCGCGACGACGCCGCAAGCTGGATTCCGATCGAGCGTGTCGCGCGCAAGCAGACCGTGCCGGCAGCCCCGGCCCCGGATCCGCCCGCCCAGGGGCCTGCCAAGCGCGTGCTTCCGGAGCTGTGCCGCAAGCTCGCCGAGCCGGAGGGCGTCGCGCCCGTGTATCGGGGCGAGGGCGCCGCAAGCGGCTTCACCCTGTGCGGTTTCGGCGGAGCGCCCCTGTCGACACGCAAGGCGCCGCTGCCCTGGGCGCTGGCGAGCGATGAGGGAAACGACGTGCTGCGCGTCAGCCTTGGCGCCGGCAGCGTCACTGCGATACGCAGTTTCGGCTGGGTCGGCTCCGGCAACAGCCTGTTCTCCAACTCGCTGATCCTCAGAGGAGACAATGCGCTGGTGGCGGTGGCGGCCTTGCAGGCGGGCCCGGGTGCCGAGGTGTGGGTCGTTTCGGGCGGCGGCGGGCAGCCGCTGCTGGCCTGGCTGTGGAGCCGGGCAGCGGCGGCGGTGGTGCTGACGCTGCTGGCGTTCGCTCTGTGGCTGTGGCGCGCATTGGCGCGGTTCGGGCCGATCGAGGCGTCGCCGCCCCTGGCGCGCCGATCGATGAGCGAACAGATCAGCGGGACCGCGAGCTTCCTGTGGCGCCGCAGTCCCGAGGCGTTGCACGCGGCGCAGGTGCGCGCGCTCGATGAAGCCGCGGCGCTTCGGGTACGCCAGTACGCCCGGCTGGACCGGGTCGACCGCGCGGCCGCGATCGCCGCGGCCACGGGAATCGAGGCGGCGGCGCTCGGAAGGGCACTCAATCCCGGCGCCGTCCAGGCCACGCACACGGTTCCTCGCGTCCTGGCGGCGCTCGAAACGGCTCGACGCCGTCTGCTCGATCCTTCGATTTCGAGTCAGCGCGCAAGTGCCGCCATCACACCAGAAGGAAGTCAATGAGCATCAGTTCCGAGGATCTTGCGCGCGTGATCGGGGTGCTCGAGGCCCTGCGGACGGAGTTGTCGAAGGCGGTTGTCGGTCAACGCAGCGTGGTCGACCAGACGCTGGCCGCGTTCGTGGCATCGGGGCACATGCTGATCGAGGGGGTCCCCGGACTGGGCAAGACGCTGCTGGCACGCGCGCTCGCCAGGACGATGACGCTCGGGTTTTCTCGGGTGCAGTTCACCCCCGATTTGATGCCCACCGACATCACCGGCCATGCCGTGCTGGACCGCGATCCGCATGGCGAGGTCGCCTCGGGCCCGGGTACCTTGCGCATCGTCCGCGGCCCTGTTTTCACGAACCTGCTGCTGGCCGATGAAGTCAACCGGGCGCCCGCCAAGACCCAGAGCGCGCTGTTGGAGGTGATGCAGGAATACCAGGTCACGCTCGAGGGCCGGTCCCTTGCGCTGCCGCGGCCGTTCATCGTGATCGGCACTCAGAACCCGATCGAAACCGAGGGAACCTATCCGCTGCCGGAGGCGCAGCTCGATCGGTTCCTGGTCAAGATCAGGATCGGGTACCCGACCCAGCAGGAGGAAAGGGACATCGTGCGCAAGACGACCGAGCGGGCGACCGGCGACGAACTGCCGCTGGGCGAGGTCACCGCGCAACTGGACGAGCGCTCGGCGCTGGCGCTGCAGCGCATCGCCGCCTTCGTGCGGGTCGATCAGCGGGTGGCCGACTACGCGGTCAGCATTGCGCGGGCGACGCGCGACTGGCCCGGCCTTGCCACGGGAGCTGGCCCGCGCGGCGCGATCGCGCTGGTGCGGCTGGCGCGCGCCGCCGCCTTGCTGGAGGGCCGGGATTTCGCCACTCCCGACGATGTGAAGCGCTATGCGTTGCCGACGTTGCGCCATCGGGTCTCGCTTGCTCCGGACGCGCAGCTCGACGGCCGCGACGTCGATACCTTGCTCGCCAGCGCGGTGGACAGCATCGACGCCCCTAGACTCTGACAACGAGGGTTCACGAACGCCCATGGGTCCGATGCCGATCCCGAGCCGCCAGGCGCTTGCCGTCGCATCGGTGCTGGCGCTCGCCTGCGCCGTGGCGCTGCTTGCCCAGGTACCGGCGCGCCTGGTCGCGCAGGGCGCGGCGGCATTGCTCGCGCTGGCCGCGGCGTGCGCAGCCGCCGATCTGTGGTTCACGGTGCGCGCCTGGCGCGCCTGCCCGTTGCGCATCGAACGGCGCTGGCCCGAAGCGCTCGCGCTTGGGGTGCGGCGTGTTCTGGTCGCCACGGTGGTCAACGAGGGCGGCAGGCCATGGAACATCTCGCTGTTCGATGACGTGGACCCTGGCATCGGATTCGACGCCCTGCCGCAGTCCGTTCTGGTGCCGGCTGCCCGGCGCCTCGAGCTCAGCTACTCGATCGTTCCGCACCGGCGCGGACGCGTCCGATTCGGCCCCACCCAACTGCGAGTGCGTTCGCTCGGGGGCCTGTTCGAGCTCCGCAAAGAGGCAGGCGCCCCCCACGAGCTGCGGGTGTACCCCAATTTCGCGGCGGTCGCGCGCTACGCGTGGCTTTCGGGCGACCGCCGATTGACCCAGATCGGGATCAAGACCTATGCGCGGCGCGGTGCCGGCACCGACTTCAAGCAGTTGAGCGAGTACCGGCAGGGCGACCCGATCCGCCACATCGACTGGAAGGCCACGATGCGCTCGTCCAAGCCGATCGTGCGCGAGTTCGAGGACTCGCGCGACCAGTGCGTGCTTTTCCTGCTCGACTGCGGCCGGCGGATGCGCGCAGACGAAGGCACCCGCAGCGTCGACGGCAGCCATTTCGATCAAGCGTTGAACGCGCTGATGCTGCTGAGCTACGTGGCGTTGAAGGAAGGCGACGAGGTGGGCGCGATGACCTTCGCCTCGCCGGACTCAAGCGAGCGTCACTTCGCGCCGCGCAAGGGGGTCGCCACGCTGAACGCGATCATGGCGCGGCTGTACGACATCGAGCCCGGCACCTCCCATTCCGACTACCAGCAGGCCGCTCAGAATCTGATGCGCGCGCATTCGAAGCGTGCGCTGATCATCGTGCTGACCAACTTTCGCGACGAAGACGTGCCGGAGCTGCAGCCGGCGCTGAAGCTTCTGCGCACGCGCCACCTGGTGTTGCTGGCGAGCCTGCGCGAGCGCATTCAACGCGAGCTGGCCGAGCAGCCGCTCAGACAGCCCATGGACGCGGTGGTGACGGCCGGGGCGCACCTGTTCGAGCAGTCGCGGCGCGACGCGTTCCGGCGCATGGTCGGGTCCGACCCGCTGGCGATCGACGTGGAGCCGTCGCAGCTGGCGGTCGCGCTCGTCAATCACTATCACGCGGTCAAGCGCGCGCGGCTTCTGTAGCTGCGCCTGTCGGCCGAATTCCCTCCGCCTCTTGGCGCTACCGCTTTAGGTAGTTCGTGCCCGCTGGGACCGCCTACATAATGCGCTGCTGTAACGTATATGCTACACTGCGATGGCGTTCCAGATCAGACGTTATCGGACCGCTGCGGGCGATGAACCATTCACCGAGTGGATGGCCGAGCTTTCGGATCGGCAGGCTCGAGCGCGCATTCTGGCGCGCCTGGAAAGACTTGAACTTGGAAACCTCGGCGACTGCAAGTCTCTTCGCGACGGCGTCAGTGAATTTCGAATCGATTGGGGCCCAGGATATCGGGTCTACTTCGGTCGCGACGGACAAACCCTGATCATCCTGCTGTGCGGGGGCGACAAGCGCAAGCAGGCGGCGGATATCGAAAGGGCGGTTCAGCTATGGACAGAGTACGAAAATCGGAAAGGGTCCGCCCCTTGCGCAAAGCGCTGACCGTACGGCACCGCGACCGGTTGATCGAGGAGCTTCGAGCTGACCCGGAGCTTGCTGCCGAATACATCAACGCCGCTGCAGACGACGATGATCCTCGCGTCTATCTGGCGGCACTCAAGACTGTCACGGAGGCACAAGGCATGGCCATCGTCGCCAAGGCTGCCGGCGTTCCGCGAGAAAGTCTTTATCGCGCGCTTTCAGCGAGCGGCAATCCGCGCCTGTCGACCTTGCACGCAATTTTGAAAGCCGCCGGCCTGAAAATGGCGGTTAAGCGAGCGTAACAGCCGCTAGTGATACGGGACGCCCCACCCGCTATCGGCGTCTGGAAAGCTCGGGAGAGGATCGACCGGCACGCAATATCGATTTTCACGGTTCAGTTTCACGACGTATGTGAGGGGCGTGTAAGCGCTGGGGCTGAAACCCGGTCAGCGGCTTGAAATACGCGCGGGGGACGGACGCCTCGAAATCGAGATCGCTGCAACACCGGTGAAGTTGCAGCGGCGCGGCAAAGGCGTGGTTGCGGTCCTGCAGATCGAAGTCCCTCCGCTGACGGCTGAACAGGTGCGCGACACGTTGGAGGGCGTTCGCTCGAAACCTACTCGGTTCTAACGCGGCTGCCGCCGCCGCACCGCTCCTCGGGAGCAGTAGTCGTCGCTCAGATCGACGGGCCAATTTTCTCCGAAGTGGACGTTGCGACGCCGCTATCTGAGAAAGTGAACGAGGGACCGGGTGCCAGACCACTGGTTTGTTGTGGACTTGTCACGCATCGGTCATTCCCTCGGCTGAACATCGGGACAAAACCACAGAGGGAGTCCGTGATGAACAGCGCCGCCACCGCTTCGGCTCCCATGGCTGCACCCCAAGGATCCGGCCGACCCGAGCTGGACCGTCGCCTCGGGCCGGTGTTCGCCCTCGTTTTCGTCGGCCTGCTGCTGGGCGGCGTGCTGTTTTCGGGCTACAGCCTGGTGAGCGACGTGACCGGCGCCCGCTCCGGGGCGACCACGCTGCTGCCGTTTCTGCTGCTGGGCGTGGCGCTGGCGATCGCGCTGGGCTTCGAGTTCGTCAACGGATTCCACGACACGGCCAACGCGGTGGCGACCGTGATCTACACGCATTCGTTGCCGCCGCACTTCGCGGTGGTCTGGTCCGGCACTTTCAACTTCCTCGGCGTGCTGGTGTCGAGCGGCGCGGTGGCCTTCGGCATCATTTCGCTGTTGCCGGTCGAACTGATCCTGCAGGTCGGATCGAGCGCCGGCTTTGCGATGGTGTTCGCCTTGTTGATCGCGGCCATCGTCTGGAACCTGGGCACCTGGTGGCTCGGATTGCCGGCCTCCTCCTCGCACACGCTGATCGGCTCGATCATCGGCGTGGGCATCGCCAACGCGCTGATGCACGGACGCGACGGCACCAGCGGGGTGGACTGGAGCCAGGTCACCAAGGTCGGCGAATCGCTGCTGATCTCGCCTCTCGTCGGTTTCGCCTTCTCGGCTCTGCTGCTGCTGGTGCTGCGCGCGCTGGTCAGGAACCCGGCCCTGTACCAGGAGCCCGCGAACAACCAGCCACCGCCCTGGTGGGTCCGCAGCGTGCTGGTGCTCACGTGCACCGGCGTGTCTTTCGCGCACGGCTCCAACGACGGGCAGAAGGGCATGGGGCTGATCATGCTGATCCTGGTCGGTACCGTGCCCACCGCGTATGCCCTGAACCGGGCGCTGCAGACCGACCAGACCACGCAATTCATCGCGATGGCCCAGGTGACGCAGGCGGCGTTGACGCGTGCCGCCCCCGAGCCGGCGCCCGCCGACCCGCGCGCCACGCTGTCGGAGTACGTGCGCACGCGCACCATGACCCCGCAGGTGGTGCCGGCGCTGGCGGCCCTGGCCGGCCGCATCGGCGAGCAGGTCAAGGAGCACGGGTCGCTGCGCAAGGTGCCGGCGGCGATGGTGGCCAACGTTCGCAACGACATGTACCTGACCTCCGAGGCGATCCGCTTGATCGAAAAGAGCGGCGCGGTCCAATTCGACGCCGACACCCATGCCGATCTGAAAGCGTTCAAGAAGCAGATCGACGCCGCCACCAAGTTCATTCCGCTGTGGGTGAAGGTCGCGGTGGCGATCGCGCTGGGACTGGGCACGATGGTCGGCTGGAAGCGGATCGTCGTCACCGTGGGCGAGAAGATCGGCAAAGCGCACCTGACCTACGCGCAAGGCGCATCGGCCGAGCTGGTCGCGATGTGCACCATCGGCGCGGCCGACGCGTTCGGGTTGCCGGTGTCGACCACGCACGTGCTGTCGTCCGGCGTCGCGGGCACGATGGCGGCCAATCGCTCCGGCCTGCAGTGGGCCACGATCCGCAACCTGCTGACGGCCTGGGTGCTGACGCTGCCTGCGGCGATCCTGCTGTCCGGGTCGATCTACTGGCTGTTCACTCGGATCTTCTGAGCTTCGGCGCCCGGGCCCGCCTGGCCGGACCGGCCCCGCCGCGTTACCCTGCGGTCAAGGGGCTCCGCGCCTTGGGCACCCTTCTTGCTTCTTTTTACTGGCGACCGGCCCGAAGCAATCGCTTCAATCCGAGCGCAGGCGCAAACAGGGGGAGAGCTCCATGTCGAATATGCAAGCAGGTGCAGTGGAACACGCGGCCAGCGCCCAGGCAGGCAGCGCTGGCGCAATCGAGCACGCTGCGAGCGCCCGGGCGACCGCCGGCGGTTCGATGCGGTGGATTCAGCTCGTTCTGGGCGTGGTGTGCATGATGGCGATCTCCAGCCCGCAGTACACCTGGACGTTCTTCACCAAGCCGCTCGCCTCGGAGCTGGCGGCCAAGCTGCCGCAACTTCAGGTGACCTTCATGATCCTGATCGTGCTGCAGACGTTCCTGTCTCCGCTGCAGGGATTCCTGATCGACCGCTTCGGGCCGCGCCTGCTGATTTCCGCCGGAACGCTGCTCAGCGGCGCCAGTTGGATGCTGGCTTCGCATGCGAGCACGCTGACCGAGCTGTACTTGACCTACGGAGGCCTCGGCGGCATTGGAACCGGCCTCGTGTACGTCGGCGTGGTCAGCCAGATGGTCAAGTGGTTTCCCGAGCGCCGCGGGTTCGCGGTCGGGATGGTCGCGGCGGGTTACGGCATGGGCGCCATTTTGACCACGTTCCCCATCTCATCGAGCATCACGAGCAACGGGTATCGACCCACGCTGTGGACCTACGGACTGATATTCGCCGTGGTCGGCCTGCTGGCGGCGCAAGGCCTGAAGCGCTCTCCGCACGAGCAGGAAGCGCTCGGCACGGGACACCTCGAACGCCTGCCCGGAGTCGGCCCGCTGGGGATGTTGAAGACTCCGGTCTTCTGGCTGCTGTTCGTGATGATGACGATGATGTCGACGTCCGGGCTGATGGTGATCTCGCAGATGGGCCCGTTCGCGCGCGACTTCGGAGTCGCCTCGGCCCTCGTGTGGGGCTTTGCGGTCCTGCCGCTGGCCTCGACGATCGACCGCGTCACCAACGGCCTGACCCGTCCGTTCTTCGGCTGGCTGTCGGACCGGATCGGCCGCGAAAACACGATGTTCATCGCGTTCCTGCTCGAGGGCCTTGCCATGATGGCGTGGCTGCAGTTCCGTGCCGAGCCGGTCCTGTTCGTCCTGCTGTCCGGTGTCGTGTTCTTCGGCTGGGGCGAGATCTTTTCGCTGTTTCCCTCGACGCTGACCGACACGTTCGGCGAGCGCCACGCAACCACCAACTACGGGTTTCTCTACATGGCGCAGGGCGTCGGCTCCGTGCTGGGCGGCCCGATGGCCGCCCAGCTGCACGAGCTCACCGGCAGCTGGATCCCGGTGTTCGCCGTCGTGATCGCGCTCGATCTGCTGGCCGCGTTGCTGGCGATCGCGGTGCTCAAGCCGCTCAGGCGCAGGCTGACGTACCTATAGAGAGCGGTCAGTCCGACGCGATCGATTGCAAAAGCTGTTGCGCCGAGTCGATCAGGTTCTGCGCCCGCGTCTCGTCGATCGGCTGATTGTTGAAGGCAGCGTTCTCGAGCATCTGGATCATGCTGGCGGCGATCGTGTCGCGCTGCGCGGTCAGAGACGTGATGCGGCTCACATACGCACCGTAGGTGGCGTCGCTGCTCTGGATGGCGCTGGTCGACACCTTCAGCGAGGTTCGCCCCAGTGCCCCCAACGGCGCATTGATCGCCTTATAGGCGTCGGCCAGGCGCAGCAGCGTTGCGCGATGCTGAAGGACCGAGCTCGGCAGCGCGGAGTTCTGGAGCACTTCGAACAGCACCCGCCCGTCGTGCGCATAGTCGTCCTTCAGCCCGGCCAGGCTGAGCAGCGTCGGCCGGATGTCGGTGTGGTCCGAGAAGGGCTCGTCCGATACGCCCAGCGAGCGAACGCCGGGGCCGACGACTCCGAGCCAGGTGCGCGTGATGTCCTCCTGGAAATCGCCGTGGTTCCAGATGAAGCCCGGCTGCTCGTTGGAACAGTCTCCAACGGCCAGGGACGCGCAGGCGGTCTCGCCGGAGTAGGCCGTCAGGTAGAAGTCCGGGTCACCGAACAGCGTGAAGGTCGGTGTCCTGGCCGGATCTTGGGTGACCATATGCAGCAGCTTCATTTCGGCAACGTCACCCATCGCGGTCATGACGGGGACAACGCCGCCCTTGATCGGATCGAACCCCTTCAGCGCCGCCATCTGCAGTTCGAGGCCACGCGTCACGGAAGCCCCCGACGCCGGCTGACCGTGGATGTAGATGGTGGGTGCCGAGTCGAAGTGCGCGGAAAACGCCGGCGGCACGCTGCCCGGGTACTCGGTCAGCAGCAGCGCGTTCAGGTCCGCGTTGACCTCGCCTAAAGGCGGTGTGATCGACGTGCACGGGGGGTTCGCATCCCCGTCACACCCCGGCGGCTGCCGGTCGTACGTGCAGGGCGTATGGATGCCGTCGCATCCGGCCGGCACGCCGGGCTGGCCGGCGAAGTGGTCGTTCTCGTCGGAGGTGATGATGAACAGCGTGTTGTCCTTCGTGATGCCGTCGGCCTGCAGGCGCGCGAAGAACTTGCCGAACGCCACGTTGTAGGAAGCCAGTTGCTGTACGTAACCGGCCTCGCCCGGACCGAAGCTGCCCGAGAACGTGATGTGGTTGTCGTGCGCATCGGCGATGTAGGCATACACCACCGGCACGCCCGCCTCCAGCATCGTGGCGACGTATCCGAGCGTCTGCGAAGCCGACGGATCGAAGCCGGGGAATCCGACATTGCCGTTGCCGTCGTTGATGGGATTGCCGTCGAGGTCGTTGACTGACGGCTGCCCGTGATTGATCCGCGGAGCCACGAAGTAGTTGCCGAACAGCGCATTGAATCCCTCGTAGCCGCCGGGCTCGTCCGCCAGCAGGTCCGGGGCGCCGGCTTTTCCGCAGATGGCGCTGTGGCGGGCGCAGTGCACCGAAATCCCCTCGAAGTCGGCCACCGCCTTGTTGAAGTTGGCCGCCGCTTCGGCCGCCTCCCACGACGTCGGCCCAAAAACGTTGTTGATGTCGCTCGAGACGTTTTCGAACTCGATGTTGGCCGTCGAGAACGCGCCGAAGTCGCAGCCGGCGCGCGTAAACGGAACCCACGGGGCCGGATGCGTCATCCCGCGCCGGTCGATCATCTGAGGCTTGCCGTCGGGCGCCGTGTCGGTCCAATAAGCGAAGGAGCTGGAAAAGCCGACCGATCCGTTCGCCTTGAAATAACCGTACGAATTGGCCACCGGCTGCCCGTGCTTGTCGCCGTAGACGCCGGTGAGGGTGGTGATGATGTCGTCGGCCGTGTGCGAGATCAGCGGGGTGTGGTGGTTGGTCAGCACAGTCCCGTTTTGCTCCAGGAAATTGAGCAGGTTCGGCATCTGCTCCAGGTCCGACGGAACGTTCGGGACATCGCGGCGGAAATGCACGTTGTCGAACTGGATATGCACGATGTGCTGGATTGCGCCGTTCGCGGAGTTCAAGCGGCAACCTTCGGATTGCTGGGCGAGGGCGCTGATGCAAACCCCGGTCATGGCGAGGGCAAGTGCCGGGGCCAGCAGCGAAGCCAATGACGCGAAGCGACGAGCGAAGCGATTGCGTACGAGCGCGGCCATCGAAACTCCTTCCTGTGTTCGGGTTTTTATAGGGAAGACACGGCGAGCGCGAAGCAGCGTCCGGTCGCCGGGAAACCAACGGAACGTACGCGCGGAAATTGACGGCTTAATTAAAGAAGCCGCCCGGCGTTATGTCGAAAGAACTATGAACCTGCGAAGCCGACGCGGTTTCGCCAGAACCGGAAAGGCCCGACGGGTTGAGTATTCAATCGTGGTACGGGCCGGCCAGCGACCAGAGGCGTTGAATTTCAACGCAGTCTTCGCAAAAACCGGAATCGGGCGAGGTTGACAGAACCGGCGCTTCGGCGACTCGAACGGACGAGGCAGTCACAGCCGTGTCCAGCCCGCCGCGCCAGCCCCCGCCCAAGGCCTTGACCAGCAGCACGGCGGCAGTCATCCGGCGCAACTGGATATCCGCGGCCGACAGGCGTGCCGCCAGCGCGGCGTTCTCGGTCGAGACGACTTCCAGGTACGTGACGGCGCCTCCCTTGTAGCGATATTGCGCCTGCTGCAACGCGCCCTGCGTGGCGACGACCGCTGCCTGCTCGCTGGTGCTCTCGCTGGCCAGATAGCGCAGCGCGGCCAGATCGTCTTCGACTTCCTGGTACGCGGTCAGCACCGTGCTGCGATAGGCGGCGACCTGCTGGTCGTAAGCGGCCCGGGCTGATGCGTTTTGCGCTTCGCGCAGTCCGCCGTCGAAGACGGTCTGAAACAGGCTCGGCCCGATCGACCACATGCGGCTGGGCGCCTCGATCCATCGGCTCGCCGACAGGCTCTCGAACCCGGCCACGGCGCTCAGCGAGAACACCGGAAAGTACGCCGCGCGCGCGACACCGATCTGCGCGTTGGCGGACGCAACGCGGCGTTCGGCCGCCGCGACGTCCGGGCGCCGCTCCAGCAGCGCCGACGGCAGGCCGGGATCGATCATCGGCGGCTCCAGCTCCGGAGCCAGCGGATTAGCCTCGATATGGAAACCGGTGGCTGCCCGCCCGATCAGCACCGCGATCGCGTGCTCGCTCTGGGCGCGCCTCAGGCGCGTGTCCTCGGCCTGCGTGCGGGCCGTTTCGAGCTGCGCCTGGGCCTGAAGCACATCGGAGAGCACGCCGGCTCCGCCCTCGTACAGATTCCGGGTCAGCTTCAACGCGGCCGCGTAGTCGACCACGGTCCGGTCCAGCAGATCCGCCTGCGTGTCCAGACTGCGCAGCGTGAAATAGTCGCTCGCCAGCTCCGAGCGGATGCTCAGGTCCAGGACAGCCAGATCGCCGACGCTTGCCTGCTCGGAGGTCTTGGCGGCGGCCACATTGTTGCGCAGCCGGCCCCACACATCCACCTCGTAGGAAACGTCGGCATCGAGCACGAAATCGTTGAAGGTCGGGTGGGTGGTAATGACGCGAGGCGCGTTCAGCGACGTGCGGTTCCGGGTCGCGCTCGCTCCCGCCGACACGGTCGGGAAATAGGCCGAGCGCGCCTCGCGCGTGAGCGCGCGAGCCTGCTCCAGGCGGGCCAGCGCCCCCTTCAGGTCCTGGTTCGCGTCGGCGACCTGCGCTTGGAGCGCGTCGAGCTGCTCGTCATGAAAGATGGTCCACCAGGATCCGCGCGATGTCGCGTCGGCCGGCGCCGCAGCCTTCCAGTCCGGCGCTTCGTTGTAGGCCGCCGCGGCCGGCGCCGTTTGCGGCACGTGGTAGACCGGCGCCAGCGAGCAGCCGCCCAGCGCAACGGCTAGCGCTGCGGGAGCAAGTCGCCGTTGCATCCTCATGAACCTGCCGGCCGACGCCGCGTCGACGCCACTTCCTGCTCCTGCGGCTCCCCGGCAATGCGCACCACCGCGCTCTCGGCAATCGAATCGGGAGGGTTGAGCACCACCTGGTCGTTCGGCTCCACGCCGGAAAGGACTTCGACCGACTTGCCGAAGTCACGACCCATGGCGATGTTCTTCAGGTGGATCACGTGGTTCGCATCGACGACCGCGACCTGCAGGCCGGCCGACCTGAACACCAGCGTGTTCACCGGCAGCCGCATCGAGTCGACGTTGCCGGCCAGTTTGAAATGGACCTCGGCATAGGCGCCCGGAAAAAGCTCGCCCTTCGAGTTGTCGACCTGAAGCTCGACCTGCAGGGTTCGCGAGGTCGGATCCAGCGCCTGCGCGGTGCGCACGACCTGGGTCGGATAGGCCTTGCCGGGACGCTCCGTGAAGGTCAACTGGGCGGCAACGCCCGGAGCGGCGGCGGCCGCGTACGGCTGCGGCACCTGCGCGTAGACGCGCAACTTGCGCGTGTCGGCCATCCGGAACAGGGCCGCCCCGGAGCTCTGGCCGGCGTTGATCAGTGCGCCGATATCCGTATTGCGGGCCGTGACCACACCGTCGAACGGCGCCACCACGCGTTTGAACGATTCCAGGTCGCGCAGCCGCGCCACGTTCGCTGCGGCCGATGCGACAGCGGCCTTCTTGGCGGCTTCATCGCTGGCCTTCTGGTCCGCATCCTGCTTCGAGACGGATTCGGTTGCCAGCAATCCTCGCCACCGCTCGTCGGTGCTCCTGGCCAGCTCATAGTTGGCCTGCGCGGTCGCCAGGTCTGCTTCGGCCTGCCTCAACTGCTGGTCGACTTCGGGCGTGTCGATTTCGGCCAGAACCTGGCCGCGCGCAACCCGCGCGCCGATGTCCGTGTACCAGACCTTCAGGTAGCCGCTGGTGCGGGCGAAGATCGGCGCCTCGTAAAACGCCTGTACCGTGCCCGGCAGCACCAGCTCCTGATCGGCCGGTCCATGCTGGGGCTTGATCGTGGCCACGGTCGGCGTGGCCAGCGCCACCGTCGACTGGGCCAGCGCGGTGCGCGCCATCCCGCGGCTGACGATGGTCCAGGCGAAAAGGCCCACGCACAGGACGAGCGCGCCAACCGCATACAGCCTGGTGTGGCGACGCCCGGCCGACTTCGGGTTGTTCAGGGATTGTTCCGACATGGCGGGCTCCGTGGCATCAGGCGGTCCGGCCGCGCCGCAACTCGCCATGAATCATTGCAAACACGCAGGGCACGAACAGCAGGGTCGCTATCGTGGCAAACAGCAGGCCGCCGATCACCGCCCGGCCCAGCGGGGCATTCTGCTCTCCGCCGTCGCCCAGGCCCAGCGCCATCGGCACCATGCCGATGATCATCGCCAGCGCCGTCATCAGCACTGGGCGGAAGCGTATGAAACCGGCGTTCAACGCGGCCTCAATGGGCGACTCGCCCGCGTTCAGCCGCTCGCGCGCGAAGCTGATCACCAGGATGCTGTTGGCCGTTGCCACCCCCATGCACATGATGGCGCCGGTCAGCGCCGGCACGCTGATCGAGGTGTGGGTCGCGAACAGCATTGCGACGATGCCGGCCAGCGCGGCCGGCAGCGCCGTGATGATGATGAACGGATCGAGCCAGGACTGGAAATTGACCACCATCAGCAGGTAGACCAGGATCACCGCGCCGGCCAGGCCGACGAACAGGGCGTCGAAGGACGTGGTCATCGTCTGCACCTGGCCGCGCACCGAGATGCGCGAGCCGCGCGGCAGCTTGTCTTTCATGTCGGCAATGACCCGGTCGATGCGCGAGGACACGAAACCCAGGTCCATGCCCTGGACCGCGCCGTAGATGTCGATCACCGGCGTGGCGTCGTAGTGGCTGACCACGGCCGGGCTCACGCCCCGGTGGAACGTGGCCACGTTGGCGAGTATCTGGGGCGTTCCTTGGCCGACGCCGGTGTTCAGAGGCGTCGTCGCCAGCGCGTTGAGCGAGTCCAGTCGCGCCTGCGGCGTCTGCGTGCTCACGTTGTACTGCGTGCCGGACACCGGATCGATCCAGAACGACGGCGAGGTCTGGAAGCTGCCGGACAGCGACACCAGCAGGTTGGAGGCGACATCGCGCTGGGTCAGGCCGAGCAGCTGCGCCTTGCTGCGGTCGACGTCGACCTGCAGCTGCGGATAGTCGAACGCCTGCTGGATCCGCAGGTCCACCGCCCCGGGAATTTCGCGCAACCTCTGCAGCAGGGCGTTGGCAAACTGGCGATTGGCCTCGACGTTGAAGCCGGAGACCTGCACGTCGATCGGGCTGGGCAGGCCGAAGTTCAGGATCTGGCTGACGATGTCGGCCGGCAGGAAGGCGAACGAGGTCGACGGGAATTGCGCGTTCAATTTCTCGCGTAGCGCCTTCACGTACTCGGCCGTCGGGCGGTGATCGGTCGTGAGCGAGATGAAGATATCGGCGTCGCCCGGGCCGACCGGCGCCGAGGTGCTGTAGGCCAGGTTGATGCCGCTGTAAGGCACGCCGATGTTGTCGACGATCGACGCCACCTCCGCCTTCGGGATCACCTGGCGTATCGACGCCTCGACCGCATCGCACAGTGCGGCCGTCTCCTCGATTCGAAGCCCGGTTCGCGCCCTCAGGTGCAGCTTGATCTGGCCCGCGTCGACGGTCGGGAAGAAGTCCCTGCCCAGCCCGGGCCAGTACCTGCCGAGCGGCACCACCAGCGCCGACAGCGCGACCCCCACCAGCATGAACCGGATGATGAACCGCCAGCGCGCATGCAACGCCGCTACCAGGACGGCGCGGTACGCGTTGCGCACGCGCCCGAATCTGCGATCGAAGCCTTCGAACAGACGCGCCATGAATCCACCCTGTCCGTGCTGCGCGTGGCCGCTTTGCTTGACCCAGTACTTGGCGAGCGTCGGCACCAGGGTCCGGGACAGGATATAAGAGGCGAGCATCGCGAACACGACCGCCTCGGCCAGCGGGATGAACAGGTAATGGGCGATCCCGGTCAGCAGCAGCATCGGGATGAACACGATGCAGATGGCGAGCGTCGACACCAGCGCCGGCAGCGCGATCTGGTGGGCGCCGTCCATGATCGCGGTTTCGACCTCCTTGCCCTGTTCCAGGTGGTAATTGATGTTCTCGATCGTCACGGTCGCATCGTCGACCAGGATACCGACCGCCAGCGCAAGACCGCCCAGCGTCATGATGTTGATCGTCTCGCCCAGCGCCGACAGGCAGATGATCGAGGCCAGGATCGACAACGGAATCGAAATGGTGATGATCAGTGTGCTGCGCCAGCTGGCCAGGAAAAGCAGGATCAGCAAGCCGGTGAGTGCCGCCGCGATCACGGCTTCACGGACGACGCCGTTGACCGCGGAGCGCACGAAGACCGACTGATCCCCCAGCGGCTGCACCTTCAGGCTCGGCGGCATCGAGGCCTGGATCTGCGGCAGGCGCGCCCGCACGCCATTGATGACATCCAGGGTCGACTCCGATCCGGTCTTCAGCACGCTCATCAACACCGCGCGGTGCCCTTCGACGCGCACCGCGTTGGTCTGGGGAGGCGCTCCGTCGCGCACGTGGGCCACGTCGCGCACATAGACCACGCTGCCGTTGGCGGTCTTGATCGGCAGGTCGTTCAGCTCGTCGACTTTCTTGGGGCTCGCATTGATCGACACGAAGTACTCCAGGTCGCCGATCTTCTGCGTGCCGGCCGGCAGAATCAGGTTCTGTGCGCCGATGGCGGCCGTTACATCGTTGCCCGACAGGCCGTAGGCGCGCAGCGCCTGGGGGTTCAGATCCACCTGTACCTGCCGCTGCAGACCTCCGTACGGGAAGGGCAGCACCGCGCCGGGCACCGTGGCCAGCCCGGTGCGGATGATCGTGTTGCCGAGGTCGAAGATCTGCGACTCGGACAGCTGGTCGCTGGTCAGCGCGAGCTGGATGATCGGCACGGTCGACGCGTTGTATGCCAGGATGAACGGCGGATTGGCTCCTGGGGGCGCGAATCGCAACTGGGTCTGCGACACGCCGGTGATCTGGGCGTAGGACAGTTCCTCGTTGACCTTGGGCTGGAAGAAGTACTTGGTGACCGCGATGCCGTTGAGCGACTGCGACTCGGTGTGCTGCACGTCATTGACGGTCGTTTGCGCGGTCCGCTCGGAGAACAGCACGATGCGCGTGGCCATGTCGTCCGGCGAAAGGCCCGTGTAGGACCAGATCGTGGCCACCACCGGGATCTTGATGTTCGGGAAAATGTCCGTCGCCGTGCGCAGAATCACGAACACGCCGAGCAGCAGAATCAGCACGGCGAGCACAATGAAGGTGTAAGGGCGCCGCAGCGCCAGTCCGACGATCCACATGACAGGTCAGCCTGCGATCGAATGAGGCCGAAGGTTCGACGTTTGAGGCAACAGATCGGCCGCCAGCGCCGATACGTCCCGCTGGCCCATTCCCTTTGCGTACACCGACTTGAGCCGATGGTGCAGAGCCTGCGCGAACGGCAGCGCCACATCGGCGCTCGCTGCCGTCTTCAGCACCAGGTCGATGTCCTTCAGCGCCAGCGCCACCTTGAAGCCTTTTTCCTCCACCGAGCCGCTGGCCAGGCGCATCCCGTATCCGCCCGTCACGGGCCCGGGGAACAGCCGCTCGGTCAGCGCGGCGGCAAGCGCCCTGCGATCGACGCCGCCCCGCGCAGCCAGCTCCAAGGCTTCGGCCAGCGCCTCGACGCTGCTTAACACCATCAAGTTGGCCGCCAGCTTGGCCACGTTGCCGGCCGACGGCTCGGCGCCGACGTCGTAAATGGCGCTTGCCATCGCCTCCAGCACGGGTCGCGTGCGGCGCTTGTCCTCGTCGGCGCCGGCCAGCCAGACGGTCAGGCTGGCGGCTTCGGCCGCATCGGGCCGTCCGGAAACCGGAGCAGACACCAGCGCCGCGCCGGCTTGCCGGTGCTGTTCGGCGAGCCTGCGGATCACCTCAGGCGAGACGGTGCTCATCGACACGTGCAGGCCGCCGCGGCCCATGCGTGCGCCTATTCCACCCGGCCCCGTGGTCACGGCCAGCAGGGCCTGGTCGTCCGAGACCATGGTGACGACGAGTCCGTCGGTCCGAACGGCGTCCGCGGGAACCTCGACGGCCACGGCGCCCAGGCGCACCAGCTCGCGCGACCTGCCCTCGGTGCGGTTGTAGACACGCAGCTTGAATCCGCGCTGCAGCAGATTGCGCGCCATCGGCAAGCCCATGCTGCCCACCCCGATGAAACCGATCTCTCGATCCATGTCCTGGTCCCCGCGATTGTTCCGATGTCAGGCATCGCCTGCGCCGACGTCGGCCCAAGCCCGTTCAGAGTAGGGACGGCCTCAGCCGCCGGGATTGCAAACGGCGACTCGTGTGTTTCAGGTGAAACACGGGGCGCAACCACGTGGTGACCGGCCGCGCCAAAAGTCCGCCTGAATAATCAGGGCGGCGCCGGCCGCAGGACTTGCGAATGGAACGTCAACGCAGGCACGCGCCAGCGCGCGGCTCAGTACACCGCTTCGACCTGCGCCGCGAAGCTGTAGCCGACGCCGCGCTCGGTGACAATGTATCTGGGTTGCCGCGGATCCGGCTCGATCTTGCGCCTGAGGCGAAGGATCTGCACATCGACCGCGCGGTCGTAGACCTCGTTGTCGTAGCGCCGGCTCATTTCGATCAGCTGGTCGCGCGTCAGCACGCGGCCGCGCGCGGCCAGCAACGCGGCCAGCAGATTGAACTCGCCGTTGCTCAACGGCACCTGGTGGCCGCTGCCGTCGGCGAGTCGGCGGGTCCTCAGGTTCAGCTCCCACCCGGGGAAACGGTAGGCGCGACAGACCTTCGCGCCGTGCACTTCCTGCCCGGCGTAGGTCCTGCGCAGCACGGTGCGAATCCGGGCCAGAAGTTCGCGCGGGCTGAACGGCTTGGTCAGGTAATCGTCCGCCCCGAGTTCCAGACCCATGATCCGATCGGCCTCTTCGGTGCGGCCAGTCAGAACGATCACCGGCACCTGCGACTGGTCCCGCAGCTGGCGCAGCAAGCGCATGCCGTCCTCGGTGCCAAGCCTCAAATCGAGCAGCACGAGGTCGACGACCTGCGAGGCGAACGTCGCGTTCAGCTCCCCGCCGTTGGCCGCTTCGCTGACGCGAAATTCGTTCTCACCCAGATACTCGCGAACGACCTGGCGCAGCGCCGCGTCGTCGTCGACGACCATCACGTGCGGACCGACTTCCTGCGTCACGTCAGTGTCCACCGGTTGCCGGCTGATGCGCCGATGCAGGCCGCGCGATGAGCCCGCGGCGGGTGCTCGTCATTGAGCCCGACCACCTGCTGCGCTCGCTGGTGGCCGAGTGGCTCGAGCAGGCTGGCATGCATGCGGTGTTTCCGGCGAACGGGCCGACCGAGGCGACCACGGACCTCGGCGGCATCGGCGCAATCGTGATCGACATTCCCAGTCCTCTGCACGCCGACCCCGTGTTGCAGGCCTGGCGACGGGTGTTCCCCAAGGCGGCCATCATCGCCGCCTCGGCCCGCTTTCCGGCCGGCGAAGACACCGATGATGCCATGGCGGGTAGACTGGCCGTCAGCAAGGTGCTGGCCAAACCCTATTCCCGTTACGAACTTTACGCGGCACTTGGAGTGCCGGGGCAGGGTCATTGATGTCATGTCCCGATTTAGCCTAGGGATATCGAAACCTTCCAAAGAGCCGACCGGGGCCGGCCTGCGTGCGCCTTTCATATCGGTCGTCGTTGCTGTTTGCGGCGCCGTGTGGTTGTCGGCGTTGCTGGACACGTATCACCACCGGGCCATCGTGCTGGATCTGGCCAGCCGCCAACATGACAACGTGGCGCACGCGCTGGCCGAGCAATCGGCCCGTGCGCTTCAAGCGATCGACCTGATCCTGAGGCAGGCCGAGTTGCTCGATCCGGGCGGCACGCCTTCGGCCGACGATTTGCGCCGGATTCCGGACCTGCTGAAAATCCAGGTGAGCGGCGTGCCGCAGGTGCAGGGCCTGTTCCTGTTCGACCCGGCCCGGCATCTTTATCTGGCCTCCGGGCCAGGACCTGCGTACGTGGACCTTTCCGACCGCTCGTACTTCGTCGTCCAGAGCACGCGCCAGGACGCGGGCACTTTCGTCAGCGAGCCCGTGATCAGTCGCACCGTCGGCAACGCGACCTTCGTGCTGAGCCGCCGCCTGCCGGGGGACCGGTTTCACGGCATTGCCGCGGCCTCGGTCAGGGCCGACTACTTTCGCAATTTCTATCGCGGACTGGAGCTGGGGCAGGGAAGCACGGTCGATCTGTTGCGCACCGATGGCGTCTCGCTGGTCAGCCGGGACGGCGAATCCCTGAGCAAGGCGCCCGAAGCCCTTGCCGCCGCGGTCCGCGCGATGGACGGCGCGGGCTCGCCGCGCGCGATGAACGTGACGATCGACGACCCGCGCGTCGGCCGCGCGCATGTGAGCCTGTGCCGCGTGCCCGGATACCCTGCGGTGGTCGCCGTGGCCCGCAGCGAGGCCACTTTGCTTCAGGGCTGGATCCAGGACGCCTGGACCAACGCCGCCCGCACCTTTGCGATCACCGCACTGGCGGCCAGCCTGCTGGTCGCATTCCTGCTCCAGCTCAGGCGGCGCGAGCGCCTGGCCGCGCATACGCACCAATCACAAAAGCTCGAAGCCCTGGGCACGCTGGCGGGCGGCATCGCGCACGATTTCAACAACATCCTGGGCGCCATTCTGGGATACGGCGAGCTTGCTCAGCATGACGCTCCGCCCGGCAGCGCTCAGCGCCGCTACGTCGACAACATCGTTCTGGCGGCAAACCGGGCGCGCGATCTGGTCGCCCGCATCCTCGCGTTCAGCCGGCCGGGGATCAACGCTCCGCGGCCGATCGTGCTGCAACAGGTGGTGCGCGAGACGATCGAATTGATGCGCCTGTCGCTGCCGCCCGACGTGCGGGTGGAACCGAAGCTGCCCGAGGAGCCGGTCTGCGTGATGGGGGACGCGGCGCAGCTTCACCAGGTGGTCGGAAACCTGTTGTCGAATGCGGCCCAGGCGGTCGACGGCCACGGCCGGATCGGCGTCTCGGTGGAGGCCGTTCGGATCGAGTCCGTACGCGATCTGGCCGTGGGCCGACTGCTTCCGGGCCGCTACGCGCTGTTGCAGGTCACCGACAGCGGCGTGGGCATTGCTCCAGACGTGTTTGACCGGATCTTCGATCCGTTCTTCACCACCAAGCCGGTCGGCGTGGGCACGGGCCTTGGCCTGTCGCAGGTGCACGCCAGCGTGCTCGATCACAAGGGTGCCATCGCGGTCGACAGCGACCAGGGCCGTGGCGCCCGGTTCCGCATCTACCTGCCGCTGACCGATCAAAGACCGGCGCTCGAATCGGCGCCGGTCGCCGCTCCGCAGGGCAGTGGCCAGGTCGTCCTGGTCGTCGATGATGAAGCGGTGCTGGTGCGGCTTGCCGAAGAGGTGCTGGCCTCGATCGGGTACGAGCCGGTCGGATGCGTGGGGGCGCAGGAGGCGCTCGAGATGTTCCGGGCAGCTCCGGAGCGGTTCGATGCATTGTTGACCGACGTCGTGATGTCCGGCCTTACCGGTCCGCAGCTGGCGACCGAGCTGCGCAAGCTCAAGCCGACGCTCCCGGTGATTCTGATGAGCGGCTTTTGCGGGGCCAACCTGAAAGCGCTTGCCGCGGAGGTGGACTGCCGGACCATTCTGCTCAAGCCATTGAAGGCCGCGCAGCTGGCGCAGTCCCTGGCGCAGGCCTTTGGGGGCCAGGTCGGCGCCGAGTCGGCCGACGCGGTTCACGCCTGAGACGGCCTGCCGGTCACATTCGCCTAATACATTGCAGGCGGGTTGATCTGACCGACGGAGGCGAACATGCCAACGATCGAGCACGTGGTTGTGGTGGTGAAGGAGAACCACACGTTCGACAACTACTTCGGAACCTTTCCGGGCGCGCAAGGCGTGAGCCTGCCGGCCGCCGCCGATCCCCATGGCGACCAGAAGCATGATCATGCCGCCTGGCTGGCCGCGGTGGCCGGCGCCGGCGGCGTCAAGGCGCAATACGGGCCGAAAAATATTCCGGCCACGTGGGCGCTGGCGCAGCAGTACGCGCTGTGCGATCAGTATTTCACCGACGTCGGGAGCGAATCGGAACCCAACCACCTGTTCCTGATCGCGGCCGATTCGCCGGTGATCGACAACTCGTCGGCCAGCCGGACCTTTCAGCCTTCACCACCTTACGATCTGCAGAGTCTGCCGGCTGTGCTGCAAACGAACGGCCGCCAGTGGCGCAACTACGCCGACGCGGATTCGTCGTATTTCACGCACATCAAGGCGCTCAAAGGCAATGCGTGGAACGTGACCTCGGCGCAATTCGACGCGGATTTGAAGAAGGGATTTCTGCCCGACGTGGCCTGGCTGTATGCGCCGTATGCGGACAGCGAGCATCCCGGAGGCGGCCGGACCGTTACCGCCGGCGATGCCTGGACGCGCGACCGCGTTCAGGCGCTCGCGCAGAGCAGCCTCTGGTCCAGGTCGGCGATGATCATCACGTGGGACGACTGGGGCGGCTGGTACGACCATGTCAAGGCGCCGGAGCGCTCGACCTGGCAGGGCAATGGTCCGAACGGCTACCACGGCTCGCAGTTTCGCTACGGCTATCGGGTGCCGTGCCTGCTGGTGAGCCCGTACGCCCGCAAGCAGGTCATCAGCCGGATGTACTCGCACGCGAGCGTGGTGAAGTTCTGCCTGCGGCTGTTCGCCCTTTCGGCCTGGAGCGCGCCGGCGCTGCAGTCAGGCGATCCGTCCGGGGATCTGTGGGAGTGTTTCGATTTCCAGGCGCCCCCGCGCCTGGCCGTGCCGGGTTTCAAGCCGGCCTGAGCTGCCGCGACCTCATCGCCCCGGCGCCATGATTTCTGCCGGAGCCCGCGCGCCGCCGTGGGGGTTGGACTTGAGCCAGGCGAGCTTGGCTGCGTACAGGTTGTGGTCGTCGCGCGTCGGGCTCCGTTCCATGGCCGACACCAGCTGCTTGCGTGCCCGCTCCACCTCGCCCAGCTTGTAATACGCGGCGGCCAGCCAGAAATGGAACTCGTGGTTGTAGTCGGCGCGAGCCACTTCCCTGGCAAACATCTGCCTGGCGGTGTCGAAGTCGCTGCGCTGCATCGCTTGCATGCCCAGATCAAAGAAGTAATAGGGCGGGTTCGGATCGAGTTGCGCGAGGCGCGACCGCAGCTCGGCGGCTTCCGATCCGTTTCCGGCTTGCTCGAGGGCGTCGGCCAGGTTGCCCATCAGCACCGTGTTGTCCGGATCGCGCTCGAGCGCGTAGCGAAACACGCGCGCGGCCTGTTCCGGATCGGCATGATGCAGATAAATGACGCCCAGCGTGTTGTAGGAGTTCACGAAGGCGGGGTTGGTGCGGATCGACTCGCGCGCCCATCCGTACGCGTCGTCCAGTTGCCCGCGAACCATCGCTTCGACCGATTTGTTGTTCATGTACATGGCAACGATGGTCTGCTGCGTAATTTCCCGCGTGCGCAGCCCGCCGCGCTCGTCCGGCGGCAGGAAATCGATCGTCATCGGGTTCTGGAGCACGCGATGCTCCACTTCGGCCATCTTGGGTCCGAGCGTCACGTTCACGTGTCCGCTTCCCAGCAGCAGATTGCCGTTTCGGCTCCAGATCTCCTCCGTGCCGGCCTGGTGGAAATCGACCTGCAGCCCCAGCTCCATCGCGAATGCGGCCGTCATGATCACCAGGGACAGGCAGTTTCCCTCGCGCGCCTGGAACGCCTCGGAGGCATTGCGCGTCATCGAGCTGTCATAGTTCAGCTTCAACTGCCGCTCGCGGTACAGCGCGTCGACCAGACCGAACAGCTCGCCGCGCAAACGCAACTGACGGGCGATGTCGGTCTGGAGGAAATGCCGCATCGGATCGTCCAGCGCAAACACATCGCTCGCGTTGATGCGCTCGGCAGGCGCTGCGAACGAATTGTCCTGAAACAGGAAGGCGGGTGGCTCGCTTTGGAACCGTGAAGTCGCGCACGCGCTGAGCAATGCGCAAAGCAGCAGCGATAGCCGGACCTGCACGCGGTTTCCCAGTCGAAGTACTCTGTCGGACCGCGCAAGCGCCAAGAGGCGGTGTTGCGTAAAGGGTATTTTGCCCCAGAATCCACCTTGTGAAAAGCGCGAACGGGAACCGATGAACCGGAGCAAGCCGCGCCGCGCCGAGGTGGTGGAGGTGGAGGCGTCGTTAGAAAGCCGGATCCTGACCATTCGCGGCAGGAGCGTGATGATCGATGCCGATCTGGCCGAGCTGTACGGGGTCGAAACGCGGGCTTTGAATCAGGCGGTGCGCCGCAACCGCGATCGGTTTCCGGCCGAATTCATGTTCCAGCTGACGGGCGCCGAAAAGAAAGAGGTGATCACGAATTGTGATCACCTGGCCCGGCTGAAGTTCTCGCCGGTTCTGCCCCTGGCCTTCACCGAGCACGGCACGCTGATGCTCGGCAACGTGCTGAATTCGCAGCGCGCCATCGAGGTCAGCCTGCTCGTGGTGCGCACGTTCGTATCGATCCGGCAGATGTTGTCCAGCCACAAGGACCTGGCCGCGAAACTCAACGAGCTCGAGCGCAAGGTCGGCGGCCACGACGACGCCATCGCCGATCTGATCGATGCGATCCGCCGCCTGGCCGCCGCGCCGCCGGCGCGCAAGAGCCGGCCGATCGGGTTTACGGCCGACCTGGACAAGGAGAGCAAGAACCGCTGAGCGGGTCCGCCAGGCGCCGCCGATCCCTTCGTGCCGGGTGCAGGGCGCTTCAGCGGCTCGCTGTTTCGGCCGGGCGGCTCGCCTCGAACAGGAACCAGGTACGTCGCTCAGCCTCGTCGATCCAGACCTCCAGAAGGCTGGCGGTCGCGACGTCGCCATATTCCTCACACACGTTATGCGTCTCCCTCATCCGCTGCGCCAGGCGCTGGTTGTCCTCGCGCAGCTCGGCCAGCATGTCCAGCGGGGTGACGAAGTCGGCGTCATTGTCCAGCACCCGCTGCAGGCGCGCGATGTGGCCGATCGAGCGCAATGTGGTCCCGCCGACCTTGCGCACCCGCTCGGCGATCGGGTCGGTGGTCGCGTAAAGCTGGTCGGCGTGCTCGTCCATCAGCAGGTGGTAATCGCGGAAGTGGGGACCCGAAACGTGCCAGTGGAAGTTCTTCGTCTTCATGTACAGCGCGAAGAAATCGGCCAGCAGCGCGTTGAGCGCTCCGGAGATGTCGCGCGACGCCTCGGTTCCCAGGCTCTTCGGCGTATCGAGCGCAGCAGTCTTGTGGGCGGAGGAAGCCTTGACGTTCATGTGTTCCGTTCTCCTGACAAAGGTGCGTTGACCCCTCCGGCGCACGCGCCCGGCGGGGCTGCCATAGTACCTCTCTGACGCGGACCGTCATCCGACGAAAGAGGTAGTTCGGCTTGTGTCGTGCATGCGAGCGCGCCAGCCGTACGCTCAACTCCCAGCCGGCAAAACGGTAGCCCGGAATGGAGGGGAGCTACCGTAAGGGCGTCATGCACCGCAGGTTATGCTCGTCGTCCCGATGAGTCGACTGACACAGAGTGCATGGCGTCCGACACCGGCCGGACGCGATACGCGGGCGGGCTTGCTCTGACAGTCTCGAACGACGGCCAGCGCAGCTTCCCATTGCAGGCAACCGAGGAGCTTTCCATGAGCGAGATCACGACCAAAGACGGAACTCGGATCTATTACAACGACTGGGGCAACGGACAGCCTGTCGTTTTCAGCCACGGCTGGCCGCTTTCAGCCGATGCCTTCGAGGACCAGATGTTCTTTCTGGCCTCGCGCGGTTATCGCTGCATCGCGCACGACCGCCGCGGGCACGGTCGATCGAGCCAGCCCTGGCAGGGCAATGACCTCGATACCTACGCCGACGACCTGGCGCAGCTGGTGCAGGCGCTTGATCTGAAGAACGCGATCCACATCGGTCATTCGACCGGCGGCGGCGAGGTCGCCCGCTACATCGGCCGTCACGGCACCAAGCGCGTGGCCAAGGCCGTGCTGATCGGCGCCATCCCGCCGCTGATGCTGAAGACCGCGGCCAATCCGGGCGGCCTGCCGATCGAGGTGTTCGACCAGTTGCGCGCCGGTGTCCAGGCCGATCGCTCGCAGTTCTGGATGGACCTGAGCCTGCCGTTCTACGGCTACAACCGCCCGGGCGTGAAGATCTCGGAGGGCGTGCGCCAGTCGTTCTGGCTGCAGGGGATGATGGCGGGCTTTCCGGCGAGCTACTTCTGCATCAAGGCGTTTTCGGAGACCGACCTGACCGGGGATCTGAAGCGAATCGACCGGCCGACCTTGATACTTCACGGGGATGACGATCAGATCGTGCCGATCGCGGACTCGGCGCTGCTGTCGGTCAAGCTGGTCGAGGGTGCCCAGCTGAAGGTCTACAAGGGCGCGCCGCACGGCATGTGCACGACGCTGAAGGACCAGGTCAACGCGGACCTGCTCGCGTTCATCAAGTCGGCGGCGTAATTCGAACGGGCTCGGCGACAGCCTTATGGCCACCAGTGTGAACGGCGATCTGCCTGAGGTTCTGAAGGGTGTGCGAACCCGGCCGCTGTTCGTGATGCGGCTGGATGTGCGAAAGCCGCAGATCGTCGGGGCGACGCCGGGCGCTTACAGGCGCATCACCGCCGTTCCCGGCGGTTCGTTCGAGGGAGAGCGGCTGTCGGGCCAGGTGCTGGAGGGCGGAAGCGACTGGCAGACCGTACGCAACGACGGCGCTGTCACATTGAATGTGCGGCTTGTCCTGAAAACCGGGGACGACGCCTTGATCTGCATGACCTATCAGGGCCTGCGCCATGGTCCGCCCGAGGTCACGCAGAGAATCGACCGAGGCGAGCTGGTCGACCCGGCGAGCTATTACTTCCGCACTGCGGTCTTGTTCGAGACGGCTGCCGCGCAATACGACTGGATCAATCGGATCGTCGCGGTCGGCATCGGTCATCGCCGGCCCGACGGGCCGATTTACAGCGTGTTCGAAGTGCTGTGAATCCGCGTTTGTTAGCGTCGGAGGCGTTATGAAAGTGCTGGTGGTCGGCGCCGGGGCGGTCGGCGCGTACTTCGGGGCGAGGCTGCTGGAAGCCGGGGTCGACACGACCTTTCTGGTGCGGCCCAAGCGCGAAGCCCAGTTGCGGCAGGGGCTGTCTGTTCGAAGCCCCAAAGGCGACATCCGGGTGGCGGCGCCGCCGACCGTCACTGCGGAACGGGTGCGCACGGGATTCGGGCTGATCCTTCTGAGCTGCAAGGCCTACGACCTGGCCGGCGCGATCGAGTCCTTCGCGCCGGCGGTCGATTCGGACACGGCGATTTTGCCGCTGCTCAACGGCATGCGCCATCTGGACGTCCTGAAGGAGCGGTTCGGGGCGCAGCGCGTTCCCGGCGGGCAATGCGTGATCGCCGCGACGCTGGACGAAGACGGCAACGTCATTCATCTGAGCGACTTCCACCAGCTGTCGTTCGGCGAGCTGGCAGATCCACAGACCGCCCGCGCGCGCGCCATCGAGGAGCTGCTGTCAAGGGCGAAATTCGACTCGCGGCGCAGCGATGCGATCCTGCAGGAGATGTGGGAGAAGTGGGTGTTCATCGCCGCGATGGCCGGGTCGACCTGCCTGATGCGCGGCGCGATCGGCGAGATCGTCCAATGCGCCGGGGCCGATTTCATGCGGCGGATGCTGGGCGAATGCGCTTCGATCGCGGCCTCGCATGGGTTCGCGCCGCGCCCGCAACAGCTTCAGCGCTCCGAGGCCGTATTGACGGACCCGCAGTCGGCGCTGACCGCCTCGATGCTGCGCGACCTGGAGCGTGGCGCAAGGACCGAGGCCGATCACATCGTCGGTGATCTGCTCGCGCGCCGCCGCGCTGCGGCCGAGTTGTCGCTGCTGGATGTCGCCTATGCCCATCTGAAAATCTACGAGCTGCGACGGGGCGGCGGGAAGTCGTGATGGCGGCGGCACCGCATTCAGCCAAGAAGATCTATCCGGGCCCGGGCGATGCGATCCGGATCGTCCCGCTGATCGCTTCCGACGTGCTGCGGCCGGCGGACCAGGCGGTGGCGCCGGCGTCACCACCGCGGTTGACCTACCGCAACGGGCCACTGCTTGCCGCGGCGGAAGTGTTCACGATCTTCTGGGGTTCGGACTGGCAGGGGGCGGCGCTGAGCTCGGTTCCCGGGCAGATCAACGCGTTTTTCGACTTCATCCTGACCAGCCCGCTGATCGATCAGTTGGCCGAATACAGCGTGCCCGGATGGACCATCGGTCACGGCAAACGCACCGGCAGCCTGACGATCACCGAACCGGCGTTGAAGCAGTCGCTGTCCGACACGGCGATTCAGCATATGCTGCAGGAGCTGGTCGCCAGCCACCCTGGGGTTCCGGCCCCGACGCCCAACACGCTGTATTTCATCTACGTGCCGCCCGGCGTGCGCGTCGTGCAGGGCGGGTCGGCCTCCTGCCAGGCGTTCTGCGGCTATCACAACGACATCTCGGGGCAGATTTTCTATGGGGTGCTGCCCTATCCGAGCTGCGCCGGCTGCACGGGCAGCCTTTCGACCTGGGACGCCCTGACCACGACCACGTCCCACGAGTTGTGCGAGGCGATCACCGACCCGATCCCGGGCCAGGGCTGGTATGACGATGCCAACGGCGAGATCGGCGACATCTGCGCCTGGAAGACCAGGAAGCTCGGCGCCTACACGGTCCAGCTGGAGTGGTCGAACAAATCGAACCAGTGCGCCTAGGCGCGTCACAAGATCCTGCCCTCATCCTGTCCTTCTCCCGCAAGCGGGAGAAGGGACCTGCTGCTGTTGAGTTCCTGCCTCTAGCGCGAGCGAGGAGGGAACCTGCCGACTTCCTCCCTCACAGGCTGAGACAAGGTACTCATCGCTATCCCCTCTCCCGCGCGAGCGGGAAAGGGGCAGGGGTGAGGGTGCTGGCTTGGCTGTCGATCGTTGCTTTGCTGACGGCTGCGCCGCTGGCACGTGCCGGCGGCCCGCTCGGCATCGACCATCGGTGGACCTACGACGACAGCGGCATCTGGCGGCGTAGCAATCAATTGATCCTGATGGATTCGCTGATCGCAGGCGAGGTCCTGTGCGGTCTGTGGGAAGGGGGCCAGACTCGTTTTGGCAATACCTGCTGGCGGGCGATCGACTCTTCGCTGATCGCCGGCGCTTCGTCGCAGGTGCTCAAGTACGTTTTTACGCGCGCGCGGCCGATCCAGGGCAACGACCCCAACGCCTGGTTCCAGGGCGGCTCGCACTACAGCTTTCCCAGCGGCGAGGTGGCGGCCGTCAGCTCGATCGTGACGCCATTTATCTTCGCGTATCGCGACCAGCAACCGGGCGTCTGGGCGCTGGAAGCGCTACCGCTTTATGACGCCATCGCCCGGATGAAAGTCCAGGCGCACTGGCAGACCGACGTTCTGGCCGGGTTTGCGATCGGAACCGCGGCGGGATACTACGCGCATTGGCGGGACAACCCGCTCGTGCTCAGCGTGATGCCGCACGCGATCGTCGTCGGGCTGCGGCACCGCTTCTGACACTGGCGGCGTTCCCGCGCGACACGAATTCCCTACATCCGACGGGGGTTCGGCGCTAACATTTGAAAGGTGGCCCGCCTGTCGACGGTCGGCTGGCCAACAGGTCGCATCTCGCAAGGCTACGCGGGGCACGCATGGCGACGTGGGCTGGTTGGCGCCGACTGCGGGTGACGCTCCTGCGCATCGCGCTGTTGACCATCGCGTACGCCGGTGTGGGCGCCCTTGCGCTGCAACTGGCAATTGCGCCCGGCTATGCGGCACCGATATTTCCTCCGGCCGGCATCATGCTCGCGGCCGGGGTGATTTACGGCTACGGCGTGCTGCCTGCCGCATTCTTCGGCACGCTGCTGATGAGGCTGATCGCCATCGACGGCCTGTCCGGCGGGCATGCCGCTTTGCAATGGGTGTCGGTGGTCGTCGGCCTGGCCGCGACACTGGAGGCGGCCGCCGGCACGCGGCTGGCGAGGGGCTTGTGCGGGGTTTCGCCAGCGCTCGACACGCCGCCGACGATTTTGCGCTTCGTTTTGTTGTGCCCGCTCGTTGCGCTCGTGGGCGCCGGCGTTTCGATCCCGGCGCTGTTGCGGTGGGGCATCGTCGCGCCCGCAGATGCGCTTTTCGACGGGTGGAATTGGTGGATCGGCGACACGCTCGGGATGCTGGTCGCCGCTCCGATCGTGTTTGCGCTGTTCGGGTCGCCGCGTGAGGACTGGAAGGGGCGCAAATGGACGGTTGCGCTGCCTTTGTTCGCGATGACCGGCCTGGCCGCCGCAAGCGCCGGCCTGATCGTGCGTTGGGAGGATCAACGCATCGAGGCCCGGTTCGCCTCCGATGCGCAGAAACTCGTCAGCGCCTTTCGTAACGAGCTCAGGCTCGATGTGCTCGCCGCTCAAGTCGCGGCCAACGGGCGGCCCAGGCTCGATGACGGATCCGGGTCGCCCGGATGGTTGAGCGAGGCGCCGACGATCGACTCGATCGGCCGGGTGACGGCTCGCGCCCAGGCCGGCGGCGCGGCGCTGACGATCGTCGAAGATGCCGCCAATCGCCGCGACAAGGACGAGCGCATCCTTGCGTTGCCCGCGGTGCGCGCGGCGCTCGATCGCGCCGTGTCGACCGGACAGATCGTCGCGAGCGAGCACTGGACGGCCGGGCGCGACGCCGACGAACGGACCGAGTTCCTGGTCTGGATTCCGGATTCGCAGGCCGCGCCCGGTCCGGACGTCGCTGAGAAAAGACTGGTTTACTCGGTGATCAACGTCGACCGGCTCGACCCGAGGCTGCTGGTCAACGACCGAAGCGGGTTGGCGGTTTGCTGGGTGGACCGAACCGCAGGGGGCGCCACGCGCCGCATCGCCGGCCCGCTCGACTGCGAGCGCCCGATCGAAGGCCACCCGCTGACCCGCGAATCTTCCATTCCGCTGTGGGGCCGGGACTGGTCGATTCGAGTCGTTGCAACGCCGACCTATGCCAGCGGGTTGCGCAGCTGGGGCACGTGGGCGTTTTCGGCGGTGGCCGTGCTTGCGATCGGTGCAACCGGCATCTTCCTTCTGTTGCTGACGGGCCGCACCCAGACGATCAGCCGCCTGGTCCTGTACCGCACCGCCGAGCTCGAGCGCGAGAAGGCCGCATTGCGAAGCAGCGAGCTGCTGCTGCGCAAGATCCTGGACCATGCAACGGTCGGAATCACGATTCACGGCCCGGACTGCCGATTCCTCCGGGTCAATCCGGGTTTCTGCAAGATCACCGGCTACGGCGCCGAAGCGCTCTATGAGATGAGATGTACCGACCTGATCCACCCGGCCGATCGCAGGCCGGGCGACGATTGGCTGGCGCAGAGCGCGGCGCAGCAGGATGCGGCACCCGATGCCGGACGTGAAATGCGTTACGTGCGCAAAGACGGCACCGTCGTCAACGTGCACGTGCGCATGGCGCTCGGGCACGACGAACCCGGCGAGCCGGCCTATGCGGTCGCGGTGACCGAGGACATTACGGAGCGCGTCCGGTTGCGCGAGTCCGAGCGCGCCAGGCTGGTCGCGGAGGAGGCCACCCGCGCCAAGGACGACTTCCTGTCGAGGATGAGTCACGAACTGCGCACGCCCCTGAACGGGATTCTCGGCTTCGCGCAGGTCCTGCTCGGAAATCCCGCCGATCCTCTGAGCATGCAGCAGCGCGGACGCATCGAGCATATCGAGACCGCGGGCTGGCATTTGCTGGCGATGATCGACGATCTGCTCGACCTGTCACGCATCGAGGCAGGCACGGTCCGGCTGTCGCTGGAGCCGATCGCGCTGGACCTGCTGGTGCAGGAAACGGTGTCGATGCTGTCGAGCGCGGCGGCCGAGCAAAACGTCACCGTTCACGTCGAGATCGATGCCGGCGGCAACCGGGTGCTGGCCGATGGCACGCGCCTGAAGCAGGTGCTCGCCAATCTTGTCAGCAACGCGATCAAATACAACTGGGACGGCGGCGCGGTCGCGATCACCGCGCGCAGCGGCGATCGCGACGAGGTCGTCATCACGGTGTCGGATACGGGGCAGGGTATGTCGCCGCTGCAACTGTCCGAGCTGTTCCAGCCCTTTAACCGTCTGGGCCGCGATTCGGGCCCGATGCCGGGTACGGGGATCGGTCTGGTGGTGACCAGGAAGCTGATCGAGCTGATGCATGGACGCATCGATGTCGGCAGCGTCGAGGGGCGGGGCAGCACATTCGCGGTCACGCTTCCGGCGGCGCATTCGGACCCGGTCGTCAGGCCGGCGGGCGCCAGGCAGACCGATGACGCGGCGCAGTACGGAAGCAAACGGGTTGCTTACATCGAAGACAATCTGCTCAACGCGGAAGTCATGCGGGCCATCCTGTCGGCCCGGCCTCAGATCCGTCTGGAGATCTACACGCGCGCGGCCGATGGACTGGCGGCGATCCGCCGGCGGCCGTTCGATCTGCTGCTGCTGGATATGAGCCTGCCGGATGCGCGGGGCATCGAGGTTCTGCGGAGCCTGAAAGACGACCCGACCACGCAGGCGATGCCGGTGATCGTCGTATCGGCAGACACCGTGTCGGACCATCTGCGGGAAGCGTTGCGGGTCGGAGCGCTCTCCTACATCGCCAAGCCGATCGAGCGGGCGCTCGCACTGGAAAAAATCGACCGCGCGCTGGAACCGCAGGTCGCGTAGCGCAGGCAATCGGCCGGCGCTTTTTCAACCCTGCACTAGATTTCAACCAGTCCGGAGCGCAGTGCCTTGGCCACCGCATGGGCGCGCGAGCTCGCCTCGAGCTTTGCGATGATCTGTGCCACGTGGAATTTGGCCGTGTGCGCGGAGATGTGCAGGGCCTGGGCGATTTCCCGGTTGCCCAGACCGAGCGACATCTGCAGCAGCACTTCGCGCTCGCGCGGCGTCAGGGGCATGCCTTCCTCCGCGCCGGACGCTACGGAGGGCATGCCCTCCGTAGCGCGCAGCGCGAAGGAGGGCCGATCGGCCGTGATCCCGGTGCGCATGGCTTCGGCCGCCAGCTCCGCGGTGCTGGCTACCAGTCCGGCGGCGGCCGCGTGCGCAGCCGCGGCCACCGCTTCGATCGAAGCATTGCGCGGAAGCAATGAATGCCCCGCGAGCAGCCAGCCGGCAAGCGGTCCTTCCCGCTCGGGCCACAGCAGAACCAGGGCGGGGCCCTGGTCGGCTACTGCGGCGAGCGGCTCAAAGTCGGCGTCCGTCGCCACATCGATGATCCCGACCTGGGCCCGCGCGAAGGCCTCGTCGACCGGGTACGGCGGGCCGTCGCGCGCGGCCACGATTTCGAAATCGCCGCGCTGCTGCAGACCGGTTCTCAGGCCGGCCAGCACCAGCGGCGAATTCGAAATCAAGGCCGCGCGAACCGGCGCCTGCATCAGAGCCCTGTCAGCAGGCGCGCGCCTGGGCCGGCCATTGGCCGACCATGACGTCGAGCTCGGCCGGCGCGCCGCCGCGGATCAGCGACACGTGCACGCTTTTTCCGATGTTGCCGGCCAACGCGTCGCGCAGCTCGGGCACGCTGCCGGCGCGATGCTGCGCCACCCCGAGCACAATATCGCCGACCAGCAGTCCGGCCTGCGTTGCCGGGCCACCGGGCAGCAGCGAGGTGATCAGCAGCCCCGAAGCGTCCGCGCTGCCCGACGGGGCGTCCGTGACCGAAACCGGCTGGACGCCGATTCCGAGGAACGCACGGGCCACATGACCTTTGGCCAGCAGCTCGTCGACGATTCGGCAGATCGTCGATTCGGGAACGACGACGCCGACGCTGCGCGACAGGGCCGAAGTGGCCATTCCGAACACCTGCCCGGCGGCATCGGCCACCGGTGCGCCCGACAGGCCGTCGTGCAAGCCCGCATCCAGGCGGATCAGCCGATCGAGCTGGCCGCCAAGCCAGGTCTGCCACGCGCCGGATGCGCGGTTGATCACCGATACGCGGGCGGTCACCTCGGCGCCCAGCGAGCGGCCCACCAGAATCGCCAGCTGTCCGGGTCGAACGCCGGCCGAGCTCGATAAGTCGACGGCAGGCAGGCTGTCGTCCGGCAACCGGAAAACGGCCACGTCGGTAGGCGGATCGGTACCGACCAGCGTCAGGTCGGCCCCCGCCTGGCGCGCGGTGACGGCCGACACGGTCGCCGGCGCGCGCCCGAACACATGCGCCGCGGTCACCAGGATCGCGGGCCGCCACACCACGCCACAGCCCAGCGTGTGCCGGCTGCGCCCGCGCAGGGCTACCGTCGAAGAGGCGATCTTTTCGACCGTGGCCGCGATCGATTCGGAAAGCGCCTGCAGAGGCGTGATGCCTGCCTTGTCCAAAGCTTGTGTCATCGTTGACTGATCCTTCAGCATCATCCTGGCAGTCCCAGGATGTTCATCGCGCAGGGTTACCGGCCCGGTCGGTGGTTCGCAATCGAACCGTAATGCGTCATTTGCAGAATCAGGCAAGAAATCGACAGCATTCGACAACCGCGCCGGTGTTCCCGATCGCATACTGCGCGCCGTCGTCCAATCAGGTGATCGCTTCGATGCGAGATGCCAGTGCCAAACATAGCCAATCGCCATGCCCGGCGCATCCGCCGATCGGGCAGGGCGGGCTGCGTCACCCCGAACGCAGGACGGGTGCAGCCGTAGCGCCGTCGCTACAACGCCTGCTGGCGCGGCGGCGGCACGTAGTTTCTGCGCGCGTCGAGCACGCGCCGGTGATTCTGCCGGGCCCAGCGGACCAGCTCCCAGACCGGGTCCAGCAGCGACTTGCCGAGCGGGGTCAGTGCGTAATCGACGCGTGGCGGATTGGTGGGATACACGGTTCTGGACAACAATCCGTCCTGCTCGAGGCGGCGCAGCGTCTGCGCCAGCATCCGCTGCGAGATATCGTCGATCCTGCTTTTCAGGGCGCTGAAGCGCAGCGTCCCGTTTTCGGCCAGCGTGCACAAAACCAGCATGCTCCAACGATCGCCGACGCGATCGAGCACGTCGCGGATCGGACAGGCGTCCCCGTCGCACAATTTGAGCTTGCGTGTGGCCATTCGCTTACCCCTGAGAGATCGCAATTAGGACGTGGTTATCGAAGTGATACCTGGTAACTAATGCCGCACTCCTTGTGCAGCGCAACGCAGTCAGTACGATACGGCATGTTGTCTCTTTCCGATATTAGGTCTACTTTATATACCAGATCTCGATTAGGAGGGTACAGCACGGCGTAGAGGTAGTCACTAAATCGTAGCGCGCGGCGGCTGATGTTGGCGCCGCCCCAGGTTGAGCCGCGCGGGGCGCGGTTTCGGGTTGCTTTCGGGTCGTTTGTTTCGGCAGGCAAAAAGTCCTCGCTGGATTCGGTGCACGGAATCACGGCGCGTGCTGATAATTGCCCGCGTTGCTCCGACAGGGGCTCATTCAAGATTTTCAGGACCGTACCATGTCGATCGATTTGATTGCGTTGAGCCACAGAGCAGCCAGCGTGCTGCGGGCGCCCGCGCTGCGCGGCGCGCTGATCCTGACCGTGTCGGTTGTGCTGGCGGCCTGCCAGTCCAGGGCGGATACTCCACCGCCAGGGGCGATGGCTCCTCCTTCCGTTTCGGTGGCCCCGGCTGTCCAGCGCCAGGTCCAGGAATTCGATGAATTCACGGGTCGCCTCGAGGCCCCGCAGTCGGTCGACGTGCGGCCGCGCGTGACCGGCTACATCAAGAAGGTCCACTTCAAGGACGGCCAGGAAGTCAGGCAAGGTGAGCTTCTGTTCACGATCGATCCCGACCCTTACCTGGCGGAGCTGGCCAGGGCGCAAGCGCAGCTGGCGGCCACGCATACGCAGGTCGAGCTGGCGATCAGTGAAGAGGCGCGCGGCCGCAAGCTGATCGACAAGAAGGCGATTTCGCAGCAGGAGTACGACCAGCTCACCTCGGGCTCGCGCAACGCGGCCGCCAACGTGCAGGCGGCCGAAGCGGCGGTGCAGACGGCTCAGCTCAACGTGGGGTACACCGAAATCCGCGCGCCCATCGCCGGGCGCGTGTCGCGCGCCAACGTGACGGCGGGCAACCTGGTCAATGTGGGCGATCCGGTGCTGACGTCGATCGTGTCGCAGGACAAGGTTTACGCATATTTCGACGCGGGCGAGGACGCCTATTTGAGGTACGCGAAGTCGGCCAAGAGCTCAGGGCGCAACGCCAATCCGGTGCTGATGGGGCTGGCCGACGAACAGGGCTATCCGCACCGTGGCGTGATGGATTTCGTCGATAACCGCCTCAACAATCAAACCGGCGCGATGCGCACGCGCGCGGTGTTCGACAACGCCGACAGGCGCTTCACGCCTGGCCTTTTCGCGCGGATCAAGCTGCTTGGAAGCGGCACTTATTCGGCCGTGCTGACGCCGGAGCAGGCGATCGGGACCGATCAGACCAAGAAATTCGTGTTGGTGATCGGGCAGAACAACACGGCGCAGTTCAGGGAGGTTACGCTGGGCACGCTGGTCGATGGCATGCGCGTGATCAAGAGCGGGGTGTTTCCGGGCGATCTGGTCGTGGTCGACGGCCTGCAGCGGGTGCGTCCCGGCATGCCGGTGACTCCGGAAAAACTGCCGGTCGACGAACGGGGCATGCCGCTGCGCAAACCGGCCGTAGCGGCGGCCGCCCAATCCTAGCCGCAGGCGCACCGCGATGGACATTTCCCATTTTTTCATCGACCGGCCGCGCTTTGCCGCCGTTCTGTCGATCATCGTAACCCTGGTCGGGCTGATCGCGCTCTTCAAGCTGCCGATATCCGAATACCCGGAGGTGACCCCGCCGCAGGTCGTCGTCCGGGCCCAGTTTCCGGGCGCCAACCCCCGCGTGATCGCCGAGACGGTGTCCACGCCGCTGGAGGAGCAGATCAACGGCGTGGACAACCTGCTTTACTACGACAGCCAGGCGACCTCGGACGGCTCGATGACGCTGACGGCAACATTCCGGATCGGCACCGACCCGGTGGTGGCTGAATCGGAAGTGCAGAACCGGATCAACCGCGCGCTGCCGCGCCTGCCGGACGTGGTGCGCCAGATCGGAGTGACGACCGAGAAGAGCTCGCCCACGCTGACGATGGTCGTGCACATGGTGTCGCCCGACAATCGCTACGACGCGCTGTACCTGCGCAACTACGCGCAGCTTTATGTGCGCGATCCGCTGCTGCGGATCACCGGCATGGGCTCGGTGCTGGTGTTCGGCGAGGGCGACTACGCGATGCGGATCTGGCTCGATCCACAGAAGCTGGCGGCGCGCGGGGTGGCCACCAGCGAGGTGGTGGCGGCGATCCGCGAGCAGAACGCCCAGGTCGCTGCCGGCGTGGTAGGCGCGGCGCCCAGCCCGCCGGGTACCTCGTTCACGATGTCGGTGAACACCAAGGGGCGCCTGCAGACCGAGGACGAGTTCGACGACATCATCGTGCGGGCCGACCCGTCCGACGGGTCCGTGATCCGGATCCGCGATCTGGGTCGCGTCGAGCTCAGCGCCGGCACCTACGCGCTGCGCAGCCTGCTGAACAACAAGGAAGCGGTCGCGATCGGGATCTTCCAGGCGCCCAACTCCAACGCGCTGGCGCTGTCCAGCGAGGTCCGCAGCACGATGGAGCGGCTGAAGGTGGATTTCCCGCAGGGGGTCGACTACCAGATCGTGTACGACCCGACCCAATTCGTGCGGACCTCGATCAACAAGGTGATCGAGACGCTGACCTACGCCATCCTGCTGGTGGCGCTGGTGGTGATCATATTCCTGCAGACCTGGCGCGCCTCGATCATCCCGCTGCTGGCGGTGCCGGTGGCGGTGATCGGAACTTTCGCCGTGCTGCTGGCGCTGGGCTTTTCGATCAACACGCTGACCTTGTTCGGCCTGGTGCTGGCGATCGGGATCGTGGTCGACGACTCCATCGTCGTGGTGGAAAACGTCGAACGCAACATCGAAAACGGGCTGTCGCCGCACGATGCCACCGTGCGCGCGATGCAGGAGGTGAGCGGCCCCATTATCGCGATCGCGCTGGTGCTGTGCGCGGTGTTCGTTCCGCTGTCGTTCGTGTCGGGCCTGTCCGGGCAGTTCTATCGGCAGTTCGCGGTCACGATCGCAATCTCCACCGTGATTTCGGCCTTCAACTCGCTGACGCTGTCGCCGGCGCTGGCGGCGATCCTGCTGCGCGGCCGCGACGAACCGAAGGATGTGGTCACGCGCACGATGGACCTCGTGCTGGGCGGATTCTTCAGACGCTTCAACAGCGTGTTCAAGCGCTCTTCCGAGGCCTATGGCAGGGGCGTGACCACCATACTGGGCCACAAGGCCGCCACGCTCGGGGTCTACGCGGTGTTGATCGGCCTGACGCTGCTGCTGTTCTGGCGCGTGCCGCCCGGCTTCGTGCCGCAACAGGACAAGCAGTACCTGATCGGGATCGCCCAGTTGCCCGAAGGCGCCTCGCTCGACCGGACCACCGAGGTGATACGGCAGCTGAGCGACATCGGCCAGAAGGTGCCCGGCGTACACGACTCGGTCGCTTTCCCCGGATTGTCGATCAACAACTTTTCCAATCTGACCGACGCCGGCATCGTGTTCTTCCCGCTGGACGACTTCGAGAAGCGGACCAAGCCCGGACTGAGCGCCGACGCGATAGCGGCCCAGGTCAATATGCGGGCGGCCGCGATCAAGGGCGCGTTCATCTTCGTGCTCAACCCGCCGCCGGTTTCCGGTCTGGGCAACGCCGGAGGCTTCAAGCTGCAGCTGCTGGACCGCAACTCGCTCGGCGAGCAGGCGCTGGCGGGCGCCGTCGGGGCCACGCTCGGGCGGGTGTACGGCAATCCGCAGTCGGTGCTGACCCAGGTGTACTCCAATTACCAGATCAACGTGCCCCAGTTGTACGCGGATATCGACAGGACCCGCGCCAAGCAGATGGGAGTGAGCCTGACCGACATCTACGACACGATGCAGCTGTACCTGGGGTCGCTGTACGTGAACGACTTCAACCGCTTCGGCAAGACCTACCAGGTGATCGTGCAGGCCGACGCCCCGTACCGTGCCGATGCCGATTCGATCACTCAACTGAAGACCCGCAACAGCAAGGGCGAGGCGGTGCCGTTGGGGGCGCTGATGAAGGTTCAGCAGTCCTTCGGCCCGGTCAGCGTGACCCGGCACAACGGGTTCTACTCGGCGGACATCAACGGCGCGCCCAAGCCGGGGTTCAGCTCGGGCCAGGCGCAGGCGGAGATCGAGCGTGTGCTGAAGGCGAGCCTGCCGCGCGGCATCACCTACGACTGGACCGAGCTGGTGTACCAGGAAAAGATCGCCGGCAACACGATGATCTACATTTTCCCGCTGTGCGTGCTGTTGGTGTTCCTGGTGCTGACGGCCAACTACGAAAGCTGGACCCTGCCGCTGGCGATCGTGCTGATCGTTCCGCTGTGCATCTTCAGCGCGATCCTGGGCGTGTGGGTCAGCAGCTTCCTGATTCCGCTGGACAACAACATATTCACGCAGATCGCGTTCGTCGTGCTGGTCGGATTGGCCTGCAAGAACGCGATCCTGATCGTCGAGTTCGCGCGCGATCTGGAGGTGCGCGGGGAGCCGATGCTGGATGCGGTGTTGCATGCGTGCCGGATGCGGTTGCGGCCCATCCTGATGACGTCGTTCGCGTTCTGCGCCGGCGTCATACCCCTGATCGTGGGCACGGGCGCCGGCGAGGAGATGCGCCGCGCGATGGGCATCGCGGTGTTCTGGGGCATGGTCGGGGTGACCTCGTTCGGGATCTTCCTGACGCCGGTGTTCTACGTGCTGTTGCGCAGCCTCGGCGCCGCGAGCCAGCGGGCGTTTGCCGGCGCGGCGAAGGCTCCGCGCGCGGGCGCGGGCGGGGCGGCGCTGGTGGGGATGCAGCCTCAGGGGCGACACGATGACTGACAGGAACTTTCGGCTGATTGGATGGTGCGCGCCTGCGCTGCTGGCGGGCCTCGTGAGCGGCTGCGCGCTCGGCCCCGACTACCGGACGCCGCCCACGCAGATGGCGGGCGACTTCGAAAATGCGACCGGGGACCGCCAGGAGCCTCCGCGCGAGTTCTGGCGCCGCTTCGACGACCCGGTCCTGAACGGCCTGGTCGACGATGCGCTGAAGGCCAATCACGACATCCGGATCGCGGTGGCCAATCTGCGGGCGGCGCGCGCCGTGCAGCTCGGGGTCGATGCGCAGGCCTGGCCGCAGGTCGGCTCCAATGCCAGCGCTACGCGCCAGATCGAGCCGCAGAGTTTTGCGCCTGGATTCAGTCGCAACCAGCGCACCCTGAACAATTACGACGTGTCGATGGACGCGAACTGGGAGCTGAACCTGTTCGGGCGCTTCACCCGCGCCTCGGAATCGGCCGCGGCCTCCGTCTCTGCCGCACAGGCCGGGGTGGCGGCTGCGCAGGTCAGCGTGACGGCCGAGGTGGCGCGCAATTACTTCGAGCTGCGCGGCCAGCAGCTGCGACTGCAGATCGCGCAGCAGTCGCTGCAGAATCAGCAGGCCAACCTGGACCTGGTGCAGGCGCGGCTGGACGCGGGGCGCGGCACCGAGCTGGACACGACGCGCGCGCAGTCGCAGTTGGAGAGCACGCGAGCGCAGGTTCCGGTGCTTCAGGCTGGCATCGAGCTGTCGCGCTACCGTCTGGCCGTGCTGACCGGGCGGCCCCCGACCGAGCTGGCCTCGCTGTCCGGTGAAATCCACCCGTTGCCGGGACTCAAGCCGGTCGATGGGATCGGCACGCCGGCCGACTTGTTGAGGCGCCGGCCCGACATCCGGGTGGCCGAGCGCCAGCTCGCCGCGGCCACCGCCGACATCGGCGCGTCCAAAGCGGACCTGTTTCCCAGCGTCTCGATCACGGGCCTGCTCGGCTTGAACGCGCTCACCCCCGGCGGGCTGAACAGCGGGCAGGCCTACTACTACAACCTGGGCGCCTCGATGGCCTGGACGGTGCTCGATTTCGGCCGGATCCGCGCCCGCATCCGCCAGAACGAGGCCAGGGCCGATGCCGCGCTGGCGCAGTACGAAAAGACGGTGCTGACGGCGCTGGAAGAAACCGAGGGCGCGCTGATCAGCTTCGACCGCAATCAGCGGCGCGCCGAAAGCCTGTTCAAGGCGGCCCGCGCATCGGAACAGGCGGACGAGCTGGCGCGCGCGCGCTTCGAAGCCGGGGTGACCGATTTTCTGAACGTTCTGGACGCCGAGCGCCAGTTGCTGGCCGACCGCGACGGTCTGGCACAGGCGCAGACCGACGCGGGCACCTCGCTGGTGGCCGTCTACAGGGCATTGGGCGGCGGCTGGTACCAGGAGCAGCAAGCGGCCACGACCGTTTCCAGCAACTGACGGTGGGGCCGCCCGCCTTGCGCGCGGGCGGGCTCGGTCGCCGGCGCGCAAGCCAATCCCCAATTGGCCGTTACAAGCACTTTGACTGCACGCCTGGCCTGAAGCGGCCGGGCTCGCCTCATTGACCCGGCGTCAACCCGCTACGATCTTCGCCACCGACTGATCGGTGGCGACCGCCTCAGCCGGCAATGCGGGTATCGCGCTCCCGAAGCAGCCAGTGGCAGATCCCGAGCGCCAGCGTGACTGCAGCCAGCCCGCCAAGCTGCAGCGCATCCAGGTCGGCGAGGTCGAGAATGATGAACTTGCGCGCGATGGCGAGCAGCGCGATCAGAAGCACCACCTTGGTCTGGATGATGCTCTGCTCGCGCTTGACCACGTATTGCAGCGTGTGATTGAATTCCAGAGCGATCAGGAGGGTGAGGATTTCGCCGAACACCGTTTGGAATGCCTTTGGCTCCAGCGGGTTCAAGACGCCAAGAACGAGCCCGCCGATCACACTCCAGGAAAGCCGATACAGCGCGACCAGGATGATCAAGCCGACTACGATCGTCAGCAGGAGCGCGACGATACCCTCGAAGCGTTGATAGTGAGTCAGGACGAGCCAGTCGTCCCTCAATCTCCTCCATCGGCTGTTGCTGCTCATATGATCTCCTCGATCGCCCGTCTCCGTCTATCCGAGCAATTTACCAGGGCGCTGCGAGAGTCCGTGCGACCGATGAACATTCGCTTTACTCTGCATGATCGACTGTCGGGTCGCGAATTTCGCGAGGGGAGGTGGCACGATGGACGACACGGAAGCGTATGAACGTGCGAGAAGGCGGGTCCGCCAGATCAAGGGCTTCTACATCCACGCGACAGTCTATGTGCTCGTCAACGCCCTGCTGGCGGTCATCAACCTGGGTACCTCGCATGGCGAGGTATGGTTTGTATGGCCTTTGTTCGGCTGGGGCATAGGCCTCGCTGCCCACGGCATCTCCGTATTCGGCGCGGGAGGGCTTTGGGGCCAGGAATGGGAGGAGCGCAAGATCAAGGAGATCGTCGAAAAGAATCGGGCTCGTTCCCCATGAAAACCGCCACGACGATGTCCGCTATGGCCGCCAGGAGCCGTGGGAGGTGCTGCAGCTGGCGATGGGGCCCAGAGGGCTGCGGATGCGAATTCGCGAGCGCGCTGGCTGATGGCCCTAGCGCGCGTCAAAAACCGACGTAGACCGGCGGATCCTCGTCCTCTTCCTCTTCCGGCTCGGCCTCGGGGGCAGCAGCGGCTTGTGGCGGCGCGGGCCCGGCGGTGTTCGGCCCGCCGCGCTTGATGACCGTGGTGGGGCCGGCGGCCTGCGTAATTTCTGCGCCGGCCTGGATCGTGACGAAGTGTCCCCTGAGCAGATCGCGCAGGCGCTCGACGACGTCATCACGAGGGAAGATCGAGTTCTCCAGGATTCCCTCGATGGTCGCGTAACCCTTCTGGATCAGAAACAGGACGTTGCGAACCTTGGCGTCGAGCCGGTACGTGCGCATCGCCAGCTCTTCAGAGCCTTTGAGCGTCAGCTCGAAATAGGTTCGTTCGCGTGCTCCCATTCGGTTCACCCGTTAGGATATTCGGATGAAATTGTCGCCGACTTGAGCGTTGCGTGGGGCCTGTCGGTCGCTCGGTCTGAATCGGAATAACATCCGAAATCTTCGCTTTCCGCAGTCTTAACGGCGGCTGATATTTCAGATGTCAGCGCGATCCGTCCAATGGAGGCAGGCGTGACCCGTAAATCATATGTGGTTTTTCTCGGAGTTGCCATGGCGAACTTCGGTCTGGGCGGCGCGCAGGCTGCGCTTCCCCTCGGGGCCACCGCTCCGCAGTTCACGACACAGGCCGCGATGGGCGGCAACGAGTTCACGTTCAGCCTGGCCGATGCCTTGAAGAAGGGCCCGGTCGTGCTTTATTTCTACCCGAAGGCGTTCACCAAGGGCTGCACGGTCGAGGCCCACAACTTCTCGGAGGCGACCGACCGGTTCAAGTCGATGGGCGCGACCGTGATCGGCATGTCGAATGACGATATCGGCACGCTGAAGAAGTTCTCAGTGCTCGAATGCCGCAACAAATTCGCCGTTGCCGCAGATCAGGGCGGGCAGGTGATGAAGCAGTACGACGCCGTGATGCCGGGCCGGACGGACGTGGCGGACCGTATCTCGTACGTGATTGCGCCGGACGGGAAGGTCATTTACGCGTTCGCGAGCATGAGCCCGGACGGCCACGTCGAGAACACGCTGGACGCGATCCAGCGCTGGAAGGCGACAGCACATCCCTGACGCAACGGGCCGCGAGCGCGGCCGTCGCGCCTGGCTCGCGGCGGCCGCTCAGGCGGCCGCGCGCGTCAGTTCGCGGTGATCGCCGGCGGCCCGCCGAAGCGAGGTGATGCGCGCTTCGTCGATCGATTGCCAGAGCATTCGCTTCAGCTCCACGGCCGCCAACGAGCCGAAAACGCGCCGGTAGGACTCGACCAGCCGGCGGGCGGGCATGAAGTCCCCGTTAAGCGCGGATATCCTGGCCTGCTCGAACCTGCTGCGGTGCTCGTACACCGATCCGAACAGCGACTCGTAACGATCCAGACAGCATCGCATCGACAGATCGAAGGTCGATGCGCGCGTTGCGCACAACTTGCAAAAGGTCGGACCGTCGGCGTCTCGAGACGCAAACCCGGTTCCAGACCATCGATGCACCAGAGGCATGGTTCGCGCTCCTATCCGTTCTCCTGTCCTCGATGCACCATCACATCATGAGCGCGTCGCTGCCGGAATAAGGGACACGCATCAGTGCGATCGCGCGTTCTAGTTATCTAATCGGTGCGGCCACCTCGAGCGACCGGATCGAGATCGAACGGTCAGTGGGAATCGTCCCAAGCGCCTGCAGGGACAGGTAACGCAGGCAGCAGACCCTCAGGAAGGACGCGAAGTTTCCCAGGTCGGCGCCGGCTGCAACCAACTCGTCATGCAGCTTGCCGATCAGTTGCGGCACGCTCATCGCGTCGCGCGCCCCGATTTCGGCCAGGACGTCCCAGAACATCCGCTCCAACCGCAAGCTGGTCGAAACCCCGTGCAACCGTATCGACCGGGTGTAGGAGCAGTACAACTCGGGGTCGGCATTCACGAACATGCCACACATGGTTTGACCCTCCGCAGGCCGACGCCTGACCGGGCCCGCGGGGCGGACGGGTGGCGCCGCCCCCAGGCCCGAAATGCGCAGCGCCGGTTCAGAGGATGATACGAGTCCCCAGGACTTGCAGGAACTGACCGATCCAGGCCGGATGCGCCGGCCAGGCCGGCGCGGTGACCAGGTTGCCGTCGGTCACGGCGGCGTCGATGGCGATGTCGGCGTAGCTCGCGCCCGCCAGCTCCACTTCCGGGCGGCAGGCCGGATAGGCGGAAACACGCCGGCCCTCGATCACGCGCGCCGCGGCCAGGATCTGGGCGGCGTGGCAAATCGCGGCCAGCGGTTTGCCGGCTTTGGCGAAATGCCGGACGCAGTCCAGCACGCTCAGGTTAAGCCGCAGATATTCGGGAGCGCGCCCGCCCGGTATCAGCAGCGCGTCGTAGCTCTCCGGGCGCGTTTCGGAGAAGGTCGCGTTCA
This sequence comes from Burkholderiaceae bacterium, assembly GCA_036270655.1. Classification (GTDB taxonomy): domain Bacteria; phylum Pseudomonadota; class Gammaproteobacteria; order Burkholderiales; family Burkholderiaceae_F; genus VBCK01. The sequence continues at coordinate 44,367 of DATBCD010000037.1, forward strand.
GGGTGAAATTGTGCCCGCGCTTTTCGCTGTAGGTCTGGTCGCCCTCGAAGTCGTGAATCGCGGTGGCGATTTTTTCGCCGGCCGCCTTGCCCGGGCAGACGGCATGCACCGTGTGACCGACGGCCTGCAACGTCTGAAACGGCACCATTGTCTCGTAGTCTTCGCCGAAATCACCGCAAAGCATCAGAATGCGTTTGGCTGGCATGAGGTTTCTCCTGGGAAGTTTCCCGGCCGCTGCCGTAGGCGGCGATTTTCGCCAAGCCGGTTGGGTTGCGGGTGGTAGCCGATTACTTCATCGTGAGCGGCGCGCGCGGAGCGGCCGACGGCCCGGTCCGACTGCGCGTCAGCCGGGTTCCGATTCCGCACGCGCAGCGGCAAGCAGCCCCTCGCGCACGGTGGGAAACTGCAGCCGCATCCGTAATTCCTTCTTGATGCGGCGGTTTCGCAGGCGGCGCGATTCCTGGAAGAACGAAAACTGGATTGGCGAGACGGCCCGGCGCAGCGCCTCGCGCGGCAGTCGCGGGGCGCGCGGCAGCGCGAATTGGTCGGCCACCAGGTCCAGGTAGTCACCCAATCGAAGGCACGAGTCGTCGACCGCGTTGTAGATGCGCCTGGGCGCGGCGCGGAACAGGCTCGCGATGCACAGCCGGGCCAGGTCGTCGATGTGAATGTGATTGGTCAGGACGTCTTCGGCAGGCAGCGGTGCCGGAATCGCGCGCCGCAGCCGCTCGGTGGGCAGTCGACCGGGACCATAGATACCGGGCACCCGCAGCACCGAAGCACGCCAGGGATGGGCGCGTGCGCGCCGCTCGGCGTCCACGCGCCTGCGCGCCCGCTCGGTGATCGGGGCCGGTGGCGCCGTTTCGTCGACCCATGCACCGTGCAGGTCGCCGTACACGCCGGTGGTGCTGATGTAGATGAAGCGGCGCGGCGGCCAGCGCAGCCACTGCAGCAGGCGCGCGATGCGGGTGTCGGTCGGCCCCTCGGGCGGAGGCGGCACCAGGCAGATCACGCACGGGGCGAGCTGCGCGATCGGACGTCCCGCACGGCTGTCCAGGTCGATCACCACCGGCACCGCACCGGCCTGGCGCAGCGCCTGGCATTGCAGTGGGGTCGTCGTCGTGGCGAAGACCCGGAAGCGCCGGTTCAGCCGTGCGACAATTCCCAGCCCGACCTTTCCGCATCCGACGATCAGCAGGCGCGGCTTGCCCAAGTGCGCGCGCCCGATTCGGGCCCAGGTGGCGGCGGGCGCTTTCGTTTGCATTGCGGAATTCTATGTCGTTCAAAGTATCGGTTCGCCCCTCCGGTCGCCAGTTCACGGCTGAGGCCACCGAAAACATCCTGGACGCCGCGCTGCGTGCGGGAGTCGGGCTGCCGTTCGGATGCAAGGACGGAGCGTGCGGCTCGTGCAAGGCCAAGGTGCTGGCGGGCGAGCTGGAGCAGGGCTGGCATGCCGCGCCCGCGCTGAGCCACGAAGAGCACCTCGCCGGCCTGGCGCTGCTGTGCTGCGCGCAGCCGCGGTCGGACCTGCAGATCGAGGTGCGCGAAGTGGCCGGCTACGGCGACTTTCCGGCCCACAAGATGCCGTGCCGGATCACGCACGTGGAGCGCCTCACGCCGGACGTCGTGATCGTCACGCTGCAGCTGCCCGCCTCCGAGCACCTGCGCTACCGCGCCGGCCAGTTCCTCGAGTTCACGCTGGGCAGCGGCGCGCGCCGCTGCTACTCGATTGCCACCGCGCCGCATGCGGACGAGCCGATCTCCATTCATGTGCGCCACATGCCGGGGGGCGTTTTCACCGACGCGCTGTTCGGGGCCGCGGCCAAGCCGATCAAGGAGCGCGACATCCTGCGCCTGGAGGGGCCGCTCGGTACGTTTTTCCTGCGCCCGGACAGCGAGCGGCCGATCGTGCTGCTGGCCAGCGGAACGGGGTTTGCTCCGATCAAGGCGATCGCGGAGACGATATTCCACCTGAGGCTGAACCACGACGATCCGACGGGCTCGCGCCCGGCGCGCGCCGTGGTGCTGTACTGGGGCGCCCGCGCTCTCAGCGACCTGTACATGAATGAGCTGCCGTCGCAGTGGGCCGCCGAGCAGCCGAATTTCCGTTACGTTCCCGTGCTGTCGGATGCGCTGCCCCAGGATGCCTGGACCGGACGAACCGGCCTCGTGCACCAGGCCGTGATGCAGGATCTGCCGGATCTGTCGCAGTACGAGGTTTACGCCTGCGGGGCGCCGGTGATGGTCGAGGCCGCCCGTCGCGACTTCGTCGGGCTTTGCGGGCTGCCGCCGGATCAGTTCCTGGCCGATGCGTTCACGTCCAAGGCCGATGTCATCAAGGAATGAGATGCAGATTGGCTCGTTCGAAACCGATGTGCTGATGGATATCGCGGCGCGGCCGCCCGTGGTGTTCGTCGAGGGCGAGGGCTCGTGGCTGACCGATCAACGCGGAAAGCGCTACCTGGATTTCGTCCAGGGCTGGGCCGTGAACTGCCTGGGACATTGCCCGCCGGAAATCGTCAGGACGATCGCGGCGCAGGCCGAGCGGCTGATCAGCCCGAGCGCGGCGTATTTCAACGACGCTGCGATCGGCCTGGCACAGCGCCTGACGCGGCTGTCCGGCCTCGAACGGGTCTTTCTGGCCAGCAGCGGCGCCGAGGCCAACGAAGGCGCAATCAAGCTTGCCCGCAAGTGGGGTTCGCTGAATAAGGGCGGCGCCTGGCAGATCGTGACGTTCGCCGACGCCTTTCACGGGCGCACGCTGGCGACGATGTCGGCCTCGGGCAAGACGGGTTGGGACCGGCTGTTCGAGCCCAAAGTGCCCGGCTTTCCGAAGGCGCGACTTGACGACATCGAATCGGTTCAGCGTCTGATCGGGCCGCAGACAGTGGCGATCATGATCGAACCGATTCAGGGCGAGGCCGGCGTCGTGATGGCCGGGGATGATTTTCTGCGCGCGCTGCGCGCCCTGTGCGATCAGCACGGGCTGCTGCTGATCCTGGACGAAGTGCAGACCGGCGTCGGGCGCACCGGGCGCATGTTCGCGTGCGAGCACGCCCAGGTGCGGCCCGACATCATGACGCTGGGCAAGGGACTGGGCGGCGGCGTTCCGCTGTCGGCCCTGCTCGCGAGCGAGCGCGCTTCGTGCTTCGCGCACGGCGACCAGGGCGGAACCTACTGCGGCAATCCGCTGATGGCGGCAGTCGGTTCGGCCGTCATCGATCGGGTGTCGCAATCGCAGTTTCTCGAAGGCGTGCGGTTGCGCGAGGAACACCTGGTGCGTCGGCTCAACGACCTCGTGTCCCGCCATGCACTGGCCGGCGAGCATGGGCGCGGCCTTCTGCGCGCCGTCGATCTAGGCCGGCCGGTGGCTTCGCAGGTGGTGGACGCCGCGCGCGATCTGTCGCCGGACGGTCTGCTGCTGAACGCCCCGCGGCCGCACTTGTTGCGATTGATGCCGGCGTTGAACGTCGATTTCGACGCGATCGACCGAATGATCGAACTGCTCGATACGGTTTTTATCCGCGCGGTTTCGAAGTAGACGCCCCGCATCGGCCTGCTGCGCTGCGACATTCGAGTTCGTGTGCGTGGATGCAACGCGCATGCGCGCAACGTCACCGCACATGGCAGAATCGATCAACATAGATAGAGCCCGACCATCGACGGGCCACGAGCAGGGAGCAATTCGCAGGCCATGGTCTTGCCTGCGCTCATTCGGGGAGACCATGATGTGCTGTAGAAAGAGCCTTTTCCTGGCGGCGGGCGCCGCGCTGTTGCTGTCGGGTTGCGGCGGCGGTTCGTCGACGGTAGCTGCCAATACGTCCTCCGCCGAAGGGGCGTTGATCTTCAACCCGCCGTTCCGCGTCGCATCGGTCACTGCGGCCGAGTTCGCGGCGAACCTCGGGACGACGCCAACCGGCGTGGCGTTGCTTACGGTGTCCGGACCTCCGGTGTGCGGCATCGATTTTTACCGCATTCAGTACTACACCGTCGGCGGCGCGGGCGAGTCGACCACGGCCGACGGCGCCTTGATGGTTCCGACCGGTCTTTTGTGCGAGGGCAAGCAGTCCATCGTGCTTTACGCGCATGGCACCGCCTCGACGAAGAGCTATGACATCGCGGACCCTACGACGACCACCAACGAGGGATCTGCCGAGTCCGCTCTGCTGGCCGCGATGTTCGCCGCGCATGGCTACATCGTGGTGGCGCCGAACTATGCCGGCTACGATCTGTCGTCGCTGCCGTATCACCCGTTCCTGATTGCCAGCCAGCAGTCCAAGGACATGATGGACGCGCTCGCCGCGGCGCGTTCGGCCCTGGGAAGCATTGCGGCGACTGGAGACAACGGCAAGCTGTTCGTCACCGGCTACTCGCAGGGCGGACACGTGGCGATGGCCACGGTCCGCGCGTTGCAGGCGGCGGGAAAGCCGCCCACCGCGTCAGCGCCGATGTCCGGCCCGTATGCGACCGCGGCGTTCATCGATGCGATTTTCTACGGCGACGTGAATCTGGGCTCGACTGAATTTTTCCCGTTGATCATTTCGGGCGGCCAGCATACGTACAACAACCTTTACACGTCGACGTCGGACATCTTCGAGGCGGCCTATGCGAACGGAATCGACTCGCTGGAGCCTGGCCCGGTTCCATTCTCGACGCTGGTGGCGGAGGGCAAGCTGCCGTTGACCTACCTTTTTAACAGCACGCCGCCATCGACCGGCAACGCTCAGCTGGATGGGCTGTTCGTGGCGATCACCCCGCCGATGACGCCCGCGGCCGAAGCGCCGCTGTTCGCGCTCGGTTTCGGGCCCACCAATCTGGTCAAGAACAGCTACCGCGTCGGCTTCATCGAGGATGCCCTGGCCCACCCCGACGGAGTGGTGCCCACCGTGACGAACGGCCTGCCCAATGCCAGCGCGCTGCATCCGCTGCGGCAGGCTGCGGTGAAGAGTGACATGCGCACCGCATGGGCGCCGATGACTCCGATGCTGCTGTGCGGCGGCAATGCCGATCCGACCGTGTTTTATTCGTTGAACACGCAGACGATGCAGTCGTACTGGGCGCCCGTGCTGACCGGCGCTGCCGCGGCGCTTCTGACGGTGCTGGACGTCGACTCGCCGCCTTCCGGGCCGACCGATCCGTTCGCGGCGGCCAAGGTCGGATTTGCGACGGCCAAGGCGACCGTGTTCGCGGCCGGCGGCCAGAACGCCGTGGTGCAGAACTACCACGGCACTCTGGTGCCGCCGTTCTGCACCGCGTCCGCGCGCGGCTTCTTCAGCCAGTTCTGAGTAGAGGATCGATCATGAAAACCACAACAACGATCGCCTTGCTGGGCGCCGCACTCGGACTGCTGGCCAGCTCGATGTCGGCATCGGCGCAGGACAACAACGTCGTGCGCATCGGGCTGTTCGCAGTTTTCTACCACACGGCGGCCGACGATGTGCAGGGGCCGTTTGTGCCTCCCGGTGTGAGCGCGGACGTCGGCAATGTGCAGACCGTGTACCTGGCCTACTTGCGCCGGCTGAACCGCCACCTGAGCCTGGAGCTGGCCGGAGGAGTTCCGCCCAAGACCGATACGATCGGCAAGGGCCCGGCCACGCTGGGCGCGGTGCCGTGGAACGGTGTGAAGGTCGGAACGGTCAGGTGGCTCTCACCGTCGGTGCTGCTGGAGTACAACTTTTTCGATGAATCGTCCCGTTTCCGGCCGTACGTCGGAGCTGGCGTCAACTTTACCCACTTCTACGACCGGCAGATCAACGCGGCCGGCCAGGCTGCGCTGGGGGGGCCGACGCAAATTTCGCTGAGAAATTCGATCGGTCCGGCCGGCACCATCGGATTCGTCTACCGCGTGGCGAATCACTGGCATGTGGACGCTTCGATCTCGGCGGCCCAGATCGAAAGCGACCTGCAGGCCAACACGGAAGGCGTGGTGCGCAAGAGCCACGTCAATTTCAATCCACAGACTATCGTCGCTGCGGTGGGCTATTCCTTCTGGTGACGCCGGCCTGAGTCAGGCCGATTCGCCCAGATAGGCCTCGCGCACGCGCGCGTCGTGCAGCAGGCTCGAGGCCGGGCCCGACAGGCTGAGCTCGCCCGATTCCATCACGTAGCCGCGGTGGGCGATTTCCAGCGCCAGCCGCGCGTTCTGCTCGACCAGCAGGATCGAGATGCCGCGATCGGACACCTCGCGGATCACCGAAAAGATCCGTTCCACCAGGATCGGCGACAGGCCCATCGACGGCTCGTCCAGCAGCAGCAGCCTGGGATTGGACATCAGGGCGCGCGCCATCGCCAGCATCTGCTGCTCTCCGCCGGACAGCGTGCCGGCCAGCTGGCGCGAGCGCTCCTTCAGGCGCGGGAAGCGCTCGTACATCTTTTCGAAGTCTTCGGCGACCTGCGCGTCACGCCGGGTGAACGCGCCCATCTGCAGGTTTTCGGCCACGGTCATCCGGGCAAACAGGCCCCGGCCCTCGGGCACCAGCGACAGCCCGCGCGTGAGCAGTTGATGGGCGGGCACGGCGCGGATCGGCTCGCCGAATACCTCGATCGATCCGCTCCATGGAAGCAGGCCCGCGATCGCCTTCAACGTGGTGGTCTTGCCGGCGCCGTTGGCGCCGATCAGCGCGACCAGCTCGCCGCTTTGCACCTCCAGATCGATCGACTTGACCGCCTCGATGGCGCCATAGCTGACGCGCAAGCCCGAGACCCGCAGCGCGGCCCGACTCACGCAATCTCCTGCCGCGGCGCGGCTGGCGTGTGGGCACGGCCCAGGTAGGCTTCGATCACGGCCGGATCGCGCTGCACCTGGGACGGCGTGCCGACCGAGATCACTTTGCCGTAATCGAGCACCGTCACGCAGTCGCACAGACCCATCACCAGCTTCACGTCGTGCTCGATCAGAAGGATCGTGACGCCGCGCGCGCGGATTCGCACCAGCAGCTCGCGCAGCGCCGCTTTCTCGGTCGCGTTCATGCCGGCGGCCGGCTCGTCCAGCGCGAGCAGTTGCGGATCGGTGGCCAGCGCACGGGCGATCTCCAGCCGTCGCTGGTCCCCGTAGGGCAGGGTGCGCGCCAGGTGATCGGCGTAACGCCCGATGCCGATGTCGTCGATCAGCTCCCGGGCGCGCTGCCGGATGGCGGCTTCCTCGACGCGGGCGCGCCGCGTGCGCAGCACCGCGTCCAGCGCATTGGCGTGGGTCCGCACGTGCCGTCCGACCATCACGTTCTCCAGCGCCGTCATGTCCGGAAACAGGCGGATATTCTGGAACGTACGCGCGATCCCGCACTTGGCCACCCGATGCGCATCGGTCGGCCAGTAGGCCTGGCCGCACAGTTCGAACGTACCCGAATCGGGCGCCGCCAGCCCGGTAAGCACGTTAAAGAACGTCGTCTTGCCGGCGCCGTTCGGTCCGATCAGGCCGTAGATCTGGCCTTGCTCGATCTGGATCTGGACCTCGGACAGCGCCTGCAGGCCGCCGAAGCGCTTGCTGACCGATTGGGCGCGCAGGGCGCAGTCAGCCATGGCGCCCCGTTTCGGGTGCGCCCGCGCGCGCGCCGCTGAACATGCTGCGCACGCCGTGCTCCGGCGCCGGCCAGAGCCCGCGGGGCCGGTACAACATGATGCCGACCGTCGCCAGGCCATAGAGCAGCATCCGCAGCACTTCGGCGTCGATCAGCACGCGCCCGAACAGCGCCAGCTGGATCGGCACCGCGGTATGCCGCAGCGCCTCGGGCAGCATCGCCAGCATCACCGCCCCCAGCACGACGCCGGGCACGTGCCCGAGGCCGCCCAGCACGATCATCGACAGCACGACGATCGATTCATTCAGAGAGAACGACTCGGGCGAAACGAATCCCTGGAACGCAGCAAACAGCCCCCCCGCGATCCCCCCGAACGTGGCGCCCAGGGAAAAGGCCAGCAGCTTGACGTTGCGCACGTTGATTCCCATGGCCCGGGCTGCGACCTCGTCTTCCCGGATCGCCATCCAGGCGCGCCCCAGGCGCGAATCCTGCAGGCGCACGCACACCAGGATCGCGAGCAGCGCCACGGCCACCAGCAGGTAGTAGTACAGCACCAGCGACGACGGGTGCAGCCCCAGCACGACGCCCGGGTGCGCCAGATCCAGCCCGTCGATCCGCACCGGATCGATCAGCGTGATTCCGGACGGGCCATTGGTGAAATTGAGCGGCGCATTCAGATTGTTCAGGAAGATCCGGATGATCTCGCCGAAGCCGAGCGTGACGATTGCCAGGTAATCGCCTCGCAGCTTCAACACCGGCGCGCCCAGCAGGATGCCGAAAGCGGCCGCCAGCGACGCTCCGATCGGCAGAACCAGCCAGATCGACACGTGAAGCCCGGACGGGAAAGCCTGGGCCAGCGCTGGAAAATGCTCGGTCAGGTGGGGCGAGGCGAGCAGCGCGTACGTGTAGGCGCCGACCGCATAAAAGGCGATGTAGCCCAGGTCGAGCAAGCCGGCAAAGCCCACCACGATGTTCAGTCCGAGCGCCAGCATCACGTACAGTGCCACGAAGCACAGGGCCCGGATCCAGGCGTCTCCGAACGCGCCCAGCGCCCAGGGCAGCGCGATCAGTGCCAGCCCGATCGCTGCCATCGCGGCGTAGGCCCGGGGTGGCACGGCGCCCGCCGGCCGCGGCGGATCGGGTGGGTCGGCAGCCGCCGGATTGCCCATGGGCCGCCGCTCAGGCCCGGTCGGCGACGCGCTCGCCCAGCAGGCCCGACGGCCGCAGGATCAGCACGGCACAGAGCACGATGAACGCGAACACGTCCTGGTAGTTGCTGCCGAAAATGCCGTTGGTCAGCTGGCCGATGTAACCGGCGCCGAGCGCCTCGATCAGCCCGAGCAGAATGCCGCCGAGCATTGCGCCGGCGATGTTGCCGATTCCGCCCAGTACCGCGGCGGTGAAGGCTTTGAGCCCCGGAATGAAGCCCATGTAGAAGTGGGCCACCTGGTAGGTCGCCTCGAGCATCACGCCGGCCACCGCCGCCAGGCCGGCTCCGATCGCGAACGTCATCGCGATCACCGAGTCGGGGTTGACTCCCATCAGGCTGGCCACGCGCGGGTTTTCCGCGGTGGCGCGCATCGCGCGCCCCAGGCGCGTGGCCTGGACCAGCCACAGCAGCGAGCCCATGATCAGCGCTGCCAGCACGATCACCACCACCTTGGTCATGCTGATCGTCGCATTGCCGATATGCATCGGCGCCGCCGGCAGCAGCTGAGGAAAGCTCAGGTAATTGCGCCCCCAGATCAGCATCGCCAGGGTTTCGATCAGGATCGAAACTCCGATCGCGGTGATCAGCGGAGCCAGGCGGGGCGCGTGGCGCAGCGGGCGGTAGGCGACGCGCTCGATGATCAGGCTCAGCGATACGCACACCGGAACGGCCGCGACGATTCCCAGCACCAGCAGCAGCCATCCGGGCAGACCGGGCCACAGACCATGCAGCAGGCCGACCGCGCTCAGGGCGGCGAGGGCGCCGACCATCAGCACGTCTCCGTGCGCGAAATTGATCAGGTTCAGCACGCCGTAGACCATCGTGTAGCCGAGCGCGATCAGCGCATACAGACTACCCAGCACCAGGCCGTTGATGACCTGCTGAACCAGCGTATCCATCGATCCGTCCCCTGGGCCTCTGTTTCAGTTGTTCTGGGCCCCACCGCGGCATCCCGGCCGGGACGCCTTCAACGCACGATGCACATTATGTGCCAGAGGAGACGGCCACGCTTCGAGCCATGTCAGTGAAAGGCTGCCAGCAGGTCCAGCTTGCCGTCTTTCACGTCGTACACCGAGATCTCGCCGTTCTTCAGATCCCCGTGCTCGTCGAACTCGATATGTCCGGTCAGGCCCTCGAAACTGGTCTTGGGCATCGCGTCGACCACCGCAAGCCGGTCAGGACGGCCGGCGCGCTTGATGGCGTCGACGATCGCGAAGACGGCGTCGTATGAGTAGGGCGAATAGCGCTGGCATTCGATACCGAACTTCTGCTTGTACCTTTTCTGGAAATCCTCACCCTTGGGCATCTTCTCCAGCGCACGGCCCGCGACCGAGCAGGTCAGCGCGCCCGATGCGTCGCCCGCGATCGTGATGAATCCGGGATCGCAGGAGCCGTCGCCCGCCAGCAGGGGCTCTTTCATGCCGAGCTCCTTCATCTGCCGCGCCATCGGGGCCGCCACGCTGTCCATGCCTCCGAACATCACCAGGTCGGGCTTCATCGACCGGATCTTGGTCAGGATCGCGTTGAAATCGCTCGCCCTGTTGGTGGTGAATTCGCGATCGATCACCTCCAGCCCCTTTTCCTTGCCGACGCGCTCGAATACATCGGCCAGTCCCTGCCCGTACTGGGTGCGGTCATCGACGATGGCCACCCGCTTGGCCTTCATCTGGCTGGAGGCGAAGGCGGCCAGCACGGCGCCCTGTTGATTGTCGTTGGCCACCACGCGATAGGTCGTGCGGAACCCCTGCAGGGTGTACTTCGGATTGGTCGCCGACGGCGAGATCTGCACGACGTTGGCGTCTGCGTAGATGCGCGAGGCGGGAATCGAAGTTCCCGAATTCAGGTGGCCGACGACCGCCACCACGCCCTCGTCGACCAGCTTCTGCGCCGCCAGCGTGCCCTCCCGCGGGTCGGCCTTGTCGTCTTCTCCGACCAGCTCCAACCGGTAGGTCTTGTCGCCGAGTTTTACTCCGCCAGCGGCGTTGATGTCGTCCACCGCCATTCTGGCCCCATTTTCGTTGTCCTTGCCCAGATGGGCGATTTCCCCGGTCAGCGGGGCGGCCGACCCGATCCGGATCACCGGTCCCTGATCGGCGCCGCCGGGTTTGCAGGCGGTCAACGCGAAGGCCGTGATCAAGGCGGCCCAGAGTGCAGCGATCTTGTATGGCATGTCGGCTCCAGGTCTCTGCGGAAGCGGAATCGAAAATTCTACTTTCAAAATAGGGCGGGGCGCCCAAGAGCGCCCCGCCGGCCAGGCTTGCGGCCGATTATTTAAGGGAGAGGACCCATTTGACCAGCTGGAGGGACTCGGCCTCGTTCACCTGCGGGTTGGCCGGCATCGGGATCTGCCCCCACACGCCGACTCCGCCTTCGCGCACTTTCTTGGCCAGCCGGGCGGCCGCGTCCTTGTCGTTTTCATACTTCCTGGCGACGTCCTTGTACGCGGGGCCGACCAGCTTCTTGTCGACTGCGTGGCAGGCCAGGCAATTCTTCTGCTTGGCGAGTTCCAGCTGGGCGGATGCGGCCGTGCTGATCAGCATGGCGCCGATGGCCGCAAGAACGGCGATAACGCGTGTCATCAAGGTTTCTCCTGAACAAGTGGTCAAAAGGGCGGTAAGAGGGCCGAGCAGCACGGGCAATGCAGTCCGAAGGGACTACCGGGTTTCCCTGATGTTAACGTACCCGCCGCGTCGATCGTTGACCTGACCTGAATCGAGAAGCGATCGCGCGGCAGGGGCAGGCCGTTATAGTTCGAACTACGTTGCCTGGGGACGCGGGGAACATCGAGCGATGTGGCTGATCTGGATCGGCGTGGCCGTAATGGTGCTGCATTTTTTGGGCATCGGGCCGTTCGCCGACCTGAAATGGTACTTTTGGGCGTTGCCGTTCGGGCTTGCGGTATTCTGGTTCGAGGTCATCGAACGCACCTTCGGGCTGGACCGCAAGAAGAGCTTCGACGAGATCGACCGGGCCAAGCGCAAGCGGATCCAGAAGGCGCTCGGAGATCACGCGCAGCCAGGCAAGGCCAAGTCGCGCCGGTAGGCGGGCATGGGCAGGCCGAGACGGCCCGCCCGCACACTCACTTTTCAGTGGGACGTCTCAGCTGCAGGCGCCGGTAAAGCCGCACGCCGTACAGAACTCGCAGCCGTCGCGCTTGATCATGGCCGCGGCGCCGCAGCTCGGACACACCTTGCCTTTGATGGCCGCCGTTCCCAGCTCCACCGTCTTGCGCGTCTGGGGCATCGCCAGGATGCCGACCGAATGGATCGCTCGTCCGTCGTCGTCCAGGATGCCCAGCACCTTGTACCGGTGCAGCAGCAGCGCGGCGACGTAGGCGACCGTACTTGGATAGAGGGCCGAGCGCTCGGCCCCGGGCACCGGTGCCCAGAACTCGCCGTTCTGCTCGCCGAAGTTCAGCAGCTTCTTCAGCTTCAGGCCGATCCAGTTGGTGTCGACCACCCGCATGTCCAGCGACAGCAGCTTGCACAGCCCGTCCAGCACCTTCGGGTATTCGCCCGCCATCCACAGCGAGTAGGGGCGCCGGCTGCCGTCGGGCAGGTTGAGCTCCTTGACTCCGAGCACGAAGTCGTCGCCGGTGTTCGGATTGGAGACATCGACGGTCCAGCTCATCGTGCCGAGCGCACCGGCCTTGGGCTCCTTGCGCGAAAAAAGGGCATCGACCACCGGGGTCGGGTGCTTGTCGATCTCGCGGAAGGTGCCGAGCTCGTCGCAGCGCAGGTGCACGATGCGCGCGAACGCCGCCACCACGCCGCTGACCCACACGGGCTCGCCGGTGGGAGGGAATGGAATCTGGAAGCCCTGTTCGTCGCGCGACTTGGCCAGCGCGTCCAGCTTCATCTTCAGCCAGGCGCGGTCTTCCGAGCGCATGTCCATCGACAGCGTCTTGGCGATCGCGCCCAGGCCGCGCGGCTGCTCGGCCCCGTTGACCCAGACTTCGAACGGCATCGGCGGCGTGCCGACTTCGCCGATGAAGATCGCGAAAGACTCGTTGCGGGCCGGGATCTCGACCATGTAGGACCAGGCCATGTTGCCCGCGACCAGGTCGGGCCGGCCCGGCCACTTCAGGCTGGCCAGCGCCGGCCTGGGGGCCGAATCCAGCTTGACCCGGCGGTCGGCCTCGTCGCTCAAGTCCTGCGGAGCGAGCGCGCCGTCCTTGCGCACCGTCAGCACCTCGCCGATCACCTGGTTGGGCCGATACGTGGTGATGCCCTTCAGGCCCGCCTTCCAAGCCTGCAGATACAGGTCGCGGAAATCGTCGAACGGGTAGTCCTCCGGCACGTTGACGGTCTTGCTGACCGCCGCGTCGATGTACGGCTGCACTGCCGCGATCATCCGCATGTGGTCGATTGCGCGCATTTCCAGCGCTCCGACGAACGCCGGCGGCAGATCGGACGGGTCACCGCCCATGTGCTTGTACAGGCGGAACGCGTAGTCCTCCACCGCGTAGTCCTGACGCGTGCCATCGGGCATGCGCTTTTTGCGGATGTAGGTCCAGGCGAACGTCGGCTCGATGCCGCCCGAGGCATTGCCGGCGAAAGCGAGCGAGATCGTTCCGGTCGGCGCGATCGACAGCAGGTGGGAATTGCGCACGCCGTGGCGCCGGATCAGATCCTGAAGGTCGTCCGGCAACCGCGACGCGCAATGGGGCGGCGCCAGGTAGGGCTCGGCGTCGAACAGCGGAAAGCGGCCCTTTTCCCGCGCCAGGCCGACCGACGCTTCGTAAGCGGCATCGCGCATCGCGCAGCTGATGCGGCTGGCCATCGCGCGCGCCGCGTCCGTGTCGTAGCGCCGGTTCATCATCGTCAGCGCGTTGCCAAGGCCTGTAAAGCCCAGGCCGACCCGGCGTTTGTTCCTGGCCTCGATTTCCTGCTCGGGCAGCGGCCACAGCGTCGCGTCCAGCACGTTGTCGAGCGCGCGGATCGCCACCCCCACCACCTCGCGGAATCCATCGAAGTCGAACGCGGCGCTGTCGGCAAACGGATCGCGCACGAAACGGGTCAGGTTGATCGATCCGAGGCAGCAACAACCGTACGGGGGAAGACTCTGTTCGCCGCAGTTGTGCACGTACAGACCGTTCGCGTCGAACGCGTGAATGTCCTGCACCCGCACGTCGAACACCGGTGCCGATCCCGCGTCGACCACCCCGTCGACTGTGACCCAGAACCGTTCCCGATTGGCGCTGCGTCGGTAGGACGCCAGCGATTCGGCCAGACGAGCGCGCTTTTCCGAGTCGCTGAATCCGACCAGGTCCGCGAACCGGATCAGGTTGTCGTTGGCGATTGCAAGCTCGTGCTGCGCGCGAATCGGGTACTCGCGCATTCCCCCGCGCCCGTCCGGCAACGCTTTGAAGCCGGCCTCGCGCCGTTCCGTGTAGATCGTTGAGACGATGCCAAGCCGAAGCAGCATCCGTTGCACACACTCGAGCGTCTCAAGGTCCGACTGCGCGAGACGAACACTGACGCCTTTCTGCTGCGTGCCCTGTACCGACCCATCGGTGTCGAACAAACCCCGCAAGAAGCCTCGATAGAACGACGCGGAGGCCAGCTCGATCGGCTTGCCGGGCCGCTTTGCCCCTGGCCGCAAGCCAAACGACTCGGCCAGGTCGCGCAACGGCGCCGATGTAAGACGCCATTCAGGCCGCCCGGACACCTGATGCCAGCCGCTGAAATCTGCCCGGTGGTGCAGCGTTTGAATCGCATCGCTGACTGCGTTCATCAGCGCACGAACGCGCAGCGGCGCGACGGGTGCCCCGTTCGCGACCGCCGCCGCAGGTACCCAGACCGACAAAACGGCGGTGTCTTGCTTGAGCGTTCCATCACCCACCAGGAACCCGAGCAGGTAGCCTTCAGCCTCGTTTCCACTCCCCGGCCAGCCGGAAAGCTCGCGATGATTGTTAAGACACACACGATCGCCGGGCACGAGCTTGCCGGCTTCAAGCCATTGCCTCGTTTCGCCCAATCGCGACGAAGCCTGGATCCGGCGTACCTGGTGGTCGGCCGTCAGGCGCAGCCGGAATCCCTCACGCGTGCGCAGTTCGACCAACGGCTTGTGTCCTGTTGCAAAAAAACCCTCCGGACTCGACAGATACCGGTTTCCATCGACTACCAAGCAGTGTTCCTCACCGAGCAGATCCTCGACTTGGCGCGGCCCGTCGCTGGTCATCACCCAGGTGTCCGCCGGCACGCACGGGTTGGTCGCCGCAATCGTCTCGCAGTACGACAGGTTGTTGTCGCGGTTGATCCGGTCGATGAACACCACGCCCGGCTCGGCGTGGTCGTAGGTCGAATGCATGATCTGGTCGAACAACTCGCGCGCACGCACGCGCCGGTGCGTCCAGGTGCCGTCGGGTCGGCGCGCAGCCGTTTCCTTGTCGAACGGCTCGGCCGCGTGCCACAGCTCGATCTGGCCGCCGGTTTCCACCGCGCGCATGAACTCGTCGGTCACCGCCACCGACATGTTGAAGTTCGCGAGCGAGCCGTCGCTCTTGGCGTTGATGAAGTCTTCGATGTCCGGATGGTCGCAGCGCATCACGCCCATCTGGGCGCCGCGCCGGCTGCCGGCCGATTCGAGCGTCTCGCAGCTCTTGTCGAACACGCGCATGTAGGACAGCGGGCCGCTGGCCCGCGAGTGCGTGCCGTGAACCAGCGCGCCGCGCGGCCGGATCAGCGAGAAGTCGTACCCGACGCCGCCGCCGCGGCGCATCGTCTCGGCGGCCTGGTTCAGCGCCAGGTAGATCGACGGCACGCCATCGGTGCTGCCGCTGATGGCATCGCCGACCGGCTGCACGAAGCAGTTGATCAGCGTGGCCGCAATGTCGGTGCCGGCGGCCGAATTGACCCGGCCGCCGGGAATGAAACCGGCCACCATCGCCTCGAAGAAGCGCTGCTCCCAGAATTCACGAAGCTCCGGCTTTTCGACTGCGGCCAGGCCGCGGGCGACCCGGCGGCGCACTTCGTCGGCCGTCTTTTCGCCCGCCTTCGCATACTTTTCGAGCAGCACGTCCAGGCTGATTGCCTGTTCGTCCAGCAGTGTTGCCGCCTGGTCGAGTTTCATCGACGCATCCCTGATTGCAAGTATCTATTATAAAAGGCGCGCACTGTGGAAGCCGATTCCGGCCAAGAAATGCTCGCCGCCGGGATCGGCCTCTATACTCGCGGCCGTGAATCTTCAGCAATTCCGATACTTGCGCGAAGCGGCCCGCCAGAAGCTGAACCTGACCGCGGCGGCCAAGACGCTGCACACCTCCCAGCCCGGCGTGTCCAAGGCCATTATCGAGCTGGAAGAGGAGCTGGGCCTGTCGATTTTCGCGCGGCACGGCAAGCGCATCCTGGGGCTGACCCCGCCCGGGCAGCAGGTGCTCGATGCGGCCGAGCGCATCATGACCGAGATCGACAACCTGAAAAAGCTCGCGCGCGACTATACGGGCAGCCCCGAAGGCACGCTGCGCCTGGCAACGACGCACACCCAGGCACGTTACGTGCTGCCGCCGGTGGTGCAGCGCTTCGCCGAGAAGTTTCCGCAGGTCCGGGTCAAGCTGCTGCAGGGAAATCCTCCGCAGATCGCTGCGATGGTGGCGGCCGGCCAGGCCGACGTCGGGATGGCGACCGAGACGCTGGCTGAGACGCCGGGGCTGAAATCGATTCCCGTGTTCGAATGGGAGCATGTGGTGGTGGTCAAGGCGCCGCACCCGCTGGAGCGCTTTGCCCGCCATCCGGAGCGGCTCACTCTGAAGGAGCTGGCCAAGTATCCGATCGTCACGTACGAGGCGCACTTTTCGGGCCGCAGCCGGATCGACGCGGCGTTCGCAGCGGCCAGCATCGAGCCGTCGATCGTGCTGGAAGCGATCGACGCCGACGTGATCAAGACCTACGTGCTCGCAGGCATGGGCGTGGGGATCGTCGCGGACCTGGCGACACAGAATCATTCGGAGGGCCTGGTCGCTGTCAAATGCGGCGGGCATCTGTTCGGGCACAACACGACGCGCCTTGCGGTCAAGCAGGGCGCTTACTTGCGAGGATTTGTCTATGCGTTCATCGAGATGGCCGCTCCCGGCTGGGACAGAAGGCGGGTCGAGCAGGCATTTCGCTAGCGCCCGGCCGACGTGAAAGTCTGCGTGGTGGGTGCCGGCTCGATCGGCGCCACGATCGGCGCCAGGCTGGCGGCCGCGGGCGAGCAGGTGTGCCTGATCGGCCGGGGCGCGCACCTTCAGGCCATGCGCAGCCAGGGACTGCGGTTCGTCGACCAGGTCGGGTCCCGCTCGGGTGTGTATCGGCTGCCGGCCAGCGCCGAGCCGTCCGATTTCGGCCCGCAAGACCTGGTGGTGATCGCGTTGAAGGCCTACTCGGTGCCGGCCATGCTGCCGCGGCTGGCTCCTCTGCTCGATTCGGGAACCGTGGTCCTGCCGGCGTTGAACGGTCTGCCGTGGTGGTACTTTTACCGGTCGCATGGGCCGTACGAGGGAATGCGGCTGCGGTCGCTCGATCCGGAAGGGACGATGGACGCCGCGCTGGACTGCGCGCGCGTGATCGGGTGCGTGGTCCACCTGGCCGCAGAGGTGCTGGAACCAGGGCGCGTTCAGCACACGGCCGGGCGCCGCCTGATCATCGGCGAGCCGGACGGCTCCGACTCCGTCAGGCTGCACCGGGTCGAGTCGGCGTTGCAGGCGGCCGATTTCCAGTGCGAGGTTTCGGCGCGGATCCGTCGCGACATCTGGAGCAAGCTGATCGGGAACCTCAGCTTCAATCCGGTCGCCGCGCTGACCGGCTACCGGATGGATCAGATCTGCAACGACGCCGAGGTGCTGGACGTGATCCGTGAAGTGCTGCGGGAGGGCATCGAGGTGGCGGGCCGCCTGGACGTGACCGTCGGGATCACGATCGACCAGCGGATCGATGTGGCGCGGCAGCTTGGTGCGGCGCGCATCTCGATGCTGCAGGACCTGCAACAGCGCCGCCCGCTCGAGCTGGCGGCGATTGTCGGCGTGGTGATCGAGCTGGCGGAGCTGACCGGCACGCCCGTGCCTTCCACCCGCGTGCTGCATGCACTGGTGCAGGCGCGGGCGCAGGCGCTCGGTATCCCGGTGTGAGGGCGGCAGCCAGCGATCCGTGATCTATCGCCGGACCAGCTCGAGCGCCGCCTCGAACAGCGGGCTTGCCGGGTCGGCCAGCGCGTCGACGACCTCGTAGTGGTTGCAGCCCGGCAGCGGGACCTCGCGCACCAGGTTCGAGTGCCAACGCTGGCCGATCAGCGCGGTCTGCCTGGCGAATTCGGTCGTCTCGGCGCCGCCGACGGCGGTGATCAAACGCACGCCGGCGCGAGCGGGGTAAGTCAGCGGAGACAGGCGCCAGGCCTGCTCGCTGTCCAGCTTCAGATCGACGTTCAGGAACGGCGCGTACAGCAGGGGTTCCAGGTCGTAGACGCCGCTCAACGCCAGCACGCCCTTGACCAGGTCGTCCGGCAGGTCGTATGCGTAAACGTTCCACAGCGCAGCCATCGACAGCGCGGCCAGATGGGCCCCGGCCGAATGGCCGCAGAGGCTGATCCGGTCGCGGTCGATCCCGTAGCGCCCGGCCTTGCGGTACAGCCAGGCAATCGCCGCGAGCGCCTGCCGAACCATGTCCTCCATCGGCGTTTGCGGCGCCAGGCCGTAGTTGACCAAAGCGACCGTCACACCGCGCTCCACCAGGCCCGGCGCGATCCACGAGAAGTCCGACTTGTCGAGCGACCGCCAGTACCCGCCGTGGAAAAAGACCAGCAGGGGCGCGGGCTCGTCGCGCGCCGGAAAGATATCCAGGCGCTCGGCGGGCTCGTCGCCGTAGGCCAGGTCGAGCAGGCAGGCGTGAAGCTGGCGCGCAGCGGCGCCCTGCGCCGCCCAGCGTGAGAATATGGCCGGGTACTGCGGCACCCGCGCGCGTATGTTGTACTCGCGCTCGCAGAATTCCTCGGTGTATTTCACGGCCTGCCAGCCTCCCCGCCGGCGAGGTTGCGCAGTTTATCCCTTCCGCGAGGGCTTCCTTGGACGCCGCCCGCTGCACTCGGTAAAATGCCCCGACGTGGGGACGTAGCTCAGCTGGGAGAGCGTCGCGTTCGCAATGCGAAGGTCGGGAGTTCGATCCTCCTCGTCTCCACCAAGTCCTTGATGTTGCGCGCTTTCTCGGCGCCGAACGGGGTCCACGAATGCGAAGGTCCGGGCATTTCGTGGTTCCTCAAATGCGATGGTCTAGACCTTCGCATTTTTTCGGAGCCACTTCCCCCGAAAACCTGGAAGGTCGGATCATCGCAGCCCTAGGCCTGAGTCCGCAATAATTCGTGCGTGAGCGGACTATCCCAGCGCGAGCTCGATGAGGCGCGGCCCGCGTGCCGCTAGTGCGGATCTGAGCTCATCGGCAAACGCCTCTGTCGTCTCGACCCGCGAAGCCTCGACGCCCATACTTCGCGCCAGATCGGCCAGGCGCAGCTCGGGGCGCGTCAGGTCCAACATCGAACGTGCGGCCGAACCTGGTTGAGCTCGGAAGCGCTTCAACTCGTGGTCGAGAACTGCGTAAGCACGATTCGAGAAGACGATCGTGACAATGTCGAGCTTTTCGCGGGCGTGGGTCCAAAGCGATTGCACTGTGTACATTGCGCTGCCGTCGCCCGTCAGGCAGACCGTCTTGCGGTCGGGACACGCGATAGCTGCACCGATCGACATGGGTAATCCTAGCCCTAGCGCGCCGCCCGTATGCGACAGCCAATCATGTGGCACCGCGCCCTGGCACAAGGGCTCAACGGCCATTCCCGATGTGACGCTCTCGTCGACGACGATCGCGTTTTCGGGTAAAAGCGCGGCGATGACCCCGCCAGCCGAACTGGCTGTTAGTGCGCCTCTGGGCAGCTCCCGGCGCACCAACGCTTGCCGCGCAATGTCTCGCTGCGTTGCGACGAGATCGGCCAAAGCGCTAAGTGCTGAGCAGCCATCCTCGGAACGTCTGGCGAGCTGAATAACGCGTGTGTCCGGCGGGGTGAGCTCGCTGGGTTTGCCTGGGTAAGCGAAGAAGGCGACGGGCGGATCGGTTTCGACCAGGATAAGAAGATCCGTCCCCTTCAATTCCTGCGTGACTTGCTCGCCAAAGTACGCGAGACGCTTGAGGGCAACCATACCGGCGCCCCGCTCGAGACGCGGCGCAAAAAAATCACAATAAAGCCGTGCTCCTGTAGTGGCTGCAATGCGTCCGGCAAGCTCGAGCGGAGCGCGACGTAGCACGCTTCCCCCTATCAGGATCGCCGGCCGGCGCGCGGCATTGAGTGCGCGAGCCGCGGCCGCGATGCGCGCCGTATCGACCAGACGCGGCGCCATGGGCCGAATTGGCGCAGCGACCTCACCGCCTTTGCTCCAGGCAATGTCTGCCGGTGCGATGAGCGTTGCAACTCCGTGTGCAGATCGCGCAGCCGCGACCGCCTGTGCCGCATCGCGCCCGGCCTGGCTAACATCCCTCACGGTGCGTACAAAGGCGCTAACGGGGCGCGCAAGGCCTTCGATGTCAGAGGTGAGTGGCGCATCGAATTGTCGATGCCACACGGCGTGGTCGCCGACGATATTGATGACCGGCGACATCGCTCGCCTTGCATTGTGCAGGTTTGCGAGTCCGTTCGAGAGGCCAGGCCCGAGATGAAGAAGGGTAGCTGCTGGACGTCCCGCCATCCGTGCGTACCCATCGGCCGCCCCCGTCGCAACTCCCTCGAACAGACATAGGACGGG
>DATBCD010000038.1:0-2508 GCA_036270655.1 Burkholderiaceae bacterium
GATGGATCTCGAGGCGCTGTTCGCCGTGCAGCACGCGCCTCCAGTCGATTCCGGTGGCCGGATCCTGCATCCAGAACGCGCCGGTGGCCAGCACCGCGGCCAGCGTCGGAAGGGCCTGCAGCCCGCCCGGCGCGTCTTCATAGACATACGGCAGATCGGCCGACGGGACCGGGTTGGAGCGCGCCACGCCCAGACCGAGCGCGTACAGAATCGTGTCGCGCTCGGCGTAGGTCTGCGTGACCGGCGCAAGCGGCCAACGCATCAGCGTCTCGTAGTCGATCATGGTCCGCAGGCGGTTTGCCGCGCAAACGCGTGGCCCCCTTTATTTAGTTAACTAAGTTAACTATAATACCTTCACGGTGCCCGTGACAAGCGGCAGACGCTTCGGCGGGCAGGCTTTTTTTGGGGAGATGCGCGATGCAGGACAAGCCTCGAATCGCCGGCGTAGGCATGGTGCCGTTCACGAAAGCCGGGCGCAGCCCGCCCTACGATGCGATGGCGCGCGAGGCTGCCGCCCAGGCATTGGCAGACGCCGCGCTCGACTACACCGACGTGCAGCAGGCCTACGTCGGCTTCGTCATCGGTGACACGACCTCCGGCCAGCAGGCGCTGTACCCGCTCGGAATGACCGGAATCCCGATCGTCAACGTCAACAATGCCTGTTCGACCGGGTCGACGGCCCTGTTCCTGGCGCGCCAGGCGGTTCAATCCGGCGTCGTCGACGTCGCGCTCGCAGTGGGTTTCGAACAGATGCTGGCGGGGCCCCTGGCCTCGCCCTTCAACGACCGGCCGGGCGTCAACGGCATGCTCAATGTGATGGTCGAGCGCGTGCAGGGCTGGAACGAGTCGGCGCCGCTCGCCGCGCAGTACTTCGGCGGCGCCGGTCTCGAATACCAGAGGCGTTACGGAACCGCCGACGCGACCTTCGCGATGATCACGGTCAAGTCGCGCGCGCATGCGGCGCGCAACCCGCTGGCGGTCTTCCGGGAGCCGACGACCGTCGAGGCCGTGCTGGCCTCGCCGCAGATCTTCGGCATGTTGACGCGGCTGCAATGCTGCCCGCCAACCTGCGGTGCCGCCGCTGCCCTGGTGGTGTCCGCGGACTATGCGCGCCGTCGCGGGCTCGAGCGCAGCGTCGCGATCGCGGGACAGGCGCTGACGACCGATCGCGCCGACAGCTTCGACTCGGGCAGCATGATGGACGGCGTCGGCGCCGGGATGACACGCCGGGCGGCGCAAAGCGCGCTGGCGCAGGCCGGGGCCGGTGCCCGCGATCTGGACGTGGTCGAACTGCACGACTGCTTCACGTCCAACGAGGTCATCAGCTACGAGGCGCTCGGCCTGTGCCCGGAGGGAGGCGCCGAGAAGTTCATTCGCGACGGCGACAACACCTACGGCGGACGGGTGGTGACCAATCCCTCCGGCGGGCTGTTGTCCAAGGGCCACCCGCTGGGCGCCACCGGCCTGGCGCAGACCGCCGAAATCGTCTGGCAACTGCGCGGGGAGGCGGGCCAGCGCCAGGTACCCGGCGCCAGGCTCGGTCTGCAGCACAACGTCGGTCTTGGCGGCGCCTGCGTGGTGACCGTATTTGAGCGATAATTCGTACGTGTCTACCTCAGCTAACGATATGTCCTCAGCTAACGATATGTCGTCCCCCCGGGACAAGGACGACCGACCGAGTCAGCGGCAATCGCTGGTGGTCCGCAGCGACGAGCTGCCGTTCCGCGTCCCGAAGACCGCCGAACTCGTGTCCGACGATCTGCGCAACAAGATCGTCCGCGGCGAACTGAAGGACGGCGACGCGTTGCCAGCCGAAGGCGAACTGGTCGCGCGCTATTCCGTATCGCGGCCCACGCTGCGCGAGGCGCTGCGCATCCTGGAGTCCGAGGGCTTGCTGACGGTCACGCGGGGCTCGCGCGGCGGACCACGCGTTCATCCCCCTGATCCGCGCCTGGCGGCGCGCCACTTCGGCCTCGTGCTGCAAAACCGCGGCACGACCCTGGCCGACATTTACGGCGCGCGGCTCCTGATCGAGCCATCCTGCGTGCACATGGTCGCTCGTACGCCGGCGGCGCGCCGCGCCGCACCGGGGGTCCTGAACGCGCTGATCGAACAGCAGAGTCAGGCGCTGGCCGCCGGCGATGTGGAAGGCCACGCGCGCGCCTCGGCGCGTTTCCACCGCGGGCTGATCGAGCTCACCGGAAACGGGCCACTGATCCTGTTGATGAGCATGTTGACCCACATCTACGAGCGCCACCTGTCGACCGCAGCGCTGGCCGCCAACGTGGAACGCGCTGACACCAGTTCGCGGCAGCGCGGTCTGAAGGTCCACGCAAAGCTGGTCGAACTGATCGAGAGCGGCGAAGGAAATCGGGCCGAGACGTACTGGCGCAAGCATCTGGAGACCATCGACAAGCTGCTGCGCGACAACTTCGTCGTCGACCGGCCGATCGACCTGTTATAGCCTGCGACGGCGCTGCCCGGCGCTCAGCCGCGCGCCGGCCAGAG
>DATBCD010000039.1:0-7196 GCA_036270655.1 Burkholderiaceae bacterium
GATCTTCTTGCGCCCGATTTTGTCCGACAGCGAGCCGAACACGATGAAAAACGGCGTGCCGATCAGCAGCGAGGCGGCGATCATCAGGTTGGCCGTGGCGCCGTCGACCTTGAGCGACTGGGTCAGGAAAAACAGCGCATAAAACTGCCCCGTGTACCACACCACCGCCTGGCCGGCGGTTGCGCCCAGCAGCACCAGCACCACGATCTTCAGGTTGCTCAGGCGCCCGAACGATTCGGTCAGCGGCGCCTTGGAGGTGCGTCCGGCCGACTTCATCCGCGCAAAGGCGGGCGACTCGGCCAGGCTCAGCCGGATCCACACCGAGATGATCAGCAGGAAGAACGACAGCAGGAACGGCAGCCGCCACCAGCCGCTGTTGGCAAAGGAGTCCTCGCCCACCCAGGTGCGCGTGCCCAGGATCACCAGCAGCGCCATGAAAAGGCCCACGGTGGCGGTGGTCTGAATCCAGGACGTGTAGGCCCCGCGCTTGCCGTGCGGCGCGTGCTCGGCCACGTAGGTGGCCGCGCCCCCGTATTCGCCGCCCAGCGCGAGGCCCTGCAGCAGCCGCAGCCCGATCAGGATGACCGGCGCCGCAATGCCCCAGGTCGTATAACTGGGCAGCAACCCGACCAGGAAGGTCGACGTTCCCATGATCGTGATCGTGATCAGGAACGTGTACTTGCGCCCCACGATGTCGCCGAGGCGGCCGAATATCAGCGCGCCGAACGGGCGCACCGCAAACCCGGCCGCGAACGCCAGCAGCGTCATGATGAACTGCGCGGTGGGCGACAGCGGCGCGAAGAACTGCTTGCCGACGATGGCCGCCAGCGTGCCGAATATGTAGAAGTCGTACCACTCGAATACCGTGCCAAGCGAAGAAGCCAGAATGACCCGGCGCTCTTCCGGGCTCATCGGACGCCCGCTGACCTCCGGCGGCTGCTGTGTGGCGATGCCGCCCGCTGCTGCACTCATAGGTCATCCTCCTCAGGTGGTCGATGGGCCTTGATATGCTTGGCGCGGGATCTTCTGCATCATTGTGTGGGAGTCGCGCCCGCGCGGCTCGCGGCTACGGCAGTCTAGACGGCGTGGCGGGCGTCGCAAAGGCGCATCGCGGCATACCGCCGGCAGGCTTGACGGCGATACTGGATGTAATTACAGTACCCTGGTAATTTATTCAGTGCCGGTTTGTTCAATGCCGATTTGTTCATAGCCGAGACGGCGGAGGGTTTGATGGACGATTCAAGGGGTGCCTTCGTGGCAGACAGCAAGGAGCGTCAGAAGGCACTGGCGGCGGCGCTGTCGCAGATTGAGAAGCAGTTCGGCCGGGGCGCGATCATGCGGCTGGCCGATGGCGAGGTGGTGCGCGACATTCAAGTCGTCTCCACCGGCTCGCTCGGCCTGGACATCGCGCTGGGCGTCGGGGGGCTGCCGCGCGGCCGCGTGATCGAAATCTACGGGCCGGAGTCCTCGGGCAAGACGACCCTGACGCTGCAGGTGATCTCGGAGATGCAGCGCATCGGCGGCACCTGCGCTTTCATCGATGCCGAGCACGCGCTGGATGCGCAGTACGCGCAGAAGCTCGGCGTCAACCTGCACGACCTGCTGATTTCGCAGCCGGACACCGGCGAGCAGGCGCTGGAGATCGTCGATGCGCTGGTGCGCTCCGGCTCGGTCGATTTGATCGTGATCGATTCGGTCGCGGCCCTGACGCCGAAGGCCGAGATCGAAGGCGAGATGGGCGATTCGCTGCCCGGCTTGCAGGCGCGCCTGATGAGCCAGGCGTTGCGCAAGCTGACCGCAACCATCCAGCGCTCCAACTGCATGGTGATCTTCATCAACCAGATCCGGATGAAGATCGGCGTGATGTTCGGCAACCCCGAAACGACCACGGGCGGCAACGCGTTGAAGTTTTACGCCTCGGTGCGGCTGGACATTCGCCGCGTCGGATCGATCAAGAAGGGCGAAGAGGTGATCGGTTCGGAGACCAAGGTCAAGGTGGTCAAGAACAAGGTGGCGCCCCCGTTCAAGCAGGCCGACTTCGACATCCTGTACGGAGAGGGCATCTCGCGCGAAGGCGAGGTGGTCGATCTGGGCAGCCAGCACGGCATCATCGACAAATCCGGCGCCTGGTACAGCTACAACGGCGACCGCATCGGCCAGGGCAAGGACAACGCCCGCGAGTACCTGCGCGAACGGCCGGCGCTGGCGCTGGAGATCGAGAACAAGATCCGGGAGCGCGTCGGCATCACCCCGCGTTCGGCGGAAGCGCCCGTGTCAGATTAACGCGCCTTAAGCAGCTTGATCCTGGCAGCCCGTGACGGAACCGGCGACTGCTGCCGCACCCTCCAAACTGCTGCGCGCGGCCATCGCGCTGCTGTCGCGGCGCGACTTCAGCCGGGCAGAGTTGCGCAGCCGCCTGCTGCGCGCAGCGGGCGCGCAGGCCGACCAGGGCGAGGTTGAGCGGGCGCTGGATGCCGCCCAGGCGCAAGGCCTGCTGTCCGAAGACCGCCTCATCGAGGGGTTCATTCGAACCCGGCAAGCCCGTTTTGGCCCGGCCCGCCTGCGGTACGAGTTGTCGCGCCGCGGCATCAGCGAAGATCGGATCGACGCCGCCCTCAGCCTGGCCGCCTGCGACGAGTACGCCGTCGCGCACGCCCTCTGGGTGAAGCGCTTCAAGTCGTACTCATCCGACGACGCGCGTGAGCAGGCTCGCCAGGCCCGCTTTCTGGCCTCGCGCGGCTTCTCGCACGATGTGATACGCCGCGTGCTAAAGGCGGCGCGCTAGATTCTTGGGCAGCCCGCCCGCTCGGGCCTGCTAAGATCGCCGCAAAATCGAACAACGGTGCCCCGGCGCAGCGGCAGGCCGTCAGCGCTGCTCGTGCGGCGCAGCGGCCGCAGGTCCAACGAGGTCCGTCTGATGAAAATCCACGAATACCAGGGCAAAGAGATTCTGCGCCGCTTCGGCGTTCCGGTTCCCCGCGCGATCGCCTGCTTCAGCGTCGATGAGGCGGTCGAAGCGGCGCGCAAGCTGGGCGGCGCGGTCTGGGTCGTGAAGGCGCAGATTCACGCCGGTGGCCGGGGCAAGGGCGGCGGGGTCAAGGTGTCCCGCTCGATCGATGAGGTCCGCTCCAACGCGAGCGCGATCCTGGGCATGCAGCTGGTCACGCATCAGACCGGCCCGGCCGGCCAGACCGTGCGCCGGCTGCTGATCGAAGAGGGCGCCGACATCCGCAAGGAGCTCTACGCAGGCCTGGTGGTGGACCGCGTGAGCCAGCGCGTCTGTCTGATGGCCTCGTCCGAGGGCGGCATGGACATCGAGGAGGTGGCGGCGAAGATGCCCGGCAAGATCCACAAGGTGCTGGTCGATCCGGTCACCGGGTTGAGCGGCGCCGAGGCCGACGAAATCGCCCTGAAAATCGGAGTGCCGCAGGCCGCGCTGGTGTCGGCGCGGGCGGCGCTGCAGGGGCTGTACCGCGCCTTCTGGGAATGCGACGCGTCGCTGGCCGAAATCAATCCGCTGGTGCTGACCGGCGATGGGCGCGTGGTCGCGCTCGATGCGAAGATCAGTTTCGACTCCAACGCGCTGTACCGCCACCCCGACATCGCCGAGCTGCGTGATCTGGACGAGGAGGATCCGGCCGAGATCGAGGCGTCCAAGTTCGACCTGTCCTATATCCAGCTGGACGGCAACATCGGCTGCCTGGTCAACGGGGCGGGCCTGGCGATGGCGACGAGGGACACGATCAAGTTGTATGGCGGCAACCCCGCCAACTTCCTGGACGTGGGCGGCGGCGCCACCACGCAGAAGGTCACCGAGGCGTTCAAGCTGATGTTGCGCAACGCGCAGCTCAAGGCGATCCTGGTCAACATCTTCGGCGGCATCATGAAGTGCGACACCATCGCCGAAGGCATTGTGGCCGCCTCGCGCGCGGTCAGTCTGGGCGTGCCGCTGGTGGTGCGCATGAAAGGGACCAACGAGGTGCTGGGCAAGAAGCTACTGGCCGAATCGGGCCTGCCGATCATCGCCGCCGACACGATGGCCGACGCGGCGCAGAAAGTCGTCGCCGCGGCCGGTCAAGCCGATCGGGGATGAGACGATGAGCATCCTGGTCGACCGCACGACACGGGTGATCACGCAGGGGATCACCGGAAAGACAGGACAGTTCCATACCAGGGCGTGCATGGAATATGCGAACGGCCGCAACTGCTTCGTGGCCGGCGTCAATCCGAAGCGCGCGGGCGAGACGTTCGAGGGCCTGCCGATCTTCGCCACCGTGAGCGAGGCCAAGGCGCGCACCGGCGCCAACGCCTCGGTGATTTACGTTCCGCCCGCGGGCGCCGCCGAGGCGATCTGGGAGGCCGTGCAGGCGGATCTGGATCTGGTGATCTGCATCACCGAGGGCATTCCGGTGCGCGACATGATCGTGGTGCGCGACCGGATGCGAAAGGAAAAGCGCCGCGCGCTGCTGCTGGGGCCGAACTGCCCGGGCGTGATTACCCCCGAGGAGATCAAGATCGGCATCATGCCGGGGCACATCCATCGGAAGGGGCGTATCGGGGTCGTGTCGCGCTCGGGCACGCTGACCTACGAGGCGGTGGCGCAAATTACCGACCTGGGGCTGGGGCAATCGACCGCGGTCGGAATTGGCGGGGACCCGGTGAACGGCTTGAAGCACATCGATGTGCTGCGCCTTTTTAACGACGACCCGGACACCGACGCGGTCGTGATGATCGGGGAAATCGGCGGCAGCGACGAGGAAACCGCCGCGTATTGGGCGCACGAGCACATGGACAAACCGATTGTGGGTTTCATCGCCGGGGTCACCGCGCCACCCGGCAAGCGGATGGGGCATGCCGGCGCGATCATCTCGGGCGGGCAAGGGACCGCGCAGGAAAAGCTTCAGGTACTGGATTCCTGCGGTATCAAGGTAACCCGCAACCCATCCGAAATAGGCAAATTGTTGCGAAGCGTTCTGTAAAAGGACGTAACTCCACGACGTCGCCCCAGGACGGATCGACGTAAACTTAAGGCACAAGTTACCGGGCGGGCGACCGATTTAAACCGGTGGGACGACGAATACGCGATGCCGGAGTTTCGTGAACTGGCGCTGAATTTTGCGCTGAAAAGCCACCCGGGAAGAATCCGCCCGCTGAACGAAGACGCGGTCGGGGCTGATCCCGAAATCGGCTTGTTTATCCTGGCCGACGGGCTGGGCGGATACAACGCGGGCGAAGTGGCCAGCACGATGACCGTCAGCATGTTGCTGACCGATCTGGGCGCCCAGCTGGCCCGCGCCAATGGAAGCGCGGACACGTTCGATCCGACCGACGCGCTGCGCAGCGCGCTGGTGGCGATGAACTCGGCGATCTTCCGCGCGGCGCTGAACAGCGCGGCCTACGAAGGCATGGCCACCACCGTGGTGATCGCCTGGTTTCTGGGGGGGCGGCTGTGGGTTGCGCACGCCGGCGACTCGCGCCTGTACCGTCTGCGCGATGGGGTTCTGGAGCAGATCACGCGCGATCACTCGTTTTCGCAGGAGTTGGTCGATGCCGGCATGGTGAGCGCGGAGGAAGCGCGGGTGCTGCCGGCCAAGAATCTGGTCACCAAGGCGCTGGGCGCCACGCCCGAGCTGGAGCCGGAAGTGCACGACTACGACGTGTTGCCCGGCGATATCGTGCTGATGTGCTCGGACGGGCTCACCGAGATGGTCTCACCCCTGGAAATCGGCGGCCTGATCACCGGTTGCGGCTATGACGTGGTCGAGTCGGCGCGCCGCTTGATCGACCTGGCCAACGAGGCCGGCGGGCGGGACAACACGTCGGTGATCCTGGTACGGGTGGCCGCACCAGATGAGGGCCTGGAGGCCGAAGAGGAACAGGTGCCGGCGGAGCTGGACGACAGCGTGCAGGCGGCGGAGGTCGTTTTGCGGCTGCCGGATCCGGTGGTTCACTGACTGGTATCGCGCGCGTGGCGCTGGCAGAATTGGTCAGATACTAGAACAAGCCGGACGGGGCGAGCCTGATGGGCGCGGGAGACGCAGTGGAGAGGCAAGCCATGCCGCGATTGGTCTTGAGCCTTGACGGCGTCGTGCTGCGCGAGGTCAGCCTGACCAAGGACCGGACCACCATCGGGCGCCGTTCGCACAACGATCTGGTCATCGACAACCTGGCCGTCAGCGGCGAGCACGCCGTGATGATCATGTCCGGCAACGACGTGTACCTGGAGGACCTGGGCTCGACCAACGGCACCACCGTCAACGGCCAGCCCATCAAAAAGCACCTGCTGCAGCATGCCGATACGGTCGAGATCGGCAAGTACCGGATCCGCTTCCTGAGCGAGGGCGGACCCGACGGCGGCGGCAACGTGGATATCGACACCTCGCAGCCGCTGCGCCGCGAGTTCTACGGTCCGGGGCCCTCCACCATCCAGATCCGCCCCCCCGGCGCCTCGCTGGACGAAGCGCCCCACGGTCACGCCATGGTCAAGATCCTGTCGGGGGCCAACGCGGGGCGGGAGCTGGCGCTGGTCAAGGCACTGACAACGATCGGTCGGCCCGGGCACCAGGTGGCGGTGATCACGCGCCGCCCGACCGGTTACTTCATCGCCCACGTCGAAGGCGACGTGTTCCCGCTGGTCAACGGCAGCAACCTCGGTTCGGCCGCCCACCCGCTCAAGGACAAGGACGTCATCGAGCTGGCAGGCGTGAAGATGGAATTTTCGAGCCCGACTCCCCCGCAGCCGCCGGCCGAGACTTAGTCTGCCGGCTTCGCCGGCGATCCCCCTGCAATTGCAAGCTTCTGCGGCGCCGCGCTGCGCTGTCTCGCCCTTTCTGCGCCGATCTGATCCGTCCCCCGCTCCGTCCCGGGCCCGTACCTTGAGAAAGGGAGGGTGTTTACCCGCTCAAACCAAGTTGACCCGAATGCGGTATCCGCAATATATTTGCGGGAACGCGGGATTTGCTTCGAACAAGAAAATGGCGGTGATTGGGTAGCTAATTGGCTGCTTTAGCGGGCATGACTCTTGTATGGAATACCACGTCGGGCGGGGCCGACTGATTTTTTGCGGGATACGGGTGGCTGACATGGGAGCGGGAACGTTGGTACGTGGTTTCACGTTGATCGAGCTGATGATCGTGGTTGCCATCGTGGGGATTTTGACGGCGATCGCGATTCCGTCGTACGAGGCCTATACGGTA
>DATBCD010000040.1:0-1777 GCA_036270655.1 Burkholderiaceae bacterium
AGAAGACAGTGGGCCGATAGCGGCGCGACAGGTCGACGAATTGGCGCAGGTCGTCCGGCTGGTAGCCGAGCATGATCGGCGTCAGGCCGATTTCCTGCATCAAGCGGAACATCGGGCCGCGCATCCTGAGGCCGAAGTAGACGCCGAACTCGCCGGGGCGCAGGCCGATTTCCCACCAGTCGCGCAGCGTGCCGCCCCAGTAGGAAGACGGCCCGTCGGCCGGCAAACCCGCTGCCGCCGGAAGATTGCCGTCCGCATGGCCCCAACGGTACGGAAACAGCGTCGGGTCGCCGGTCGTCCCCGAGCTGGAGCCCATGAAGCTGATCTGTTCGACCGCGGTGCACAGCAGGCCGCAGAACGGGTCGCCGTGACGATCGCGCCAGACGCGCATCTGGTCCTTGTCCATCAGCGGTGCGCGCCCGGTGAAGTCGGCCGTGGAGCGGATGTCCGAAGGGCGCAGGCCGATGTCATCCCAGTGCCGGCGCACGAACGCCGAGCGCTCGTAGGCGTAGGCGACCATCTGCATCAGACGCTGCTGCTGCAGCGCGAGCAGTTGCGGCCGGGCGAGCGTCTCGACCGGTTCGAAGTAGCGCTGCTCGGTGGGCGGCAATTCGGTCATCATCGACCGGTGAACACCGGCGTGGTCTTCGCCAGGAAAGCGTCGATCGCGGCGCGGTGGTCGCGCGACTGCAGCGAGGCGATCTCGTAGGCGAGTCCGGCATCGAGCACCAGGGCGGCCTGTGCCTTGAGCCCGAGATTGAGCGTGGCCTTGGTCCACTGGATTGCGTTGCGCGCGCCGCGGCACCACAGATCGGCCCAGCGATCGACGACGGTGTCCAGTTCGGATGCCGGAACGCTGAAATTGATCAGACCGATGCGCTGCGCCGCGGGGGCGTCGAGCAACTCGCCGCCGAGCAGGTATTGCTTGGCGCGCGCGTACCCGACCAGCAGCGGCCAGGCGATTGCGCCGCCGTCGCCGGCGACCAGGCCGACGCGCACGTGCGGATCGCCGATGCGCGCGTGGTCCGCGGCCACGGTCAGGTCGCACAGCAGCGCGAGCGTCGCACCGAGGCCGATCGCATCGCCGTTGATGCGGCAGATGATGGGCTGTTCGACATCGAGCAAGCCGCTGACGAAGCGGCGCGCGAGGTCGAACTCACGCTTCACCGCGGCCAGGTCGCCTGCGATGCGCAGGTTGTTTTGCAGATCGCCGCCGGCGCTGAAAGCGCGGCCGGCGCCGCTCAGGACCACCACCGAGATCGCGGTGTCCGCGCGCAGCGCCTGGAACAGACACAGCAGTTCGGACTCCATCTCGTAATCGATCGCATTGAGCCGGTCCGGCGCGTTCAGCATGACCCGCAGCACCTGGTCGTGCCGCGAGATCGCCAGCTTGCGGTAGGTGGCCGGGTCGATCGGCACCGCGTCGGATTGCGTCATCCGTGCCTCGGGCTCAGGCGGCCTTGCTCGCCGGCGCCGTGCCGGCGAGCTCGAGCAGCAGCGGCGCGGGCTGCCAGAGCTCGCCGTGCGCGACGTGATAGCGAAGAACGGTGTCGAGCACGTGTGTCCATCCGCGCTGCTGCGCCCAGTACATCGGCCCGCCGCGATGGCGCGGAAAACCATAGCCATTGACGTACACGACGTCGATGTCGCTGGCGCGCAGCGCGATACGATCGCCCAGGATTCGCAAGCCTTCATTGGCCATCGCCGTCAGTACGCGTTCGACGATTTCCGCATCGTCGACGCTGCGGCGGGTGATCCGCAATTCGGCAGCGACGCT
>DATBCD010000041.1:0-3436 GCA_036270655.1 Burkholderiaceae bacterium
GCGTCCTGCAGCATGCGCTGTTCGTCGTTGAGCGTGAATTCCATCGTTGGCGCGTCAGAGTCCCAGCACCGACCTGGCCAGGATGTTCTTCTGGATCTCGTTGCTGCCGCCGTAGATCGACGCCGCGCGCAGGGTGAAGTAGGTCGCCGCGATGCTGCCGTCGGCCGGCGCCGCAGCGTCGAACTCGTCGGCCGCCCGCAGCGCGCGCGCACCGGCCACCTGCAGCAGCAGTTCGCTGGCGGCCTGGCGCAGTTCAGTGCCCTTGATCTTCAGCATCGACGAGCGCGGATCCGGCTTCTCGCCCTGCTCCCGCACCGCGTCGAGCAGGCGCATCTGCGTGATCTCGAGCGCCTTCAACTCGATCTCGACCAGCGCTGCGCGTTGGCCAAAGCCCGCGTCGTCGGCGATCGTCCCATCGTCGCCCGGCACGGTGGCCGCCAGCGCCCTGGCACGCCGCAACAACAACTTCGACATGCCGATCCGCGCGATACCGGTGCGCTCGTTGCCGAGCAGGAATTTCGTGATGTCCCAGCCACGATTCTCGTCGCCGACGCGGCAGTCGATGGGCACCCGTACCCCATCGAGAAAAACCTCGTTGACCTCCTGGCGCCCGTCGATCGTGGCGATCGGACGCACGGTGACGCCGGCAGTGCGCATGTCGACCAGCAGCATGGTGATGCCCGCCTGCGGCTTGGCGGCCGGATCCGTACGCACCAGCGTGAACATCCAGTCGGCGTGCTGTGCCATGCCCTGCCAGGCCTTCTGGCCATCGACGACGTAGTAATCGCCGGCGCGCCGTGCGCGCGCCTTCAGTGCGGCCAGGTCGGATCCGGCGCACGGCTCGGAAAATCCCTGGCACCACCAGTCGTCGAGGTTTGCGATGCGCGGCAGGAATCGCCGCTGCTGTTCCGGAGTCCCGA
Source organism: Burkholderiaceae bacterium (assembly GCA_036270655.1). Lineage (GTDB taxonomy): Bacteria > Pseudomonadota > Gammaproteobacteria > Burkholderiales > Burkholderiaceae_F > VBCK01. The sequence goes on from DATBCD010000041.1 coordinate 921, forward strand.
ATGCGATCAGCACCGGGCCGATCATGTTGACGTTGAACGACAAAGGCTCCGGGGCCGGCGCCTGGTGGAGCTCGTCGTAGAAGATGTAGCGCCGCACCGCGCTCCAGCCAGGCCCGCCGTGCGCGCGCGGCCAGCTCGGGCACGCCCAGCCACGCGCGTTCAGCGTGCGCTGCCAGGCGACGGTCTCGCCCTTGGTCGGTGCGCGGTGCTCGGCGAGCCGCGCGCGCAGGTCGGCCGCCAGGTGCGCGTCGATGAAGGCCCGTACCTCGGCGCGGAAGGCATTGTCCTCGTCGCTAAAGCGCAGGTCCATTCTTTGTCGACCTCAGAGCACCTGGCGCGCATACAGCGCGTCGATCTCGGCCTCGCTCACACCGAGGCGCCCGCGCAGGACTTCGCGCGTGTGCTGGCCCACGGTCGGTGGCGCCGGATACTCGGTCACCGGTGTGGCCGACATCCGCAGCGGGCTGGCGAGAAGGCGGATCGGACCGGCCTGCGGATGCTCGCTCTGTACCAGCATGCCGCGATGGCGAACCTGCGGATGGTCGAATACGGCCGGCAGCTCGTTGACGGGGCTCGCCGGGACGTCGGCAGCCTCGAGCCGGGCCAGCCACTGGGCCACGGTGCGTTCGCGCAGCACCCCGGCCAGCAGTTCGAGCAGCGCGTCACGGTTCACGACCCGCCCGGCGGCGTGGTTGAAGCGCGAGTCCTCGCCCCATTGCGGTCGCTCGAGCGCCTTGCACATCGCCGTGAACTGCGCGTCGTTACCGGCGACCACGAAAATCATCCCGTCGCTGCACGCGAAGGCCTGCGACGGCACGCCGCCGAAGCCGCCGTTGCCGCGCCGCCGCGGCACCTCTCCCGACACCAGGTAGTTCATCGCGAAGTGCGACAGCGCGGCGACACCGCAGTCGAGCAGCGCCATGTCGATGACCTGGCCTTGGCCGGACACCTGGTCACGGTGCCTCAGAGCGGCCAGGATCGCGAATGCCGCGTTCTGTCCGGTCAGGATGTCGACCATGCTGATGCCGATCTTCATCGGCTCATCCGGATAGCCATTGGCGCACATCACGCCGCCCATAGCCTGGAAGATCCCGTCATAACCGGGCCGCGCCGCGTACGGCCCGTCCTGCCCGAAGCCGGTGACCGAGCAGTAGACCAGACGCGGATTGAGTTTGCACAGGCTCGCGGCGTCGAGCCCGTACCTGCCCAGCGCGCCGGCGCGGAAATTCTCGATCAGCACGTCGCTCTGGGCCGCCAGCCGTCGGACGATGTCCTGGCCAGCAGCGCAGGCCAGGTCCACGGTGACCGACTTCTTTCCCCGGTTGCAGGCAAGAAAGAACGCCGCCGTGCCGGTACTGTTGCCGTCGCGGTCCTGCAGAAATGGCGGCCCGTAGCTGCGTCCCTCGTCGCCGCTGCCGGGTCGCTCGATCTTGACGACCTCCGCGCCCAGATCGGCGAGCATCTGCGCCGCCAGCGGCGCCGCCAGCACGCGGCTGAGGTCGAGCACCCGAACGCCGCTCAACGCGCCCATCACCGTCCCGTGAACACCGGCCTGCGCTTCTCGGCAAAAGCGCGGATCCCCTCGCGGTAGTCGGCGCTCGCGTAGCATTCCTGGAAATAGCGTTCCGACAACTCGAGCTCGCGGTCGGTCGGGTCGCGCACGACCTGCGCGATCGCGTGCTTGACCTGCCGCAGCGTCAGCGGTGCACCGTCGGCGATCCGGCCGGCCTGCTTGAGCACGGCTTCGAGCAGGCCCTCCTCGGGCAGGACCTGGCCGACCAGGCCCTTGGCCAGCGCCTGCTGCGCATCGAACGTCACACCTCCGATCAGCAGTTCCTTGGCGGCCGTCGGCCCGATCACGTCGCACACGCGGCGCAGGCTCTTGTAGCGGTAGCCGATGCCGTAACGCATGGCCGGCTGCGCGAAAGTCGACTTCGTGCTCGCAATGCGCAGATCGCAGCTGACCGCCACCGAAATGCCGCCGCCGATGCAAAAGCCGTCGATCGCAGCGATCGTCGCCTTGCCCGTGTCGTAGAGCGCCGACAGGGCGCGTTCGCCGGTGCGCGCATAGTGTTCGGCGGCGTTCTCGCCCATGCGCTCCTCCTCGTACTTCGAGACGTCGGCGCCGGCGACGAAGGCCTTGCCGCCGGCGCCCGACAGGACGATCACGCGTATCTGGGGATCGGCATCGAAGCGCTCGACGGCCACGCCGAGCGCCTCCCACATCTCGAGCGAGATGGCATTGAGCCGGTCCGGATTGTTGAAGACGATCTGGGCGATCGCCCCTTCCTTGCGGGTCAGGATCTTGTCGGTCATGGCGGCTGCCTCACTCGCCCTTGAACTGCGGCGTTCGCTTGTTGAAGAAAGCATCCAGTGCCTCGCGGTGGTCCGCGGTCTCGTGCGCCAGCGCCTGGAACGCCGCCGACAACTGCAGCACTTCGTCCAGGCGCGCGTGCTGGCCCTCGCGCAGCAGGCGCTTGACCAGGCGCAAGGTCTGTGGCGGATTGGCGCCGATG
>DATBCD010000042.1:0-14689 GCA_036270655.1 Burkholderiaceae bacterium
GAGACTTCTCCCCTCTCCCACGCCAGTGGGAAAGGAGCGGAGCGACTTCTCCTCTCTGCCATAGAGAGACTTCTCCCCTCTCCCACGCCAGTGGGAGAGGGGCGGGGGAGAGGGTAATCGCGCTGGGTCGCAATCTACGCATCCAGGAACTCATCAGCCTGCGGCAGCCATCGCTGCACGTGACGGCGCGCCGCCTCCGGATACTGCAGCAGCAAGGCGCTCGCGACCTGCCGGGCGCGCTCCAGCAGCGGCTGGTCGCGCTCCAGATCGGCAAAGCGCAACAACGGCAGGCCCCACTGGCGTGCGCCCAGGAATTCGCCCGGGCCGCGCAGCCTCAGGTCCTGCCGCGCGATCTCGAACCCGTCGCTCGAGTCGAACACGATCTTCAGCCGCTCGCGCGCGGTTGGCGTCAGCGGTTCGTCGTACAGCAGCACGCAGGCGCCGCGCTGCGCACCGCGCCCGATCCGCCCGCGCAACTGGTGCAGCGTGGCCAGGCCGAAGCGCTCGGCGTGCTCGATCACCATCAGGTTCGCATTCGGAACGTCGACGCCGACCTCCACCACGGTCGTGGCCACCAGCACGTCGATGTCCCCCTGCACGAAGGACTGCATCACCGCCGATCGATCCTGCGGCGTCAGCGCCCCGTGCAGCAGCCCGATTTTGAGCTCCGGCAGGCTGGCGCGCGTCTCCTCGTAGACGCGTGTGGCGGCGCTCGCCTCGGCGGTGCCGCGCTCCTCGATGATCGGGCAGACCCAGTAGGCCTGCCGCCCGGCCGCCACCTCGGCGCGGATCTTCTGCAGAACCTCGGCGCGGCGCCGGCGCGCAACCAGCTTGGTCACCACCGGCTGCCGGCCCGGCGGCAGGCGGTCGATCACCGAAACGTCCAGGTCCGCCAGATACGTCATTGCCAGCGTGCGCGGAATCGGCGTGGCGCTGAGCATCAGCAGGTGTGGAGCGAACGACGCGTCGCGCAGCGCCAGCCGCTGTGCGACGCCGAAGCGATGCTGTTCGTCGACGATCGCAAGCCCCAGTCTGGCGAAGCGGACTTCACGCTGAACCAGCGCATGCGTGCCGATCACCAGGCCCGCCCGGCCCTGCTCCAGAGCGTGCAGAGCGGAGCGCCGCTGCCCTGCGCGCAGCCGTCCGGTCAGCCACACCGCGTCGACCCCCAACGGCGCCAGCCACTGTTCGATGCGCTGGAAGTGCTGCTCGGCCAGCAGCTCGGTGGGCGCCATCAGCGCGGCCTGCCAGCCCGATTCGATCGCGCGAGCCGCTGCAAGCGCCGCGATCACGGTCTTGCCGCTTCCGACATCGCCCTGGAGCAGCCGGTTCATCGGCACCGGAGCCGCCAGATCGCGCTCGACCTCGCCCCACACGCGCCGCTGTGCGTCGGTCAGTGCGAAGGGCAGCGATTTGAGCAGCTTCTGCGACAGGCCCGCGCGAGCCGGGTCGGTCTGAGCGGGGAGAGCCGCACGCGTCTGCCGCTTTTGCCGTGCCATGCGCAGCGCCAGCTGCTGGGCCAGCAGCTCGTCGAACTTCAGCCGCTCCCAGACGGGGTGACGGCGCTCCTCCAGAGCCTGCACATCGGCTTGCAGCGGCGGATGGTGGACGAACCGAAGCGCGGTCGCAAGCTCTGGCAGACCCTGCTCGACCCGGATCGCTTCCGGCAGCGTGTCGACCAGCGGCGCCTCGAGCAGCCGGTCGATGCGCCGCCGCAGCCAGGCCTGCGTCAGGCCCGCCGTCGAGGGATAGATCGGACTGAGCGCCTCCGGCACCGCTGCGTCCTCGGCGGCACGAAGCTGCGGATGGACCATCTCGACACCCATCCATCCACCGCGCACCAGACCGAACGCGCGGACCCGCCGGCCGGGCGCGAGCAAGGCCTGGTGCGAAGGGAAAAAGTGCAGCAGCCGCACCACCAGCTCGCCGCTGTCGTCGCGCAGCGTCGCGACCAGCTGCCGGCGGCCCCGGAAGGCGACGTGACTGACCTTGACCTCGGCTTCAATCAAGGCCTCCTGGCCGGGTTGCAGGTCGCCAATAGCGATGCGTGTCGATTCGTCCCGATAACGCTGCGGCACATGCAGCAGCAGATCCCAGTGGCGGGTCAGGCCCAGCCGCTGCAGAAGCTTGCCCGCCGCAGCGCCGGGCGCGGCGGCGACCGGCGCTACGGCGCGCTGCGCGCTTTGGGCTTGCCCGCCTTCGCGCTTCGGGCTACGTCGGGCTTGCGTGCCGGAGCGCGCAGCCCGAAGGCGGGGCCGGCTTGGTTCGCGCGTTACCAGGGGTTGTCGGCTCGCACTCAAAGCACCAGGATCGCTTCGACCTCGAACTGGGCGCCGCGCGGCAAGCTGGCCACTCCGATGGTCGAGCGCGCCGGATACGGCTTCGGCATCAGTTCCGACATGATGTCATTGACCTGGCCGAACTTGGATAGATCGGTCAGAAACAGCGTCAGCTTGACCGCGTCGGCCAGAGAGCCGCCCGAGGCTTGCGCCACCGCGGCCAGATTGCGGAAGGCCTGCCGCACCTGTGCGCCGAAATCGTCGCCCACAAGCGCCTGGGTGGCCGGATCCAGCCCGACCTGGCCCGACAGGAACACGACCAATCCGGTCTTCACGGCCTGCGAATACGGCCCGATCGCGCCGGGAGCGTTCGGAGTCGTTACGATCTGCTTGTTCATCCTCCCTCCTTAGCCCAGCCGGGCATAGGAGGGGCATTCTAGAGAACCCTCGCGCAGGGCCGAGGCGGGCTTGCCCGCCGTCGCGCCGCCAGACGCGAAGGAGGGCGGCTGACCGGGATTAAAGGTCCATTTTTGGAGACCGTGCCCGGGCGCACGCGGCATCATCCCCTGGGGCGGGCCAGATGCCCGTCAAGCTCATGGGCAGCAGCGCTTGAAACCAGTCGACCGTTACGAACAGGCGGCCATCCTGCAGGTCGCCGAAGCCAAGCCAGCCAATCCGCGCCAACGGCTGCGGCTGGGCGAGCTGCTGGTGGCGCAAGGCGTGCTGACGCCGGCGCAGCTGGAAAGCGCGCTGAACGAGCGCAAGCGCAGCGGGCGCCGGCTTGGCCGCATTCTGGTCGAGGATGGAATCGCCACCGAAGAGGCGATCGCCCAGGCGCTGGCGGTACAGCTGCACATCCCGTACCTGGAGTTGGACCCGCAAGCGGTCTCGCCCGCCGTCAGCCGCTTGCTGACCGAAGGCCAGTCGCGGCGCTTCCGTGCCATTCCGATCGACGAAGCTGGCTCCGCGATCAGGGTCGGCATGGCCGATCCGCTCGACTACCAGTCTTACGACGAGATCCAGCGGCTGCTGGGGCGGCATCTGGACCTGGTGGTGGTCACCGAATCGCGCCTGGACGCCACGCTGGACAGACTGCATTCCCGCAGCGACGAGATCTCCGGCCTGGCCAGGGAGCTCGAGCAGGAGATGCAGGTCGATGCCGTCGACACGGCGGCCGCCGTCAATGGCGCTCCGCTGGACGATGCCCCGGTGGCCAAGCTGCTGCAGTCGCTGTTCGACGAGGCGGTGCGGTCGCGCGCATCCGACATCCACGTGGAACCGCAGGAGCGCAAGTTACAGATCCGGTTCCGGATCGACGGCGCGCTGGTGACCCATACCGAGGCGGAGAGCCGCATCGCGCCGGCCGTCGTACAGCGGCTGAAGCTGTCGGCCGGGCTGGACATCGCCGAGCGGCGCCTGCCGCAGGACGGCCGCTTCGTGGTCCGCGTGCGAGGCCATACGCTGGATCTGCGGATGTCGACGATGCCGACACAGTACGGCGAATCGGTCGTTCTGCGGCTGTTGCCCCACGACGGCGGGTTGCTGGAGCTGGACCGGCTGGGCATGCCGGGGCCGATCCTGGCCAAGGTGCGGGAATTCATCCAGCTCGCGCACGGCATGCTGCTGGTCACGGGCCCGACCGGGTCGGGCAAGACGACCACGCTGTACGGGGCGCTGGCCCAGATGAATTCGCCCGACGTGAAGATCATCACGGTGGAGGATCCGGTCGAATACCGGCTGCCCGGGATCACGCAGATTCAGGTCAACGAAAAGATCGGCCTCGGATTTGCGACCGTGCTGCGCTCGACCTTGCGGCAGGATCCGGACATCGTGCTGGTCGGGGAAATGCGCGACAAGGACACTGCCGAGACCGGCCTGCGCGCCGCGATGACCGGGCACATGGTGCTGTCGACCCTGCACACCAACGATGCGCTCTCGACGCCGATTCGTCTGCTGGACATGGGCGCTCCACGCTACCTGATCGCGACTTCGCTGCGGCTGGTGCTGGCCCAGCGCCTGGTGCGCGCCATCTGCGCGCAGTGCGCGCGGCCGTATGTGCCGGTTGCGCAGGAGATCGCGTTCCTGCAAGCGCTCGGCGCCGGCGCGGCCGACGCGCTCACCAAAGGCGTGGGCTGCCCGCAATGCAAAGGCACCGGCTACCTGGGGCGCCTGGGTGCCTACGAGCTGCTCGACATGACGCGCGGCGTGGTCGGGGCCTTCAACAGCGGCGACACGCAGGCGTACCTCGATGCCGCCCAGCGCGAGATCGGCAAGCTCTCGCTGGCCGGCCATGTGTGCGATCTGGTCCGGAGCGGACGGACCACCGTGAGCGAAGCGATGCGGATCGTCGCGCCCTCACACGGGCCGGCCTGAGGGCCGGCGGTCAGAGAAAACCGGACCGATCGATGCCGCTGTTCGCCTACGTCGCGCGCGATGCCCAGGGAGGGCGGATCCAGGGGCGCCTGGAGGCTGCCACGACGGCCGCGCTGGCCGATTCGCTGGCGGCGCAGGGGGCGATGCTGGTGCGCGCCGACCTGTGCGGCGAGGGCGACGGGAGCGTGGGCGCCTTCTTCGATCGCAAGCTCGGCGCGCGCATCGTGATCGACGACCTGATGCTGTTCTGCCGCCAGCTGGCCACGCTGCTGAAAGCCGGCGTGCCGCTGCTGCGGTCGCTGCAGGGCCTGTACGAATCGACCGCCAAGGCAAGCTTCGGCCAGATGCTGCAGCGCCTGCAACAGCAGCTCGAGTCCGGCCGGCAACTGTCGGCCGCGATGCAGCGCGAGGAGCCGGTCTTTTCCGGCTACATGATCAGCATGGTGCGGGTCGGCGAGCTGACCGGCCGCATGGCCGAGATATTCATGGGTCTGCATGCGCAGCTCAGTTTCGAGCGGGAAAACCGCGAACAGGTGCGCTCGGCGCTGCGCTATCCGATCTTCGTGCTGTGCGCGGCCGTGGTGGCCCTGGTGGCGCTGAACATCTTCGTGATCCCGGCGTTTGCCAAGGTATACAAGAACCTGCACACCGAGCTGCCGCTGATTACCCAGGTGCTGATCGCCGTATCCGACTTCTTCGTCCACTACTGGCCGGCCATGGCGGCGGCAACGCTGGCGGCCGCCGGCGGCCTGGCCTGGTACGTTCGCACCGAGGCCGGGCGGCGGGTGCGGGACGAGTGGGTTCTGACGATTCCGATCATCGGCCCGCTGGTGCGTAAGGCGGCGCTGGCCCGCTTCACGAAGAGCTTCGGCCTGGCGCTGGACGCCGGCATCCCGGTGGTCGATGCGTTGCAGGTAGCCCTGGAGACGGCCGGCAACGTCGTGCTGTCCGAGCGGATCGGCCAGATGAAAGCCTCGGCCGAGCGCGGCGAGACGCTGGTCAAGGCCGCGCGGGCCACCGGTGTCTTCACGCCGACCATTTTGCAGATGATCGCGGTGGGCGAGGAGACCGGCGCCCTGGGCGAAATGATGAACGAAGTGGCCGACTACTACCAGAAGGAAGTCGAGTACTCGGTGCGGGGCCTGGCCGCGCAGATCGAGCCGATCATGATCACGCTGATGGGCTGCATGGTCCTGGTGGTCGCGCTCGGCGTGTTCCTGCCGATGTGGGATCTGTCGCGCGCGGTCCTGCACCACCACTGAACCGGCGATTTGCCCGGGGATTCGGCCTCAATTCGAGCTTTCCCCGAAGCCTTGCCGCCCGCCGGGCGCGAGTGCGTGGGACCCCGTAGGGGTGCGGGATTCAACCTGAAATCCGCCACTTATCGGCACAAAAGATTAACCGGGCGTTGCCGACAATTCACTTAACGAATCCGGTCAGATCGAACCGAAAGGAAGAGAACATGAACACGGCAGTTGCATCCCGCCAGCAGCGCGGCTTCACCCTCGTCGAACTGATCATCGTGATCCTGATCATCGGGATCCTGTCGGCGCTGGCGCTGCCGCGTTTCATCGATATGGGCAAGGATGCGCGCACCGCCAAGGCCGAGTCGATCATGGGCGCGGTGCGTTCGGCATCCCAGGTGGTGCGAGCCGCCTCGCTGGTGCGAACCAACACGGGTGCCACCGGGAATGTCACGATGGACGGACTCCAGATCAACACCAACTACGGATACCCGCAGGCGACCGGTCCGAATGGGATCGTCGATGCGGCCGGGCTGGACTCTGGCGCGACCAACAACGACCAGATCACCTTCAGCGCCGGGGGCGCGACGGCTGGGACCAACATCACGATCCAGGTCGCTGGCGCAACAGCGCCGGCCACCTGCCAGGTGTCGTATACCTCGCCCGCCGCCGCCAATACGAGCCCGAACATCCAGGTGGCCACCGGCGGGTGCTGACCCCGCCCGGGCTGCACCGGCGCCGCGAGCGCCATGTCAGCCTCGGCCTTTCCCGGCAAGCGGCGCCTTCCGCCAAGAAGAGCGCCGCTTTTTGCTTCGATGAGCCCAACACGCATCCAACCGCTCACCCCGTGCGCCGGATTCACGATGCTGGAGCTGGTGATCGTGATCCTGATCGCCAGCATCCTGTCGTTCATGGCAATCGGCCGGCTGAACGACACCGGCGAAGTCGACGCGCACGGATTCGCTGAACAGATCGCCAGCACGCTGCGCTTCGCGCAGGAAGCGGCCGTGGCCCAGCGCCGGCTGATGTACGTCAACGTGAATGCTGCAGCGGGTCTGGTCAGCGCGTGCCTGGACTCTTCCAGCGCCTGCGCACAGCCCCTGGCCGCACCCGGGGGCGGCAATCTGAGCGTCCAGGCGCGCGGCGACGTCACGCTGAGCACCAATTCGACCCAGTTTTCGTTCGACGGCCTGGGTCAGCCCTCGGCCATCGCCCAGATCCAGATCCAGGTGACCGCCTCCGACGGCCAGCAGTTCACGGTCACGGTCGAGCCGAGCTCGGGCTATGTGCGCCGGTCCTGACCGCAGCAATCGCCAGCGCGGCACCGCGCTGGTGGAGGTGATCCTCTTCGTGCTGATCGTGTCGGTTGCGGTGGTTTCAGTCGTCAGCGCGCTGTCGCTGGCGGTGCGCCACTCGAGCGATCCGCTGGTGCAGCGCCAGGCGCTGGCGATCGCCGAGTCGCTGATCCAGGAAATCGACAGCCAGCCTTACGCCCGGAAGGACCCGTATAACCCGACCGGCCCCGACGACGCGATCGGCCCCGAGGCGGGCGAAACCCGGGCCGGCTCGCCGCTGCCGTTCGACAACCCGAACGACTACTCCGGCTACTTGGAAACCGGGATCGTGGCGCCGGACGGCAGCTCGGTCCCGGGCCTGGGCGCTTACTCGGCCAGCGTCGTCGCCACCCAGCAGGCGATGGACAACGTACCCTCCGGCGATGGTCTGCTGGTCGTGGTCACCGCCACCGGCCCGGACGGGCAGCCGGTCACGATGACGACCTTTCGGGCCAGGTACGCGCCATGAGCCTGCCGCGGATCAGGCGGGCGGTTCCGTCCGGCTTTTCGCTGGTCGAGCTGGTGATGGTGATCGCGATCATGGGCATCCTGTCGGCTTCCGTGGCGGTGTTCATCGCCAACCCGGTGCGGGCGTATTTCGAGACGATCGATCGGGCCGCGCTGACCGGCGCCGGCAATTCGGTGATCCGCCGCGTAATGCGCGAGGTGCAGGCCGCCGTGCCCAACTCGGCCCGGATCACGGTCAGCGGCGGCACCACGTTTCTGGAATACGTTCCGATCGTCGACGCGGGCCGCTATCGCCACATGGCCAGCAACAACGATCCGACCCAGAACGCCCCGTTGATCGTCACCGACCCGGCCGTCAGCCAGTTCCAGGTGCTGGGGCCCACGGTCAACGTCCCCTCCGGGTCCGAGCTGGTGGTTCTGAACCTGGGCTACGGCAACGCGAACCTGTACTCGGGAACCAACATCCGCGCCGTCACCAGCATCGGGCCGGCGCTGCAGACGATCACCTTCACGCCGACCACGGTCTGGCCTGGGGACTCGCCCGGCTACCGCTTCTATATCGTCAACGGGGCCGTGACGTACGCGTGCACCCCGAGCGCCAGCGGCACCGGAACGCTGACGCGCTACTCCGCGTATGCGATCCAGGCCACCCAGCCGAACTCGACCACCGGCGCTCCGCTGTCGAGCGCGAGCAGCAGTCTGGTGCTGGACGACGTCACCAGCTGCACGTTCACGCCGGGCGCGGTTTCGGTGGACCTTAACGCGGTTCAAATCGCGCTGCAGCTGACTCGCAATGGCGAGACGGTGTCGCTGTATTCGCAAGTGCACGCGCCGAACAATCCGTGAGCTACCACCCTCTCCCCCGCCCCTCTCCCGCAAGCGGGAGAGGGGAGCTTTTCTCTTCCTTTCCCTCGGGGAGGGGCGAGGAGCCCTTCCTCCCCTCTCTTTCGGGGAGGGGCGCGAAGCTCTTACTCCCCTCTCTTTCGGGGAGGGGCGAGGAACTCTTACTCCCCTCTCCCTCAGGGAGAGGGGCAGGGGGAGAGGGTGGTTTCGCCTTCATCGCGGCCCTGTTCCTGCTGGTCGTGCTGGGCGCGTTTGTCGCCTTTGTGATGTCGATCTCGATGAACGCGCAGACCAGCGGGGCGCTGGCCGTGCAGGGGGCACGCGCATACGAATCGGCCCGTGCGGGCATCGAATGGGCCGCCTACCAGGTTCTGGATCCCCGCACCGCCATCAACGGGGCGGTCACAGCGCCCCCGCCGTGCTTCGCCTCGCCCTCGACCCCGGCGCTGCCCGGCGACCTGGGGCAATTCTCGCTGACCGTGACCTGCACCCGCTACCCGGACAACACGGCCTCGCCCAACTATTACGAGGAAGCCAGCCTCCGGGTGGCCGTCTACGACGTGACCGCGACGGCCTCCCAGGGCACGCCAGGCGCCGCCGATTACGTCGAACGGCAGATCCAGGTGCGGATCGAGCAATGCAAGAACCCCGGCGCAACGGCGCCGCTGTATGCGTGCTGACGCATGCCGGATGAACCGCCGGCGTCCGGCTTTGGCCCGCCCGCGCGCGCTGCTGGCATTGGTCGCCTGGATGACGCTGCTGGGCGCGGCTGCGCCCGCGCTGGCCGACGTCGCTTATGTTGCCTCGTCGGTCTCTTCGCTCAGCTCCAGCGGCACCACGTCGGTCACGATGACCGCACCGCTCGGTGTGGTCAGTGGCGACGTCATGATCGCGCTGGTCGCGCAGAACACGAGCGAACTTCCCCCGGTCGACTCGGCGCCATCCGGCTGGACGCGGGTACTGGAGCGGGACGACGGCAGCTCGATCGGCACCGCGGTCTACTACAGGGTCGCGGCCTCCTCGGATGTGGCGGGGTCCACCAGCTACACCTGGACATTCGAGGAGTCGGCGCGCTCCGCCGGCCTGATCGTCGCCTTCAGCGGCGTGTCGACCACGAACCCCGTGGTCGCGAGCGGTTCGCAGGCCAACAGCGCGTCCAGCGCTTACACGGCGCCCTCGATCACGCCCGGCGTTGCCAATACGATGGCGCTGATTCTTTTCGCCGCCGATAGCGGCGGGGAAACGATGGTGAATCCCGCCGGAACGACCACGGCCTTCGCAGGATCCACGGCCGCCGGGCCCAACGGGCTCGCAATCGGCGCCTTCTACGAGCCGCTGAGCTCATCGGGCGCGACAGGCCAGTTTCAGAGCGTCAATACCTCGGCCACCAACATCGGCGCCACGCTCGCGTTGCAGCCGGCCTCGGGCGGCGGCGGCGGCGGCGGGGGCAGCGCTGCCGGCTTCAACGCCGTCGATGGCTATTTTTCGAGCTATCCGGCAGCCGCCTCGGGGCAACGCATCTACACGAAGCTGGCCGGCACCGCGTTCACGCTGAACGTGGCGGCGCTCAACAGTGCCAGCCCCCCTGGGCTGATATCTCCCGCCTACGTGTCCGGCACCAACAAGGTGACGATCGACCTGGTGGACGACAGCGACGGATCGTGTGCCGCCTCGTGCGCGGGAGCGGCGTGCCAGGCCAAAGCGCCACTGGCCACGATGACCACGAGCTTCGCCAGCGGCGATTCCAGCTACAAAAAGGCCCTGTCGTTCACGCTCGCCAATGCCTACCCGAACCTGCGCGCGCGGATCCGGGACACCAGCAACTCGCCCACCGTGCTCGGCTGCTCGGTCGACAACTTCTCGGTGCGGCCGACCACACTGACGGTCACTTCAAGCGCGAACGCCGACCCGAGCGGCGCCAGCGCGACGGCCACGCCGACCGTGAAGGCGGGCGCGGCGTTCACGCTGACCGCCGCCGCCACTGCCGGCTATAACGGAACGCCGTCGGTCAACGGCAGCGCCGTGACCGTCAATCCGCTCAACCCGGGGGTTGCCAGCGGCAGCTTCGGCGCGGCCAATGCAAGCAACGGCGTTTCCAGCGGCACCTTCACGTACTCGGAGGCGGGCTACTTCGCCCTGAACACCGACGCCGTCCATGACCAGAGCTTCACGGCCGTCGATCAACCGGGCGACTGCACCGCGGACTATTCCAACACGCCGGTCAACGGGCGATACGGCTGTTACTTCGGCAATGCGTTCACCGTCGCCTTCGGCCGCTTCATCCCGGATCACTTTGCGATCACCCCGGGCAGCGTCACGCCCGCCTGCGGCAGCTTTTCATACTTCGACCAGGACGGCTTCACCACCGCCTTCACGCTGACCGCGCAGAATGCGTCCAACGCGACCACCCAGAACTACACCGGACCGTTTGCCAGGCTGGGATCGACCAGTTGGGCCAGCTACGGGTTTACCGGCGATAGCGCCACGCCGTCGGCCAGTGCGACCGCCCCGAGCGGATCCTGGAGCAACGGGGTAGCGGCCGTCAGCGCCCGGCACCAGGTGCTGGCGCGGCCGACCTCCACGCCGGCGGCTCCGATCAGCCTGACGGTCCTGGCGCGACCGGTCGATCCGGACGGCGTCACCACGGCCTCGCCGACGCCGGTGATGTCGGCCGCAACTGCTGTGCGCTTCGGCGTGCTCGCGCTGGGTAGCGCCTACGGCTCGGACCTGCTGACGCTGCGACTGCCCGTGACCGCGATGGTCTGGAACGGAACCGGGCTGGTGATCAACACGGCCGACACGTGCACCGGCGCCTCGCTCGCCAACGCCAGCATCGCGCTGGGTAACGAGGTCCAGAAGCCGGGAACTGCCGGAGCGTTCTCCACTTCGGTGCAAGCCTCGCCGACCCTGGCTTCCACCTGGTCTCAGGGCACCGGCTCGATCACGCTGTCGGCCTCCGGTACCGCGGGCACCGCCCAGGTCGCGCTGAACCTCGGATCGAGCTCGCCCGACGCTTCGTGCATCGGCTGGAGCGTGGCCTCCTCCGGAGCCGGTCTGCCCTGGCTCAGGGGCAACTGGTGTGGTTCCGGTTACGCGAAGGATCCTTCTTCCCTGGCCAGTTTTGGCACCGCCGCCACGCCGTTCGTCTACTTCCGCGAAAACCACTGACCCTCCTTCGCCCTTCGGGCTTCGGAGGGCATGCCCTCCATAGCGCTCCGCGCGGGGGAGGGCCAAGCCCTCCCCTCGGCGCGAAGGCGGGTTTCGGGGCTCTTTTTCAGCCATGGCGCCCCCGGGGGCGTGCCTAGGATGGGGGAGAAACACCCTCGGCGCGGTTACGGGCGCCAACAGCGCCAACGACGCGGGACTGCTGAATGCTGCAAACCAACTGGCTGCGTGTGCTGCCATGGCGTGTGCTCGGGCACGGTCGCCGCGCGTTGGTGCGGGTCGGCGTCTGCCGCAGCTCGACCGCTCTGATCGCCGCGCGCGTGCAGTTCGACTCTCAGGCCGGCTGCAGCGTCGAGCAGCTGGAAGCGGTCGACCTGAGGGACCAGCGCGAGCAGGCTGCCGCCGAGCAATTGGCTCGCAGCGGCATCCTGCACAACGCGCCGGTGAACCTGGTGCTGAGCGCGGAGCACTACAACACCTATCCGTTGCCCACCCCGACCGTGCCGCAAGCCGAAATGCGCGATGCGCTGCGCTGGAAGCTGCGCGATGTATTGCCGTATGCGCCGGAGGATGCGGCGATCGACTTCGTGCGCCTGGGGCATGGCGCCGATTCGAACACGCCCGACACGCTGTTCGCGGTAGCCGCGCCACGCCGCGCGGTGGCTCAGGCCGTTGCACCCCTGCTGGCGGTCGGCGCCGACGTGCAGGCGGTCGACATTGCCGAGATGGCCCAGCGCAATCTGCTGACCCGGCTGCCTGGCGCCGAGGAAGGCCGCGCGCTGCTGGGACTGGATGAGTCGTCGTCCGCGCTGCTGACCGTGGTGCATCAGGGCGCGCTGTGCTTTGCGCGCCGCATCCAGATACCGCGTTCGTTGGGCGCCGAGGACGAGGATCCGGAGCACGTCGCCACCCGCATCGCCACCCAGGTGCAGCGCTCCCTGGAGGTGGTCGAACGCCAGTCGGGGCTGGCGCCGGTGCGCACCGTGTGGATCGGCCCGCACCCGTATTGCGCGCTGATCGCCCGCTGCACCACCGAGCAGACCGGGCTGGAATGCCTGCAGCTCGATTTGCAGGCCGAGCTGCGATTCGCCGCAACCGTCAGGGAGCTGCCGCCGGAGCAGGCCTGCGCGGCGCCCATCGCGATCGGCGCCGCCCTGCGAGACGAACGCCCGGCTGCAGCAATCGGCTCGGCCCCGCAAGGCTCCGCGTTGTCGTGGCTGTTGAAGCTGAAGGCGGCTTGAGCCGAGGCCGCGCGCATGGTTCAAGACAACATCAATCTGTTCGAGCCCAGGAAGCCGGCCGGCCTGACGTCGCCTTGGGTGCGCCGCACGATGCTGCTGAGCGCCTCGCTGGTGGTGCTGGGCGCCCTCGCCTATCTGGAACAGAGCCGTGAGCTGCACACCGTCCGGCAGAAGCTCTCCCGCGCGCAGGCGCAGGCCGATCGGCTGCAACGCTCCATGGTCGAAATTCCCAGCCCCGAGATCGCGCTGGCCGATCGGCTGGCGTCCGAAGAGCGCGAGGTGCAGGCGCTGGAGACGGTCGCTCGCACGCTGTCGACCGGCGGCCTGGCGCATACCGCCGGATTCGTCGACCCGTTGCAGGCATTCGGGCGCGCCACGGCCGAGGGCGTCTGGCTGACCGGGCTGACCCTGGATAACCGGCGCGGCTCGATGGTGGTCGAAGGCCGCGCGCTGGATGCCTCGCGCGTTCCGGCACTGCTGCAGACGCTGAAAGCCGAGTCGTACTTCGCCGGCACGACGTTTTCCGCGATCGAGATGACGGCCGGAGCGGCCGACAGCCCGCAGCCCGCCGATCGTGCGCTGAAATTCCGGATATCGACACCGACCGCCGATGTCCAAACGGCGGTCCCGTCCGGACAAGTGAGCGCCGCGGCCGCAGCGCCCAACCGGAGCCAGCTGTGACGGGGTCCGAGCGGCTGAGCCAGTGGTGGGACCGGCGCAAATCGCGCGAGCGGCTGCTGGTGATCGCAGTGGCCACGCTGGCCGTGCTGCTCGCCTCGGACGCGCTGCTGCTGAAACCGGTGCGAATCCAGCTGGCTGATTCCAACAAGCGGCTGGCCGCCGCGCGCTCCGAGCTGGACAAGCTGCAGCAGCTGGTCGAACAGCGCGATCGCATCGGAAGCGAGCGCTTGCGGCAGCGTCAGGATGCGCTGCAAGCCAGGCTGTCGGCGGCCGAATCCGAAATTCGCCGCGCGCAAATCGACCTGGTGGCTCCGCCGGACATGGCGCGCCAGCTGACGGCGATCCTGCACAAGTTCCCGCAGTTGCGTGTGGTCGGGATGGCGTCGGAGCCCCCGCTGCCGGTCGACGAAGGCGCCGACCAGAGCGGCAAGGTCCCCGTCAACGCCGAAGCGCGCCGCTCGATGCTGTACGAGCACGGATTGGAGCTGACGGTCGAGGGCCGGTACCTGGATCTGATCGCCTACCTGCAGCAGCTCGAGCACACCCCGTACAAGATCTACTGGCGCGACCTGGAACTGAAGGTCAATTCGCAGGGCGTTCCGGTCACCAAAGTTCGCTTCTTCACGTTGTCCAGGGGGCCGACATGGCTGACGCTGTGACACGCGCCTTTTTGCTGATGGCGGTCGGCCTGAGCGCCGCCGCGTCGGCCGCGGGCGTGGCCGATCCGACCCAGCCGCCGCCGGGCTACGGGGTATCGGCGCTCGCCGGCGCCGATTCGATTCCCACGCCCGAGCCGATTCAGCTGCAGATGATCGCGCGCGACGGCTCGGCGCGCCTGGCCGTCGTCAACGGCCAGCGCGTCCGCCCCGGCGAGACGATCAGGCTGGATGGCAAGAACGTGAAAGTGGTGGCGATCCATGACGATGCGGTCGTGTTGGATCGAGACGGACACCCTCAGATGGTTGAAATGATGCCGCACGTGAGAGTGAAATGAAACGCGATTCGCACATCCCGTTGTACGGACGGCTGGTTCAACTGCCGGGTCCCGATGAGCGCGACAC
>DATBCD010000043.1:0-41298 GCA_036270655.1 Burkholderiaceae bacterium
TGGTGATCGGCGCCGGCATCGACGCGTATACCGGCTATGGCCAGCGGGGCAGCTTTCACACGATCGAGCACGCGGTGGAGGCGATCGTCGAGATGTTCCCGGGCTTCTAGCGCGTGCGGATGAACCGCCAGTGGGGCGGCATCGTCGACGTCTGTCCGGACGCCTGCCCCATCCTCGGCACCACCCCGATCAAGGGGCTGTACCTGAATTGCGGGTGGGGTACCGGCGGTTTCAAGGCGACGCCCGGATCGGGTTGGGTATTCGCCCACACGATCGCGCAGGACCGGCCGCACCCGTTGAACGCGCCGTTTTCGCTGGAGCGCTTCGCCACCGGCCATCTGATCGATGAGCACGGGGCGGCAGCGGTGGCTCACTGAAAGGGACGGCGGATGCTGCTGATCGAGTGCCCCTGGTGCGGCCCGCGCGAGGACAGCGAATTCACCTACGGCGGACAGGCGCACATCGTCCGCCCGCATCCTTCGGAGTCGGCGAGCGACGCCGAATGGGCCGACTACCTGTTCATGCGGACCAATGCGCGCGGCCTGCATCGGGAACAGTGGCTGCATTCGGCCGGCTGCCGCCAGTGGTTCAACGTCGAGCGCGACACCGTCAGCTACCGGATCCTGCGCGTGTACCGGTGCGGGGAACCGGCCTCGGCTGACCCGCAATGAGCCAGCCGTTCCGCACCGCCGGCGGCACGCTGATCGACCGGTCCGAGCCGCTCGCGTTCCACTTCAATGGGCGAACGCTGGTGGGAGTGCGGGGCGATACGCTGGCCTCGGCCCTGCTCGCCAACGGCGTGCACCTGGTCGGGCGCAGCTGGAAGTATCACCGTCCCCGCGGGATCATGGCCTCCGGCGTGGAGGAGCCGAACGCGCTGGTCCAGCTGGAGCGCGACCAGCGGTCGATCCCGAACGCGCGAGCCACCGAAATCGAGTTGTACGCGGGGCTGTCTGCGACCAGCGTGAACTGCTTTCCGGGGCCCGAACGCGATTGGATGGCGCTGACCGGCCTGGTGTCCGGGCTGGTGCCGGCCGGCTTCTACTACAAGACGTTCATGTGGCCGGGCCGCTGGTGGCCCGCCTACGAGCGCTGGATCCGGCGCGCGGCGGGCCTGGGCAGCGCACCGACGGCGCCCGATCCGGACCTCTACGAAAGGCTGCACGCCCACTGCGATGTGCTGGTCGCCGGGGCAGGGCCGGCCGGGCTGGCGGCAGCACTGGCGGCAGCGCGGCGCGGTGCGCGCGTGATGCTGGCCGACGAACGCGCCCGGCCGGGCGGGACTCTGCATGCGAGCGTGCAGTCGATCGCCGGGGTGCCGGCGCGCAAGTGGCTCGAAGCGACGGTGGCCGAGCTGGCCCGCTGCCCCGAGGTCACGCTGCTCGCGCGCAGCACCGTGTTCGGGTATCACGATTGCAACGAGCTGACGATCGCGCAGCGCCTGACCGACCATCTGCCGGTGGCTGCTCGCGCCGGCCCGCGCGAGCGTCTGTGGAAGGTGCACGCGCGGCAGGTGGTGCTGGCCACCGGCGCGCACGAACGCCCGCTGGTGTTCCACAACAACGACCGCCCCGGCGTGATGCTGTCTCAGGCGGTGTCGACGTACCTGCACGCCTATGGGGTGCGATGCGGCAGCCGTGCGGTGGTGTTCACCAACAACGACGCCGCGTATCGGGTGGCGCTGGACCTGCACGCGGCCGGCGTCAGCGTGGCTGCGGTGGTCGATGCACGTCCCCGCGGCGGGGCCGCGGCAGAGGCTGTGCGCGGGCAAGGCATCGAGGTGATCGCTGGCGCGGTCGTGGTCGACACAGCCGGCTCGCTGCGCTTGAGCGGCGTGAACGTCATGGCGTACGACGGGCGTTCGGTGCAGGGCGGCGCTCGCACGCTCGCCTGCGATCTGCTGGCGGTGTCGGGCGGCTTTTCGCCCGTGGTCCACCTGCACGCGCAGTCCGGAGGCCGTCCACGGTGGGATGAAGCCGCTTGCTGCTTCGTGCCGGGGCCGCCGGCGCAGGCCGAGCGATCGGCCGGCGCGTGCAACGGCGCTTTGGAGCTGGCCGATGCGCTCGAGCAGGGATGGCGAGCGGGGCAGGATGCAGCGACGGCAGCCGGATTGCCGGCCGACGTCGAGACCTCGTTTCTCACGGTGCAGTCCAACGGCGGAACCTTCGAACCGCTGGCGCCGCTGTGGCAGGTGCCAGGTCCCGCGGGCAAGGCTTTCGTCGACCTGCAGAACGACGTGACGGCGGCCGACATCGGGCTCGCCATGCGCGAAGGCTACCGTTCGATCGAGCTGGTCAAGCGCTACACGGCGGTCGGGTTCGGCACCGACCAGGGCAAACTGGGCAACGTCAACGCGATGGCGATCGCGGCGCAGGCCGGCGGTCGCAGCATCGCGGA
This sequence comes from Burkholderiaceae bacterium, assembly GCA_036270655.1. GTDB lineage: Bacteria > Pseudomonadota > Gammaproteobacteria > Burkholderiales > Burkholderiaceae_F > VBCK01. The sequence continues at coordinate 2,398 of DATBCD010000043.1, forward strand.
AACCGGAACCACCACCTACCGGCCGAACTACACGCCGGTGACCTTCGGGGTGATCGCCGGGCGCGAGACCGGCGCGCTGTTCGACCCCGAGCGCAAGACCGCGATCCACCCGTGGCATGTCGAGCGCGGCACGCGCTTCGAGAACGTCGGCCAGTGGAAGCGTCCCTGGTACTACCCGCTCGCCGGCGAATCGATGCAGCAGGCGGTGCGCCGCGAATGCCTGGCGGTGCGCCGGGCGGTGGGCATCATGGACGTGTCGACGCTCGGCAAGATCGACGCGCAGGGCCCGGACGCGGCGGCGTTCCTGGACTGGTTCCATACCAGCTCGTGGCCGGACCTGAAGGTCGGGCGCTGCCGCCTCGGGCTGATGTGTGATGAGAACGGCATGGTGATGGATGACGGGGTCGGCGTCCGGCTGGGCGAACGGCACTTCATGCTGACGACGACCACGGGCGGGGCGGCGCGGGTGCTGGCGTGGATGGAGCGCTGGCGGCAGACCGAGTGGCCCGCGATGCGGGTCCACCTGACTTCGGTCACCGATCAGTGGGCCGCGATCGGCCTGGCCGGCCCGCTCAGCCGGCAGGTGCTGCAGTCGGCGGGCATCGACATCGAGTGTTCGCGCGAGGCATTCCCTTTCCTACACGTGCGCCTCGCCACCGTGGCCGGCGTGCCGGCGCGGGTGCTGCGCGTGAGCTTCTCCGGAGAGCTGGCCTATGAGATCTACGTGCCGGCCGACCACGGGCGCGCGGTGTGGGAAACGCTGATGCGGGCCGGCGCGCCGCACGGCATCACGCCCTACGGCACCGAAGCGATGCACGTACTGCGTGCCGAGAAGGGCTACATCATCGTCGGACAGGACACCGATGGTTCGGTGACGCCGATCGACCTGGGGATGGAGCGGTTCGTGGCGCGCACCAAGGACTTCCTGGGCAGGCGCTCGCTGGCTCGCGCCGACACGGCCCGCAGCGACCGCAAGCAGCTGGTCGGGTTGCTGACCGAGGACCCGGGCCGGGTCCTGCCCGAGGGTGGCCAGATCGTCGAGCACCCGGGCGGGCTGCCGCCGGTGCCGATGCTCGGACATGTCACCTCGAGCTACGCCAGCGCGACGCTGGAGCGCTCGATCGCGCTGGCGTTGATCAGGTCCGGTCGCTCTCGAATGGGGCGCAAGGTGTTTGTCACGCTCGACGACGGCTCGCTCGCGCCGGCGCAGATCACCGCCCCGGTCTTTTACGATCCGCAGGGAGCGCGGCAACATGTCTGACGCGTCGCGCCGCGAAAGCCCGCTGGTGGGCAGGATCGAGGCCGGCCTGCCGGTGCGGATGGCCGCCGAGCGGGTGCGACTGCAGGAGCGGGCGTTTCTGGGACATATCAGCCTGCGCTGCGACCCGGCCGATGCCGGCGTGACCGCTTCGGTCGAGGGCGCGCTCCAGTGCAATCTGCCGCGCATCCCCAACACGTATCACGTGGCTCGGGCGGGGCACAAGGTGTTGTGGCTCGGCCCGGACGAATGGCTGGTCGTGACCCCGGAAGGTCGCGAGGACACGCTGGCGCAGTCGCTCAGGATGGCGGCCGGTGACGGCTTCGCCACGGTGATCGAGCTCGGATCCGGGCAGACGGTGATCGAGATCTCGGGCGAGCGCGCCCGAGAAGTGATCGCCAAGGGATGCCCGCTCGATCTGCATCCACGCGCGTTCGGGCCGGGCCGCTGCGCGCAATCGCGCCTGGCGCGCACGCTGGTGACCCTCGCGCAGCTGGACGATGCTCCAACGTTCGAGTTGATCGTGCGGCGCAGTTTCGCCGATTATCTGTGGCAGTGGCTGTCGGATGCCTGCCGGCATCCGGTCGAGCCACGATTTGTATGAATTCTTTAACTCCATCTCCCTTCCTTGTTACATTGGCTGGGGGAGAGGGTGGCAGCAGGGGGAAATCGTATGGGTAGGCAATCGTTCGCATTGATCTTGTTGGCGGCGCTGGTGTGCGATGCGGCGACCGGGGCGGTGACGCCGGAACAGGCCGACCGCCTGGGCAAGGACCTGACGCCGATCGGGGCCGAGCGGGCAGGCAACCCGGACGGCACGATCCCCCCGTACGAGGGCGGCGAAACTCCGCTGCCGGGATGGAGCTGGGGCAAGGTGCGCTCGCAGTATTCGAGGTTCAAGGACGAGCGGCCGCTGTTTTCGATCGACGCGTCCAACGTCGACCGCTATGCCGAGCACCTGACCGAGGCGCAGATCGCGGCGCTGAAGACGGTCGCGGGCTACCGGATGGACGTTTATCCGTCGCATCGCACCTGCAACATCGACCCGGCGTACGCGCAGCGGACCCGCCAGAACGCGACCGAAGCACGCATCGGCGCCGATGGCTGGAGCCTGGAGCACGCGAAGACGGCGGGCGTGCCATTTCCGATTCCGCAGTCGGGCGTCGAGGCGATGTACAACTCGCGGTTCAGGCCGCAGGGCATCGGCTACCGGGTCGTCAACGGCACCACGATGATCAGTCCCATCCCCGGCAGCCGCGAATTCACGTCGTACGCTTGGAACTACGAGACGTTTCTGCCGTCGCAGAGCGCCGAAAAGGCGTCAGTCGAGTCCAACGGGGCGGTCGACTTCTATGTGCATTACACGTACATGGAACCGGTGGCGATGCGCGGCCAGTCCTTCATCGGGATCAGCTTCGAGAACAAGAACACGGAGTCTTATTACTACTTTCCAGGCCAGCGCCGGGTCCGGCGCCTGCCGAACTACGTGTTCGACGCGCCGGTGGTCGGCTACGAGAACCAGTATCTGAACGACGAGCAGCTGATGCTGTGGTCGACGCTGGACCGGTTCGAATACCGGCTCGTAGGCAAAAAGGAGGTCTACCTGCAGAACAACTCGCTCAGGATGCAGGACTTCGATGCCAGGCGAAGCGAGGTGTTCGGCCAGTCGTTCGTGAACCCGGCCTATCGGCGCTTCGAGCTGCACCGTGCCTGGGTGGTCGACGCCCGGCTGAAGCCGGACTATCAGCACCTGGCGCCGCACCGGATCTACTACCTGGATGAAGACAGCTGGAGCATCGCCGCCGTCACCGAATACGACCAGAAGGGCAAGGTGTGGAAGCTGATGGAGTCGTCGCAGATCCCGATCTGGGAGCTGGGCGGCAGTTGCGGCTACCTGGCCTATACGATCTGGGACCTGCAGGGCGGGCGCTACGTGGCCGATTTCAGCATGATCGGCACCGGGAGCGACGCCAAGTGGATCCGCGCCGGCGATCCCGAGGCCAGGCAGCCGGAGTTCAAGGCCGATTTCTACACGCCGGAAACGCTCAGAGCGATTTCAGAACGATGACCCTCTCCCCCACCCCCAGCCAATGTGGACGAACGGGCGAGGGGCGATCGACCTCCGCAAGTGCGTCAGGCGTCAACAGGGGCACCCGGTATCGCCCCTCGCCCGCGCAAGCGGGAGAGGGGAGGGGGAGAGGGTCGGCGCTGCTGCTGCGTCAATCGTTCGCGCGCAGCACCAACGCAAGCTGCTCCAGCGGCACCGGCCGGCTGAACAGGTACCCCTGGACCTGGTCGCAGTGCAGCAGCCGCAAGGTTTTCGCCTGCTCCTCGGTCTCCACGCCTTCTGCCACCACGGTCAGTCGGAGCGAATGGGCCAGCGAAACGATGGTCGACACCAGCGTCATCGTGTCGGGGTCGTTCAGCATGGCCGCGATGAAAGAGCGGTCGATCTTCAGCGAGTCCACCGGCAGCTTGGTCAGGTACGCGAGGGACGAGTAGCCCGTGCCGAAGTCGTCGATCGAGATTCCCACTCCCAGCTGGCGCAGCGACTTCAGCTTGTCGACGTTGTCGGAGACGTCCTCCATGATCATGCTCTCGGTGATCTCCAGGTCCAGCCCGACCGGGATTTCTTCCTCGGAAATGATCTGCCTGACGAGATCGACGAAGTCGCGCTGGCTGAGCTGTATCGAGGACAGGTTGACCGCGACGCGTGGCAGCACGATGCCCTGCTGGGCGCAGCTGCGATGATCCCGCACGGCGCGGCGCAGCGCCCACTCGCCCACGTCCAGGATCAGTCCGGTCTCCTCCAGCAGGCGGATGAACCGGCCCGGTAGCACGATGCCCTGATCGGGGCTGTGCCATCGGATCAGCGCCTCGACGCCGACGATGCGGCGCGTCTCGAGGTCCAGCTTGGTTTGATAATGCAGGACGAACTCGTCGTTCTCGAGCTCCCGTCGCATGCTGTTTTCGAGCGACAGCTTCTCGGCGCTCATGGTCGTCATTTCGGCGACGTGGAACACGTGCCGTTCGCCGGTCTCCTTCGACCGTCGCAACGCGGCCTCCGCGCTGCGCAGCAGCGTCTCGGCCGTGGTGCCGTCCTTCGGATACAGGGCGATGCCGCCCCTGGCGGCGATTCGCAGGTCGGACCCTTCGATGCTGATCGGCTCGCCGACGCACTGTCTCCATATCCGCTCGACCCGCCGTGCGACGTCCGGTTCTGCCTGGGCAGCCGCCAGCACGATCGCAAAAAGGTCGGGGCCGAGCCGCGCCGCGTCCTCGCGCGCCGCCCCGCGCGCGAGGCGGGTGGCCACTTCCTTCAGCACGGTGTCGCCCGCATGCCGCCCCAGCGACTCGTTGATTGCCCTGAGGCGCTCGATGTCGGCCAGCACGACCGCGATCTTTTCGCCTGCCTGCCCGGCGCGCAGCAGGCGCTGGCCGAGGCGGTCGAGGAACAGCGTCCGGTTGGCCAGTCCGGTCAGCGAATCGTAGAGCGCCAGGTACTCGAGTCGCTCGGCCCGTTCGATATGCTCCAGCGCGAACGACATGTCGTCCGCCAGTTCGAGCAGCAGGCGCACTTCCTCCTGGTCGAAATATCCGGCTTCCGACGAGTGCAAGTCGAGGGTGCCCACCGGTTCCGCGCCGACCAGGATGGGCAGGGCCGCGATCGAGCGCACGCCGCACTCGCGGTACGGCTGCTGATCGATCGACGAGTCGGATTCGACATCGTTCACGATGATCGCTCGTCGGTCTCGCAGGGCCAGGCCGGCTGGGCTGGCACCCTCGAGGCGATCGTCGATCGTCGGCGGGCGGTCCGGGTTACAGCCGGGCAGAGCACAGGAGCCTGCCATGGCCGCCGTCTTCAGCCGCTGGTCCTGAGGATCGATCAGGCGGACGCAGGCCAGTTTGAAGTGCCCCGCCTCCACGATGATCCGACAGCACTCGCGAAACAGATCACCTCGACTGCCGACCCTCACGATGGCCGCGTTGATGCCGCTCAGGACGGCGTACATGCGGGTCAGGCGCTGGAGCTTCTGGGCCTCATGTCGGCGGTCCGTGATGTCCTCGGCGACGCCCGCCACGCGAACGACCTCGCCGCTGGCCGCCCGCACCGGGAAGGCTCGATCGCGGATCCATCGAATCGAGCCGTCGGGACGGACGATCCGGTATTCCTCGTCGTAGTTGCCCCGGACCTGTTTCGTGTGTGCCGCCTCCCGTACGCGCGGGCGGTCGTCCGGATGGATCGCCTCGAGCCAGTCCTGCGGCTTCTCGTAGATCCCGATCACGCTTCGCCCCCAGATCTGCTCGTAGGCCGGGCTGACGTACAGGATCTCGTTCTTCGACGTCTCGGTCAGCCAGAACACTTCCTGGATGTTCTCCGCCAGCTGCCGGAAGCGGCTTTCGCTTTCGAGCAGCGCCGCCTGGGCGCGCCGCCGCTCCGTCACCTCGATCTGCAGCGAGGCGGCGTGGCGCTGGATCACGTCGAAAAGCATCGTGTGCTCGTAGCGCAGCGCGAGCTCGGTCACCATGATGCCCGCCAGCAGCTCGTCCTCTTCGCCGAATCCGGCGCCGCCGGTCCGGTCGGCGAAGTAGATCCACCCGTAAATGCGGTCCGGCGAGGCGATCGACAGCGCCAGCACGCTGTCGACCGGCGGGTGGCCTTCCACCAGTGCCTCCGCGCCCAGATCGGCGCTGCGGCCGCGAATCGCACGGGGCCGCCTGAGCAGCGACCCGAGCGGCCCGGCGTACACGTCGCCGATGTTGCGGAAAATGTCCGCGTCCACGCCCCGTGCAAGGACGTGGCGCAGCGCGCTTTCCTCCCAATCCAGGATGGCGACTGCGGCGACCTTCGAGTCGATCACGTCGCAGGCGGCCGCGAAAAACAGGTTCACCAGGCGCTCCGGATCGCGCTCCAGGTTCATCGCGAAGCCCACCTCGATCAGTGCGGACAGCCGCGACGTGACCCGCTGCAGACGGGAGACGTTTTCCGAGAAGCCCCTGGACAGGTCCGCCAGGCGATCCGCCTCCGTCGGCGCCGTGGTGCCGCGTTCGGCGATCGCGTTGAAGTCGGCTTTCACGCCCTGCAGGTCGCGCAGGTAGGCGGCCAGCGCGCTGTCGACCGGAGCGAAGCGCGAGTCCGTGGGTTCGAGCTTCGCGCGCTCCAGCGCGTCCAGCGAAGCCGCCCGCTGGCCGGGGTTCAGCGCCTGGTCGACCGCGGCCAGGATCCGGTCCGGGTCGCTGGGCTTGGGCAGGACCGTGTGCACCCCGCAGGATGCGGCCAGTTTCATCGCCTGCGGCTCGCTGTAGGTCGCGGTGTAGAAGATCACCGGTGTTGCGGCGAGCCGGGGGTCGGCACGCAGGCGGCTGACCATTTCGTAGCCGTCCATTGTTGGCATCAGGATGTCCGTGATGACCAGATCCGGGCGCGCGCTTGCGATCAGCCTGAGCGCCTCGGCGCCGTCCGCGGCTTCCAGAAGCGCGTGCCCTGAATAGCCGAGCAGCGTCACCAGAAACTGGCGATTGCTCGGCCGGTCGTCGACAACCAGGATCGTGGCCATTACCGCGGATGCTCAAGAGCGGCGAAGTACGCCCCCGCTGCGCAATTCCGGCCTCAGATACTTTTCGATCTGCGCGACAAACGTCTCCGGATCGATCGGCTTCGAAAGATAGCCGTCGAAGCCTGCCACCAGCACGCTGGTCCGGTCGCTGCGGCTCGAATACGCGGTCAGGGCGATCACCGGAACGTCCCGCAGCGCCGGGTCGTCGCGCACCTGCGCCAGAACCGCGTAGCCGTCCAGCACCGGCATTTGCAGATCGCAAACCACCAGGTCAGGCCGCGCCTGGCGCACAAGGCGGACGGCTTCGGCCCCTTCGGTCGCGGCCAGCGTCTGGTGCCCGGCCGCCTTCAGCAGGTACTCGACCAATGCCAGATTGGCCTCGTTGTCCTCGGCGATCAGGATGCACGCGGCCATCGGTCATCGGTCCGGCAGCACGAGCGTGAACGTGCTTCCCTTGCCGAATTTGCTCTGCACGTGGATGCGGCCGCCGAGCGACTCGGCCAGCTTCTGGCTCAGCTGCAGGCCCAGGCCCGCCCCCTCCAGCGGCCGGCGCGTCAATGCCCCGAGTTCCGAAAACGAAGAAAACAGCCTCTGCTGGTCTTCGGGTCGAATGCCGATTCCGGTGTCGACAACGCTGATCTCGACCGTCCTGACCCCTTCGCTCCCGCCGCGCGCCAGCCGGACCTGGACGCATCCGCGCTCGGTGAACTTGATGGCGTTGCTGATCAGGTTCAGGACGATCTGGCCGAGCGCTCGCCGGTCCACCCGCACAGACAGATCCTGCTCGGGGGCCACGACGTCCAGGGTCAGGCCCCGGCTCTGGGCCAGGGGTCGCAGCGAATCGGCCTCCGCCGCGATCAGCTCCGCGCACCGCGTCGGTTCCGGTCTGAGCTCGATTTTCCCGGCCTCGATATTGGCCAGGTCCAGCAGGTCGTTGATCAGCGAAAGCAGGTGCTTGGCGCTGGACTGGACCATCCTCAGCTGCTTTTCCTGCTCTTCGGTGAGCGGGCCGGGAAGCTTCATCAGCAGGGTGCCGGTAAATCCGATCACAGCGTTCAGCGGCGTGCGCAGTTCGTGGCTCATCGCGGCCAGAAAGCGGTCCTTGGCCTGGTCCGCCCGCTCCAGTTCGATGTTCTTTTCTTTCAGCGCTTTCTCGAATCGTTTGCGTTCGGTGACGTCGCGTATCGCACTCAAGATCAGAGTGGCGCCGATCTCGCTGGGCAAGGGGCTCAGGCTGACCTCCACCGGGAACTCGCCGCCGTCCCGGCGCAGGCCGAACAGCTCGAGGCCGGCCCCCATCTGACGCACGCGGGGCAGAGCGAAGAAGCCGGAGCGGTGGCCCGCATGGGCGGCGCGATAGCGCTGCGGCAGCAGCATTTCGATCGGAACGCCACGCAGTTCGCCCTTGTCGTACCCGAACAGCTGCTCGGCGCGGGAATTCGCAAGCACAATCCGGCCCGTCGAGTTGACCAGCACGATGCCATCGGCCATCGACTCGAGCAGGTCGCTGAACAACAGCTTGCCGAGTTCCGTTTCCACGTGCTCTCCGGCGCGGCCGCGCTGTCGCGCGCACAACGGATCGGTGCGGCCGCGCGCGCCGGGTCGGGCCAGCTTACGGTCCGGAGCTGCGGCTGGCTATCCGGAATTTACGATCCTCCCTCTCGTACTTATACGAGTGGGCCGGTCCGGCCTAGTCGAGCGGAATGATGCCGTGCCGGATCGCGTACCGGACCAGGGACGGCAGGTTCTCGACGCCGAGCTTGCGCATCAGCCGGCCTCGATAGGTCTCGACGGTGCGTGGCGACAGGCCGATCGCGGCGGCAACTTCGAAATTCGACCTGCCTTCGGTGACCAGCCTCAGAATGTCTCGCTCGGTCGCGGTCAGAACTTCCACCGTGAAATCGCTCTTGCCGGTCGCCTTGCGCGCATCGATCAGCCCCTGGGCGAGGCGTTGGCTGATATAGCGTTCTCCGGCAGCCGCCGTGCGCACGGCCCGCAGCAGCTCGTCGGTCCCCGCGTCCTTGGTAAGAAAGCCGAGCGCTCCGGCTTCGATTGCACGGCGCACGATGACGGGCGATGTATGAATCGACAGGATCACGACGCCAATGTCGGGCCTTTTCCCCGTCAGTAGCCGCGTGGCGTCGATACCGTTCATCCCAGCCATCGTGATATCCATGACGACCACATGGGGTTGAAGCCGCTCGGCCTCCTGGATCGCCGCGCTGGCGTCGGCTACGGAAGCAATCACGCGAATGTCGGTTTGGCGCTCCAGAACGCACTCGATCCCCTCGCGCAGGATCGGGTGGGGGTCGACCAGCAGGACCGAGATACGCGAGCGACGGTTACGGGGTGGCTTGACCTTCAGCGCCGGCACGGTTCGATTTTTTTTGATCCTGCGGTTCATGACCGACCGCAACCGGCGGATCGTAAGGGCGGCGTCCGCGCGCTGGCTACCGCAAAACTACGACCGAACCGGTCGAACTTTTACGATCGCGCCTTTCTTTATACGCGCTAATCCAGCGTGGCAATGCCGTTCCGAATCGCGAACTTGACCAGTGCCGGCAGGTCTTTCAGCCGCAGTTTCTCCATCATCCGGCCGCGGTAGGTCTCGACGGTGCGCGGTGAAAGACCCAACACTCTGGCCGTCTCGGCATTGGAATGTCCCTCCGCCACCAGCTTGAGTATGCCCTGCTCGGCGCGGGTCAGGTCCTCGAGAACCGGCTCGGACCGTCTGACCCCGGGCCTCGGCTCCACACAGGTGATCGCGATTCCCTGGCCCAGATACCGCCCACCGGCCGCCACCGCGCGTATTGCGGCGATCACCTCGTTGCCGGCGGATTCCTTCAGCAGAAAGCCGCGCGCGCCCGCCAACAGGGCTCGCTGGACCACGTCGGGCGACGAATGCATCGACAGGATCACAACGGCGGCCCGCGGCACACGCTCCAGGATCGAACGAGTGGCCTCGATGCCGTTAAGCCTGGGCATCGAGATATCCATGATGACCACATGGGGTTGAAGCTCCTCGGCGCACTGGATCGCCGCGAGCCCGTCGGCCGCTGTGCCGACAACGCGGATGTCGTCATGAGACTCGAGCAGCCGCCCGAGCGCGTCGCGCAGCACGCCATGATCGTCGGCCAGCAGTACCGCTATTGCCATTTCCTCTCCGATATATCACGTATCGCCGCGCGCCTCGAGCTTCACCTGCGCCGTGCGTGCGCCGGCATGCTTGACGATGTTGATCAATGCCTCCATGGTCACCCGCCGCAGGCTTCTTGCATCGACGCCAGGTCCAGCGCCACGAAAGACGCATTGACTGCGACGATGACCGACAGCAGCACCAGCCAGGGGTCGTACGCGCCGGCCATAGCTGCCCGGCATTTCAGAGTTATCTCGGGAGGCAACAGGCGCTATTAGGAGCGGCCGGGGTTTCCGGCGGGTTTCCGCCACGGTGGCGTGCGGTTACCGTTGAAGCCGAATCGAATCAGCCGACCGGAGCGGAGTCAGACGACCCCGCGGGGGGCCCCGCCCGCTAATTAGCTGTGCCCGATGCCGGGTGCGACGATCTGCGCCGGCGCCCAGCTCATCCCGATGCCGCCCCGCGCCAGCGCCACGTAATGCTGCGTGCACTCGCGCTTGCTCGCAAGATCGGCCTCCGTAAGAGGGCGCGCAACCTTGCCGGGGGAGCCGACGAACAGCATGCCGCTGGGCACGCGGGCCCTGCCGGACACCAGCGTGGCGGCGGCAACGATGACATCGTTCTCGATAACCGCGTCGTCCAGCACGATGGCGCCCATGCCGATCAGGACATTGCGGCCGATGCTGCATCCATGCAGCATCGCGCCGTGGCCGATCTGTCCTTCTTCATCGATCCGAAGCGATCCTCCGGGCCCGGTGTGCAGCACGCAGTTGTCCTGGATGCTGGTGCGTGCACCGATCGTGATGCGGCCCTGATCTGCGCGCAGGCTCGCATTCGGCCCGATCCAGCAATCCGGTCCGATGCGGACGTCACCGATCAGGACGGCGGTCGGGTGTACCGCGGCCGAAGCGTCGATGATTGGCACACAGCCGTTGGCCGAGTAGGTGCGCAGGTACAGCGCCCTGGAGCGCGCTTCCTCGAGCAGCGGCGGCACCTCCGGCACCGGGCGGCGCGCGGCGCCACGGCTTACTCGTTCCAGCAACTGGCGAACTTGCATGGCGCCCTCAACCGAAAGCCCGCAGCAGCAAGTGGCTGCCGTTGGCGCAAAGAAACAGCCCGAAGCACGCCGACAAGGCGCGCGCTGGAAGGCGGTGCGCAAGGGCGACGCCCGCGCGGACGGTGAGAAACGCTCCGGCAACCAGCACCAGGAGCGCGGGCACGTAGACGAACCCGACGGCCCAATCGCTGATGTGCGCGTTGCGCCCGGCCCAGGCGTAACCGATCGCGCCTGCCACGCTGACGGGCAGTCCGAGCGCGGCGGACGTGCCGACCGCCTGCTTCGGGTCCATCCCGGTGGCCTTGAAGTAGGGCGTGAAAAGCGTGCTTCCGCCGATTCCTGCCAGTGCAGCAATGCCGCCGAAGGCGACGCTGAACAGGTTCAGCGCGGCGCTGCGTTGCGCGATCAGCCGCACCACCGCCACCTTGGAGACATCGGCCATCATCAATGCGGCCGCCACCAGCTGGAACGCGCCGACGAACAGCAGCAGCGATCGGGTCGAAGTGCCTGCCGCGATCGCGCTGCCCAGCAGCACGCCGAGGATGACCCAGGGCGCGGCTTGCCGGAAAGCGATCGCCGAAGCGCTACCCCGCCGGTAATGCGCGTAGGCGCTTTGGGTCGCCGATACCACGATCGCCGCCATCGAGGTGCCCAGCGCCAGTGCGACGATATGTTGCGCCGGAACGGCCACGACGCCGAACGCGTAAACGAGCACCGGAACCATCACCAGACCGCCGCCGACTCCGAACAGCCCGGACAGGAAACCCGCGGCGATCCCGCTCGCGCCCAACAGCGCGAACAACGCCTGGCTGGTCACCGTCAGCCGCCTTGTGCGCGCAGCGAACGGGCCGCTTCAGCCGAACGGAATGCTCCTCCGGCCGCATCGTTGATGAAACGGTCTGAACCCTCGAAGGGTCCGCAACCGGCGTGCGCCTCGGCCTCTGCGCAGCGTGCCAGAAAGCGCTCGGCCCGCACGGTCAGGGCAACCAGCCGCTCCAGAAGCGGGAAGGAACCGGCAGGAGCCCGCGTCAGTCCCAGACTCGAACCGCCCATGTGAGCGGTATCACCCACGCTCAGCACCTCGGCGGTACTCACTACCCGCAGGCTTGCCATCTCGACCCCCGTTATTGGCGTAAACACGCTACGGATTGTGCGCAGCGCATCCCACGGGTGATTGCGTGAAAACGGCAAGGAAACCTGAACACGTGAAGGCGTGCACCGACACCGGCAGGTGCAATCCCTGAAACGATCTGCGACCCCATTTCCAGGAACGCCAGGCTCCTGGCCCCTTCTAGTCCAGTTGGGCACGCGCCGCCGTCAGCAACTTCCGGTTGACCTCGTTGCCTTCCAGGAACGTGTCGCGAAACTCGTCGGGCACGTGCTCGCGCGCGGTGCTTTCAATCCAATCGCGGCCGGCGCGCAGGCAGTCCAGGGCCGCTGCCTTGTCGCCTGCGCGGTCCAGCACCCGATAGCCCGTCCACCAGATGCAGGCCCGGTACAGGCCGATCGGGTCGAACTCGAGGAACTGGGCGAGCGCAGCGCGCATCTGCTCGGCCGCGCCTTCGTGCCGCCCGCACTCGAGCAGCGCGTGCGCCAATTCGATTCGCGCGCGCAATTCGTAGCCGTTCAAGCCGGCCCGCCGGGCTTCGGCGGTCAGGCGGTCGAACTCGGCGGCGGCCTGCGCGCCTTTCAGATCGCGCGCAATTTCCAGCTCGAGCGGAATGCGCACGTCATTGCCCGCGTCGCGTGCCAGTTCAAGCGCCGAGACCAGCAGCGCCTGGCACGGACGGCCCCGGGCGCGCGCCATCTGCAGGTCCGCGATGGCCCGCGCTGCTTGCACCAGCTTAGGAAGGCTTGCTGTCGCGGCCACGGAATGCTGCGCCGCCTGGGCCGGCTGTCCCAGCGTCAGCCACAGCAATGTCAGCTCGGCCTCGGTCTGGACCACGACCCCGGTCAGCCCGCAGCGGCGCATTTCGCCCAGGCCGCTGGTCAGGTTCCGCAAGGCCAGCCGGTAGCGGCCAAGCTCGCGGTCGACGTGCCCGAGGAACGCCGAGTCAAGAGCCAGCAGTGCGCTGGGCCGTCCCAGGCGCTTGCACATCGCGATCGCCTGCTCGAACGTGGCGCTCGATTCGCCGAGGCGACCCGTCTGGCCCAGATTCTCGGCCAGATTCGAAAGGCTTCGGACGGCCAGGCTGATTTGTCCCGAACTCATCGCCAGGCTCACCGCCTCACGCTGGATCGTCAGCGACTCGCACGCGCGGCCTGCGCACCAGAGCGCAAAGCCGTAGCGGTCCAGAAAGTCGACTTTCTGCGCCGGCGAGCCGTGCACCCGCGCCCAGTCGCGATTGGGTTCGACCACCTCGATCGCCTCCAGGCCCCGATCCAGGCAGCACATGACGAACGCCAGGATGTTGCGCCCTTCGAATTCGAGATCGCGCCGGCCCAGCTTCCGTGCCAGCTCCAGTGCCCGCCGCGCGCTGCGCTCGCAATGCGCGACGTCGCGATAACTGAGCGCGAAACAGCGGGCGAAACCCGCATCGACCAGCGCGGTCTTCAGCTCCTGCTCATCGTCGCAAGCCAGCTCGCGCATTTGATCGATCAGGCCCGGCAGGCGTTCGATGTGCTCCGTATGCGACGCCGTCAACGCGAATTCGTACAGCGCATCGAATCGCGCCGCGTGCTCGCCGCAGCGCTCGAAGCACTCCTGCGCCCGCAGCAGGAAGTCCCCGGCATCGACCGGTCTGGAGCTCGCCGTCGAGGCATCGGCAGCCTCGCGCCAGTTGCTGCCGGCTCGCGCCCACTGCCCGCAGGCCTGCCAATGGTGTGCGACGGCGCCGGGAGCGCCGCCCGCCGACTCCAGATACTCGGCCACGGTCCAGTGCAGCAGATGCCGGATTGCCTCGGGCACGTTGCGCAGCGTCGCCTCCTGCACGATATCGTGCACGAACGTGCAGCCCTTCAGGATCTGCAGCCGTTCGAGCTCGGCAAAGGACGCGGTCAGCGCCAGGGGCGCCTTTTGCAGCGCGGTGGCAGCCAACGAAACCGAGAAGACCGTGCCTGCCACGGCGGCCAATTGCGCCAGCGCGAGGGCATCGGGAGTCAGTTGCTCCAGGCGGCGCTCGACCGCTGCTCCGACGGTGGGCGGAACCGGCAGACGCGAGGGAACCTCGGGAAGCGGTCCCTCGGCCAGAAGTGTCTTGACCGATTCCAGCAGGTAGGCCGGATTGCCCCCGGTATGCTGCGACAGGGCCCTGGTCCACTCCGGAGTGCGCAGTTCCTCGACCTGCAAGCTTTCCAGAAACCGGCTGATGTCGGCGCTTTCGAGGGGACCCAGCTCGATGACCGCCACCTGCCAGCTGCTTCTGAGGCCATCCAGGAATTTCTGCGCCCCGACGTCCATCGGGTCGCAGCGCGTTGCGAACCCTGCGCGCCACGGGCCCGGGGATGCTCGCGCCGGATCGAACAGCGAGCGGAACGCTGCTGCGCTGGCGTTGTCCGCGAACTGCAGGTCGTCGATCAGCACGCCATAGGCGCCGCCGGCGCGGCACGCGGCTGCATAGGACTCCAGGGACGCGAGAAATCGGAGACGGTCGGCATCGCTCGACAGCGGTGGCGCGACCTGGCCCGGCGCCAGAACCTGCGGCACCAGGCGCCCGACGTCCAGCGCAACGTCCGGCTCGACATTCGGCTTGAACCGCTCGTTGGCCGCTGCCAGCAACCGGGTCAGGGTTGAATACGGCACCGCACCGTCGCCTGGGCGCGCCCCGGAACAAAGGACCGATTGGTAGTTGTGGGCGAATTCGGCCAGCAGGCGGCTCTTGCCGATCCCGCCTTCTCCCGCCACGACGAACATCTGACCCTGTGACCAGGCGTTGCGCATCTTCTGGAGGGGTTGTTTGCGTCCCACCAGCCGGGGGGGTCTGAGCACCGTGACCGGGATGGTGCGCAATCGCCAGTTGACCGTTACCGGCCTCTGAGCTTCCAGGATCGCGCGGCCCAGCTGGGCCGTCTGCCGCGATGGGGCCATCCCGTATTCGTGCCGCAAAACCTCCTTGCACCGGTCCCATGCAGCGATGGCCGCGGCCCGGTCGCCTCGCAGGTAATACCACCGCATCAGGCGCCGATAGCCTTCCTCGGCCGTCGGGTCGGCCGCGATCGCCTGCTCGGCCAGCTCGACCGCCTCGCCGAAGTGATCCGCATCGATCAGCCGCTGCGCCTCGGCCAGCAGTCGCTCGCGGTCCCGCGCCTGCACCGCGCAGCGGCGGCGGCTCAACCACTGGTCGAATTCGGGGCAATCGTCGTATTGCAGCGTGGACAGAAGCTCTCCGGCGCCCTGCGTGTCGAGCGTGACCCCGGCGGCCAGCCGCAACGCCGGGCCATCGTCGACCACCGCCTGGCCGATCGACCTTTTGAGCCGGGTCAGGCGCTGCCGCAGGTTGCCGCGGGCCCCCTCTTCGTTGCCATCCGGCCATAGCAACCCGGCCAGCCGCGAGCGCGCGCTTGAGCCCTCCAGCGCCAGGTAGGCCAGCAATCCGGCCTCCTTGCGCTCGAGCTCGACGCGCCGGCCGTCAGCCAGCAACGCGACGGCCTCGCCCTTCAGGAAAAGGACGATCGGACCCCCTCCCAACCGGCGGTCGCTGTTGGCTCCCATGCCAGTACAGACGAGAAAAACCGCAACGCTCGGTGTCGTGCTCGTGGCCACGGTCACGCTAACCGTCTTGCCGGTGACGGGAGAGTCACGGGCGGCCTACTAGCGTGGCACCGTGTCCTCACACCTACAGGAGATTGCATATGAACACGGTTGTGAACTCTGGCTGGTCCCGCCTGGTGACCAGCGCGGTCTGGGTCGTAGCGACCGCTACCGCAGCGGCCTGGCTGGCCGCGTTCGTGTACGAGCTGCGGACCGTGCCGCAGCCTTCAGCCGGCGAGGTCCAGCACGCCTCCGGCACGGCGGGTCATGGAACGCAAGCCGACGCGACGACCTATTGGGCCGAGGTGGGTAAGGCCGCCGGTCATTGAACGAAATTTGCGGAGATTGACAATGAACTTCAACCGCCGTGGCCGCTGGGACGACGCGCTGTTCGTGATCGTGCTGGTCGTGCCAGCCGCGGTATCGACTGCGCGCTATTTCGAATCGGAACGGGAAATGACGCACATCGCCCAGGCCCGGCACAAAGCCACCGGGGTCGCGCTCGCTACGCGATCCCCGGCCGGCCCAGCGCAGGCGCTGGCGTTGCACTCCAGCACCCATCAGTCGGCATTCGCTCAGGACTGACGCAGGTCTTCCGAGCCCCGCCGCGGCCCTTGGCTAAAGCCGGCTATCGGGCCGCGGCGCCGTGCTCTTGCCGGTACAGCTGCCAGGCCTGGTCCAGCAGGTACGACGAGATCGCGGTCAGATCCGACTCGCTCAACACGTCGTCGAATCGCCCCATTCCGTTGGGCGCCCGCTGACCGCCCAGCACGATGCTGTTCAGCGACGAGCGCACCGCCGGATCGATGCGCCGCAGATCGGGCGTGATCGAAGGGCCGAACACATGGCAGCGCGAGCAGTACGTCGTGAAAAGCCGCTCGCCCTGCGCGATCGTCTGCGCGGCAGCGGTGTTCTGCGGCGGCGCCGGCACCGGCGGCTCGACGCGCTCTGGCGGCTTCGGCACGGCGCCGCCGTCCAGTCGGAACGCGATGATCCGGTTCTCGTTCAGGTACTTCGAGGCGACGGTCGTGGGCGGGATCGGCGCGTAGATCGCGACGCCTCCGTAGCCGGCCTGCACCGCCACGTATTGGGTGCCGTCCACCGCATAGGTGATGGGCGCCGAGCCCAGGTGGCTGCCGGTCGGAATGCAGGTCAGCAGGCGGCCGCGGTCGGCCGTGTAGGCGCACAGGTCGCCGTTCGCAAGCCCCTGAAATACCAGATTGCCGGCGGTCGACAGGATGCCGCCGTCCCACACGCTGTAGCCGTCGGAGGTTGTCTTCTCCCACACGGTCTTCTGCGCGGTCGGGTCCCAGGCGCGCAGCACGTTGTGCACATCAGGCGCGCGGCGCCGCCTGGAGTCGTAGACGGGCAGCTTGCCGAACAGCGGCTGCAGCGATTGCGGGTCGTACGCCTTGTCCGGGATGATCCCGTTGACCGTGAAAAATCCATCGAGGAAGTTCACGCTGCCGCCGTTGTGCGCCAGGTCGACGAACACGTTGGGCGCTTCGTTGACGGGGATGTACACCAGGCCGGTGCGCGGGCTGAACGACATCGGCGGCCAGGTGTGGGCACCGAGCACGCTCGGGTAGGTCAGGACGGGACCGTGGTGATACTCGGCCGCGGGCGCCAGCACCGGGCGGCCGGTCTTCAGGTCGACACGTGAGGCCCAGGTGACCGTTGCGAAGTTGCGAGCGGAGTAAAGCTTTCCGCTGGCGCGATCGAGCACGTAGAAAAACCCGTTCTTGTTCGCCTGCATCAGCACCTTGCGCGGCTTGCCGCCGATTCTCAGTTCGGCCAGCACGAATTTCTGCACCGCGTCGTAATCCCATTCATCGCCCGGCGTGGCCTGGTAGTACCACGCCATCCGTCCGGTGTCGGCGTTCAGCGCGATGATCGAAGCGACGAACAGGTTGTCCTGGCGCGTGCGCCCTCGCTGCCGGCTGTCGTACGGCGCCGCATTGCCGGTGCCGATGTACACGAGGTTCAGGTCCGGGTCGTAGGCCATGCCGTCCCACACGGTGCCGCCGCCGTGAAACTGCGGGTTGCGCTTCGGATCCCAGGTGGCGGAGGCCGCCTTCAGCTCGGGATGTTCGAGCGGCGCGCCGGGCGCGCCCGGCACCGTGAAAAAGCGCCATCTGAGCTCGCCCGAGGTCAGGTCGTAGGCGGAAACGTATCCGCGCACGCCGCCCACCCCCATGTCGCCGCCGCCGTTTCCGATCACGACCGATCGGCCTGCGATCTGCGGGGCGCCGGTGCTCGAGTATTGCTGGCCGTGGTCGATGATCGTGTCGACCTCCCAGATCGGCGCGCCGCTGGCCGCATCGAGCGCAAACAGGCGTCCGTCGACGGCTGCGACATACACCCTGCCGTCCCACACCGCCACGCCCCGATTGAGCAGATCGCAGCACGGATAGCGGCCGGCCTGGCCATGCACTTTCGGGTCGAACTTCCACAATTCCCGGCCGGTGGCGGCGTTCAACGCGTACACGTAGCCCCAGGTGCCCGACGTGTACATCACGCCGTCGACGACCACCGGACTGGCCTCCTGCCCGCGAAACGTTCCCAGGTCGTAGTCCCAGGCAAAACCCAGCCGCTTGACGTTGTGCTCGTCGATGTCCGCCAGCGGCGAGTAGTAGGCTCCGCTGCGATCGCGCCCCAGAGCAAGCCAGTTCTGAGGCTCCTGCGGGGACGCGCGCAGCCGCGCCTCGTCGACCCGTCCGAAGCTGCGGGGCAGTTCGCCCGCCGCGCAGGCGACGCTGGTCAACGCGAGCAGGGCGCAGCCCAGCGCGCGGCTCATCACTCGACCGTCAGCATCGGATACATCATGATCGAAAGAAAGCGGATGGGGCATTTGACCAGCTTTTCCGGGCCATGCGGCACTTCACCGTTGAACGTGAGCGCATCGCCGGGCACCAGGTCATAGACGTTCTTGCCGTGCCGGTACTGGATGTGCCCTTCGAGCATATAGATGAATTCGACGCCGGCGTGTTCGAAGATCGGAAACGTTTCCGAAGGGTGCTCGATCGTGATAAGAAACGGCTCGAACAGTCGCATCGGTCCCTGATCGTAGGCGAGCAGCTGATAGGTGTGCCCGCTGCGCGTGCCGCGCCGAGCCACTTCCATGCCCTTGCCTTTCTTGACCAGTTGCACGCCGCCGTCGGCCAGGTCGTAGTTGCGAAACAGCGCGGACAGCGAAACGCCCAGGCCCTGGGCCAGTCGCGACAGCGTCTCCAGGCTGGTGGCCGTCTGACCGGTCTCGATCCGCGAGAGCATTCCGCGACTGATGCCGGTGCGCTCCGAGATGTCGGCGATCGTCAGGCCGTGCTTGCGGCGCAATTCCCGGATCGTGCTGCCCAGGTAGCGCTCCAGCGGGCTCGGAGCGCCCTGCTTGTTCTGCGCCGGGGCGCGGGCCGCGCGCGCCAGCGGCGCTCTGGCCGGGGTGGTGAGCGCGTTGGGGCGCGCATGGCGACGATCGGACATGGCGGCAACTGATTTTACTGCAGATAAAATAAGTTGACTGGCGCGCAAATAAAAGTGCAGAATATGCAAAATTAGTTTCACTCAGGAATCTTCTGTCGCCCGGCCCTGGGATCGGCCGGGACCGTCCGCGCACGTTATCCAGTCCACAGCCGAGCCGCTATGCCCTGGCGTCTGTTGCGTTTTGCGCTGTCGCGCAAGCACCCCGAGCCGCGCATGTTCGCCGCTCCGCGCGAGCTGAAGTCCCAGTACGACGTGGTGATCATCGGCGGCGGCGGCCACGGCCTGGCAGCCGCCTACTACCTGGCGCGCGACGGCATCACCAACGTGGCGGTGCTGGAAAAGGGCTACCTCGGCGGAGGCAATACCGGACGCAACACCACGATCATCCGCTCCAATTACCTGACTCCGGAAGGCGTGCAGTTCTACGACGCCAGCGTGCGCCTGTGGCAGCAGCTGTCGGAGGAGCTGCGGCTGAACCTGTTTTACTCGACGCGCGGCCATTTCACGCTGGCGCACACCGACTCGGCGATGCGCACGATGCGCTGGCGGGCCGAAGTCAACAAGCACTACGGCGTCGATTCGGAGGTCGTCGACGCTGAAGCGGTCAAGCGGGCCTGCCCTCGGATCGATCTGTCGTGCGGCGGGCATATGCCGATTCTCGGCGCGCTGTATCACGCGCCGGGCGCGATCGCGCGCCACGACGCGGTCGCCTGGGGCTACGGGCGCGGCGCCAGTGACCGGGGGGTCGAGATCCACCAGCAGACCGAGGTGACGGGCATCGAGGTCAAGGGCGGCCGGGTGCACGGGGTCAAAACCACGCGCGGCACGATCCGGACCGACAAGGTCCTGAGCGCAGTGGCCGGGTTCACGCCGCGCGTCACCGACATGGTCGGTTTGAACACGCCGATCTACGTCCACCCGCTGCAGGCGATGGTGAGCGAGCCGATGAAGCCCTGGCTCGATCCGATCCTGGTGTCCGGGAGCCTGCATATCTATATCAGCCAGAGCGCCCGGGGCGAGCTGGTGATGGGCGCCTCGCTCGACCCCTACGAGGTGCAGTCGACCCGCTCGACGCTCGATTTCGTCGAAGGGCTGTCCGCCCACATGCTGGACATGTTCCCGTTCATGTCGCACGTCAAGGTGATGCGCCAGTGGGCGGGAATGGTCGACATGACGCCGGACTTCGCGCCGATCATGGGCAAGACGGAGGTCGGCGGCTTCTACCTGGACGCAGGCTGGGGGACCTGGGGCTTCAAGGCGACCCCGATCTGCGGCAAGACGATGGCCGGCACCGTCGCCACAGACCGGAACGACCCGCTGATCACCGGTTTTTCGCTCGAGCGATTCCGCCGCTACGCGATGACCGGCGAAAAGGGCGCCGCTTCGGTCGGGCAGTGAGTCGGACGACCGGATATCCAGGCTCGCGAGGCGCCGACCGATGAAAATGCTGACCTGCCCTGTCAACGGCCCGCGCGCCGTGACCGAGTTCGCCTATTGGGGCGCGCTGCGCGAAATGCCCGATCCGGAATCGGTGTCGGACGCCCAGTGGGCCGATTACGTGTTCAACCGCAACGGCTTGCCCGGCATCAAGAAAGAGTGGTGGTGCCACACGCCGAGCAACACCTGGTTCATCGTCGAGCGTGACACCGAGCGCGACGTCGTGATCCGCACCTACCTTTACGAGGAGGCGCCCTGATGCGGCTGGACGCCATCCCGGGCGAGTGGATCGACCGCAGCCGCAAGGTCGACTTCGAATTCGAGGGCACGCGCGCGCAGGGATTTGCGGGCGACACGATCAGCAGCGCGCTATGGGCGCAGGGGCGGCGCGTTCTGGGCCGCAGCTTCAAGTATCACCGGCCGCGCGGCATCCTCTCGATGGCCAATCACGATGCCAATGTGTTCGTCCAGAGCGGCCAGCGTCTCAATGTCCGCGCGGACGTCGAGCCGCCGGAGTCGTCCGGCTCTTTGACCGCGGTCAACACCTTCGGCGGCCTCGACAGCGATCGCGCCGCGGCGCTCGGCCGCCTGTCGGCATTTCTGCCGGTGGGCTTCTACTACAAGGCCTTTTACACGCGGCGCCTGTTCCCCATGTGGGAGCGGATGTTCCGCGCCCTGACAGGCTTGGGCCGGATCGACTTCTCCACGCCTCATCTGCGCACCGCCAAGCGCTATGACTTCTGCGATGTGCTGGTGATCGGCGCCGGGCCGGCAGGGCTGTCGGCGGCGGTGGCCGCCGCCGAAGCCGGCGCGCGCGTAGTGGCCGTCGACGAGAACGCCCGTCCCGGCGGCAGCGGTTTGTACCAGCTCGGCGGCGATGACAGCCAGCGGGCGCCGGTACAAGCGCTGCTGGACCGGGCGCGCCGGCTGCCGGGGCTGCAGATCGTGAGCGCCACCACCGCGTCGGGCTACTACCCGGACCACTGGGTTCCACTGGTCGACGCCGAGAAGATGACCAAGATGCGAGCCAGGGCGGTCGTGGTCGCCAGCGGCGCCTACGAGCAGCCAGCGGTGTTCCGCAACAACGACCTGCCCGGTGTGATGCTCGCGTCGGCCGCCCAGCGGCTGATCTACCGCTATGCGGTGCAGCCGATGCGCCGGGCGCTTGTGCTGACCGCCAACGACGAGGGCTACTGCGCAGCGCTGGATCTGGCGCGCGCCGGGGTCGCGGTGGCGGCCATCGTCGATCTGCGCGAACAGCCGGATGAGTGCGCGCCGGCCCGCGAGGCGCGCGCGCGCGGCGTCGAGATCATTGGCGCCTCCTGCGTCTACGAGGCTGTGGCCGACTCGCGTACGTCGACGCTGAAGGCAGCGCGCGTGTGCCGCCTCGGCGCCGACGGGCAGCCCGACGCGTCGACGCTGCGCGTGTTCGATTGCGACGGCCTGGCGATGAGCGTGGGCTGGACGCCTGCCGCCAACCTGCTGTATCAGTCCGGCGCCGGGATGCGCTTCGACGAGCGCGTGCAGCAGTTCGTTCCCGACCAGCTGCCGGCGGGCGTGTTTGCCTGCGGACGCGTCAACGGGGTGTACTCGCTGGAGCGCCGCATGGCCGACGGGCGGCGGGCCGGCAGGGCGGCCGCGGCGCATGCCGGCCACGGGCAGGCGGGTCCGGAGGCGGTGGGGCCGGAGTCGCGCTGCCCGACGCATCCCTGGCCGATCGTGCCGCATCCGCGGGGCAGGAACTTCATCGACTTCGACGAAGACCTGCAGCTGGCCGACCTGCAGAACGCGGCGCAGGAGGGTTTCGACAACGTCGAGCTGCTCAAGCGCTACTCGACGCTCGGCATGGGTCCGAGCCAGGGCAAGCACTCCAACATGAACGGCCTGCGTGTGCTGGCACGGCTGACCGGGCGAACGCCCCAGCAGGTCGGCACGACGACCGCACGGCCGTTCTTCCACCCGGTGCCGATGTCGCACCTGGCTGGCCGCGGATTTACGCCCGAGCGCCGCACGCCGCTGCATTCCCGGCACCAGGCGCAGGGGGCGTGCTGGATGCCGGCGGGCGTCTGGACGCGTCCCGAGTACTACGCCACGCCGGGCAAGTCGCGCCTGCAATGCATTCACGAGGAGGCGCGGCGCGTGCGCAACGCGGTGGGCATCATCGACGTGGGCACGCTGGGCAAGCTCGAGGTGGTCGGGCCGCAGGCTGCCGACTTCCTCGAACGCGTCTACACGGGGCGCTATCGCAAGATGAAGGTCGGCAGCACCCGTTATGCCGTCATGTGCGACGAGGCCGGACTGCTGATGGACGAGGGTGTGATCGCGCGCCTGGCCGAGGATCACTACTACTTCACGACCACCACCTCCGGCTCGGCCAACATCTATCGCGAGCTGTCGCGACTGAACACGATGTGGCGCCTGGACTGCGGACTGGTCAACCTGACGGGCGCCCATGCCGCGGTCAACCTGGCCGGGCCGCGCTGCCGGGCCGTGCTGCAGCCGCTGGCCGACCTGGATCTTTCGAACGAGCAGGTCCCGTACCTCGCCTGCCGAACCGGGCATGTCGCCGGTATTGCCGCGCGCCTGATGCGGGTCGGGTTCGTCGGCGAATGGGGATTCGAAATCCACGTGGCGGCCGAATACGGCCTGGCCTTGTGGGACGCGCTGATGAAGGCCGGCCAGCCCCACGGCATCGGACCGTTTGGCGTGGAGGCGCAGCGGCTGCTACGGCTTGAAAAAGGCCACCTGATCCTGGGGCAGGACACCGACGGCCTGACGACGCCGTTCGACGTGAACATGGACTGGGCGGTAGCGATGGACAAGCCGTTCTTCGTCGGGCAACGCAGCCTGAAGGCGATTGCCGCGCTGCCGCGACGCCAGCAGCAGGTGCCGTTCATGCTGCCGGCAGGCTTCCAGGGTACGGCGCCGCAGGAGTGCCATCTGGTGATCGAAGGCGGCCAGATCGCGGGTCGTGTCACCAGCATCGCGTACAGTCCGACACTGTCGCGCCATATCGGGCTGGCCTTCGTGCGCCCCGACATGGTGGCCAAGGGCCGGCGTTTCGAGATTCGCCTGAGCGACGGCGCAATGGTGGCCGCCGAAGTGTGCGAATCGCCGTTCTACGACCCGGACAATCTTCGCCAGAGACAGGCATGAGCACCCGGATCGAAGCGGAGCGCGCCAATCCGATGTTCACGCAGCAGGATGCGCTCGTTCCAGAATGGACCAGCGTCGACTCGATGAAGACCGTCGTGCGCTACGGGGCGGACGATGCGCGCGCGGCCCAGGTGCTGGGCATCGCAGACCTGAGCGCGCGGCGCCGCTGCGGATACAAGGGCCCGGGCGCGGCGGCCTGGCTGGCCCAGCAGGGCCTGCCGATTCCGCCGCAGCCCAACGCGTGGCTGGAACTGCCCCCGGGCGGGCTGATCGCGCGCCTGGGTCGCAGCGAATTCATCATCGAGGACGGCGCGGGCGGCGGCCAGTGCGCGCAGCTCGCATCGCTCGCGCGCAGTGCCGGCGTGGTCCCGGTGCTGCGCCAGGACGCGGAACTGGTGCTGATCGGGCCGAGAGCCGGGGACCTGCTGCGGCAGACCTGCAGCGTGGACTTCTCGTCGCTGGATCTGGCGTCGCGCCCGGCGGTGCTGACCTCGATGGTCGGGGTCGGCGTCACGGTGATCCCGCAGCCGCGTGCGGGCGCGGTGCACTACCGGATCTGGTGCGACGGCACCTACGGCGGCTATCTTTGGACGACGCTGGTGGAGGTCGCGCGCGATCTGGGTGGCGGGCCCGTCGGCCTGGACGCGCCGGCAATGGGCTGACCGATGCCGCATCGAGCATGGAGAAAAGGCCCGACAACGTCGTGCTGACCCGGGCTGCGGCCCAGGCACTTTGCGCCGAGTTCGTCGGCTGGCAGTGTCGTGTACGCCAGTTCGCCGCGCGTCAGGACGGGGGCCGCCCGTCGGCCGGCATGCGTCCGCGGGTCACGACGCCGAAGGGCGACGACCTGGCGCCCGCCGTGGTCGTGTTGATCACCGAGGCCGACCCGGAACACAGCACGCAGCAGTTCAAGTACCAGTATCTGAAAACCCAGGATCCGAACGAGCGCTATGACAAGGTGCTCGAGTTTCTGCAGGCGGGCTACTTCCAGGACCCGGCCCGGTTCAGCGACGTGCTGACGGCGCTGTTCGCGCAGGGCTCGGAGCTGGCGGCGCAGCTGCTCGAGCGCGGGCAATGCGTGCTCGAGTTCGAGCAGGGCAGCCAGGGCTACCGGATCCCGTGCGCCGTCATGCGGCTGCCGGCCGCGCACCCGCGCCACCAGGCGACGTACTGGCACAACCGGTTGTTCAACGAGAACCTGCCGCCGCTGGTCGAAGTGCTGGCCTTCACGCCCGACTGGGCGCACGCCGCAAAAACGGACGCACGCTGATCCGCCTGAGCGGTGGGTGCTTGGCGTGCTGCTCGTACGACGCAGGAGAGCTCCCTGCGCCGAACCGCGATGCTCAACCTTAAAGAGACGTGAACGCCGATGAGGAGTTTCACGTAGTCCATACGATCGAATGGCGCGGTAGTTGTTTTCTCAATCCGAGCGGGTTGTGCGGAAATTTTGCGCGTGCATGCGCGGTCTTGGCGTCTCATCGGTTTACCGGATTCGAGGGGAACACCGTATTGTGATTTGATCACGCTGCGTTCATAGTGAAAGCGCAGTGCAGGCAGAGATGTGGTCGCGCTGCGATTTGGGTGATTCGCACCTTGCTTTGAGAGAAGAGATTTGGCGGGAGCGTTTCATTTCGCATGAAAGCCTGGATCGTCTCAGTACAACTGCGGGTAGATCCGGTCGACTGACCGGGAAAATCTGCTCCGCGTTCTTGATTGTGTCTGACGAGTTTCGCGGCGGCTCGATCTGAATCGACCGCAGGGAGATGTTTTCTTATGAGAACCGTGATCCGCCCGACGCAACTTCACTTTCACGATCTGGCCAGCCATTTCCTGGCCTTGACCTCCGGCGACCGATTCCTTCGGTTCGGCTGGGTGATGAACGACGTCGAGATCGTCGCCTACGTGGAGAGCATGCTGACGTCGACCGATACCGTACTGGCGATGATCGAACCGGACCGGCAGGTCTCCGGCGTACTGCACCTGGAACCCATGGGCTGTGGCGTGAACCTCGGCTTGAGCGTGTCCGCCTGGGCCCGCAACCTGGGCATTGGAACCGTTCTGCTGCAGCGCGCCGGGCTGCTCGCCCGCGCGCGAGGCCTCACGGCGCTGTTCGTGCGCAACCTGGGCGTCAATACGGGGCTGCAGGGGCTGGCCCTGCGGCTTGGCATGCGCGTGGCCTGTGCGCCGAGCTCGCCGGACGAGAGCCCCGAGGTGCCCGCGGCGAACGGCCATCAGCCCCGACTCGATGAGTTCCAGGGAAGGGTCACGCTGGCCGACGAGTCGCTGCGTCCACAGTGGAACGGAATGTCGCCCGACGCATCGCTGCTCGATCTGGCCGAGCAGCCGCTTTTCTCCTGAGCCGGAGGCGGACATGTCGACACCTCGGTATGAAGACCCGGACCTGCGGGCGATTGCGGCGATCTGGGCACTGGTCGCGGCTTTACTCGCAGGCGGCTGCGGCCGCGAATCCTCGGAGCCTGCAGCCCCGTACACCGTCGGATCGATCGCGACCCCGCCCAAGTCCCATACGCTGGGCGGGACGATCAGCGGCTTGACCGGCCCGGGACTGGTGCTCGCCAACGGCACCGATACGGTCTCGGTGGCCGCCAATGCGACGACCTTCACGTTGCCGGCGCCGGTGGCCACCACCTACGCGGTGAGGGTGGCCGGCCAGCCGGAGGGGCTGACCTGTTCCGTGAGCAGGGGCTCTGGAGCGATGCCGACGAGCGATATCACGAACGTCAAGGTCAGATGTCTGGATAACCCATACCCGGTCGGCGGAACCGCCAAGGGCCTGGTGTTGTTCCTGGCGCTGGCGCGGAGCGCCCGCTTCTCGCCCCTCTGAACTAGCGCGCTTCGGCTTCCAGCTCGTCGGCCAGCGCGGGCAGATCGTAGACGTTGCGCAGGGCCGCGCTGATGGCCGGCGTGAGCACGGCGATCGCGCGGTTGGTGCGGCCGTCGTAGCCGAAATCGCCGCCCAGCGAATGGATGTTGCCGTCGAAGATCGCACCGGCCACGCGCCCCTGGGCGTCGATCAGAGGCGAGCCCGAGTTGCCGCCGATGATGTCGTTCGTGGTGCTGACGTCCAGCGCAGTGGAAAGGTCCAGCCTTGCCCTGGCGTCCAGCCAGCGCTGGGGCAGCCAGAACGGCTCGGCGCCGGTCGCGCGCGCATACAGGCCGCCGAAGTTCGTGAACGGCGCCACGGTCTGGCCCTCATAGGTCCAGCCATCCACGCGGCCGTACGACAGCCGCAGCGTGAAAGTGGCGTCCGGATACACGCTGTCGCCATAGATCGCGAAGCGGGCCCGCGCGATGCGCTCGGCCGCGCGCGTCACCGGCCCTTCGACCTGCTGTTCGACCCGCAGGCGCACCGCACGCGCGTCCGCGTCGTGAGCAGCCACGAAGCGGATCAGCACATCGGCCGAGGCGTCGATGGCGCCCTGCCCGCCGTCCCACAATGCCTTACGTACCGTGGGATCGGCCAGCCGGGTTCCCTGCACCAGCCGCTCCGCCAGCGCCTCCGGCGACTGCTTGCCGAGCAGGCGCTGCACGAACGCGTTGTCGACCGTCAGGTACTCGCGCGTCCTCGAGAGCCACGTCTCCAGCTCGGTGCGCTCCAGATCCGGATAGATCGGACGCGGATCGAACAGCTCCTTCTGCAACAGCGCGAGCTTGCTGTCCGAATACTCGGGCAGGCGTTCCGAGCTCGGCTTGCTCCGTTCCGCGCCGGCGCGCACGAGCGCGCGCGCGTAGCGATACAGCTCCGAGCCCGAGCCGGCACCCGACTCCAGGAAGCGGTGGGCCAGCAGCATCTGCTGATACAGCGCGGTCGCTTGCGAAATATCGGCCCAGGGGTCACCGGTCGCGGCGGCCAGCTTCGGATCGGCGGCGATCTTCGCGCGCAGCCCACGTTCCTGATCGACCTTCTGCGCGAAGAACTCCGGATCCAGCAGCGCGCGCTCGCGCCCGTACATCGCCTTGAAGGAGTTCTCGACCGAAAACAGCGTATCGGACGCGATGCGACTCTGTTCCGCACCCCGCTCGGAGAAGTCGATCAGGCGCCCGCGCAGCTCCGACAGCAGCAGCTGCCGTATCGGCAATAGCCAGTCGCGCTGCAGCGCGAGTTGCGCCACCGTCTCCAGGCGGCTGGTCGAGCCCGGATTGCCGGCCACGAAGACGAGCTCCCCGGCCGTCGGGGCGCTGCGGCGCCAGATCAGGTGCGTCGGCGTGCTGGCCGCCTGGCCGTCCTCGTACAGGCGAACGAAGGCACTGTCGAGGCAATAGCGCGGGAAGTTGAAATTGTCCGGGTCGCCGCCGAAGAAGGAGACCGAGAATTCCGGAGCGAACACCAGCCGCACGTCGGAATACTTGCGGTACTTGTACAGCTTGTACTGCCCGCCCCGGTAGAGCGAGACCACCTGGCAACGCGTCTTGGGCTCGTCGCGGCAGCCGCGATCCTCGACCGACACCATGGCGGCATTGCGCGCCTTGATGATGTCCATCGCGCCGGCCGCCTTGATCGCGGCCTGCACCTCCTCGGTCACATCGCTGATCGCGCTGACGATCTCCGCCTGCATCCCCGGGCACAGTCTTTCCTCTCTGCGCCCGGCCGACGTGAAGCCTTCGGCAACGAGGTCGTGCTGCGCCGTGGACAGCGCGTGGGCGCATCCGACCACACAGTGGTGATTGGTCAGAACGAGCCCGTCTTTCGAGACGATCGAGGCGGAGCAGCCGTTCGTGAGCCGGATGGCGGAGCTTCGCACCCGATCGAGCCAGGCCGCGTCCGGGGCAAAACCGTACTTGGAACCCACCATGGCCGACGGGAAATGATCGAACGTCCACATGCCTTCGTCGGCACCGGCACCTGTACAAGGCAGGCCCAAGACACAACTGACTCCAAGAAGCCACAACAGGCGTCGCGCCTGTGCCGGGGCACGGTTCAGATCATCTGGCATCCGCAGCCTCCGGGGATCGCCGACTTACCTGCGTCGAGAACGGCATTATCGTTCTCATATCGGCGATGGGCAGGACCCGCCTTGCCGGCCGAGTCGGCTGTTACAGGCGACCGGCGCCTCGAGTCCAGTGCTGCGGACCCCGTAGAACGGCCCCCGGCAAGCCGAGGCGCTCAGAACTTGCGATAAGCCTTGTGCAGGTCCACCAGCGGGTGGCGCGGCGACATCTGGAACTTGATCAGCAGCTCGCGCGCCAGCATGTCCCGGTCCTGCTGGTTATCGGGCAGCTTCACTCCCTCGGGCACCGTGACCCAGCCGTTGACGTTGCGGTCGAACACGGCCGCGCGGCCTTCCTCGTATCCGAGGTGCACGTCCTCGAGCCAGTTCAGGTCCTGCCATTGCATGGTTTCCATGTACTTGCGCAGGAACGGCGTCAGGCGCCGGTAGTCGGGCACCAGGTTGACGTCGTAGCGGTACCCGATGTGCTGGCCGATCTCCTTTTCCCGCTGGCTGTCCAGGCCCGCGGTCTTGATGAAGTGATCGATGTCGCGTGCCCCGCCCTTGGCGGCGGCCCGCGTGGCGGCCGGCTTGCCGCCGTTGGCTTTCGCCGCGGGTTTTGCCTGCTTCGCCTTCCTGGCCCGCGCGTACTTCTGCAGTTCGGTGATCTTGGCCATCGCTTGGCTTTCCTCAATAGCGGGTCATGTCGGGGCGGCCGACCGTATGCTGCGATCCGGCCAGAGGCACCATCGCAAGCGCCGAGGCCTCCATCGTCAGCGCCGCCAGATCCTCGGGCTCGAGACTGTGCACGTTGGTCTTGCCGCACGCGCGCGCCATCATCTGCGCCTCGATCGTCAGACAATGCAGGAAGTTGTAAACCCGCTCGGCGGCCGCATCGGGATCGAGGCGCTTGCGCAGCACCGGGTCCTGGGTGGCGACGCCGACCGGGCAGCGACCCGTATGGCAGTGGTAGCAGTAGCCGGCCTCGACGCCGATTTCCTTCTCGAAGTCCGCCTCCGGGATGTCCTTGTTGCAGTTGAGCGCCATCAACGCCGAGTGCCCGATCGCCACCGCGTCGGCGCCGAGCGCGAGCGCCTTGGCGACATCACCGCCGTTACGGATTCCGCCGGCGTAGACCAGCGAGATCTCGCCGGTCATGCCGACGTCGTCGAGCGCCTTGCGGGCCTGGCGGATGGCCGCGATGCCCGGCACGCCGGTCTCCTCGGTCGCGATGTGAGGTCCGGCGCCGGTTCCGCCTTCCATGCCGTCGATGTAGATGCTGTCAGGCCCCGTCTTGGCCGCCATCCGCACGTCGTCATAGACGCGCGCGGCGCCCAGCTTCAGCTGGATCGGAATCTCGCCGTTGGTCGCTTCGCGGATTTCGTTGATCTTGAGCGCCAGGTCGTCCGGGCCGAGCCAGTCGGGGTGACGGGCCGGTGAGCGCTGGTCGATGCCGGCCGGCAGCGAACGCATCTCGGCGACCTGGTCGGTGACCTTCTGACCCATCAGGTGCCCGCCCAGGCCGACCTTGCAGCCCTGGCCGATGAAGAACTCGCAGGCGTCGGCCAGGCGCAGGTGGTGCGGGTTGAAGCCGTAGCGCGACTGGATGCACTGGTAGAGCCACTTCGAGGAGTAGCGGCGCTCGTCCGGGATCATGCCGCCCTCGCCGGAGCAGGTCGCGGTGCCTGCCATCGTCGCGCCACGCGCCAGTGAGATCTTCGCCTCGTAGCTCAAAGATCCGAAGCTCATCCCTGTGATGTACACCGGGATGTCGAGCACCAGAGGCCGCTTGGCGCGCGGGCCGATGATCGTCTGGGTCTCGCATTTCTCGCGATAGCCCTCGATGACGAACCGCGTCAGCGTACCGGGCAGGAACGTCAGATCGTCCCAGTTCGGGATCTTCTTGAACAGCGAGAACCCGCGCATCCGGTAGCGGCCGAGCTCGCTCTTGATGTGGATGTCGTCGATCACATGCGGCGTGAAGATCGAGCTGTGCCCGAGCAGGTGCGTGTCGCGGCTCAGCTTTCTCTTCGTTGCCGGAACCGGGACCGGAACCTTGGTTTCCTTCGCCATAATCTGCTTCCCGTGGTCGGAGTGAGGTGTGGGTGGGGGATCAGAGGATCAGCTTCTTCTCGGCCGGCTCGAGGTTGTCGTAGTTCCAGAGCTGGCGGCCGGCCACGATCTTCTGCAGGCCTCTGACGCCGTTGGGCGGCATCAGGCCATACAGTTTCAGCTTGCGCTCGAGCCACTGGGCCTCGACATCGTTCATCTCGCCCGGCACGGCATCGACCCCGAGGCCGGCGATCTTGCCGCCCACGAAGATGGTGCCGTCGTACATCGAGTCGCCCAGGTTCTTGCCGGCGTCGCCCAGGATCACCATGCGGCCGCGCTGCATCATGAAGCCGCAGAACGCGCCGGCGCGGCCGCCGATGATGATCGTGCCGCCTTTCATGTCGATGCCGACACGCGCCCCGACATCGCCCTTGCACACGAGGTCGCCGCCGCGCATCGCGGCGCCGAACGTGGAGCCGGCGTTCTTCTCGATGACGACGGTGCCGGCCATCATGTTCTCGGCGCACGACCAGCCGACCCGGCCGGCAATGCGGATGTTCGGGCCGTCGATCAGGCCGCAGCCGAAGTAGCCCAGGCTGCCCTGGATCTCGAGGTTCAGGCGGTTCAGTATGCCCACCGCGATGCCGTGCTTGGCGCCCGGGTTCTTCAGCACGATCGTGCCGCAGCCCTGGCTCATCAGATCGCGCAGCTTCAGGTTGATCTGGGTCGGCGTCAGATCGGCGGCGTCGATCTCGGCGCGCTTGCCGAAATCGACCTCGAACGCGTGCGGATAGGTCGTGCGCGACTCCTCTTCCGGCCGGAAGAAGCGCTGCTGCGTGCGCCCGGCCAGCTGTTCGGTGTGCATGCCGGAATCGGTCGCTCTGGTCATCAGTGCCATGGTCGTTTCTCGCTGGTGTTCTGAGTCGGGAGTCGCGGTGCCAGTCAACTCTGCCAGACGCGCACTTCGCCCTCGTACGGGTCGAACGTGTCGATCTCGTGCGGCAGGACGCTGCGGATCGCCACCTCCTCCGAGGCCAGGGCGATGAAGCGGTCGGTTTCGCACAGCACCATGGGCTTGGCGGCCATCACGTCCTTGGCCATGCCGAGGCTGTCCGAGGTCGCGACCAGGTAGGTGAACACACCGTCGAGCTCTTCGATGGAGTTCTTCATCGCGTCTTTGAGCGTCGCGCCCTGCGCCATCCGGTCGGCCAGATAGACCGCGATCAGCTCGGAGTCGCAGTTCGACACGAAGCGGTGGCCGCGCCGCTCCAGCGCGCGCCGGCCGTTCCAGTAGTTGGTCAGTTGCCCGTTGTGGACGACGGCCACGTCCGCGAACGGATACGCCCAGTACGGGTGGGCCGAACGGATATCGACGTCGGATTCGGTCGCCATCCGGGTGTGGCCGATCGCGTGCGTGCCGTTGAAGCTCTGAAGCTGGTACTGCCCGGCCACCTGCGCCGCGTCGCCCAGGTCCTTGATCAGCTCCAGGCCGAGTCCCATCGACAGGATCTCCGCCCCATCGACGTCCTCGATGTAGTTGGCCAGGCGCCGGCGATCGCCGTCGTAGGCGATCCGGTAGCGGAACGCGTACTCGGTCGCGGACTCGCTTTCGAGGATGGTGGCGTCGAGCTCGGCGAGGCGGCGGTCGACCTCGGCGCGGCGCTGCCTGACCTGATGGTGGATGTCGAAGCCCTTCGACATTTCGGCCTGCTCGGCGAGCTTGAAGCGCACGACCAGCTGATCGCCGCGCGGCTTGCCGTACAGCGCGTAGCCGGTCGAGTCGGGCCCGCGGTGCTTCAGCGATTGCAGCATTGCGGTCATCTCCCGGCCGACATCTCCCGTGCTGCCGCGATGAATCAGTCCCGCGATTCCACACATGCTTACTTCTCCTTCTCAGGCCCCGCGACGCACTTTCGCCCTTGGGTCTTCGGCGGGCGTGCCCGCCGCAGCGCCGCTAGGCGCGAAGGCGGGTCAGGGCAGGTAGTCCCAATACTGCTTCACGTCCCAGTCGGTGACGGTGGCCATGAATTTCTCCCACTCGTCGCGCTTGTAGTGGGTGAAGACCCGGTACATGTCGCCCGGCATCGCCGACCGGACGACCTCGTCGTGCTCGAGCTCGGTCAGCGCTTCGCCGAGCGACATCGGCAGCTTCTTGACCTTCTTGCCGGCGGCCATCGCGACGTAGATGTTGCGCTCTTCCGGCTCGCCCGGGTCGATCTTGTGCTTGATGCCGTCGTCGAAGGCCTTCAGGATGCCGGCCGCCATCAGGTACGGATTCACGGTCGAATCGACCGAGCGGTATTCGAAGCGTCCCGGCGCCGAGATCCTCAGCGCGCAGGTCCGGTTCTGGTAGCCCCAGTCGGCATAGACCGGGGCCCAGAAACCGGTGTCCCACAGCCGGCGGTACGAATTGACGGTCGAGGAGCCGATCGCGGTCAGCGCGCCGACGTGCTTGATGATCCCGCCGACGCAGTGCAGGCCGATCGGGCCGGGCTTGGCCTCGCCCTCCAGCGGCAGGAACGTATTCTCGCCGCCGGTCAGGTAGGTGAAATTGCCTTCCTGTCCCGGCAGCTTGTCGTGGCCCAGGCGGTTGAGGGATTCGCTTCCGCCGCGCCACAGCGACAGGTTGTGGTGGCAGCCCGAGGCCGATACGCCCATGAACGGCTTCGACATGAAGCACGCGATCAGGTCGAACTCGCGAGCGACCTGGGCGCAGATCTGACGGTAGGTGGTCAGCCGGTCGGCGGTGCGCAGGCAGTCGTCGAACATGAAGTTCAGCTCGAGCTGGCCCGGCGCATCCTCGTGGTCGCCCTGGATCATGTCCAGGCCCATCGCGCGCGCGTACTCGATCGCGCGCATGAACACCGGCCGTAGCGATTCGAACTGGTCGATGTGGTAGCAGTTCGGCTTCGTGACGCCGCCGCTGGGCAGCCCATCGGCGCCCTTCCTCAGCCACATCATTTCCGGCTCGCAGCCGTGGCGCAGGTGCAGGCCGCCGTTCGTTTTCTTGAATTCCTCGTGGATGCGGCGCAGGTTGCCGCGGCAGTCGGAGGTCAGGAAGCCGCCCGGATTGTCCTTCTCCTCGCGGTTGCGGAAGCAGGTGCAGAAAACGCGCGCAACGCGCTTGTCCCACGGCAGCTGGACGAACGTCTCGGGGTCCGGGATGCCGACCAGCTCGGAGGCTTCGGCGCCGTAGCCGATGTAGTTGCGGTGGCGGTCGGTGAACAGGTTCGCGGTCGAGCCGTAGACGAGCTGGAAGCCGCGCTCGGCGGTGCGCTCCCAGTGATCGGCCGGTATGCCCTTGCCGACGACGCGCCCGGTGACAGAAACGAACTGGTAGTAGATGTACTGGATCCCCAGCTCGTTGATCTGCTGCCGGACCCGCTTGACGAGCTCGTCTCGTCCCTTGGCGCCCACAGTCGCTTCAAGATCGGTCATATCCCCTTACCCCCTCTGTCTGAACCTGACTCCAAATCGGCAATCGAACGCCGCGGCTGCGCCGCGCGTCATCAGCTCCACGGGAAGGGGCTGTTGGAAGTCGGGTGCAACCGGCCTTCCGCGAAGCGCGAGAAGCGGAACGGCTCGAGCAGCTCGCTCGGCCGGCCACAGATGTCCTCGGCGACCAGCTTGCCGACCCCGATCATCTTGTAACCGTGGTTCGAATCGGCGATCACGTACGCGTTCTGGCAGAAGCGGTCGAACACCGGGAAATTGTCAGCCGTGAAACTGCCGATTCCCCCCGACGGCTCCTTCTTGTACAGATGAGCCTTTCCCTCGAAGCGCTTCTGGCAGTGGGCCAGCGCCGAGCACCACATGTGGGCGAACTCGTCGCCGACGATGAAATCCGGCGACTGCGGTCCGTAGGGGTCGATCCGCACCTGAGCCGGGTCGGTCTTGACCTTGAAGGGCATCGCGCCGCCCTGGACGCCGCCGAAATGGAAATCCGGCTTGTAGTAGATGCCCCAGAGGCGGTCCGTGATCAACGAGCGGTCGACGTCCGAGTACAACGCGGCGTCGGTGTCGACGTGGATCACCGGCGGCATGTTGCCGTCGTTGGTGCGCTGCAGCTTCGGATCGACGCCGAGCGTGCCTTCCTGCAGCGACCAGAACGTCCACATCGGCACGTTCTGGTGGAGCTTGCCGTCGCGGCCCTTGACCGTGATGGCCGCCGGCAGCCCGAGCATGTCCCAGATCTGCTTGACCCACGGGCCGGCGCCCACCACCACGGTTTCGCAGTCGATGCTGCCCTGGTCGGTGACGACCGTCCTGACGGCGCCCGAGTTGTCCTTGACGAAGCCGGTCACCTTGACGCCCGTCAGGATCCGCACGCCTTCGCCCTCGGCTTTGCCGGCCAGACCGTAGATCGAGGCGGTGTTGTTCGCGTAGCCGCCTTTTTTCTCGTGCAGCACCGACGTGATGCCCTGGGCCTGCCAGTCGTCGAACAGGCCTTTCATATAAGTCATCGAGTCCTTCGCGCCCTCGACGAAGACCGATTCGTAGCCGATGTCCTTCTGCTGCTGCGCGATAGTCGCGACCTGCTCGTGCATCACTTCCGGACTGATCTGCATGTAGCCGACCGGGTGGTAGCTGAACGCCTTCGGGTCGCCCTCCCACACGCCGACGCTATGGGCCATCAGTCGGCGCATGGCCGGCTGGAAGTAGTTGTTGCGGATCACGCCGCAGGCGATTCCGGAGGCGCCCGAGGCAATGCCGGACTTGTCGACGACCAGGATGTCTTTGCCACTGCCGCGGCCCGACTTGCGCAGCGCCTCGCCCAGATGCCAGGCCGTGCTCAGGCCATGGATGCCGGCGCCGATGATCAAATACCTGGTCCGGGACGGGAACGCCATCGGAATCACCCTCCGCACTCTGTTCTGCGCACTCTGTTTCTGTTTTCGTCTAAGGCCCCCGGATCGACCTCGGGGCTTGACTCGGCGCCCAGATGGTGGCACAAGTACAAACCAATTTCAAACCAATTTTGACCAATTACCACCAAAGGATTAAAGATGGTCAATAGTGGTCCGACCACTCCTCCGAGCGACCCGTCCAAACTGCGGGATCCGGTACGAGGCTCGACCTGGATCACGGCGCAGTTGCGGCAGGCGATTCGCGAGGGCCGCTACGCCCATGGCGAGAAGCTGCCGGCCGAGCGGCAGTTCGCCGAAGCCTTCGGCGCCTCGCGGGCCACCATCCGTTCCGCGCTGATCCGCCTCGAGACCGAGCGGTTGGTCACGCGTCGCCTCGGCGCCGGCACGTTCGTCAGCTACGACAACCCGGGGGACGCCGAAGACGTCGCCGAGCTCACCAGCCCGCTCGAGCTGATCGATGTGCGCCTCGGCATCGAGCCGAACATGGTGCAGCTCGCGGTGCTGAACGCGACGGGCCGCGACATCGAGCGCCTGGCGAACGCGATCGCGCGGATGGAGCGGTCAAGTGTCGACAGCGAGAGCTTCACGCTCTGGGACCGGGAGTTCCACGGGTTGATTTCGGAGGCGACCCGCAATCCGCTGATGGTGTGGGTATACCGGCAGATCAATGCCGTCCGCACCCATGGCCAGTGGACCGAGATGAAAGACAAGGTGCTGACGCCGGAGCGGATCGCCGAGTACAACCAGCAGCACGAGGCCCTTTACGAGGCGATCCGGTCGCGCGATGTCGAGTCGGCGGTTGCGATCATCACCAGGCACCTGCAGTTCGCGCGCCGCCAGTTGATCGGGGCCAGGCCGGGCGGCGACGAGTGAGCGCCGCGGCGCCGCTGCGTGCAACGGGAGGCTGCCTGTGCGGGGCGGTCCGCTACGAGGTGCGCGGCTCGCTGCGCCCCGTGATCGCCTGCCATTGCACGCAGTGCCGCCGGATGACCGGGCATTTCCTGGCTGCGACCGCGGCGCGGGAAGGCGATCTGACGATCACGCGCGCCAGCACGTTGAAGTGGTATTCGGCGTCGGCCACCGCGCGGCGCGCCTTCTGCGCCGAGTGCGGCTCGACGCTGTTCTGGCATGGCACCGGGCGCGACTATGTGGCGATCGCGGCGGGCAGCATCGACGGCGCCACCGGCTTGAAGCTGGTGCAGCACATCTACACCGCGGACAAGGGCGACTACTACGAGCTCGACGATGGGCTCGTCCAGTCGGCCCAGGGCCTGCCGCCGATCTGCCAGGAGTGGAGCTGACCGGTCATGGACCCGTCCGCCCTGGCGCCGCACCTGGCCGCGCTGCAGGAGTTCTACCAGGGCGAGATCCTGGGCGAGGCGATGTTCGACGCGATGCTGCGGTCGGCCCGCGACCACGACGAGCGCTACAAGCTCGGCCTGATGCTGCAGCTTGAGACCGAGACCAAGGCCCGCTTGCGGCCCGTTCTGGCCGCCCAGGGTCTGCCGCTGCAGGAAGATCCGCGCATGCGGCCGGACGGGGAGCGTTTCGGGCGCGCGCTGGAAGGCGCG
Source organism: Burkholderiaceae bacterium (assembly GCA_036270655.1). Lineage (GTDB taxonomy): Bacteria > Pseudomonadota > Gammaproteobacteria > Burkholderiales > Burkholderiaceae_F > VBCK01. The sequence continues at coordinate 39,610 of DATBCD010000043.1, forward strand.
GACTGGAACGCAAACATGCGTGCGCTGGCCGAGTCGATCGGTCAGACCTGGCTGCCGCGCTACCGCGAGCTGACCGCCATTCTGCCGCCGCCGCTGCGCCCGATCGGTCAGAGCATGGTCGAGCACGAGCGGGCGCTGCTCGAAATGGCGCAGCGCGAGCTCGGTGGCCAGTTGCAGCCGTCCGATGAGCCGGTGCGCAACCTGCTCGCGCACCCGTTGCCCCGCCCCGTTCAAAGGCCGGCATGAGCGCAGCGCATGCGTGCGATTCGATCGCTTCGCTTGTTCGAAGCCTGGGCCGCGTGCAATCTGGCGCCGTCGCAAGACGCGGCTAGCCATTGACGATGCAAACGATCAGCCCGGCCCAGATCGAGCAATTCCGGAAGGACGGCTTTCTGATCCTCGAGCGCTTCTTGAGCGCGCAGGAGGTTGAGCGGGCACGCTCGCGCTTCGAGGCGCTGTTTCGCGGCGAATTCGAGACCGGGCTTTACCCGGACGAGTGGAACTGGTGCGAGGGGCGCGATCCGGCCGATCGGACCCGGCAGATCTGCAATGGCTGGAAGTCGGACCGCACCATCGCCCGCATCGTGCTCAAGGAACAGATCGGCCGCGCCTGCGCGACGCTGGCCGGCTGGTCGGGCGCCCGCATCGGCCAGGACAACGTGCTCTGGAAACCGCCCGGCGCCAAGGCCCTCGGCTTTCATCAGGACGACAGCTACTGCCATTGGGTCGTCCCGATGGGTTTCACCACCTGCTGGATGGCGCTGGACGACACCACCGCCGCCGGCGGCACCATCGAGTACGCGCGCGGCTCGCATCGCTGGGGCTTGTTTCCGAAGATCCGCCAGTTCCATGCGCCCGACAACTACCGCGAGGCGCTCGAGGTCGCGGCGCGATCGGTGGGCGCCACGCTCGACCTGGTTCCGGTCGAGGTCTCGGCCGGCGGCTGTGTGTTCCACGCCGGCGGAACGTGGCACGGCTCGGATGCCAACCGCTCGGGGCAGCCGCGCCGTTCGCTCGTGACGCATTGCCTGGCGTCGGAAGCGCGATTTCATCCGACCGAGGTGAGCTACATCTACAGCCGCTACCACCGCGTCGGCGACGACACGATGGACGAAAGCTTTTTTCCGATCCTGTGGACCGACTCGGGCCGTCGCAGCGCCTGGCTCGAGGAGTATCTGGCAGCGGCCGCGCCCGCGGGACAATCAAGTTGAGCACGATCCTCGCCCTTTATGAGCCGATCGTCGCCTGTCCCCGGAAGGTACAACGGCGGGCATGTCCCCGGTCCACGCCTTGTTGCTGGCCAGCGCCGGCCTGGTCCTGCTGATCAACCGCCTCCAGTGGCGGCTGCGAACGAAGCCAGTCACGGCGACCCTGGTCGGGGTGCAGGCGGTAGGGCGGGGCGGCATGTTGGCTCCCGTGTACCAGTACACCGATGCGAGCGGCCGCAGCGTGCAGGCGGTCTGCCGCACCGGCAGTGACGATCTGAGGCGTCTGCGCACTGGCCGGTCGGTCGGCCTGCGGGTCGCCACGGACGACCCGCATGCGGTGCGCGAGGCCAACGACTTCATCCTGGAGTTCCTGGGTGCGGCCCTTCTGGCGGGCGGAATCTGGCGGCTCGGATTGGCGCACGGGCCGGTGTTGCTGCGGTCGCTGCCGGTTGTAGCTGGCGTCGGCGTCGTCTACGCGGCC
>DATBCD010000044.1:0-31133 GCA_036270655.1 Burkholderiaceae bacterium
TCGCCCGCGCAGCGGGAGAGGGGAGGGGGAGAGGGCCACCGCGCTAGGACGCAACGCGCTCCAACAACACGCAGACCTTTCCCTTATACGTGGAGTTGTCAAAGACCTCGTACCCGAGCGTTTCGGCCAGCCGGAGCGACGGTAAATTATCAGGGTTGATGATGCAGACCGTGCGTGAAGGAGCGCAACGCTGATCGATCCATTTGTGTGCTGCCAGGACAGCTTCCGACGCGAAGCCCTGTCCATGCGCAGACCGTACCAGAATCCAGGCCGCCTCCGGAAAGCCGTCAAAACGCTCTCCCAGTCCACGGTGAAAATCCGCATGACCCACTTCGCCAATAAACTGGCCGCTCGCCTTTTCAAAAACCGCGAACAGGCCGAAGCCGAGAAGCGACCAATGACCTGCGTAGCGAAGCAGTCGGTTCCAGGCATCCTCCCGCGACACGCTGGGCGCTCCAATGAACCGGAACAGCTCCTCATCGGAAAACATCGCATGCCAGGGCTCGAAATCCTGGAGAGCATGGGGGCGGAGGATCAGACGCGATGTTTCTATCACCTCGCTATTCCAATCGATTCGGGTGCATGTGTCAAAGCAGACCCGGCGTCCGGGCCAGGTAGCTGAAGTACGATTGCCATCGATGGCGTCCGAAAAGAAACGCTGCTGGTGGGCCCGAGACCTCGATGCGGACTACGTCCGCTATCACGACGAGGAGTGGGGTCGGCCGGCCCACGACGACCGTCATCTGTTCGAAATGCTCGTTCTCGAGGGCGCGCAGGCCGGACTGTCGTGGTCGACGATCCTTCACAAGCGCGCCAACTATCGGCGGGCCTTCGCGGACTTCGACCCCCACAAGGTGGCGCGATTTAACGCACGCCGCGTAGAGGCGCTGATGCTTGACGCCGGGATCGTCCGCAATCGCCTGAAAATCGAGTCCGCGATCAGGAACGCGGCCGCGTTTGTCGAAGTGCAGCGGGAGTCGGGCAGCTTCGATCGCTATTTATGGTCGTTCGTTGACGGACGCCCGATCGTCAACCGTCCGCGCGCCCGCGGTGACGTCCCGGCGCACACGCCGTTGAGCGACCGGATCTCGAAGGATCTGAAGAAGCGTGGCTTCAGCTTCGTCGGCACGACGATCATCTATGCGTACCTGCAGGCGGTCGGCGTTGTAAACGACCACACCAGGGATTGTTTCGTGTCTTTGGAAGGAACGCGATGATCCTTCCGCGACCCGCCGCCGGCGCTCAGTCGGCCACTGAGACCTTGCGCGGCGCTGCCGGGTAGGGTTGATCGCCCTTCAAGCCTCGCCACAGAATGCGGTTGAAAGCATCCGCGTCGATGCGGTCGGCAGCGCTGAAGTCCATGCCCTCGGTCTGCTTGGCCCACCATGCGGCCGTGTGAGTCGGCGTGGGCACCGTGAGCGCAGCGGACGGGGCCGGCAGCAGCGGGGCCAGGCCGGTGCCGTACAGGTAGCTCGACGGCGTCGCCTTGTAGGTCCAGGTCGACTGGGACAGGTCGAATGCGTCGGTCATCGGCTTGACGCCGGCATCGTGCAGGTTCAGGTGCTGCAGTCCCAGCACGTCCTCGATGGTACGGATCATGTTGACGGTGCTGTAACGCGTCGACACCGTCACTGCCTGCTTGACGTAGGGTCCCACGATGTAGCCGGTGCTGCGATGTGCGTCGACGTGGTCCGGACCATCCTGCGAATCGTCTTCCAGCACGAAGATCAGGGTGTCGGCCGCGTACCGGCTGTTGGCTACCTTCTGCACGATCAGGCCGACTGCATAGTCGTTGTCGGCCTGCTGGGTCTCCGGCGTGTTGACGCCGTCGATCGCCGTGTCGAAGTTGCCCATGTGGTCATGCATCACGCGAACGAGCTCCAGCTGTGGAAGGTTGTTGCCCGCCACGAACTGATCGAATTCGCGCGACCACTCCTGAACCCGGTAGAAATCGGGCAGGACATTGTCGAAGCCGCGGAAGTAGGGATCGGTCACGGCGATCAGGTCCGGGTGAGTGGCGACCGCCACCGCAACTTTGGCGCTAAACGGGTCGCGGATCGGTCCGATCCCGCCGATCACGCCCGGCACGCTCTCGAGCGTCAGGTCGAGGAAAAATCCGTAGTTGCGCAGGCTCTTGCCGGCACGCAGCGCGGCGTTCCAGATATAGCCCGCGCCGGGTTCACCCGCGGGGCCATCCATGCCGACCTCGTTGGCGGTGCCTGGCAGTGCATCCGGATCGGCCAGCGAGGACAAGGGTGCGCCGGTAAAGCCGAGTATCGCGAGCGGCAGCGGCGGTTCGCCCGGAATCGCGGCGCCACCCGACAGCGCAACCGACCGCGCGGCGTTGTTCGGAAACGCGACATTGATGTCCCGCGAGGTGCCCTCGCTGTCGTAGGACAGTCCGCGCCCGGCGTAATTGACCGGCGTGGACTTGTCATTGGCGTCGATCGAGCGCGCGGCCGTGCTCCACTGCCAGCCGTCCATGCTGACCTCGCCGCTGCAGTAGAAGTTGTCGAGCAGCACGAAGTTCGAGGCGATCGCATGGAAATTGGGCGTGATCGCCAGCGGGAACTGAGTGATCGACGGGTCCCCGTTGCCCTTGGACAGGTCCCCCAGCACCTGGTCGTAGGTCCGGTTTTCCTTGACGATATAGATCACATGCTTGATGCGCTCCCGCAGGCCACGCAGGATTGCTTCTTCGTTCTGGCTCAACTCCAGCTCAAAGCCGTTGTTGTCGGCCACCGTCCCGGTCAAACGGGCCAGCGAGTGCCCATGCGGCACCGGCAGCGTCAGCAGGCCGGCTTTGGTCGACTGCAACACGTACTGGTTGGACGAGCCGTTCTGCAGCGACGCCGGGCAACCCGCGGCCTGCAAGGGGCCTGCCAGTACGTTGGTGCACTGTTCCGGAGAGGGCCCGGCATTGCTCTTGCCATTGACGACGTACAACATCCTGCCATCGGCGCTCACGCTGACCGAGTTCGGATACCAGCCGGTCGGGATCAGGCCTGTGACTTCGCCGCCGGTCTGCCCGCCGTTCAGCTCGATCACCGCGACCGAGTTGGTGCCCGCGTTCGTCACATAGAGCGTCTCCTCGTCCGGCGATAGGGCCAGGCTGTTGGGGCTGCTGCCGCGGCGAACGCGCGGAGCGTCTCCCGGCGACGTGGTGTCGATGCTGCCGACCAGTTGCCGGGTTGCAGTGTCGACGATGTCGACCGAGTCGCTGTTGTCCGAGGCGACCAGCAATCGGGTCTGCGCCTTGTTCAGGATCATCTTGGTCGGATTGCCCTTCAGCGCGATCCGTGAGGACACCTTCGGCGTGCCGCCGGCGAGCGTGACCACGACGATTTCACGATCGCGCAGGCTGGAAACGTACAGAGTCTGGCTGCCCTTGAATGCGACCCAATAGGGAAACTCGCCGCCCGGCACGCCGGCCTTGCTCGGGTCGGACTTGCCCGGGCGCAGGTCCAGGGACGTGACGCTGGCGCCCGCCACGTCGACCAGGCTGATCGAATCGTTCTCGTAATTGGCAACGGCTACGGTTTTGCCATCGGCGCTCACCGCGACGCCAGCGGCTTCCGCGCCCACGAAGGGGCCGATACCCAGGGCGGGGATTCCCTTGGTGATCCCGTTCCCTGGGCCATTGTGGAGCGCGATCGGAGCGCCGGATTCGGACCAGGCGCCGGCCGACCGCTTGAACGCGTGTACGTTGTCGTCGACGCCGCCGCTCACGTAAAAGGCATCGCCCGCGGGTGCGAAGGCCAGGCCGACGTAAGTGTTCGGCACCGTCAAGACCTGGGTCTGGACCGGCGCGCCGGTCGAAATGTCGAACACGAACACATACTCGTTGGACTGGGCCGCGACGGTACTGCCGTTGGCATCGACATTCAGGTTGTAGCCGCTCGTCAGCACCAGCAAGGTGCTGGCGTCCGGGCTGACGGTGCTGGTCACCGCCTGGCCCGCGGTGAAGGCGGGCAAGCTCGCCAGACCGGGATTGAGTTCCTGGAAGACCGAGCCCGGGGCGGCGGTCGGGGTGATGGTCTGACCGGTCGGGATTGCAACCGGTTCGTTCGGGGCGGCTGCGGCAGCACCAGCGCCTGCCAGCATTCCTGAAGCGAGCAGCGCAAGTTTCAAGCGCGAGATTGCATTCACGGGATTGTCCTTCGCCCTGAGGGCAGTCGGCGAGACTTGTTTCAGTCGACGCTAGCAATCTCAGATGGACTATTCATGACGGCTCGATGAGCCGATCGGACAGCGTCTGGCTAGAGCGGCCAGGCTACGATCAGGTCGACGTGCCGACGCTGCAGCAGGTACAACTGGCCATCGCCGAGCTCGCTGGCGAGCACGGGTTCGCGCCGGTCAGTCAGGTTGGTGCCCTTCACGGCAACACGCAGGCGGCTCCAGCGGTACCCCATCATCGCGTCGACGGTGCCATAGGCACCGACCTCGTGCTGGTTCGTGTTGTCGAGGAACCTCGACCCCTCGCCGTTGACGTTGGCGGCTATCTGAGGCCCTTCCGAGGGAGCATAGGTAACACCCAGGGCACCGCGCCAGCGCGGTGTAAGCGCAAGCCGGTTGCCCGCCAGCTGACCGCTGTTGGCGTCGTTGAAGTCCCGGTAGAAGGCATCGTCCACGCTCAGGGTGGCGGCCAGGCGCAGCGACGGCGCCAGCACGAACGACGACTCCAGCTCGAATCCCCGGTAACGGGTGTGTCCGGCCGCCACCAGTGCGGGCAAGCCACCGACCGAACCGTTCAGCGCCTGGTTGTCGAAGTCCGTGAAAAAGGCGGCCAGGTCAACATCGAAGCGTCCATCCAGGCCATCCGCCTTGATCCCGGCGGTAAAGCCGCGCTGGGTCTCGGGCTTCAGCAGCGGTGTAAACCCCGCGGTCGGCCCGAAGTCGATCTGCGCCAGCTGAAAGGTGTTGCTGAAGCCTGCGTGGATCAGCACGTCGTCCAGGTCACCGCTTTCGTCATGCCAAAGCCGCCAGCTCGTTCCGATCGACCCGGAAAGTCGATCCGCATGATCGGACTGGTCCGATGCGGTGTCGCCCTCGGATCCTTGAACATGCTCGCGCGTGACGTTGTAGCGCAGGCCAGTGAGCACACTGACTTCGGCAACCGGTTTCCAGCGCGCCTGCAGGTAGACGCCGAACAGGCTGCGGTGTGCGAGCAGCGCGGCACCCCCGGTTCCAGGCAACGAAGCGCCCGCGGGCGCCGCGCTGCCATCGGTTGGGATCGTGTAGTCGAAGGTGGTGCTGTCTTGCTGGGCCCGGCCGAGCAGCTCGTTCAGGCCGACCGTTGCGTCCACCGCAGGCCACAGTGTCCGGGTGCCGTGAAGGTCGACGAACAGCTCGTTGACCTGTCGGCGCTGCCGGAATCCGACGGCATCCGTGGCCGGAAAATTGTCGAAGAAGCCCTCGATCGCATGGGTCCGTGTCCGCGTCCACGACAGCGTGGAACCCCACCGGGTACCGCCCGTGTGGCCGTCGAGCCCCGCAACGAAACGGGCAACGATGGAATCAAGTCGCCCGTCCGATGGGTTCTGATTGAAATCCGGTGGCAGCGTCGAAGCGGGCAGGCCGTTTGCATCGACCGGCACCGGGCTCAGCGGCTTTTGCCACTGGCCCGCCGCGTCCGCGTCCAGGTGGGCCAGGCCCACAGCGGTTTCGGCCGCGAGCCGGTAGAAGGCGTGCAGCCGGTCGCTGCCGACTCCGTTGCCTGCGATCCGGGTGCGATCGGCATCTGCGCTCAGCGACTGCAGTATCCTGCTCCGGCTGATGACGGTTGCAACATCGGCCGAAGCCGACCCATAGCTTCCCGCCGACAGATGCGCATCGCGTTCGGCTTTGCCGGCCGCATAGTGGATCACGTGGATCGTCCCGGCAAATGCGGTCGTTCCGTAGAAGACCGGGGCACTTGCCCGCAGCACCTCGATCCGCTCGACGTTGTGCAGGTCCAGCGTGGCGAATGCGGGGATGAACGCGCCGCCGACCGGAACGCCGTCGACCAGCAGCAGAAAGTCGTCCGCTTCGCTGCGGCCCAGCACGGACGGCGTCGCGCTGGCCGGCCCGAGATCGCCGCCCGGATACACGCTGACGCCCCCTACCAGCGCCAGAGCCGAGCGAAGGTCGGTTGCCCCACGCGCGCGCAGATCCTCGCCGGAGACGACTGTGATCGAATCGGGCGACTCCTGTGCCTGCGCGCCGAACCGGGTCGAGGTCACTTCGACCGTGTCCAGCCGCGACCCGGCCGACGACGCAGGTTGCTGCGCCTGGCTCGGGGCGGTCAACCAGCCGAGCGTGGCGCCTGCACATAGCCATCGAACGAGCGATGTCGCGCGGAACAACGGATCGGCCTTCCGGGTTGCCTGGCTGCGGGACGGCGCACAAGCTAAGGTCGCGCCATGACTCGGACGTGACGCCGACAGCGTTTCGTCGGATATGGCAAGGATCCGGCTTGGACCGCGCGAACCGTGAGGTCGGCCTTACCGCGTCAGATACGCCCGCCAGGGGTCCCAATATCGCATCGGCCAGTTGGCGGCGAGCTTTTCGAAGAGATGGTCGGGCGCGTTGACCAGCGCCGACTCGATGCGGCCGCCGTCCGGGGCCGGCGAGAACACGAGAACCAGCATTCCGTCCAGGTCCTGCGGCCGCCATTCGAAACTGCGCCAGCTCTGCACGATCTGCCGGCCGGCGGTGAGAGCGAGAATGCGGCCATGGATCCTGCCGTCGAAGGCCCAGAACTCCGCCCCGACCTCCGGCGCGATACGAACGACGGGACTTCCCGTGATAGCCGCGTGCTGCTGCGGGTCAAGGTACATCTGATAGAGCGCGTCGGCGGCGGCCGGGAGCTGGACCGACTGTTCAACGATCTTCAGCATGGCGTTCACCTTCTCGCGTGGCGGATCCGACCGGGGCACGGAGTAATACTCGCGTGCCCTCCGGGCGACCGTTAGGCGCTACTTGGCGTACTTCTCGCCTCCCACAAAATGCAGTGACACGTAGGGCTCATCACCGACGACCCAGCTGTCATGGGGCACCGGTGGTATGTAGAAGAGCTCACCCGCGCGCAGCTCAACAATGGTGCCATCATCAAACGCCGCGGTCGCGACTCCCGTCAGAACGAGGCCGACGTGCTCCACGGAGCAGCGCGAAAGACCCAATTCGGGCCCCACGTGCTTCGACCACTTCCACCCGGGCTGATAGGTCGCGCGGCCAATCGTGATTCCCCCGATGCGCACAATCTCGAACGTACCATGCTCGAAATGGCGCATTTCGTCCGGTGTCTCGAAGCGCTTGAGTACCACTCCAACGTCGATCATGTCGGTACCTTTCCGAGCTCTGACGGGATTTTGATGGACTGAGGGTGCGAACATCTCGCCATAGCGCGAGGACCTCGACGTCCGCCGGCGTCCTCTCGCAAACTTTATAGCAAAACCCAAGCGCTCAGGTTAAGGGCTACCGCGGCAGATTGCCTTTGCGCTCCAGGCGATCACTCGAACAGTTTCATCTGTGCGCCGCCAGGCGCAGCCGCAGGCTCTGGTTGTGGCGCCGGTGTCGCTTGCATGCGCTCGTCGACCCGATCGGCATTCAGCCCGAGCCGTTTGCACGCGATCTTGAAGCGCCGCTCGATCAGGTCGGCGATCGGCCCGTTGCCTCGCATCCGCATGCCGAACGTCGAATCGTTGTTGCGACCGCCGCGCATCTGGCGAATCAGGCTCATCACGTGGCGCGCGCGAAGCGGATGGTGCGTCTCGAGCCACTCGGTGAAAAGATCGGACACTTCCAGCGGCAACCGCAGTACGACGTAGCTCGCGTAGCGCGCGCCCGCCCCCGCAGCAGCTTCCAGCACGCGCTCCAGGTCCGGGTCGGTCAGCGCCGGCACGATCGGGGCCACGATGACCCCGGTCGGGATGCCGGCGGCGGCAAGTTGCTCGACGGCCTGGATCCGGCGCGCCGGCGAATTGGCGCGAGGCTCCATCGTGCGCGCGATGTCCGCATCGAGCGTTCCAACGGAAATGAGGACCTTCACCAGTCCCTTGGCGGCCATCGGAGCCAGGATGTCGATGTCGCGTGTCACCAGGCTCGACTTGGTCGTGATCCCGATCGGATGGTCGAATTCGCTCAGCACCTCCAGCACCGACCGGGTGATCTGAAGGCGCCGTTCCGTCGGCTGATACGGGTCCGTATTGGCGCCCAGCGCGATCAGCGATCGATCCGGGCCGGCGCGGCTCAGCTCCTTGCGCAGCAGCTCGGCGGCATTGGTCTTGGCGAAGATCTTGGTTTCGAAGTCCAGACCTGCCGACAGCCCGAGGTAGGTGTGGCTGGGCCGCGCGTAGCAATACACGCAGCCGTGCTCGCAACCCCGGTACGGGTTGATGGACCGGTCGAACGGCACGTCCGGCGAGCGGTTGCTCGATATGATCGATCGCGCGACTTCGATCCGCACTTCGGTGGCCGGTGCTGCGCACGGTTCGAGTGGATCGGCTTCGGCCGCGACCTCGTCGGGTTCGTGCTGAATCCGGTTGAAGCGGGATTCACGATTGGAAACCGCGGCACGTCCTTTCCACACGACGTGATGCAGCTGCTCAGGATCGCGGATTGGATTGGCCATATACTGTAGAAATATACAGTATCCGGCGAAAGTAGGAAACACCGACGCGGCCTGTTGTTCAGGCCCGTCGCTTGCCCTGAAGCAGGCGGCTTAATACAATTGCGGGTTCCCCGACATCGGGGCGGCAGAGGAACTGGATTCGAGATGGTAGTGATCCGGCTGGCGCGGGGCGGTGCCAAGAAGCGCCCGTTTTTCACGATTGTGGCGACGGATTCGCGTAACGCGCGCGACGGCCGTTTTGTCGAGCGGGTGGGCTTTTACAATCCGAAGGCCACGCAAACCGAAACGAAATTCCGGATCGCGACGGATCGCCTGGCCCATTGGCGCAGCGTTGGAGCGCAGGTCAGTCCCACGGTCAAGCGACTGGTGAAGACGTTTGGCGCCACGGCCTCGGGCGATGCCGTGCAGGCGCCTGCGGCCGACACCGCCGCGGAGGGATCGGAGCAACGGACTTAGGACGCGAGCAGGCAATCAGCGCGGCCAGGGAATCGACCGCATCCGAGCGGCTGGTCGAGTTGGGCCGCTTGCGCGGCGCGTACGGCATACGCGGGTGGGTCAGGATTGCGCCGCATACGCCGCTGGCCGAGGTTCTCCAGTCGACGCGGCGCTGGTGGCTTCTCGGACCCGGTGGGGCGCGCGAAGTGCAGGTCAGCGCATTGCGGCGGCAGGGATCGGGGCTGGTGGCCAAATGGGACGGCTGCGACACGCCCGAAGCCGCGGACGCGTTGAAAGGCGCGTCGGTTGCAGTGGCGCGGCGCGATTTTCCGCCGTTGCAAGGGCAGGAATACTACTGGGTCGATCTGATCGGTCTACAGGTCATCAACCGATCCGACCGGAACCTGGGAGTGGTAAAAGGACTCAGGACCAGCGCGGCCCATGACCTGCTCGAGATCGAGCCGGCTTCACAAGGCGCCCAGATCCTGGTGCCGGTGGTCGGCGACTTCATCGATGGCATCGATCTGGACGCGGGCACGATCCGTGTGAACTGGGATCCGGAATGGCTGGCATGAGTTTTTGGACAATGCGGCGATGCGCTTCGATGCGATAACCCTGTTTCCGCAGATGTTCGATGCGCTGTCGCAGTATGGCGTGACGCGGCGCGCGCACGAGCGTGGACTGTGGCGCCTTCGGACCTGGAACCCGCGGGACTTCACGCAGGACGTTCATCGCACGGTGGACGATCGCCCGTTCGGCGGGGGCCCTGGCATGGTGCTGATGGCCGAACCGCTGGCGCGTGCGTTGGAAGCCGCGCGCACCGACGCCGGCGCGGAGCCGCAACAGCGTCAGCCAACACCGGTTCCGGCGCCATGGGTCGTCTGCCTGTCGGCCGGCGGCCGGCCGCTGACCGATGCGCGGGTCCGGCAGTTCGCCGCCGAAGGGGCGGGCGGCCGCGGCCTGATCCTGGTGTGTGGTCGCTACGAGGGCATCGACCAGCGCTTCGTCGACGAGATGGTCGATGAGGAGATTTCGATCGGCGACTTCGTGCTGTCGGGCGGCGAGATCGCCGCGATGGGCCTGATCGACGCGGTGGTGCGGCAGCTGCCCGGTGCCCTGAAAGAGGAGTCGGTGCGCGAGGAATCGTTCGCCGACGGACAGCTGGACGGGCCTCAGTACACCAGGCCGGAATCGTGGCGCGGGCGCCCGGTCCCGCCGGTGTTGCTGTGCGGGGATCACGCTCGCATCGAGCGGTGGCGGCGCGACCAGTCGTTGCAACGAACACGCAGCTTGCGTCCGGACCTTTTGCAGCAGAAGGCGCCGGTCTGATGAAGCTTGATGGAGAGTGGAAATGAATTTGATCCAGCAGATCGAGCAGGAGGAAGTTGCTCGGCTTAGCGCCAGCAGGGCGATTCCGGATTTCGGCCCCGGCGACACGGTCGTGGTCAACGTGAACGTGGTCGAAGGCACGCGCAAACGTGTCCAGGCGTACGAAGGCGTGGTGATCGCGCGGCGCAACCGGGGCCTGAATTCCTCGTTCCTCGTACGCAAGATCTCCAGCGGCGAGGGCGTCGAGCGCACCTTCCAGCTGTATTCACCGGCGGTGGCCTCGATCGAAGTCAAGCGCCGGGGCGATGTGCGGCGCGCCAAGCTGTACTACCTGCGCCAGCGCTCCGGAAAATCGGCGCGGATTCGCGAGAAGCTGGAAGGCAAGGCCGAAAGCTGATTGGCGACGGCGCAGGCGCTGGCGCCGCCCGGCCGATGGCCATCGATCCGCGGCAGTTGCCGCTCGATCGCAGTTTCGACGACGATCGCGTGCGTGGCGAGGCACTGGCGCCCGGGCGATTGACGCCGGCCGGGATCCGACAGCGCTTCCTGCAAGCGGGGCCCTGGACGCCGGAGCTCAGGTCCGACGCCGCGCCGCCGTCGCAGGGGGCGGAGGCACCAAGGCCGGCCGCGGTGCTGGTGCCGCTGGTTCGGCGCGACGATCAGCTCAACGTGTTGTTGACCCACAGGGCCCGGCATTTGCAGGACCACGCGGGACAGATCAGCTTTCCCGGCGGACGCATCGAGCCTTCCGACCGCGGAGCGGTCGACGCCGCGCTGCGCGAATCGGGCGAGGAAACCGGGCTGCCGATCGATCGGATCGAAATATTCGGGACTCTTCCGATCTACCTGACGGTGACCCGGTTCGAGGTGACTCCGGTGGTCGGAATGATCGCTGCCCCGATCGAATTGCGGCTCGACGCCGGCGAAGTCGAGGATGCGTTCGAAGTGCCCTTTGCATTCCTGATGAACCCGCGCAATCACCAGCGTCGCCTGGTCACGACGGGCGACGCCAGGCGATTCGTTTACACGATTCCGTACGACGACGGGCGGCGCGAACGGATGATCTGGGGCGTGACAGCCGCGATCGTGCGCAATCTGTACGGATTTTTGCGAGGGTAGATTCCAATGGGCTGGCTGGCGCTACTGGCGACCCTGGTTCTCGAGCAGGCGTTCGCCCTGCCGGCGAACAATCCGGTTTACGTGCTCGCCGCGGCACTGTCCGATTCGACCGTGCGCCACTTGAACGCGGGGCGGCCACGGCACGGCGCCTATGCGTGGATCGCTCTGGTCGGCGGCGTCGTGGCGCTGACCGGCGCCGCCTATTACGCGGCACGCTCGGTGCACTGGATCGCCGCGCTGGTGCTGGACGTGGTGGTGTTGTATTTCGCGTTCGGGTTCCGGCAGTTCAGCCATCCGCTCACCCGGATCCAGGCGGCGCTGGAAGGCGGCGACGTGAACACCGCGCGCCAGTTGCTGATCGAGCTGAAGCGGCGCACCGAGCCGGGATTTCGCGCCGGTGATCTGAGCCCAGGGGAGATCGCCCGCCAGGCGATCGACATCGGCTTGCTGGAGGCGCACCGCCACGTGTTCGGCGTGCTGTTCTGGTTCGTGCTGCTGCCGGGTCCGACCGGAGCGGTGATGTACCGGATGGCCGAATTCGTCAACCGCCGCTGGAATCCCCGCCCGGCCATCGGCAGCGCAGCGTTGCCTGCCGACCGGTTCGGACAGTTTGCATCGGCCGCGTTTCGCCTGATCGACTGGATTCCAGCCCGCCTGACCGCGCTGGGCTTCGCGATCGTCGGCGATTTCGAGGGCGCCGTTTACTGCTGGCGGCGGATGGCGGCCGCGGCCCGCTCCCAGCCCCTGGCCTCGCGCACGCTGATTCTGGGCGCGGCCGGCGGGGCCCTCGGATTTCGCGTGCTGACCGAGAGCGAATCTGCACCGCTGTTCGACGAGGCCGGGCAGGAAGGGGCCGGGCTGAGCGAACCGGACCCGCGCGCGATGCGCTCGGCGGTCGGGCTGGTCTGGCGCGCTCTGGTGCTGTGGATGATTCTGCTGTTGCTGCTGACGGCCGCCACGTTCATCTGAAAATCGACTGTCAACGGGGCTGGCCGCATTGCCAGCAGGCGGCAAATTGCGGCTCGAGCTGCTCGCCGCAGCGGGCGCAGCGCCACGGTTCGCCGACGCTGGCGCTGGACAGTTCCTCGAGCAGGCGACGGGCCATCGTTTCGTCCAGATCGTTGCACAGCCAGATCTCCGGAGAGCATTCGTGCCACGGGATATCGCCCACCGCGCCGTACAAAGCGGCGCGCCGCACTTCGCAGGCGAACCCGCCCGCGCGCAGCACGTTGGCGTAGTGCTCGGCCTGCAACGGATGGTCGCAGCGCAGGATCCGCTTCATGCGGTTGCGCCCGCTCTGAACGACACGTTCAGGCCGCCGCCGCGGGCGATCCCAGCTTGAGCAGTCGCTCGATGCGGATCGACGCAGGCGGGTGGGAGTTGTAGAAAGTCGAATGAACCGGATCCGGCGTCAGCGTGGTCGCGTTGTCCTTGTACAGCTTGATCAGGGCGTCGATCAGCGCCCGCGGCGACGCGTAGCGCGCCGCAAACGCGTCGGCCTCGAATTCCTGTCGGCGCGACAGCAGGCTCGAGACGGGCGCGAACAGGAACGTGAACACCGGCACCACCAGGAAGAACAGCACCAGAGCCAGCCCGTCGTTGCGCGCCTGCAGCAGCGGCTCCACCCCCAGTCCCTGGTAGAACCAGGCGCGCTGCATCAGCCAGCTCAGCGCCGCCAGCAGCAGGCCGCTGGCCACGAAGCCCAGCAGCAGACGCTTGCGGACATGTCGCAGCCGAAAGTGTCCCAGCTCGTGCGCCAGCACCGCCTCGATTTCGGTCGGCTGCAGCCGTTGCAGCAGCGTGTCGAAGAACACGATCCGCTTGGCCGCGCCCAGACCCGTGAAGTAGGCGTTGCCGTGGCTGGAGCGGCGCGATCCGTCCATCGTGTAGACCCCGCTCGCCTGAAAGCCGGCGCGTCCCAGCAACGCCTGGATACGCCGCAGCAGCTCCGAATCGGACAGCGGAGTGAACCGATTGAAAAGGGGCGCGATCCAGATCGGAAAAAGGACCGTGAGCAGCAGCGTGAAGCCGCACCAGATCAGCCAGGCATAGACCCACCAGTAAGAGCCTGCGAATCGCATCAACGTCAGCACCAGCGCCAGCAACGGAAGCCCGATTGCGGCCGACAGACCGATCGATTTGGCCGTGTCGGCCACGAACAGCCCCGGGGTCATCCGGTTGAATCCGAATTGCTGCTCCACCCGGAACTGTCGATACCACTCGATCGGCAAGTCCACAAGGGTCACGATCAGCACGACTGAGGAGGCCACGGCCAGCTGGAACGCCATCCCGTAGCCGAGCCAGGCGCCGAGCAGATCGCTCAATGCCTGCAGTCCCCCGCACAGCGTCAGCAGCAACAGGACGATGGCACTACAGGCCGTCTCGATCATCGCCATTCGCTGCTTGGCCACCGTGTAGGCGGCAGCCTTGCGGTGGGCTTCCAGGCTGACGTACGGCGCGAACTGCTCGGGGACGGCATCGGCGCGGCGCAGCACGTGATGGATCTGGCGCGAGGCGAGCCAGTATTTCAGCCCGACATTCAGCGTCAGCAGTGCCAGAAAGATCCAGGTAAACAGGGTGGACGTCATCGCCTGGTGCGCAGGCCGTGCGAGAATCGCCGGCACCCGTGCTGCCAACCCGAGGCCGGGTGCCCGTCCCGGCAACGCAAGGCGAAATTATGTCACAGCAGGAACCGCAGGCCGCAGGCCTTGCACCGTCGGTCGACGAGAACCGGTTGATCTGGGTCGACATGGAGATGTCGGGATTGAGCCCGGAGTCCGATCGCGTGCTCGAGGTCGCGATGGTGGTGACCGACGCGCAGCTGAACGTGGTGGCCGAGGGCCCGGTGGTCGTGATCCATCAGGACGACTCCGTGCTCGATCGGATGGATGCGTGGAACCGCTCGACTCACGCGCGTTCGGGTCTGATTGCCCGCGTGCGCGAATCGCAGGTGGACGAGGCCGCGGGCGAGCGCCAGATGCTGGACTGGGCGGCGCGCTACGTCCCGGCCGGCCGCTCGCCGATGTG
Source organism: Burkholderiaceae bacterium (assembly GCA_036270655.1). Classification (GTDB taxonomy): domain Bacteria; phylum Pseudomonadota; class Gammaproteobacteria; order Burkholderiales; family Burkholderiaceae_F; genus VBCK01. Next base: position 14,522 of record DATBCD010000044.1, read on the forward strand.
CGGCAATTCGATCTGCCAGGACCGCCGCTTCATGGCGCGCTGGATGCCGCAACTGGAGGCGTTTTTCCACTACCGGAACCTGGACGTCAGCACCTTGAAGGAGCTGGCCAGGCGCTGGAAGCCGGAGGTGTTCCGCTCGTTCGAGAAGAAGAGCCGGCACGAGGCGCTGGCCGACGTGTACGAATCGATCGAGGAGTTGAAGCACTACCGGACGGTCTGGCTCGGCCGCTGACGGCCCTTCCGCGCGAATCCTCGTTGGTCCCCCGGCCAGGAGTCGAACCTGGATCTCACGCTTAGGAGGCGCGTGCACTGTCCATTGTGCTACCGGGAGGCCGCCCCTGCCGGCCGCGCCGCCCTCAGAGTCCGCCTGCGGCTTCGGCGGGGAGTATACGAGGGCGCCGGTTCTTTCCCCCCCGACTCGACTGTTACAGTCGTGGCATTGCGATAGCGGTTGCTCAACAAGCGAGCAGAGCAGCTGCGCGCCGTGCTGGCGCCGTTTCAAGGCGGTCCGGTCGGTGTTATCCACACGCTCTGTGGATAAAATGCGTTCCCTGCTTGCACCTCGTCACGGCGGCCCAATGTCCCGAACGCGACCAGAAGGCCGCGACTACAGCGAAGCGTCGATCCGGGTCCTGAAAGGGCTGGAGCCGGTGCGCCAGCGCCCCGGCATGTACACGCGCACCGACAGCCCGCTGCATATCGTGCAGGAGGTGATTGACAACTCGTCCGATGAGGTCTTGGCCGGGGCCGCCACGCGGATCGACGTGACGGTCCACAAGGACGGATCGGTCACGGTCGAAGACGACGGCCGGGGCATTCCGGTGGGGCTGCATCCGGACGAAGGCCAGCCGGTCATCGAGCTGGTGTTCACGCGCCTGCACGCCGGCGGCAAGTTCGAAAAGGGCGGTGCCGCCGCCTACTCGTTCTCCGGCGGGCTGCATGGGGTCGGCGTGTCGGTCACCAACGCGCTATCGAGCCGTCTCGAGGTGACGGTCTGGCGCGATGGACGGGCTCATACGATCGCGTTTGCGGACGGCGACGTCCAGACGCCGCTGGCCTCCCGTTCTCTGAAGGCGGGCGAGCCGACCAGCGGTACACGGGTGACCGTGTGGCCGAACAAGAAGTATTTCGACACGATCCAGGTTCCGCCGGACGAGCTCGAGCGGCTGCTGCGCAGCAAGGCGATGCTGCTCCCGGGCGCCCGGGTCAGCCTGATGTTCGAAAAGGACGGCAAGCGGCACGACTGGTGTTACGAGGGTGGCCTTAGCCAGTACCTGGAACAGTCGCTCGCCTCCGACGCGGCCGCTCCGTTATTCGAATCGGAGGGTTACGCTCCGCAAGACGATCCGACCTGGGCGGCCGGGGAGGGCGCGCGCTGGGTGCTGGCGTGGACCGAGGAGGGCTCTGTTACGCGCGAGTCCTTCGTGAATCTGATTCCGACTCCGGCCGGCGGCACGCACGAGTCAGGCCTGCGCGAGGGCGTCTTCAACGCGGTACGCGCGTTCGCCGAGGCGCACGGGCTGATGCCGAAAGGCGTCAAGCTGCTGCCGGACGATGTGTTCGGACGGACCAGCTTCCTGCTGTCGGCCAAGGTGCTGGATCCCCAGTTCCAGGGGCAAATCAAGGAGCGGCTGAACAGCCGCGACGCGGTGCGTCTGATCGCGTCGTTCGTTCGCCCGCAACTGGAATTCTGGTTGAACCAGAATCCGCAATATGGGCGCAGCATCGTCGATCTGGCGATTCGACAGGCTCAGGCGCGGGCGCGCGAAGCGCAGAAGGTGCAAAAGCGCAAGGGCTCCGCCGTCGCGGTGCTGCCCGGCAAGCTGACCGACTGCGAATCGACCGATCTGACGCGCAACGAGCTGTTCCTGGTTGAAGGCGATTCCGCCGGCGGCTCGGCCAAGATGGGCCGTGACAAGGAATTTCAGGCGATCCTTCCGCTGCGCGGCAAGGTTCTGAATACCTGGGAAGTGGAGCGCGACCGGCTGTTCGCCAACGCGGAGGTGCACGATATCGCGATTGCGATCGGGGTCGATCCGCACGCGCCCGAGGAGCCGGTCGACCTCGGCGGGCTCAGGTACGGCAAGGTCTGCATCCTGGCCGACGCCGACGTGGACGGCGCGCACATCCAGGTTCTGCTGCTGACACTGTTTTTCCGGCACTTCCGGCGCCTGGTCGAGACCGGACGCGTGTACGTGGCGCGGCCGCCGCTGTTCCGGATCGACGTGGCGGCGCAAGGGCGGCGCCCGGCGCGCCGCCTGTATTGCCTGGACGAGGCCGAGCGCGATGCGACCCTGGCGAAGCTGCGCGACGAAGGCGTGCGCGAGACGTCCTGGGAGATCGGGCGGTTCAAGGGACTGGGCGAGATGTCGGCCGAGCAGTTGTGGGAAACCACGATGAATCCGGACACCCGCCGCCTGATGCCGGTCGGCCTGGGCGCCTTGCCGGTGCCGGATACTGCCAAGGCGTTCACGATGTTGATGGGGCGCAACGAAGCGCCTCAACGGCGCGCATGGCTTGAAGAGCATGGACACGAAGCCGAGGCCGACGTCTGAATCGCCTCGCTTTTCGAAGGATCCGGCCGATTGTCGGGACGGCCATCAGGCGTACTGTAGGGCGGATGACGCAGGCCGAGCCAGACATGTCCACGGTTGACGAATCCACGGTGAGCGCGCCGTCGCGACCGGTTGCGGCCGAGGTCTGCCCGCCTGTGACCGGCATCGGCGCGACCGACGGCGAACGGAGCCTGTTGTCGCTGCTGGAAATGTCGTGCGACTGGGTCTGGGAAATGGACGAATCGCTGCGCTTTACCTCGCTGAAGCGCACGAATCCCGGCAAGTTGACGCTGAACGACGAGGAAGTGCTGGGCAGGCGGCGCTGGGAGCTGGAGGGCCAGCTGATCGGGCCCGCGACCTGGGCCGAGCACCAGGCCGCCCTCGAAGCGCGCCAGCCGTTTCGCGATCTGATCGTCCGGCGGTGGCAGCCGAGCGGTGAGGCCGTCTACCACGTGGCCAGCGGCGATCCGGTGTTCGACTCCGACGGGCGCTTCCGCGGCTATCGGGGCGTGGGCAAGGACATCACCGACCAGATGCGGACGACACAGGAGTCGGTCGAGCGGCTTGCGACATTCGATGCGCTCACCGGCCTGCCGAACCGCCAGGCGTTCGACGAGCGGGCGCAGCGGATGCTGGCCAACGCGTACGCCGACCGCCAGGTGTGCGCCATGCTGTACATTGACCTGGACGACTTTCGGCTTTTAAACAACGGATACGGGCATCGAATCGGCGACCAGGTGCTGGCGCTGGTGTCGGAGCACATGCGCGCGGTCGTGCGGGAGCCTAATCTTCTCGGGCGTCGCGGCGGTGACGAGCTGGTGGTCCTGCTGGTCGACGTGGCAGGCCGCGAGGTGGCGGTCGAGACGTCGCGCCAGCTGGTGGAGGCGATCTCGCAGCCGGCGCGCGTGTTCGGCATGGAGATCACGGTCACTGCTTCGGTCGGCATCGCGTTTTTTCCGCAGGACGGCGTGGACCTCGATTCCCTGCTGAACGCTGCCGACGCCGCGATGTTCCAGGCCAAGAAGGAGGGCCGGGGCACGCACGCGTTCTTCACCCCGGCCGTCCAGCGGCGGGTGGACCTGCGCCTGCGGCTGGAGCAGCGGCTGCGTCGTGCGTCCGAAGCGCGCGACTTCCGCCTGTTCTACCAGCCGCTGGTTTCGCTGGCCGATGGCCGGATGATCGGCGCCGAGGCGCTGCTGCGGTGGAAGGATGTCGAAAAGGGCGACATCTCGCCGAGCGAGTTCATACGGATCGCCGAGGAAAGCGGCCTGATCGTCGGGATCGGGGACTGGGTGCTGCAGGAAGCCTGTCGGCAGATACGGATCTGGCGCCAGATCGGGTTGAACGTGCCTCCGATCGCGATCAACGTGTCCGGCAAGCAGTTGCAACAGATCGGCTACGTCGAAGGGATGCTGACCGTGCTTCAGCAGTCCGACGTGATGCCGAGCGATATCGAGATCGAGGTCACCGAGACCGGCCTGCTGGAAACCACCGCCATCGCGCGCGAGAACCTGGTGCGCCTGCGCGAAGCCGGTGTGAAGATCGCGCTGGACGATTTCGGGGTGGGCTTTTCGAGCCTGTCACATCTGCGCGAGCTCCCGATCAGCCGACTGAAGATCGACCGCAGCTTCACGGTGGACTGTATGCGGGATGCGCGCACGTTGACGATCGTGAAGGCGGTGATCGAGATGGCACGCAGCCTGGGGCTGAGCGTGACCGCCGAAGGCATCGAAACCCCGGCCCAGCAGACCTGGATGCAGCACCTGGGCTGCGAATCGGCGCAGGGGTTCCTGTTCGCGCGGCCGATGAGCGCCGAGGATTTCCTGAACGTTTTCAGGGACCACGACGAAATAGGCCACGACAAGTCCCTGATGCGCTAGCAGGCCGTTTTCCCGTTCCGGTAACATCCGCGCCGCTTGGCCAACCGGGCCAGGCACAACAGTCGAACGGATGGCAAGCCGATGGCGGAACAGTTGACGCTGTTGAGATCCAACGACGGCGACGATGAAGGAGGCGGCAGCCTGACGCTGGCGCACTTCGCTCAGCGCGCCTATCTGGATTACGCCGTTTCAGTGGTCAAGTCGCGCGCGTTGCCGGACGTGTGCGACGGCTGCAAACCCGTGCAGCGCCGGATCCTGTACACGATGAACGCGATGGGGCTGACGGCCGGCTCCAAGCACGTGAAGTCGGCGCGGGTGGTCGGCGACGTGATCGGCAAGTTCCACCCGCATGGCGACCAGGCGGCGTACGACGCGCTGGTGCGGATGGCGCAGGATTTTTCGCTGCGCTACCCGCTGATCGACGGGCAGGGCAACTTCGGCAGCCGTGACGGCGACAACGCGGCCGCTTACCGCTACACCGAGGCTCGCCTGACGCCGATCGCCCGGCTGTTGCTGGACGAGCTGGAAGAGGGCACGGTCGAGTTCGCGCCCAATTACGACGGCAGCCAGCAGGAGCCGCGCTTGTTGCCGGCGCGGCTGCCGTTCGTGCTGCTGAACGGCGCCTCCGGGATCGCGGTGGGCATGGCCACCGAGATCCCGTCGCACAACCTGTCGGAAATCGTTCGCGCGCTGCAGGTGGTGCTGAACGATCCGAAGGCCAGCCTGGACGACGTGATGCGCGAGATCCCGGGACCGGACTTCCCGGGCGGCGGTCAGATCATCTCCAGCCCCGATGAGCTGCGCGCGGTGTACGACAGCGGGCGCGGCAGCATCAAGGCCCGCGCCGGCTATCGCTTCGAGGAGCTTGCGCGCGGCCAGTGGCAGTTGGTCGTGCACGAGCTGCCGCCGGGAGTTTCGTCGCGCCGTGTCCAGGAGGAAATCGAGGAGCTGGTCAATCCGAAGCCGAAGCCGGGCAAGAAGACCGTCGGGGCCGACCAGCAGCAGCTCAGGCAGGTCGTGCTGTCGGTATTGGACTCGATGCGCGACGAGTCCGGCAGAGACGCCCCGGTCCGACTGGTGTTCGAGCCGCGCACCTCGAAGATCGATCGGGACGAGTTTGCGCGAACGCTGCTCGCCCATACGAGCCTGGAGAGCAGTGTCCCGATCAACCTGGTGATGATCGGCGCCGACGGGCGGCCGCAGCAAAAGCCGCTGGTCCGCATATTGGGCGAGTGGATCGACTACCGGATCGAAACGGTGCGCCGGCGCACGCGCTACCGGCTCGATCGGGTCGACGCGCGCATCCATCTGCTGGAAGGCCGGCAGATCGTGCTGCTGAAGATCGACCGGGTCATCGAAGTGATCCGCGCTTCCGACGACCCGAAACCTGCCCTGATGCGCGAGTTCTCGCTGACCGAAAAGCAGACGGAAGACATCCTGGAGTTGCGCCTGCGCCAACTGGCCCGGCTGGAGGCATTGAAGATCGAGAAGGAGCTGGGCGAGTTGCGCAAGGAAGGCGCGGGGCTGAAGAAACTGCTCAATTCGGAAGCGGCGCTGCGCAAACAGGTCGGAAAGGAATTCGAGGAGGACGCACGCAAGTTCGGCGACGCGAGGCGGACCCGGATCGAGGCGGCCGAGCGCGCGGTGGTCGAGGTCAAGGTGCTGGATGAGCCGGTGACGGTGATCGTGTCAGAAATGGGATTCGCCCGGGCCCGGTCCGGACACGGCCACGACGCGGGCCAGTTCGGCTTCAAGCCGGGCGATGCGCTGTACGGCGCCTACGAATGTCGCACCGTCGATCAGCTGATCGCTTTCGGCTCCAACGGGCGCGTGTACTCGGTCCCGGTCGCGCAACTGCCGTCGGCGCGAGGCGACGGCGCACCGGTGACCTCGCTGATCGACCTTGAAGGGGGAACACGCCTCGTGGCCTATGCGGCCGCGGCCGTCGACGCGCCGCTGCTGGTGGCGACCAGTGCCGGCCGCGGGTTCGCCTGCCGGCTTGGCGACCTGCTGTCACGCCAGCGCGGCGGCAAGCAGTTCATCGACGTCGACGAGGGCCGCGAGCCGATCCGGCCGACCATCGTGGATGCCACCAACGATAATCTGATTGCTTGCGCCTCCGGCAAGGGGCGGCTGCTGATTTTCGAGGCCGCCGAGATCAAGGCCCAGCCGGCCGGCGGACGCGGGGTGATCCTGATGGGACTGGACGACGACGAGCCGATGGTCGCGGCTACCGCGTGCGGCGCAGCCGGCCTGATCGTGCAGGGCAATGCGGCCAAATCCGGCAAGCCGCTCGAAGTGACCCTGGGCGGGGAGGAAATGAGCAAGTACCGCGGCCACCGCGCGCGCAAAGGTCTGCTGCTGGCGCCCAGGATGCGGGTGGCTTCGATCACACGAGCAAAGTCCCCTGGCTGACCATCACCGAAGCGCCGCCGACCCGAACCGCGAGCACGCGGTCGCCGGCACGATCGATCTGCAGGTCGATGCGGCTGGGCCGACCGATCTCCTCCCCCTGCAACAGGGTGACCTCCGACCGGCTGCTCGCCTCGGGCGCGTACGCGGCCAGCCAGCCGGCAAACGCCGCCGCCGCTGAGCCGGTGGCCGGATCCTCGGGCACGCCCGCATCCGGTGCAAACATTCGCACGCGCCAGGCCGCCTCCGCCCGCGCGACCGGGTAGACGTGCTTGGACTGGTAACCGCCCAGCAGCCCGGCCCAGACCGTCATATCCAGCCTGCAGCGCTGCAAAGCGTCGACCGACGTCAGGGGAATCACTAGAAACTCCATGCCGCACGACCAGAACTCGGCCGAATCGAGCAGTTGCGAGGCAGGCAGTCCCAACATCGCAGCCAGGTCGTCGCGGCGCGGCGGCTTCGGACCGATCTGCGGCAGGCGCGGTGCGGTAAAGATGCACCGCGTGAGCTGGGCGCCATCCCGTTCCAGGTCGACCGTGACCGGGCCCACGCCTTCCTCCAGCACGATGCGCTCGGCGCGCGCCAGCTCCGGGATGCGGCTTGCCAGCACGTACGCGGTGCCGACCGTGGGGTGTCCGGCAAAAGGTAGCTCGCGGCCTGGCGTGAAGATGCGCACCCGCGCGGCATGGCGGGGGTCCGACGGGGGCAATACGAAGGTAGTCTCGGAGTAGTTGAATTCGCACGCGATCGCCTGCATCTGCTGGTCGGACAGGCCCCTGGCGTCCGGCACGACGGCCAGCTGATTGCCCCCGAAGCGGCGCTCGGTGAATACATCGCAGGTGTGAAAGGAAAAGCCCTGGGGTGCCGACATGGTTCGATTTGCCTCTCGATGGCGAGTCGATCGCTGCTTTGCCTAGGGCTGGGTCTCGTATACGAGGATAGCCGCTTCCTGATCCCCGATTTCCTGCGACGCCACATACAGGCGGTTGGAGTCGCTCACGAACAGCGACGTGCCGGAGCCTGGTCTGGTTTTGACCTTCGATGCGAGCTGGTAGTGGTCCGCGTCGCCCTGCTGATAGACGTAGATCCAGCCCGGTGAGGGTTCGGGCGTCCCGTACCAGCGACCTCCCGTCATGTACACGCGTTTGAGCGCCGCGTCGTAGTGGACACCATCCATCGCGGCGGGTCCCGGCAGGCGGGCGATCTGCTCTCCCGTGACGCTGTCGTACACGGTCATCTCCGGGGGGGTCCGGGTGCCGACGAACAGGCGATGACGCGCCCGATCCAGACTCATATCGCCAGCGCCGTCGCCGGCCGCGGGCCAGCTCTTGATCAGCTCTCGCTTGCGGGTGTCGAACTGGTAGATGATGTCAGCCCTGGAGTCGCACACCAGCAACCTGCCGCTATCATCCATCGCGATTTCCGCCAGATGACCTGGGCGCGGTGTCGGTGCAATCATGTCTGCGACCAGCCGATCGGACTGGGCGCCCGGGGTGGCCTGCAGCACACCCACGCGCTCGTAGGCGTCGAATCCGGCATTCTGGCCGCCGTAGCCGAAGTAAATGAGCTGGGTCGCCGGGTCGAACAGGACACGGTTCGGATCCGGTTCGAGCTTGATGGCCTGTACCAGTCGGAATGTCTCTGCCTGATAGATTCTCAGCATTCCATCGAGGCTGGTGACATAGACCTTGTTGAAATCCCCGCCCAGGAACAGCACATCCTGGGTGTCCTTCAAACCGGTGATGCTGCTGATCACTTTGGCCGAGGTCAGGTCCACAACCTCCAGGGTTCCCCTGGCAACCGCTGCCACGAACAGCCGCTTCTGGTCCAGGTCGATCGCCATATGATCCAGCCGCCCTTGGACTCCGGGCAGAGGAATCGTCTGGACCAGGCGCAGCAGTGGTTGTTGTTCGGCGGATGCCGCCGGTGTTGCGGCGGTCATCGCGATGAGTCCTGCAAGGGCTAGTAACCGCAACATGGATTTTTTGTTCTCGACAATGGGCTGTGAGGGCGCCGATGCATGGGGCTGAGCACTTCAATTCTGCCGCTGACCTGACAGAATACCTGTCGCACCGACCCTCATCCTGTTCCTTCTCCCGCTCGCGCGGGAGAAGGGACCTGCTAAAGAGGGGCTGCCCTGCCCCCTCTCCCGCTGCAGGAAAGGAGTGGGGAAGGTAGTGAAGTGGACTGGGACTCCCCTGTCCCGCTCGCGGGAGAGGGGTGGGGGTGAGGGTGGCAAACACTGGAAAGGACTCCGCACTCGATGAAAGAAACGCTGGGCTTTCAAGCCGAAGTCAAGCAACTGCTTCGGCTGATGATTCACTCGCTGTACAGCAATCGCGAGATCTTCCTGCGCGAATTGATCAGCAACGCGTCGGACGCCTGCGATCGGCTGCGCTTCGAGGCGATCGGGTCGCCGGCCTTGATGGAGCCCGGCGAGGAGCTGTGGATCGGCGTCGACTTCGACAAGAATGCGAAGACGATCACCGTATCGGACAACGGGATCGGGATGACGCGCGAGGAGATCGTGCTGCACCTGGGCACCATCGCGCGCAGCGGCACGCGCGAGTTCTTCGAGAAGCTGACCGGTGACCAGCAGAAGGACGCCCAGCTGATCGGACAGTTCGGAGTGGGCTTTTACTCGGCCTTTATCGTCGCCGACCGCGTCACGGTCGTCTCGCGGCGGGCTGGCCTGCCGGCTGCCGAGGCGGCGCGCTGGGAATCGGATGGCGCGGGGCAGTTCACGGTCGAGCCGTGCGAGCGGTCCAGCCGGGGCACCGACGTGACGCTGCACCTGAAACCCGACGATGAGGAACTGTTGTCGTCCTGGAAATTGCGCTCGATCCTGGTCAAGTACTCCGACCACATCGCCACGCCGATCCGGATGCCGAAGGAGGAGTGGAACAAGGACAAGAACGAGAACGTTCGCACCGGAGAGCTGGAAACGATCAACCAGGCCTCGGCGTTGTGGGCCAGGCCCAAGGCCGACATCACCGAGCAGCAGTACCGCGATTTCTACAAGCACCTGTCGCACGACTTCGGGGAGGCGCTGACCTGGACCCACAATCGGCTCGAGGGGCGCAACGAATACATCCAGCTGCTGTACGTGCCGGCTCAGGCGCCGTTCGACCTGTGGGACCGCAAGCATCAGCACGGTTTGAAGCTCTACGTGCGGCGCGTCTTCATCATGGACGACGCCGAGCAGCTGCTGCCGGCGTATCTGCGCTTCGTGCGAGGGGTGGTCGACTCCAACGACCTGCCGCTGAACGTCTCGCGTGAGCTGCTGCAGGAAAGCCGCGATGTGAAGGCGATCCGGGAGGGTTGTACCAAGCGCGTTCTGACGCTGCTGGAAGAGCTGGCGGAGCATCGCAAGGACGACTACGCGAAGTTCTGGACCGAGTTCGGGCAGGTCCTGAAGGAGGGCATCGGCGAGGACGGCGCCAGCCGCGAGCGGATCGCCCGCCTGCTGCGCTTCCACAGCACCACATCGGAGGCGGTTCCGGCCGTCTCTCTGGCCGACTATGTCGGCCGGATGGTGGCCGGGCAGAAGGGCATCTTTTATCTGGCTGCCGATTCGGTCGAGGCGGCGCGGGGCAGCCCGCACCTGGAAATCTTCCGCAAGAAGGGCGTCGAGGTGCTGCTGCTGACGGACCGGATCGACGAATGGATGGTGGGCTTTCTGAACGAATTCGACGGCAAACCGCTGCAGTCGGTGGCCAAGGGCGATCTGGATCTTGGCGATCTGGCGGACGCCAAACAGAGCGAGGAGCAGCACAAGGACGCCGAGGAATTCAAGCCGGTGCTCGAGCGGGTCAAGCAGGCGCTTGGCGATCGGGTCGCGCAGGTGCGCCTGAGCACGCGGTTGACCGATTCGGCGGCCTGCGTGGTGGTCGACGGGGATCAGCTCAGCGCGCATCTGCAGAGGCTGCTGAAGGCGGCCGGACAAAACGTGCCCGCCTCGCCTCCGATCCTGGAGCTCAACGCCGCTCACCCGCTGGTTCAAAGGTTGCGGACCCACGACGCGCGCCTGGCCGACTGGGCCCAGCTGCTGTTCGAGCAGGCCGTGCTGGCCGACGGCGGCCAGCTGGAAGATCCGGCCGCCTACGTCAAGCGGGTCAACAGCCTGTTGCTCGATGCCGGATGAAATCAAACGCGGCGACCGGCGCCACAGGGGCCTGGCGCCGGTGATCGACCGGCGCGTACGCGTTCTGGTGCTGGGCAGCTTTCCCAGCTGGGCGTCGCTGGCCGCACGCCAGTATTACGGTCATCCACGCAATCAGTTCTGGCCGATTCTGGGCGAGGTTCTCGGCGAGCCGCTGGCGAGCCTGGCCTACCCGGATCGCCTCGAGCGGGTGCTCGCGCATCGGGTCGGGATCTGGGACGTATATGCAGCGTGCCGGCGAACCGGAAGCCTGGATTCCCAGATTCACGCTGCGCGATCCAACGATCTGGCGGACCTGCCGCGCCTGGCCCCGCAGCTGCGCGCGGTAGCATTCAACGGACAGACGGCGGGCCGCTTCCAGAAGCAGGTCGCCGAGTTGGGTTACATGTGTGCGGTACTGCCGTCCACCAGTCCGGCGCACGCGGCGCGGCGATTGGACGAGAAGCTGGCCCTGTGGAGGGCCTTTTTTCAGGCTTGGTGTTGAGGCGGGACAGGGTTAAGCTCGAATCGCCGATGCTGTATCGACGGATCGCCGCCGATGAATGAGGAAACACCCGACCGCGCGCCCCAGGCGACGGAGCGGTCCGGGTCCGTGCGTCGTCGGGCTCGGTATCGGGGCTTGTTCGAAGACTGCTGGGCGCCGGTTCGCACGGTCGTCGAAGCGCAGCTTCAAACCGCATTGATCGATACGCTGGGGCCGCTGGCCAGATCGCTGGACGAAGCCGACGCGAAGCGAGTCAAGGCAGTGCTGGTACGCGACCAGGCGTTCGTGCAGGCGTACCTGGAAGCGCTGCAACCGGAGCTGGTCGCCTCGATCGGTTCGTTTGCTGAAGCGCGCGCGTCCGACAGCGGGGCAGCGCGCGCGCTGTCGCTGGTCGGGCACGAGGACTCGGAATTCGACGCCGCGGTCGATCAGTGCGCGGCCCGGCTGCGCAATTCGGTGGACGCCGAGTTCGCGGCGGTCAAAGTGCGTCTGATCAACCTGCTTCAGGACCTCGATCTGCGCGATTCGGAACTGCCGTTCCGTCTGGCGCCGTTCGTGCGGGCCGTGGCTGGCGCGCTGCGCCACATCGGCATCGCCGAACCCGATGTCATTGCCCTGATGCGCATGGTCTCGGCCGGATTGGGCCGGGTCGTCGCCCAGGCCTATCAGAAGATCGAGCAGCGCCTGGCCGACGGCGGAGCCAGCGACGCGCCTCCAGTCTGGCATTCGACGATGGTGGGCGCGCAGGCCTCGCGCGGCCGGGCACCGGGGGGCAGTGCGGGCGCAATAGCGGGCATGGAGCGCGTGGACAATGAGATCCAGAGGCAGGACGACGCTCAGTCGCGCTCCGTGCTGCTGACTTTGTTGGAACGGTTGCAGCCGGCAGGGTTTGTCGCGGGCAGCCCCGCTGACGCCGCGGCTGCTGCGACCATGAGCGGAGCTTCGCCGCCGACGCAGGCCGATCGGGTTGCGTTTCTCGAGGCACGCGCGCCCGGGGCCGGCTGGACTTTTGATCCGGCGTTGATATCGGCGATCAACGAGGCACTGCGGGTCACGGCCTCCGCAGCTGGCGCGGCTGTCGGGCGTCCGGCTGCCAGCGCGGATGCGGCCAGCACTGCCGAGCTGCGCAAGGGTTTGATCGAGACCGCGTCGCGCAAAATCGACAAGCTGACGATCGAACTGGTCGGTTTGCTGTTCGACCGGATTCAGCGCGACCGGCACGTTCCGGACGCGGTCAAGGAGCAACTGGCCCGGCTGCAGTTTCCGCTTTTGAAAGTGGCGCTGAGCGATCCGGAGCTGTTCGCCGACTCGCGGCAGCCGGCGCGACGCCTGCTGGACCGGATCGCCAGCACGTCGATCGGCTGGTCGGCCGACGGCGAAGACAACCGGCGCTACTTCGAGCAGGTCCGCGCGGCGGTCGATTCGGTGATCGATTCGGCTGCCGATCCCTCCAAGGCGTTCGAGCAGGCGTTGGAGCGGTTCGACGGGTTTCTGGACGAGGAGCGCACTCGCGACGACGATCCGATTGCGCGGGCGAAGCGGGCGCTGGCCGAGGCTGAAAATCGCGAGATTCTCGCGATCAAGTCGACGATGCAGGTTCGCAGCGCTTTCGACGGCGTCCAGCTGGAGTCATACCTGCGCGATTTCCTGCTCGATGTCTGGGTGCGCGTGCTGGTCGAGGCCTCCACGCGCGAGAAAACCGAGCCGGGCCTGGTGCGCCGCTACCTGGACTCGATTCCGGACCTGGTCTGGAGCGTTCAACCAAAGATCAATCCGGGCGACCGCAAGCGGATGATCGGAACCATCCCGAACGTGCTGGGGATACTGCGGGAGGGGCTGAACCTGATCGAATGGCCGGCCGAGCGGATCCAGCAGTTTTTCGGGCGGCTGATGAATTCGCACGCCAACGCGGTCAAGGCGCTCGAGCTGGCGCATGGCTCGCTGCCGCAAATCACGCGGAGCACCGTGCGGATCAAACTCGACGGCTTCCGCATCCCGACCGACACCAGCGACGTCGCGGCCGACCAGATCAAGGTGTTGGACGAGGCGGTCCGGCACGCGCTGTCGGCCAACGCAGCCGCCGTCACGCACCTGTCGGCGCCTCCGCAGGAGGAAATGCCGTCGGGGGTGATGGACCAGCAGCAGGCTATGAAAGCGATCGCGGGCTGGAGCCGCGGTCTGTGGTTCGACCTGCGTACCAGGGCCGGCCAGACCGAGCGGGTCGTGTTGCGCTGGATCAGTCCGAAGAAGGCGCTTTACTTGTTCACCACCGCTGCGGGGGACCACGCCCATTCTCTGTCCCCAGATACTTTGGTGGCCTACCTGCAGTCGGGCTGGCTGGTGGCGGTCGAAGCGGCGCCGCTGTTCGACCGGGCAGTTGGCGCGGTGATGTTCGAATTGAAGCATGGGGCAGAGCAAGCGAGCGACGCCGCCAGCTAGCTCGCCGCGTAAAGCGAGCCGCATCACGCTGTCCGAGTCCGGCGGGGTCCGGTACCTGCACTTCGGGACCGAATGGATCCAGGGCGCGATGCGGATTGCGCATCCGTACCGCCTTGAGCTCGAGTACCAGCAGCAGATGATGGCGCCGCTGCTGCTGATGCCACGTCCGCGCCGGGTCCTGCAGCTGGGGCTCGGTGCTGCGGCATTGACCAAATTCTGTCATCGCCATCTGCCGTTCGCTCAGACGGTGGTCGTCGAGTTCGACCCGACGGTGATCGGAGCCGCGCGCCAGTGGTTCGAGCTGCCTGAGGAGGACCGTCGTTTGACGGTCGTGTGCGATGACGCGCTGCGATTTCTGCAGAAGGCCGGCAAGAGCGGCTTTTCCGATTGGCTGCAGGTCGACCTGTACGACGCCCGGGCGCGTGGGCCGGTCTACGACGATGCGCTGTTCTACCTTGCTTGCCGCCAGGCGCTGCGGCGCCCGGGAATCGCGTCGTTCAACCTGTTCGGACGTCGATGCGGGCCGAGCCTGGACAGAATCGCGGCGGCCTTCGATGGCCGGGTCATCGTTTTGGATGAGGCGCGTGCCGGCAATCGCATCGCGGTGGCCGCCGTCGGCCCGACGATCCAGATCGAGCCGCCGCAGCTGCAAGAACGCGCGCGGGTGATCGAGGCCGGGTCCGGTCTTCCGGCGCGCCGCTGGCTCAGGGGGCTGCATCGCCACCACGCTGGCGCCGAAGCCGGTCGGCTGCGTCCCCAGGACGGCTTGTCCCTCTGATGCCGAGTCGGGATATCGACCTGGCGTCGACAAAGTTGAGGTGTATTTCGGCCTCATTGCCCAGCTTGACTTGCGACGCTGGGCGGCTACAGTCGGTCACCTGGCAGGTTGGCTCGCCCGGCTTTACGCCCGAATGAACTTCACGGTGCCGTTCGACGGTGCACGCTCTCCGAGCGCCCTGCCGTACCTTTCCGCCAGTCAGACGCAGGCGCTGCTGAAGTCTGCGGCCGCGATTTCCTGCGAGCTGCTGTCCGGATCGTTCGATGCGATTGCGCTGAGCGTGCGTGAATCGCTGGCGGCGCGCTGGGACTTCGATATCGGCACGCCGCTGGTTCAGCGGATGCTCACGATCCGGTCCAACGAATTGCGCCGGGCGTTCCTGGCGCGCATACCCGAACAGCAGGACCAGATGATCGCCGAGCTGCTGATCGTGAAGACCAGCGCGCCGGTGGCGCCGGTCGACGTCGATTCGATGTCGCTGGTTCAGCAAACCGATGATGCGGTCGACTCGATCGCTTTGCGCAGCGCGCGTCGGATGCGGCGCATCGTGGACGAGCCGTTGCGCGACCTGAACCTGATCGTCGGTTTTCTGACCGGCCGGCCTTCGCTGCGCGACTCGGAAAATCCGTACGGGCCCGACGCGTTCATGCCGGCGCTGCTGGCGGCGGTCGAGGATGTGAACCTGCATCGCGATGCGTGGGCATTCTGCCTGAGCCTGTTCGAGCGGCCGCTGGCGGAAGAGCTGGCTCGCGTCGAGCTGGCGCTGCTGGATCACTTCCGCACGCACGGGGTGGACGCCAAGCAGATCTGGCGCGAGCTGGCGAGCCGCCAGGCGATCGCGCCCGCCCGGGTTGCCGGACAGGGCGAGTCGCCGGCCGATCAACCAGGGGCGGCGCCAGGCGGCGCGGGCGCGGCCGGCGGAGCGGGCGTCGGCGGCAGAGCCGGAGCGGGCGCAGCCGGGGGTGTGCTGGGCGGCCAGGGCGGTGCCGGAGCGGGCGCCGGCGGCACCACGGGCCCGGGTGGGGCGGCCGGTGCCGTCGGGCACGCGATGTCGGGCACGGACGCGCCGCAGGTTCTATCCGACCTGCTGGCGCGGCTCCAGGCCAACGTCGGGGGCTATCCGATCGCGCCGATGTCGGTGCCAGGAACGGTAGGCGCGCCGCTGATATCGGCGATCAACGAGCTGCAGGGACTGGGATTGCAGGGCGTGCACGGGGCCGTGTTCGCCGGCACGCCAGCCGGCTCGATCAGCGCCTGGCGCGACCACCTGGTGTCGCAATCCTCGCGCACCGTGGACAAGCTGACGATCGAGATCGTCGGCATGATGTTCGACCATATGTTGCGCGATCAGCAGGTGCCGTCCGAGATCAAGGCGCTGCTGTCGCGGCTGCAGTTCCCGGTGCTGAAGGCGGCGCTGATGGATGCGGCCTTTTTCGCCTCCAGCGCGCATCCGGCTCGCAAGCTGATCGATCGGATCGCCAACGCTTCGGCCGGTTGGGAGCCGTATGGGGATGAAAACGAGCGCTACCGCGATGAAGTCGACCGCGTGGTGCGCGAGGTCCTGATCCAGTTCGACCGCGACGTGGGCGTGTTCGAGCGGCTGCTGTCCGAGTTCGACGCCTATCTGGGCGAGATCCGCCCGCGTGACAGCGACCCGGTGGCTCGCGCCAAGCGGGCGCTCGAGGAGGCGGAAAAGCGCGAGATCCTGACCATCAACACGACGATCCAGGTGCGACGCGCGTTCGACCGGGTCGAGCTGGAACCGTACCTGCGCGAGTTCCTGATCGGGCCCTGGGTCCAGGTCCTGGTGGCGGCGACCGTCAGGGACGATGAGACCAAGGGCTTTTCGAAGCGCTTCCGCGAGGTGATTCACGAGATCGTCTGGAGCGTGCAGCCGAAAGC
>DATBCD010000045.1:0-23468 GCA_036270655.1 Burkholderiaceae bacterium
CTGGAAGGCAGCAACGTGAATGTCGTGGAGGCGATGGTCGGAATGATTGCCGCTTCGCGCCAGTTCGAGCTGCAGATGAAGATGCTCAGCACCGCCGAGCAGAACGAGCAGAAGGCAGGCACCGTGATCGGTGCCTGACAAGGGTAAGACGGCGCATTCGCCATCAACGCACGGAGCAACAAATGATCAGAAGCCTCTGGATTGCCAAGACAGGCATGGACGCCCAGCAGACCCAGCTGGACGTGATCTCCAACAACCTGGCGAACGTCGGCACCAACGGATACAAGCGGCAGGTCGCGCAGTTCGAGGACCTGCTGTACCAGAATCTGCGCCAGGCGGGCGCCAACTCCTCGCAACAGACGCAACTGCCCACCGGGCTGCAGCTGGGCACCGGCGTTCAACTGGTCGCGACCCCGCGCGTGTTCACGCAGGGCAATCTGCAGCAGACCGGCAGCCAGTTCGACATGGCCATCAACGGCAACGGCTTCTTCCAGGTCCAGCTGCCGGACGGCACCACCGCCTATACGCGCGACGGAACGTTCCACATGGACTCGGCCGGCCAACTGGTCAACAGCTCGGGATTTGCCCTGACGCCGGCGGTCACCATCCCGCCCAGCGCGCAGTCGGTCACGATCGGAGCCGACGGAACGGTCAGCGTCACGCTGGCCGGTCAGGCCAACGCGCAAAGCGTCGGCACGATCCAGCTGGCCAACTTCATCAATCCGGCCGGGCTCGAATCCAAGGGCCAGAACCTGTTCGCCGAAACATCGGCGTCCGGAACGCCGAGCGCCAACACCGCGGGCACCAATGGACTGGGCACCCTGCAGCAGGGCTATGTCGAGACCAGCAACGTGAATGTGGTCGAGGAACTGGTGTCGATGATTCAGACCCAGCGCGCCTACGAGCTCAATTCGAAAGCGATCTCGACTTCGGATCAGATGCTGCAGCGCCTGTCGCAGATGTAAGCGTCGAAAGCCGACGATGACCGCTTCCGTCCGATCCGCCGCTCTGGCGCCGGTGGCCGCGCTGCTGCTGCTGGGCGGCTGCGCCACTCCGCGCGACCAGATCAAGGTCAGCACGACCACGGCCCGGCCGCAGCCGGTATTGGCGGCCGACCGCCCGACCGGCGCGATCTTCCGCACGCAGGGCAACCTGCTGCTGTTCGAGGATTACAGGCCGCGCGCGATCGGCGACCTGCTGACGATCCAGTTGAACGAGACGCTCAACGCAAGCCAGAGCGCGACCTCCAACACCGAGAAGAAGACCAGCGCCACCGCCGTGATCCCGAAGATCAAGGGCGTGTTCGGAATGGGCATCAACGGATTGAACACCACCGCCGCCACCGACAATTCATTCAACGGAACCGGCGCCACCACCTCTTCGGGCCTGTTCACCGGAACCATCACCGTGACCGTGATCGAGGTGCTGGACAACGGCAACCTGATGGTGGCGGGAGAAAAGCAGATCGGGATCCGCGAGAACTCCGAGATCCTGCGCTTTTCAGGGACCGTCAATCCGGCTCTGATCCAGTACGGCAACGTGGTCAGCTCGACCCAGGTTGCCGACGCCCGCCTCGACTACCGGGGCGGCGGCAATATCGAGCAGGCGCAGATCCAGGGCTGGCTCGGACGTTTCTTCAACTCGTGGTCGCCGTTCTGATGGGCGCGTCTGCATCGCTTTGGCGGGGCTGCGCGGCCGTGGCGCTGGCGTGTGCCCTGGCGCTCGCCGCTCCTGCCAACGCCGAAAGGATCCGTGACCTGGCCACCGTGCAGGGCGTGCGCGGCAACCAGCTGATCGGCTACGGCCTGGTGGTCGGACTGGACGGCAGCGGCGACCAGACCACGCAGACGCCGTTCACCGTGCAGAGCCTGCAATCGATGCTGACCCAGCTGGGCATCACGCTGCCTCCGGGAACCAACCCGCAGCTGAAGAACGTCGCCGCGGTGATGGTCACCACGGAGCTGCCGTCCTTCGCGCGTCCCGGCCAGCAGGTCGACGTGACCGTTTCGTCGCTCGGAAACGCGCGCAGTTTGAGAGGCGGCACGCTGCTGATGACGCCGCTGAAAGGCGCCGACGGGCAGATCTACGCGGTGGCGCAAGGCAACGTGCTGGTGGCCGGGGCCGGTGCCTCGCAGGGCGGATCCAAGGTGCAGATCAACCACCTGGCCGCCGGGCGGGTCCCGGACGGCGCCACGGTCGAGCGCGCGGTCGCCTCGCCGTTCCTGCAGGGCGAAACCATCTCGCTGGAGCTGAACTCGACCGACTTTTCGACCGCGCAGGCGGTCACCGATGCGATCAACCTCGAGGTCGGTGAAGGCACGGCCCATGCGCTGGACGGCCGGGTGATCGATGTGAAAGCCCCGGTGGACCCGGATCGGCGCGTGCGCTTCATGGCGCAGCTGGAGAACCTGAAAGTGGCGCAGGTCGAACCGACCGCCCGCGTGATCGTGAACGCGCGCACCGGCTCGATCGCGATGAACCGCACCGTGTCGCTGGAGCCGGCCGCGATCGCGCACGGCAATCTGTCGGTGACGATCACCTCCACGCCGGTCGTGTCCCAGCCCGGTCCGCTTTCCAGCGGCCAGACCACGGTGGTCGAAAAGACCGATATCCAGCTGAAACAGGATGGCGGCGTGCTGATGAAGCTGCCTTCGGCCGCCAACCTGGCCGACCTGGTCAAGGCGCTGAACTCGCTGGGAGCCAATCCGGCCGACCTGGTCGCAATCCTGCAGGCCCTGAAGGCGGCCGGCGCATTGCGCGCCGACCTGGAAGTCATCTGAGGCGCGTCCCATGGACGAGTCGGGCGCCCAGGCCTCCAGGATCGGCAACATCGCGGGTGGCCTGGCCGCCGACAGTCGTTCGCTAGAGCAGCTCAAGCGCGCCGCGCGCGACGATCCGCGCCAGGCCGCCAAGAAGGTCGCCACGCAGTTCGAGGCGCTCTTCATGCAGATGGTCCTGAAAAGCATGCGCTCCGCGACGCCCCAATCCGGCCTGCTCGATTCGCAGGAACAGGACATGTACCGCGGCATGCTCGATCAGCAGATCGCACAGCAGGTGGCGGCCAAAGGCACCGGCCTGTCGGATCTGATCGCGCGCCAGCTTTCGCGCAACATGCCCTCCTTCGCGCCTGGCGGCGCTTCGGAGGGCAAGCCCTCCTCCCCGAACGCGGCTGGCCCGCCCGCCTCGGGAAGCGGAGCCACAGCGGGCCCCCTCTCCGCCAACGCAGCCGGGGAGGGCCCGGCCTCCGAAGCGCCGTCAGGCGCGAAGGAGGCTTTCATGCAGCAGCACTGGGCCGACGCGATGCGCGCCCAGCAGCTCACCGGCGTGCCTGCCAGCTTCATTCTTGGCCAGGCGGCGCTCGAATCGGGCTGGGGCCGTCGCGAGATCCGCGCGCCCGACGGTGCGCCCAGTTACAACCTGTTCGGCATCAAGGCCGGCCCCGGCTGGCAGGGCAAAACTGTCCAGGTCACGACCACCGAGTACGACGGCGGCACGCCGCGCAAGACGGTCCAGAGCTTTCGCGCCTACGACAGCTACGCGGCTGCTTTCCAGGACTGGGCGCTGACGATCGGGCGCAACCAGCGCTACTCGGGGGCGGTCGCCTCGGCCGGCGACGCGGGCGGCTTCGCCTCCGGCATGCAGCGCGCCGGCTACTCGACCGATCCGACCTATGCCGAAAAGCTGGCACGCGTCATCCGAACGGCCTCGTCGATCGGAGGGACGGGATGAGCGGGTCATTCAACTTTTCGCGCCCGCTGCCGATCTTAGTCGCAGCGGCAGGGTGAGATTCGATGTCCGACGGTCTGTTCTCGATTGGTTCCAGCGCGTTGAATGCAGCCTATACGGCGCTGCAGACGACCGGCAATAACATCGCCAACGCCAACACGCCCGGCTACTCGCGCCAGATCGTCGATTTCACGGCGCAGGTCGCCACAGGCCTGAGCGGCAACTACATCGGCGAAGGCGTGGCGGTCGCCTCCATCCAGCGCGAATACAACGAGCTGCTGACGCGCCAGGTCGACTCCTCGCAGGCGGCTGCCAGCCAGACCGGCACGCGCGCCACGCTGCTGAACCAGGTCAACAACCTGTTTGCCAGCACGACCAACGGCCTGGGGGCGACGGTCAACCAGTTCTTCGCCCAGATGCAGACGCTGACCCAGCAGCCCAGCAGTCTGGCGGTGCGCCAGACGGTGCTGTCGTCCGCCCAGCAGATGGCCGCCGGCTTCAACGACGCGTACGCGCAGCTGCAGCAGATGCAGCAGAGTGCCAACCAGCAGATCGGCCAGGAGATCTCGACGGTCAACAGCACCAGCGCCCAGATCGCCCATCTGAACGACCAGATCGCGCTGGCCACCGCGGCCGGCGGCTCTCCCAATGACCTGCTGGACCAGCGCGACCAGGCGATCCAGACGCTGAACAAGTCGATCGGCGTGACCACGCTGAAGCAGAGCGACGGCTCGATCAACGTGTTCCTGGCCAACGGGCAGCCGCTGGTGGTCGGCGACCAGGTGACCCAGATGGGGATGGGGACGGACCCGTCCAACCCGCAGAACATCACGGTCGGGGCCAAGGCCGGCAACACGATCATCCCGCTGGCGGTAAACAGCACCACGGGCGGCAATATCGGCGCGCTGCTGCAGTTCAGCCTGCAGGATGTCCCCGCCGTCGAGAACCAGATCGGGCGCCTGGCGGCGGTGGTTTCGTCGCAGTTCAACCAGCAAAGCAAGCTGGGTCAGGATCTGAACGGCGCCGCCGGCGTGAACTTCTTCTCTCCGATCTCGCCCACGGTGCTCGCGTCGACCCACAATGCGACCTCCGGCGGCTCACCGGCCGAAACCGTGACCGCCACGTTCAGCGACACCACCCAGTTGCAGGCGTCCGATTACAGGCTGCAGGTCGTCAGCGGCAATTACGTGCTGACACGGCTGTCCGACGGCCAGCAGACCACGCTGTCGTCGCTGCCGGGCGCTGCCGCCACGGTCGACGGCATCACGATCAGCGTCAGCGGAACCGCGACTAACGGCGATACGTTCACGATCGAACCGGTCCGCGCGGCCGCGAGCAACCTGGCGGTCTCGATCGGCCAGCCCCAGCAGATCGCCGCGGCCAGCCCGGTGCAGGCGTCGATTCCGGCCACCAACACCGGCTCGCTGACCGTGTCTTCGCTCTCGGTGGTGGGTCCGAACCGCAATGCGGCCCTGACCGATGGCGTGACGGTCAGCTTCAGCAGTCCGACCAGCTACACGATCACCGATCCGACCAGCGGCACCTCGGCGTCCGGCACGTACACGTCAGGCCAGCCGATCGCTTTCAACGGATGGAGCCTGACGCTGCTCGGAACGCCGCAGACCGGCGATTCGGTCGGCGTGGCGTCCAACGTGGGCGGCACCGGCGACAACACCAACGCGCTGGCGCTGGCCCAGCTTCAAAACGCCAACGTGGTCGGCGGCGCGTCGCTCGGATCCGGATATGCGGCCGTGATCTCGCAGGTCGGCACAATGACGGCCAACGCACAGGCCGATCAGCAGAACCAGCAGACCATCCTTCAGAACGCGGTCACCTCTCAAAGCTCGCTGGCCGGCGTGAATCTGGACGAAGAGGCCTCGAAGCTGCTGCAGTACCAGCAGCAGTACCAGGCGGCCGCCAAGGTCATCTCGATCGCCTCGACGCTGTTCAACCAGATCCTGTCGATCTCCGCCTCGGGCTGAGCGCCGGGCACTGCGGATCGATCGCTCGGACCCGCCAAGTCACACGCACCAGGATACGACAGCCATGATCAGGATATCCACCTATTCGATGTTCCAGAACGGCGAGCAGTCGATCGGCGCCGCCGAGAGCCAGTTGATGCAGACCGAGCTGCAGCTGTCGAGCGGCAAGCAGATCAATACGCCCTCGGACAACCCGGTCGGCGCCGCCAACGTGGCGTCGCTGAACAGCACCGTGTCGCAGCTGACCCAGTTCCAGAGCAACCAGACCGAAGGCAAGCTGCAGTTGGACCAGGCCGATTCGGCGATGTCGAGCTTGATCAACCTGGTTCAGGATGCGCAGCAGCGCCTGGTCCAGGCCGGCGACGGCACGTACTCGGATACGCAGCGCGCGGCGCTGGCGCAAGGGTTGCAGGGCGACCTGAATCAGATGGTGGGGCTGGCCAACACCAGCGATGGCCAGGGCGGTTATCTGTTCGGCGGCTCGCACCAGTCGGCGCCGCCCTTCACGCAGGTCGGCAACAACGTGACCTACGGCGGCGACAGCGTGCTCCAATCGGTTCAGGTGTCGCAGAACCGTCAGCTGCAGATCAAGTTTTCGGGTGATGACATATTCCAGAAAATGCGGCCCGGCAACGGGTCGTTCGTCACGGCGGCCAATTCGGGCAACACCGGATCGGGTGTGATCGACACCGGCTCGGTGGCCAATCCGTCGGCGCTGACCGGCGACAATTACTCGATCACCTTCGCGGTCAGCGGATCGAGCACGACCTACCAGGTCCAGGACACGACCAGGAATACGGCCGTCAGCAGCGGCAGCTATACCTCGCCCGCCACGATCTCGTTCGACGGCCTGCACGTCACGCTCACGGGCACGCCGGCCAACAACGATTCGTTCACGGTCGCGCCAGCCCCGTACCAGTCGCTCTTCACGACCATGTCCAATGCGATCGCTGCGTTGCAACAGCCGGCCGGCACGCCGGCGTCGTCGGCGCAGCTGCAGACCTCGCTCGCCTCGGCGCTCGGGTCGATGGGGCAGGCGCTCGATCACCTGACCTTGAAGCAGGCCGAGGTCGGAACTCAGCTGCAGCAGCTCAACTCGTATTCGACGCTTAACAACGACCGCACGCTGCAGGCCAGCTCGGCGCTGTCATCGATCCAGGATCTCGATTACGCCAAGGCCGCATCGCAGATGGCGCAACAGCAGACGGTTTATCAAGCCGCGCTGCAGAGCTATTCGGCCGTATCCAAGCTGTCGCTGTTCAACTATCTTTGACGTCCTCCCCACTCGAGCGCTGCGCGCCAGGGGGGAGATATCGGTAAGCGCTTCCTTCCGGTATTCTTCGCGCAAGACGGCCGCGGCGTCGCGGTCGGGGCCGTCGCCTGACGGAGCTGGTCGTGGCCGATTCGACGCTTTCTGATCGCAGCCGGTTGCGGGCGCGAGCACCTTCGGGGCCACCCGAGCTTGCCTCCAGCGTCCGCACGCTGGCGATCGAGTCGCCGCCGGTAACGCGGACCGCGCCGCCCTCCGGGACGGCAGCCCCCTGGCTTCACCCGCCGGCGCCCGAGCCGGCCCATTTGTCGCATCCGCCGGCGGCCCTGTTCGACGAGCTGTCGGACGCCGTGCTGCGGTTCGACCGGCGCCTGGTCGTGGTGTACGCGAACCCGGCGGTGGAGCGGGCGACCGCGATCCCCAGAAGGGCGTTCATCGGCCGGCCGCTGAACCAGATCGAGCATCTGACGCACTACGCGCCGCTGTGGGAGGCGAAACTGGCCGCGACCTTCGACTCGCTCGAGGCCCGCCACTTCAAGTTCGCCTATTCGCACCCGGCCGGCTCCAAGAACTTCGAAGTGCGCCTGGTGCTCGAGATCGACGCGCGGGGCGAGGCCTCGTTCGTAACGGCGCTGCTGCGCGATGTGACCGTGCCGCGCACCGCGCTGCGCGCCACGCGGGCCGCCGACGCGATGCTTTCGACCTTGATGTCCAGCGCGAGGGTCGGCATGGCGGTCCTGGACAGCAACCTGCGCTACGTGCGCTGCAACGCCTACCTGGCCCAGCTGCTGGGCGTCGAAGTCGGGCAGCTGCTCGGCCGGCGCCTGGACCAGGCCTTCGATCACTCCTCGCAGCCGGCCGTGATGCGCTCGCTGGAGCGGATGCGCGACGGCGAGGTTCGCGTGCCGCACCAGATCGAATACGAATTCGCCGGCGGCGATCAGCCCTGGGTGCGGGAACGTCGCACCCCGCTGTTCGGGCCGAATGGCGGCTTCAGCGGGGTGTTCCTGACCATCGAGCGGCTGGACCGGGAGCGCTTCGCCGAGACCTCGCTCGCCGCCCTGCGGCAGGCGCTCGACTCGGCCGGGGAAATGGTCCTCGAGATCGGCCGGGACGGTGCCATTTTGGACGCCAACGAAACGGCGCTGGCCTGGCTCGGGTACAGCCGCGAGCAGCTCACGGGGCTGCGCCTGAGCTCGATCGATGCGAGCCTGACCGAGGAGCGCTTTGCCGAGATGATCGAGGCGTTGCTGGGACGCGGGGCGTTCCACGGGGAGGCGCGCTACCGCACCCGGCTCGGCTCCCAGTTCGAGGTCGACGTGGTCCTGCAGAGGGTCGAGCACGGCGAGCGCGAATTCATTTTCCTGCTGGTGCGCGACATCTCGGACCGCAAGCGCATCGAGGTCGAGCTGGCCGAGAACGCCGAGCGCCTGGCGACCATCTTCAACGAGAGCCCGGTCGGCATCCTGCAGCTGGACTCGAGCTTCCGGATCCGGCGCGCCAATCGGGCCGCCTGCGCACTGCTCGGGTACCGTGAGCATGACCTGCTCGGACGCGATCCGGTGCGGCTGATGCACCCGGACGACGTGGTCTCGAGCCTGAAGCAGCGCGAGCGCCTGATGGAGATCCTGCCGGCCGGTGCCGCACTGGTGTCGGAGCCGGACCGCCGCCTGCTCGATCGCGAGGGCCGCACGGTATGGGTCAAGCTGGGCTGGCGGGCGCTCGGAAGCGCCGACGGCGCGCGCCGCTATCTGCTGGTGATGGAGAACTTCACCGACCAGAAGCTGTTCGAGGGGCAGCTGCGGGCGGCGCTGCGCGAGCAGCAGTCGCTGCTGGAGACGATGAGCACGGGCGTGGCCAAGACGCGCGACGGGCAGGTCGTGCTGGCCAATCGGGAATTCGGGCGGATGTTCGGCTACTCCGAAGCCGAGGCGATCGGCATGTCGCTGTGGCAGCTGTGCCTGCACCGCGACGGACAGGTGCCCGAGGACGTTCCGGGACTGCCTGCGGTGCGGCCCGGGCTGACCACCAGCGCCGAGGTCGTGCTGTACGGCCGCGACGGCCGCCCCCGCTGGTGTCTGGTGCAGGCACGTCCCCTCGACGATGGAGAATCCGATGCGACGCCGGCCGAGGCGATCTTCACGTTCCAGGACTTCACCGAGCTGCGCCAGCAGCGCGAAGCCGCCGCGCGGTCGGCCGCCGAGCTGCAAAGCCTGCTGGCCGAAAGCCGCCTGATCTTCGACACCGCGCTGGTCGGGCTGCTGTTCGTGCGGGACGGGCGCCTGGTGCGGGCCAACGCGGCGATGGAGGACCTGCTCGGCTGCGAGCCGGGAACGCTGGTCGACCAGATCCAGCTGTTCGGGCACCCGTCGGACCGGATGCTGCTCGCCAGCCTGGAAGAGCGCTTCGAGACGATCCGCAATGCCGGAGCGTGCGAATTCGAGCTGCTGCTGTATCGGCGCCGCAGCGAGCCGATCTGGGTGGCCGTGCAGGGACGTGCGGTCAATCCGGAACGGCCCGAGCTCGGCTACATCTTCGCATTCGTCAACATCGACGAGCGCAAGCGCTCCGAACGCGAGCTGCGCTCGACCCTGAACGAGCTGCAGCTGATCTTCGACAACGCGCTGGTCGCGATCCTGTACGTGGCCAACGACCTGGTCGTGAAGTCCAACGCCGCCGCCGAACGGATGTTCGGCTTCTCGGCGCCCGACCTGCAGGAGCTGCAGCTCGGCACGCTGTTCGCCGACCCGGCCGACTGGCGCGGCGTGCAGGTCGACTGGAACGGGGCCGGCGGCGGCTCGGCGACCTTCGAGCACCAGATGCGGCGCGCCGACGGATCGGTGTTCTGGTGCGCCGGCAACGTGCGGCCGCTCGAGGAGGAGTCGCCCGAGCGCGGCCTGATCGTGACGCTGATGGATGTGGATGCGCGGCACCGTTCCGAGGACGAGTTGCGCACCATGCGCAACTATCTGGACCTGGTGATCGAGAATCTGCCGGTCCTGGTGTCGGTGCGCGACGTCAAGACGGGCCGCTTCATCAGCCTGAACCGCGCCGGCGAGGCAATGACCGGGCTGTCCAGGGCCCAGGTGATCGGGCGGACCTGGCACGAGGTGTATGGGCGCCAGTTCGCCGATCTGTACCGCGAAATGGATCGCAGGGCGATTGCCGACCGCGAGCAGATCGAACGGCCGCGCGACGTGATGCTCAGGGCCGACGGCCGCACGCTGATCGTCAACCAGCGGGTGGTTCCGGTGTTCGACCAGGCTCCGGGCGAGCAGCCGTCGGTCAGTTACGTGATGTCGATCGTCGACGATCTGACGGACGAGGTGCGCGCCGAGACGGCCTTGCGCGAGACCGAGACGCGCTTTCGCCAGTTCGCCGAGAACATCGATCAGCTGGTGTTCATCGCCAATGCCGACCTGACCCAGGTGCTGTACGTCAACTCCCGCTATGCCCAACTGGTCGGGGCGGCCCCGTCGGAGCTGATGGACAATCCGCGCAACGCGCTGCGCCACGTCCATTTCGACGACGCCCCGCGGCTGGCAAGCCAGTTGCCGCGCGTGATCGCGGGCCTGCGCCGGTTGCGGCGCGCGGAACTGACGGTGCGGGTCGATCATCCGAGCGGCGGCGTGCGCACCATCAGCGTCCGGCTGAACCCGGCCCGGATGCACGACGGCCTGCTGCGCGTGTTCGGCGTGGCCGAGGACGTGACCGCGCGGATGGCCGCCGAGCAGCAGCGGCTGGAGGACGCGGTGCGTCAGCGCGACATCCTGGTGCGCGAAGTGCATCACCGCATCAAGAACAACCTGCAGGGCGTGGCGGGCCTGCTCCAGCACATGGCCAGCGGCAAACCGGAGGTCGCGCCCCAGTTGAACGAGATCGCCGGCCAGATCCAGGCCATTGCCCAGGTCCACGGTCTGCAGATCGGCGCCGCCGGCACCCTGCCCGTGCTGGGCGTGGTCCAGGGAATCTTCAACAACCTGGGCGTGATGTTCGGAGTCGAGGTGCGGCTGGCCCCATCGGCTTCGGCGCTGTGGCGCTGGGGCCTGCCGGAAGGCGAGGCGGTGCCGCTCGCGCTGGTGATCAACGAGTTGGGCACCAACGCGATCAAGTACCGGGAGAGCCGCGACCTGACGCTGGACGTTCGGATCGAGGCGCGCCCTGACGGCCTGGCGGTGCGGATCCAGAACGCGGGCCGGCTGCCGGCCGGATTCGACCTGGCGCGCATCTCCTCCGGGGTCTCCGGCCTCGGGCTGATCAAGGCGCTGCTGCCGCGCCGCGGGGCCCAGCTGACGCTGGAGCAGGAGGACGATCGCGTCACGGCCAGGCTGGATCTGTCCGCCCCCGCGGTCCGCGAGGACCTCGTCTGAGGGCGCGACATGGTTCAGGGGGCGGCCAACGATCGGACGATCGGAGCGCGACCGACCAGGATCCTGGTGGTCGACGACGATCGGCTGGTGCTGGCCACCGTGGTGGCCGGACTGCGCCAGGCCGGGTTCGAAGTGCTTGAGGCCGACAACGGCGACGATGCGATCCTGCTGGCACGCAATCACCGGCCCCGGCTGGCGATACTCGACATGCGGATGCAGGGCAAATCGGGCATGGACGTGGCCCGCTACCTCGCATCCAATACGTCAACGGGCTTCATTTTCCTGTCCGCCTTCGGCGATCCGTCGATCGTGGACGAATCGGCCCGCCTGGGTGCGCTGGGCTACCTGGTCAAGCCGATCGACATCCGGCAGATCGTGCCGGCCGTGAACGCCGCGCTGGCCAAGCTCGACGCCGAGCCCGCCGTCGCGCCCAGGCCGCCTGCGGCGGCGGGCGCGGAGGCGGGCCGCGACGAGGCGATCGCGGTCGGAATCCTGATGGAGCGGCTGCGTCTGGATCAGGCGCGGGCGCTGCAGGCGCTGCGCGAGCAGGCGCGCAGCGAGGGCCGCAGCGTCGAATCGCTCGCCTCCAGCATGGTCGAGGCGGCCAACCGCCTCAATTCGATTCCACGCGGCTAGCCGCCGGCTCCCACATCGTGAAGAAGAACGTGGCACCCTTGCCAGGCTCGGACTCGGCCCAGATGCGGCCGCGATGCCGCCGCACGATGCGCTGGACGGTCGCCAGGCCCACGCCGGTGCCGGCAAACTCGCTCTGGGAGTGCAGGCGCTGGAACGCCCCGAACAGGCGGTCGGCGAAGCGCATGTCGAAACCGGCCCCGTTGTCGCGCACGAAGAATGCGTGATCGCCGTCGGCCCGGCGGCCGAACTCGATCCGCGCGTCTCGGGTTTTGGCCGAGAACTTGAAGGCGTTGCCGAGCAGGTTCTGCAGCACCAGGCGCAGCAGCGTGCGGTCGCCCTCGATGCTCAGCCCGGGCTGGACCGCGATCTCGACCGTGCGGGCTGGTGCGGTCGCCTTCAGTTCCTCGGCCAGCTGGCGCGCGGTCTCCGACAGGTCGACACGCTCGAACTGCAATTCGCGGCCGGTCATGCGTGACATCGACAGCAGCGTGTCGATCATCGAATTCATCCGGCCGGCGGCGGCCAGGATCCGCTTCAGGTGCTCGCGGCCCAGCGCATCCAGGCGCTCGCCGTAGTCTTCCAGCACGATCTGGGCAAAGCCGTCGATCACGCGCAACGGGGCGCGCAGGTCGTGCGACACCGAGTAGGCGAAGCTGTCCAGCTCGCGCACCGCCAGCTCGTGCCGCTGTGTGCGGGCCAGGTTATCGGCTTCGAGTTGGCTGATGCGCGCCTGCAGCGCGGCGCCCCGGTCTGCGTTGAGCGCGCCTTCGTTCAACAGGCTGGCGACGCCGGCGTACCCGCAATATCTGCCGGTGGCCGAGTAGACCGGGGCGCCGCTCAGGCGCAACGCCCGCGCCTGGACGGCGCCCGCCTTGACCTCCAGGTCGACATCGTGAAACGGCAGACGGCGCGCCACCGCCTCGGCCACCGCGGGCGGCGGCACCGCGCCCGGTGCCCCGGGCTCGAGCTGCCAGGGCGCGCTGCCCCGCAGCAACCTCAGATCCAGGCCGGCCGGGTCGCCCCGGCAGGGTTCGGCCTCCAGCACCTGCAATTGCGGATCGGTGCGCCACCACCAATCGTTCGATGAGGCCAGGGCCCGGCGCAGCGCGGCCCGTTCCAGGCCGGCCCGTCGCAGGCGAAGGGCCACCACGCTTAAGATGCCGATCGCCGCGCCGAGTGCCAGGGCGCCAAGCAGCATCATCGGTAAGGAATACAGGGTCACGACTCCGGCGCCAGGGATCGTTCGACGCTGATTGTGCCAGTGCCAACGCCGACCGCGCGGCCGGCGGGCCAAATCCGGCGATCGCCCGAATTGGCCCGGTTTCCGGCCACTGGGCCGATCAAGTTCGCCCCTGGGCCGTCGAAAAAAACGTCAAGGGCACCCGATCCGGGTGAGGGCGTGCGCGCGGGCCAATGATGATCCGAGATTCTTGCATTGACGGCAACGGGACGGACCCTGGTTCCGGTCGGTCGATGCTGGCCGCCCCGCTGACCTTCCCGAGCGCCGATGGACCCAGCCCGACCGCCGGCGCGTGCGCGCCGGCCCGCCCGGATCTCGGGTTGTCCGCGGTTCGTCCCTGGCCCACGACGGCGACGGTGATCGGCGCGCTGTGCGCGCTCGATGCGCTGTTCATCGCGCTGCGCGATGGGCTGGGATGGAGCGCAGGCTGGGTCGCCGGCGTGACGCTGGCGGTGGCGGCGCTGACCGGCCTGCTGCTGGCGCGCCGCCTGAACGATCCGATCCGGACCCTGTCGGCGCGCGCCGAGCAGCTGGCGCTGCGCTACACCGGGCACGCGGTCGATCGCCGCCGCAACGAGGTGCAGAACCTGGTGGCGTCGTTCGAAGCCATGACCGGTGCGCTGCTGGGGCAGCTGGAGCGGCACAAGGGGCTTCATCTGGAAGAGCTGCAGAACAGCCTGGAACTGCAGCGCCGCTATGCGCTGATGCGTGTGTTGCGCAACCTGTCGACCGCGGCCCTGGAGTGTGAACAGTTCGAGCAGGTCCTCGAGCGGGCCGTGGAAGAGCTGGGCGGCTATCTGGATTGGCCGATCGGGCGGGTGCTGATCGTGGACCAGCTGGCCGAACGGTCCTTGTGGTTTGTCGCGGACCCCGACCGCTTCGCGCAATTCATTGCGGCCAGTCAGGATCTGGGCGCGGAACACTCCGGGCAGGGCCTGATCGGACTGGCCGGTGCGACGGGGATGCCGCACTGGGGGACCGATCTGGATCGTCTTGCACAGTGGCAGCGCCGCGAGATGGCCGTTCGCAGCGGACTGAAGAGCGGCTTCGCGATACCGATCCCGGGCGACGGCTCGACCCATGCGTTCATCGAATTCTTTTCGGATCACCGCGTCGAGGCCTCCGCCGAAATGATCGAGCTGGTCGATGCGATCCACACCGAGCTGTGGCAGGCCGGCCAGTGGCGCCGGGACCGTCTGCGGCGCGCCGACTCGTCGGGCCCGCCGAATCCGGTCAATCCGCTGCAGGCGTTGCAGGCGCTGGGAGCGTCAGGCCGATGAAGCCGGTGGAGCCTGCCATCGTCGAACTGGCCGCCTCGGCCCCGGGAGCCGAAACGTTCAGGGCCGACGAAGGCACGGTGCTGCTGGTCGACGACGATGGGATTGTCCGCATGCTGACCGCGGCGGGCCTGACCGAACGGGGTTGGCGGGTGATCGAAGCCAACAGCGGCGAGCGCGCGCTGGCGCTGTTCGAGCGGGAGCGGCCGCAGGTCGTTGCGCTGGACGCCATGATGCCGGACCTGGACGGCTTCGCGACCTGCGAGCGACTGCGCCGCCTTCCAGGCGGCGCGCACGTGCCGGTGGTGATGCTGACGGGCCTGGACGACGAACAATCGATCGGGCGGGCCTACGACGCGGGTGCGACCGACTTTTTCGTCAAGACGCCGGGCCGCTGGACGCTGCTGTCGCAGCGGCTGCGCTACCTGACCCGGTCTTCGCGTGTGCGCGAGGAACTGGTTCGAAGCCAGGCCGATCTGCTGAAGATCCAGCGCATCGCGCGCCTTGGGAGCTGGCGCTGGGAAGTCGCGTCGCGCCGCCTGTCGCTGTCGGACGAGGCGTGCAGCCTGATCGGGACGAGTCCTCAGGCGGGCAGCGTCGGCGTCGAGCAGCTGTGGCAAAACGTGGTGAAGGGCGACCGCGAGCGCATCGAACGGTTGCTGGGCGAGGCCTCGCCGGATCGCTCGACGCTGAACTTCGAATGCCGGGTGCGCGGCTCGGACTTCAAGATCCGGATTCTGCGGATCGAAGCCGAGCTCGAATACGACCCTGGCGGCGCGCTGGTGGCCGCGAACGGCGCCGTGCAGGATGTCACGCGCGACCGTCTGGCGGCGGACCAGATAAGGCAACTGTCCAATTTCGACGTGCTGACAGGATTGCCCAACCGGCGCCATTTTCAGGAGATCGTCGGCGACGCGCTGGAGCGCGCGCGCACGCGGCACACGCGCGTGGGGCTGCTGCTGGTCGGGGTCAACCGGTTCCGCCATATCAACGATTCGCTCGGAACTCGCGCGGGCGACCAGTTGCTGATCGAGACCTCGCGCCGGCTCAGCGCGGTGGCAAGCCGCGACGGACGGTCGGCTCCGGCGCGTGCATTGGAGACGGGCGAGACCGACGAACGGGTCCGCGACACCGGCCGCCCTGGCGTGGCGCGCGTCGGCGGCGATGAATTTGCGGTGCTGCTGCCCGATCTGCGCACCGAAGCGGAACTGGAGCGGGTCGCAGGGCGCGTGCTCGACGCGTTCCAGCGCCCGTTCCTGGCCGACGGGCAGGAGCTGTTCGTCACGGCTTCGATCGGTGCCGTCGCCTTTCCGGACGACGGCGACGATGTCGAAGCCCTGCTGAGCCGGTCCGATCTGGCGATGCGTGTCATCGAGGAGCAGGGCGGCAACGGCTGCCTGCGCTACATCGAGCGCATGAACACCACCCGGCGCGCACACTGGAAACTCGAGTCCGACCTGCACCGCGCGATCGGGCTGCAGCAGCTCAGGCTGGTGTACCAGCCCAAGATCGACGCCGCCAGCGGAATGATCGTCGGGGCCGAGGCGCTGATGCGCTGGCAACGGGACGCCGAGCTGGTGTCGCCCGCGGAGTTCATCCCGGCCGCCGAAGACTCGGGACTGATCGTTCCGATTACCGAGTGGGCGCTGGACGAAGCCTGCCGCCAGCTGGACGCGTGGCACCAGGCCGGGCTGCCCCGGATCCCGGTATCGGTGAATATCTCCGGTCATCACCTGCAGCGCGGCAACCTGACCGCGCCGGTGAAGGCGTGTATGCACGCGCACGGGATCGGGCCCGGGCTGCTCGAGCTCGAGATCACCGAGACGGCGATGATGAGGAGTCTGGACGTCGTGCTGCCGCAACTGCAGGCGCTCAAGGCGCTGGGCGTGGCGCTGTCGATCGACGACTTCGGAACCGGCTATGCGTCGCTCGCCTACCTGAAGCGGCTGCCGATCGACATTCTGAAGATCGACCGCTCGTTCGTCGCCGAGCTGGAGACGAGCCGCGAGAGCGCCGCCCTGGTGGCGGGCATCGTGGCGATGGCGCATGGCCTGAGGCTCGATGTCGTGGCCGAGGGCGTCGAGACGCAAGTTCAGATGCGGCGCCTGGCCGAGCGCGGATGTCGTCTGATGCAGGGGTTTCTGTTTTCGCGTCCGGTATCGGCCGACCAGTTCGCGCACCTGCTGAGCCAGGATGCGCGCTCCGACTGGTGCGCCGGCGTGCCTCAGGGCAAGGTGCCCGAGGGCGCCTGCCGCGACGGAGGCGATCGGTGAAACCGGGCGAGCCCGGGATGCAGGCGCTGAACGACGCTGAAATAGCGCGTCGCGCGCTCAAGCTGCTGGCCGAGCGGAAGATCGTTCCAACGCCGGAGACGTTCGCCGAGGCTTTCTGGGAAAGCGCGGGCGTGGAGGCGCGCGTCGGGCTGCGGCGACTGGTCGAATCCTGGGGGCCCGCCGCGGGTGCCGGTTCCCCCGCAGGCGATCCGAACCTGGACCCCGCGCCGGCCGTGCAGCCCGATGCCTGGAGACTGCTCGCGCTGCGCGGCCTGCGCGGCCTCGAGCAGGCATGTACCGGCGCCGAGCCGATCCGCGAGCAGTTGCGCAACTACCTGGCGCAGGCCGCCGAATCCGGGCCGGAGTCGGCGCCTCGGCCGCTACCCCCGACCGAATGGGTGCTCGCGATCGAACGCGAGATCGCCGAGGAGCAGCGGGTTCGGGTCGGCCTGCAGCGGCTGCTCGCCCTGCTGTCCGACAACCTGGGCCAGCTGGCACCGGAAGAGCCATGGCTGACCAGCCAGCTGGAGCCGGTGCGAGCCCTGCTCGCGGGGCCGATCCGATCGGGGCAGATCGCGGCCGCCGAGCGGCGCCTGGCCGCGCTGATCGCGCAGCAGAGCCTGGCGCAGCGCGGTCTGCAGGAAGCCAAGGTGGCGCTGACCGAGGTGCTGTCGACGCTGCTGGAACGCATCGGGACGATGGGCAACAGCGCGGAGCGGTTCAACGACCAGGTCGGCAGCTATCAGAAGCAGTTGGAACAAGCGCCGGATGTGGCGGCGCTGTCGCGCATCGTGAGCGGCCTGCTCGACGACACGCAGACGGTGCGCCGGCAGATCGAATCGTCCCGCACCGAGCTGGCCGAGGCGCGCAAGAAAGTCGGGACCTACGAAGCGCGGGTTTCGCAGCTGGAGCACCAGCTGAGCGAAGTTTCCACGCTGGTGCAGAAGGATCCGCTGACCAACGCCTTGAATCGGCGCGGACTGGAACAGGCCTTCCGGGCCGAAAGCGCCCGCTCGCTGCGGTACGACTCGCCCCTGACGCTGGCGATGATGGATCTGGACAACTTCAAGAAGGTCAACGACCGGCTTGGACACGTCGCCGGCGACCGGGCCCTGATCCATTTCGTGACGACCGTGCATGCGACGATGCGCCCGACCGATCTGACGGCCCGCTCCGGAGGCGAGGAGTTCGCCGTGCTGTTCCCGGCCTGCTCGTCGCAGGACGGAGTCGATGCGATCGAACGGCTGCAGCGCGAGCTGGCGCGCCGCCCGTTCCAGTTCGAGCAGGAGCGTCTGACGCTGACGTTTTCCGCCGGCATCGCCCAGTGGCGCCCGGGCGAGACGCTCGAGCAGCTGATGCGGCGCGCCGACGCCAGCCTGTACGAGGCCAAGAAGGCCGGCAAGAACCGCGTGCTCAAAGCGCCATGACGCGCAAGCGCGGGCGAAGCCGGGAGTCGATCGCCGGCCCGCGCACCAGCCTTGCAACCGCCGGCGTCAGGCCAGCCCGTGCTTGACCGCGTAATGCACCAGCTCCGAGTTGTTGCCCAGGTTCATCTTCTCGAGGATGCGCGCGCGGTAGACGCTGACGGTCTTGGGGCTCAACGACAGCGTGTCGGCGATGTCCGACAGCCTCTGGCCCGAAGCGATCAGCTTCAACACCTGGAACTCGCGGTCCGACAGCCGTTCGTGCGGCAGCCCCTCCTCGGGAGCGGCGAGCTGATCGATCAAAGCCTGGGCGATCCCCGGCGTTACATATTTATGGCCGCCGGCGATCTGCTCGACCGCTTCCAGCAGCTTTTCCGGTGCGCTTGCCTTGTTCAGGTAGCCGCTGGCGCCCGCTTTGAAGGCGCGCACCGCGTACTGCTCTTCCGGATACATGCTGACGATCAGCACTTTCAGCCGCGGGTACTCCCCGTGCAGGGCCTTCAGGATCTCGATGCCGTCCTTGCCCGGAAGCGACAGATCCATCACCAGCAGGTCGACCTCGCCGTGCTGCCTCAATTGCGCCCGCAACTGGCCGTAGTCGCCGGCCTCCGACACCACTTTCAGGTCGGACCGTTCGGTCAGAATCTCGACGATCCCGCGCCGGACGATCGCATGGTCGTCGACCACGATCACACGCAGCGTCATAGCCCCGATCCTTCGGGAAACGGCTCATGCATTTCCGTTGCCCCCGTTTTCTCCACCCGCCGCTGCGTCGCGCTGTACCGGTATGGAGAACATCAGGCTGGCCCCGGCGTTCGGGGCCGAGCTGACCTCGGCCCAGCCGCCCAGCCCGCGCGCTCGCTCCAGCAGTGCCCGCAGTCCGAACCGGGGCGCGGACCGCAGCAGGTTCGGATCGAATCCGACGCCATCGTCGCTGACCTCCAGAGAGACTTCCTCCGCCGAGACGAACAGTTGGACCGTAACGCGCTTGGCGTGCGCGTGCTTGGATACGTTGGCCAGCGCTTCCTGGGCCACCCGGTACAGCGCCGCGGAGCCGTCGGCCGACAGCGGCACGTCTTCCCGGTTCGACTCGAAAGTCGCCTCCACGCCGGTGCGCTCGCCAAACGACCGCACCAGCCACTGCAGAGCGGCGACCAGGCCGGCGTCGAGTACGGGGGGCCGCAGTTTGCTCTGGATGCGGTGGCTGGCGGCGACCAGCTGGCCGATCAGGTCCAGCATCACAGCCACGCGCGGCGCATCGACGCCGCGCTGCTGCAGCTGTCGCGCCAGCGCCACCGTTTCAAAGCGCAACGCCGTCAGCATCGAGCCGATGTCGTCGTGCACCTCGCTGGCGATGCGGCGCCGCTCCTCCTCCTTGGCCGACTCCAGATGCCGCGCCAGCTCGCGCAATCGCGCCTCGCTGTCGGCCAGAGCGGCCGCGGCGGCGCGGCCCGCCCGGCGCTGCGCGGCCGCCTCCAGGCTGCGTGTGAGCGCCGGCCCCACCCGGAACAGGCGCGATTTCAGGATGAAGTCGTCGGCCCCCGCGTGCAGTGCGGCAACCGCCAGGTCCTCCGACATCTCGCCCGATACGACCAGCACCGGAAGGTCGGGGTCAGCGGCCTTGGCCAGCTTCAGCGCCGCGAACGAATCGAAACGCGGCATGTTATGGTCGGTCAGGACAGCATCGACCGGTCCGCGCTCGAGCGCTTCCCGCATCCCGGGTTCGTCCTCGACCCGCTCG
Organism: Burkholderiaceae bacterium; assembly: GCA_036270655.1. Lineage (GTDB taxonomy): Bacteria > Pseudomonadota > Gammaproteobacteria > Burkholderiales > Burkholderiaceae_F > VBCK01. Next base: position 19,940 of record DATBCD010000045.1, read on the forward strand.
GCACGCAGTGGCGGAGCGTCGCGCGCCAGCGTGGCGATCAGCAGGTCGAAGTCGAGTTCCGAGTCCTCGACGACCAGCAGACGGATCGGGGCGGTCTCGTCGTCGCGGCTGGGTGGGCTCATCGGTGCGAATTCTGGCCTATTTCGAGCGATCTGCGGGGCCGGCAGTTACCGGCCCCGGGGCGGCGTCGCTGCTGCAGCGCAGTCGCAAACTGCCCTCGCTTCGCCCGCTTTTTTCCGGAATCGGCCGCCTCGACCGTCGAGGACACTTGCCGGACCGGGTCCTTCCCCGGCCAAATACACGATGACATCCGACTCTGTCGACCTTACACCGCGTGACCAGGCGGGACTGGGCGCCGCCCATGAGTGCGCATTGATCGAGGCTGATCTGGAGCGGCTGAAGGCGCTGATCAACGACGCCGGCGAGCGGCTGCTGATCAGCTTCAACCAGGTGGCGTCGGTGCTGCCGACGCTGGCCGTCACCGACGGGCAGCGAACGCAGGTGAGCGAGGCGGTGCACGCCGCGGTCACGGCGCTGCAGTTCCAGGATATGGCGACCCAGCTGACCGGGCACGCGCAGCGGCGATTGTCGGTGCTGGAAGAACGCCTGCGTTGCCTGTCGGACGAAGCCGCACGCGGCTTGCAAATGACCCATCCGCATCCGGTGCGGCAGGCCGAGATGACGGCAGGTTCGATCGATCTTTTCTAGGAAGACTGGGCCGCGGAAGGCCTGGCAGGAGCGACACAATGCAATCGATTCTTGCGGTGGACGACTCGGCCTCGATGCGCCAGATGGTCTCCTTCACGCTGAAGGGGGCCGGCTATCACGTGATCGAGGCGGCCGACGGGCAGGAAGCGTACGAGAAGGCGCTGGCGTACAGCGTCGACCTGGTGCTGACCGACCAGAACATGCCGGGTATGGATGGCGTGACGCTGGTGAAGAACCTGCGAGGGCTGCCGAGCTACATCTCGACCCCGATCCTGATTCTGACGACCGAGTCGAGCGACGAGATGAAATCGAAGGGCCGCGCCGCGGGAGCGACCGGCTGGCTGGTCAAGCCTTTCGATCCGGGCAAGCTGCTGGAAGTGATCCGCAAAGTGATCCGGTGAGGCGCGCGACCCGGCAACCACGATAAACAGCGAAGAGCCAGGCAGGGAGCATCTGGGAATGGGAGAAATCAGCAATCCGGGCTTGCAGCAGGACGGATTCGATCTGACGCAGTTCTACGCCGTGTTCTTCGAGGAAGCCCGCGAGAACCTTGCCAACATGGAGTCGATGCTGCTTGACATCGACATCTCCCGGCCGACCGACGAGGAGCTGAACGCCATTTTCCGCGTCGCGCACTCGATCAAGGGCGGCGCTGCCACGTTCGGATTCGGCGATGTGGCGACATTGACGCACGAGCTGGAGACGCTGCTCGATCGGCTGCGGCGGCACGAGCTGCCGCTGAAGCGGGCGATGGTCGACCTGCTGCTGGAGGCGGGCGACGTGGTCAAGGCCCAGCTGGCTCGCTACCAGGGCAGCACCGACCACAGCCCGCCGACCGATGCGCTGATCGAGCGCATTCGCCAGATGGCCGCGGGCGAAGACGCCGTGCCGCAGGAGCCCAGCGGTGCCCGCCGCCTGGACATCCGGATCGGCCCGCTGAAGGACGGCTCGTCGGCCGACGGGCTGGTGGAGCTGTTCCGCGACATCCCCTCGCTGGGAACGATCGAGGCGCTCGACCAGGGGCAGGCGCCGGCCGACGGCCTGTGGCACTTCAAGGTCACGACCAGCTCGCCGGATTCGGAATTGCTGGAGCTGTTTTCGTTTCACGTTTCGCGCGAGCAGGTCCGGATCGCGCAGCACGGAGCCACTGACGCCAATGCGCCTGCGGGCGCCGCCGAGGCGGCCGCCGCACAGCCGCCCGAGGGCGAGGGCTATGGTTTCTTCGTGGATCCGAAGACGTTGCCGGCGCAGAAAGCCGGCGACGGCGTGCCCGGTCAGGCGGCCGCGGCCGACGCCGATCCGGCGCGCAAGTCCGACGCCCGGGGCAGATCCGACAAGGCCGCCGCCGCCGGACTCGAATCGACCACCCTCAGGGTGTCGGTCGAAAAAGTCGACCAGCTGATCAACCTGGTCGGCGAGCTCGTGATCACACAGGCCATGCTCAGCCAGCAGGCCAAGGATCTGGACACGGTCCAGTTCAGCTCGCTGCTGGGCGGCATCACCGACCTGGAGCGCAATTCGCGTCATCTGCAAGAGACGGTGATGTCGATTCGGATGATCCCGATGTCGTTCGTGTTCAACCGCTTCCCCCGGATGATCCGCGACCTGGCGTCCAAGCTCGGCAAGCAGATCGAGCTCAAGCTGGTCGGCGAGGCCACCGAGCTCGACAAGGGACTGATCGAGAAAATCATCGATCCGCTGACGCACCTGGTGCGCAACAGCGCCGATCACGGCGTCGAGACTCCGGCCAGCCGGCTGGCCGCCGGCAAGACCCCGCACGGCACCATCACGCTGTCGGCCGCCCACCAGGGCGGTTCGATCCTGATCGAGGTGCGCGATGACGGCCGGGGCCTGCAGCGCGAGCGGATCCTGGAGAAGGCGCGTGAGCGGGGATTCGTGGTGCGCGACGACATGACCGATGCGGAGGTGTGGGCGCTGATCTGGGAGCCTGGATTTTCGACCGCCGATCAGATCAGCGATGTATCGGGCCGCGGCGTGGGCATGGACGTGGTGCGCAAGAACATCACCGCATTGAACGGTACGGTCGAGCTCGATTCGGCCGAAGGCTACGGCACGCGGGTTGCGGTGCGGCTGCCGCTGACACTGGCCATCATGGACGGAATGTCGGTCGGCGTGGGCGGCGAGACCTACATCCTGCCGCTGGCATCGGTGGTCGAGTCGTTTCAGGTCACGCCCGGCATGGTGCAGACGATCGGCGCCACGGGCCGGGTGGTCAAGGTGCGCGACGAGTTCATGCCGGTGATCTCGCTCGACGAGGTCTTCCGGGTGCCGCGTCAGGAGGGCGACCGCGATCCCGAAATCATGATGATCGTGGAAGCCGAGGGCAAGCGCGTGGCCGCGCTGGTCCACGAGCTGCTCGGTCAGCACCAGGTGGTGGTGAAGAACCTGGAGACCAATTACCGGCGCGTGCCCGACATCTCCGGCGCGACGATCCTGGGCGACGGCCGAGTCGCGCTGATCGCCGATACCGCGAGCCTGGTCAAGCGCGCCCGCCATTGAATCGGGCGGAAGGCTGCGGGACAACGGGTCGAGAGTTGGGGAAGGCAGATTAGAAGGTCCCTTCTCCCGCTTGCGGGAGAAGGACAGGATGAGGGTCGTGATGAGCTGGAGCTTGCCATGGGCATGATGGAGAGGATCGGCACGGGAATCGTCTCGGCGGCGCGAGTCAGCGAGTTTCTGACCTTCCGGCTGGGAGGCGAGGAGTACGGGATCGACATCCTGAAGGTGCAGGAGATCCGGGGCTACGAGGCGGTGACGCGGATCGCCAATGCGCCGGCCTTCATCAAGGGGGTGGTGAATC
>DATBCD010000046.1:0-10730 GCA_036270655.1 Burkholderiaceae bacterium
CGTAGTTGCCCGCGCTCAACCGCCTGACCCCGCCGGCGCCCCCCAGCGCGCACACCGCGCGCAAGCCGGCCTGCATCGAGTTGCGCACCGCCTGTTCGGTCAGGCCGTCGATCACGATCTCGAACACGCATTCGATGTCGGGACCCAGCTCGGAAGCGACGCTGGCGCGCAGGGTCGGGCAAAACGCGTCGTTGGTCGATGCGATCAGCGTCTTGTACTTGGAGCCGATCTTGGAGCCCGATCGCGCGATGCCGCCCGGAAAGGGCATGATTGCTCCTGCAACACGGCGCATCGCCTCGATCGCTGCTTCGGCGGCGGCCAGCGCCTGCGAGGTCCCGGTCGCCAGGATCAGGAAGTTGCCGCCGCCGATCGCGTCGCTCATCGCGGCCGTGTCCTCGACGACGAACTCGCCATCCATCACCGGAACGCGCCAGTAGCGCCGGTCCCCGATCACCTTGGAAATCTGGTGGCCGTCGCCGAAGTAGCGCAGCGTCTTGCCCAGCGGCAGCGGCCGTCCGCTCGCGATCCCCGAGAAAACCGCGCTGGTCGGCGAAGTCAGTACGCATTGACCGACGCGCTGCGCGAGCTGCTTGCCCAGCTCGTTGCTCGAGGTCGAGAACAGCAGCACCGCAACGCCCGGGCGGCCGTCGGGCGTCTGGGCCGCGTCGAGCTCGGCCTCGATACCGGCCTCGACGCCGCACCCGATCACCGAGGTGGCGAAGCCGGTCATCGAGACCGCGGCCTGGCGGGCCCACGCGAGCGTGTGGGCCGTGATGATCACGCGCGTTCCCCGCATGCCGAAGGCCTCGGCGAATGTGTCGTCGATCGAAATGCCGTTCACGATCACTTCGATGCCCCGCGGCATTGGTGCACGATCAGGCCGGAGCCACACTCGCACAGCTCATCAGCACTGATCCGGAAGCCTTGCGCCGAGGTGCTCTGGTAGCGCTCGAAGTAATCGGCGACCTCGGCTTCGATCGAGCGGTCGTACTCCGGCTTGACCACATGCACGCTGCCGCTGGTGATTTTCACCAGGCGGCCATCGCGCACGATCAGCTCGCCGTCCTTGAACACGTATTCGGGAGTGGCGAACATCCGCTCGCGATCGGCATCGTCGCGGTACACCACGATGTCGGCCGCGGCGCCGGCGCCCAGATGCCCGCGGTCGGCCAGGCCGAGCGTGCGGGCCGGGCCCGCGCGGGTCATGATTGCGATCTCGTACAGCGAGTACTCGCGGGTCAGGCTGCCCAGGGTCGATGCGGCGCGCGCGTCCGCATTGATCGTCTCGAACTTCTCGTTGCGAAATGCCCGATCCGTCAGCAGCCGGATCAGATGAGGGTAGTTGGTGAACGGGGCGCCATTGGGATGGTCGGTCGTCAGGAAGATGCGCCACGGGTCGCGCACCGACAGGAAGATCTCCAGGCCGATGGCCCACTGCAACGCGTTGACGAAGCTCTGGTCGCGGTAGCGGAACGGCACCACGCCGCAGCCGGCGTCGCACTCGATGTCCATGATCACCGCCTTGCGCGGCGAGCCGAGCTCCGCGTTGCGAAACTGCATCATGCTGTCGCCGGAGGCCGTCACCGTCTGGCCGAACATGATCTGCCCGACGTCGGCACTGACGTTCGGATTGGCGTTGATCGCTTCGGCGATCCGCGCCCCGGCCGATGAGAACTTGCGATCGCCCTCGTCGCCGTAGCTGTGGAACTGGACATGCGTCAGGTGAATCGGCAGTCCCTCGGCGGCTTCAATCGTGGCCAGGGTCGTGTCGACGTTGCCCGGCACCCCCAGATTGCAGCAGTGCACGTGCAGTCCATGCGGCACGCCCAGCTCGTGCACCGCGCGCGTCAGCACCTGCAGCACCCGGCGCGGAGTGACCCGGTAGTAGGTGTGCTCCTCATCGACGTTCAGCCGCCGCTGGTTGAACTTGAATGCGCTGATTCCGCCCGGATTGACGACCTTGATCGCGATCGACTGGGTGCAGTCCAGGATCCAGGCCACGTAATCGTTGATGCGCGCCTGCGGCTGCCGGCCGGCCAGCATCCGCAGGAAAAAGTCGTCGTTGCCCAGCAGCGCGTAGCACCCTTTGTCGACGATCGGCGTGTCGCCCAGCTCCAGGTGCGTCTGCCGTGCGTTGATCGGCAGCATCGCCGGCTCGAAGCAGGCGGTGTACCCCATCCGCGCGTAGCGGTAGCCGGTTGCCAGCGTGCCAGGGGCAGCGTGGCCGCAGCTGGACCGGGTCAGTGCGGTGCGCGGTTCGCACGTGCCCCGGTGGTCCTCCGGCAGCAGCAGCCGCGCCAGGTTCACCTTGCCGCCGCCGATGTGCGTGTGCAGGTCGATCGCGCCTGCCATCACGATGCGGCCGGCTACGTCGATCGTCTGCGCGGCCGCCGAATCGTCAGGCGCGTCGATGATGCGCCCGTCGCGCACGTACAGATCGCGCGCTTGCCCGTCGATCCCATGGGCGGGGTCGATCACACGCCCGCCGGCCAGGCGCGTCAGCATCGGGCGAGCTCCTGGCCGATTGCGCGCAGAACGCGCGCGCAGGAGGCCCGCTCGCTGGGGCGCGTAGCCGTCAGGCGCATCGTCAGCACCTTGTCGGTTCTGACCAGATGGCCGCCATGGTCGATGCCGGGGGTGGCGACCGGGAAGTACACGTCGGCGCGCTGCGCGGCCGCGGCGCCGGGGCCTGCCAGCAGGATCAAGGGCGCGTGAAGATCCGCAGGTACCGGCAGGTCCGACAGCGTCGAGATCCACAGCAGCGCGTCGGCCTCGCGTCGGGCCAGCAGGCGGCGCGCATCGAACAGGTAAGGGTCGTAATCGGGCCGCCCAGTCGCGAAGCTGGTGCGGAACGGAAGGCCGACCTGCCACAGCAGCACCGCATCGGCGGTCAGATCGGCTTCGTTGCCGCCCAGCGGTACGCCCGAAAATCGCGTCGTCCGACTGAGCGCGCCGAGCGTGCGCTGGATCGCTTGCACGCTCAACTCGGCGTGCGGGAAATCCAGGTCGGCCGCCGACCACACGAGCGCCCCGTAGCGGGCCGCCTGCATCGCGCCCGCCAGCTCGCGCAAGCGGTCGATCGACACGGAGCCCGCCTGCTTCGCATCCAGCCGCGCGCCGGCGGCCAGGGCCGCCAGCGCTCCCAGCGCGTCCGGCAGGTCGGACGGTTCGCACGCGATCCAATCGGAGGGCCAGGCGACGTCCGGCGGCGGCCGCGGGCCGACGAAGATCGAGCGGCGATCGCTGTCCTTCAAGCCGAACAGCGTTCCGCCCGGCGCCTCGATCCGCTCGAAGAAGCGCGGAAAACGGCTGACCACATCGGTACCGACAATCACCAGCAGGTCGGCCCGGTTGCGAATCTCCGCCAGCGTGGTCGTGATGGCGCCGCGATCCTGGAACGCCAGCAGATTGCGGAACTTGGCCGCGGAATTGGCGTGGTCGAGGACGGCCCCGCATCGATCGGCCAGCTCGACGGCCGCCCGCATGCCGGCCACATCGGTGGCCAGACCCGCGATCACCGGTTGCACCGCCTCATTCAGGATTGCGGCCGCGGCGCCAACGGCCTGCTCGAACGTCGCGGCAGATCCGCCCACTTGCGGCGAGTCCATCCCCGGTGCCGACTGGCGCATGAAGCCGGCCTGGCTCAACTGGCAGCCGCGCGCCGAGACGCTGACCGCGCCGCGGTCGGATGCGCTCACCACGACGTCGTCGCACAGCAATCCGCAAAAGGGGCACGTGCAGGTTGCGGCCGGAGCCGGATGCCGTTGCCCTCGGGGTGGACTGGCGAACATGCGTCGATTGTAGCCACGCGAGCGCTCGGCCTTGGAGCCGCCTCCAGGGTAGTATTCTTCGCGCTGGTTTCCACCTTCCGCGAAACGGGTTCAGGATCGACACGTGCAAGTGCCGGCTGGAACATCCCGTCACTCGGCGCCGGCCCCCGCTCAAATCCGGGTCACGGCGCCGGCGCGCCTGCACTTCGGCTTCATCGATCTACACGGTGGCCTCGGTCGCCGCTTCGGCAGCCTGGGGCTGGCCATCGACCGGCCGGGGGTGCGACTGCGGGCGTCGCGGTCGGACAGCACGGAGGTCGTCGGGGCCGAGGCCGAGCGCGTATCGCGCATAGTGAACGCGCTGCGCCAGCGCTACGGCGTCGAGGCCGGAGCAAGAGTCGAGATCGAGGAGTCGATCCCGGCCCACGCCGGCCTGGGCTCGGGTACACAGATCACGCTGGCCGTGGCGGTGGCGCTGTGCGCGCTGTCCGGGCGTGCCGTGCCCGTGCCGGAACTGGCGCGAGGACTGCAGCGCGGCGCCCGCTCGGGCATCGGCAGCGGCGTGTTCGAGTTGGGCGGCTTTGTGGTCGACGGCGGTCGCGGGGACGCCGACGCCGCGCCGCCCGTGATCAGCCGGCTGCCCTTTCCGGAGGATTGGCGCGTGGTGCTGGTGTTCGATCGCCAGCTGACGGGCCTGCATGGCGAACGCGAGGCTGCGGCGTTCCGGGACCTTCCGAGGTTCCCGGAGCGCGAAGCCGAGCGCCTGGCGCGGCTGGTTCTGATGAAGCTGCTGCCGGCCCTGGCCGAAGAGCGCCTGGCGGATTTTGGCGCCGCCCTGACCGATTTGCAGCGGACCATCGGCGACCATTTTGCCCCGGCGCAAGGCGGCGGACGCTATGCAAGCCGGCGCGTCGAGCGCGCGCTGCAGCGGCTGGCCGGATGGGGCGCCGCAGCCCACGGCCAGAGCTCGTGGGGGCCGACCGGCTTTGCGATTTTCGGGGAGCACGCGGCTGCCGAGGCCGCGGTGCAGCGCCTGTACGGCGCGCACGACGGCATCGACGCCGAGTCGATCCAGATTGCGTGCGGTTGCAACCGTGGAGCGCAACTGCATCCGGTTTATGCGATCGCAGGCCAGGCGGTCGCGGCCTGACCGGGCCGCGCGGCCAATTCCCAATCAGTCGAGGTCGATCCCATGGAGCACCGATACATCCTGCATTTCCTGACGCCGGCGCGCCACGCCAGTCCGTTCGACGTGAACATGGCACTGGACGCCGGATTCGACTGCGTGATGCCGTATACCCACGTGACGATCGATGACGTGGCCCCGCTGACGCAGGATGCGATCTTTTCGCGTGGTCCGACCGGGGTCAAACGGACCGGCATTTTCATCGGTGGCCGCGAGGTCGAGCTGGCGCACGAGATGCTGGAGACGGCGCAGTCGGCCATGGTGCCGCCGTTCGAGGCGTCGGTGTTCGCCGATCCGAGCGGAGCCTATACGACGGCAGCGGCGATGGTGGCGGAGGTCGAGCGCCTGCTGAAGGCCTCCAACCGCCCTGGCTGGCAAGGCCTGAAAGTCGTCGTCTACGGGATCGGTCCGGTCGGCGCCTGCACCGCGGTGTTGGCGGCCGGCTGCGGCGCTCAGGTCACGATCGTTTCGCACAACAGCGAGGTGCGGGCGCGCAGTGTGGCCGCGATGTGCCAGGCGCGCTTCGGCGCGATGATCCGAGGCGCGGCTGCGGCCGATTCGGAGCAGAAGCGGTCGATGATCGGCGACTGTCACGTGCTGCTGGCGTGCGGCAAGGCGGGCGTACGCCTGTTCAGCCGCGACGAGCTGGCCGCGGCGCGCGAGTTGCTGGTGGCCGCCGACGTGAACGCGGTGCCCCCGGAGGGCATCGAGGGCATCGGTGCGATGGACCGCGGGGCGCCGCTTCAGGCCGGATCGGGCCGCGCGCTGGGCATCGGCGCGCTCGCCATCGGCAACGTCAAGTTCAAGGTTCAGCGGGGCCTTTTCGAGAAAATGCGGTCAGCCGAGCGGCCCGTGTTTTTCGATTTTCGCGACGCCTTCCGACTGGCGCGCGAACTGGGCGTTTAAGCGCCGCTGCCGCTCGACCGCACCCGCCCCGGCTTGCCTGAGTCGATCCGATGTCCCGAGCGGACCGCTTCCTGGTCGTGGCGCACTCGGCGCGGATGCTCGCCCAGTCGGCTGCGCGCGCCCACCACCCGGTGTGCGCGCTCGACCTGTTCAACGACGCGGACACGGCCCGCTTCGTGCTGAGCAGCGAGGCGGTCAGCTCGCGCGCCGGCGAAAGCCAGGGATTCGATCGCCTCGACCTGCTGCGACGGGCCGCCCGCCTCTGTCCGCCGTCGCTCTGCCTGGGATTGGTCTACGGCGCCGGCTTCGAGGATGACGTCGAGACGCTGGAACTGCTGGCTCGCGGCCGCGAGCTGCTGGGCAATTCGCCCGAGCTGGTCGCCCGCCTGAAGGATCCGGCCCGATTTTTCGCCCTGCTCGACCAGCTCGCCATTGCCCATCCACCGATCGTGCTTTGCCGGCCCCGGCCGGGCCGCGGCTGGCTTTACAAGCGGCGCGGAGCGACCGGCGGCTCTCACATCGTAGAGGCCGAGCTGGCCGATCCCGATCCGGTGGCCGGAGCGGGATATTTCCAGCGCCGCGCGCCGGGCCTGAACCTGTCGATGCTGTTCCTGGCGGACGGGCGGCGCGCCGACGTGGTTGGAATTTCGCGCCAGCTGACGCGCGGCATCAGCGGCCGGCGCTACACCTACGCGGGCGCGGTCGGCCCGATCGACGTGCCCGCCGCGGTGTTCCGGACGCTGAACGATGCGCTGCAGGCCCTGGTCGCGCATACCGGGCTGATGGGGTGCAACAGCCTCGACTTCCTGCTGGACGACGATCGGCCGGTCGTTCTGGAAGTCAATCCGCGCCCGTCGGCGACGATGGATCTGTATGACCGCGACTGGCCCGACGGTTTGTTCGATGCGCATGTGCGGGCTTGCCGCGGGAGGCTTCCCAGGGTATTCCGCCCGAGGCGCGGCAAGCCGGTGCGCGCCCACGCGATCGTCTACGCGGGCGCGCGGCTTCGGATCGCCCCGGACACCGCATTTGCGGCCTGGTGCAGCGACATTCCGCGCCCGGGCAGCGACGTTCAGATCGATGCGCCCGTCTGTACCGTGCACGCCGAAGGCGTCGATCCGCAAGCGGTGCTGCGCCAGCTGGGTCGTCGTCGCCGGCAGGCCGAACGGAACCTGATACACGACTCGGAGGAGACCGAAAATGAATTCAACGACAAAGCGCCCGAGCGTGAATCGGACCGTGGCTCCCCTGGTTGCATCGCTGCTGGAACGCCGTGATGAGCTGCGCCTGGAGGTTCGCCGGCACGACAGCGGCGTGACGCTGGTCGACGCCGGCATCCGTGCGCTCGGTGGCATGGAGGCCGGACGCCTGATCGCCGAGATCTGCATGGGAGGGATGGGCCAGGTTCGGATAATCACGGGCCAGGGGCGGTGGCCGGTGATGCTGTCGGTGGGCGCGTCCGATCTGATTCTCGCCTGTCTGGCCTCGCAGTACGCCGGCTGGTCGCTGGCCAGCGGCAGCGGCAAATCCCGCTTCCAGGCGCTCGGCTCGGGACCTGCTCGGGCGCTGGCGGTGAAGGAGGCGCTGTTCGAGGAACTCGGATATCGGGATCAGGCTGCGTCGACCTGCCTGGTCCTCGAAGTGGACCGCGAGCCGCCGGTCGACGTGATCGAGAAGGTGCTGCACGACTGCGGGGTCGCGCCGGAACAGCTGACGATCATATTGACGCCCACCAACAGCCTGGCAGGTATGCTGCAGATCAACGCACGCATACTGGAGGTCGGGCTGCACAAGGTGCACGCGCTCGGGTTCCCCCTGGCTGCGCTGGTCGATGGCGCCGGCTGTGCTCCGCTGGCTCCGCCGTCGCCCGATCTGCTGACCGCGATGGGACGCAGCAACGACGCGATCCTGTACGGTGGCACGATCCAGCTGTACGTGCGATGCGAAGACGCGGCGGCCGAGGCTCTGGTGCGCCAGCTGCCGTGCACGGCGTCGCGCGATTGCGGCAAGCCGTTCGCGTTCATCTTCAAGGACTACGGCTACGACTTTTACAAGATCGATCCGATGCTGTTCGCGCCCGCGGTGGCGATCGTGACGAATGTCGCGTCCGGCAAAACGTTCCGGGCAGGCTCCGTGAACCACGAGCTGCTCGAACAGTCCTTCGGCTCGTAGCGAACCCGTGGCGCCGCGCGTCGCCATTCTGACCGAGCGGCCCGGCTGGCACGGTCGCGAGCTGCAGCGTGCCTTCCGCGCCCTCGGAGTGCAGACGGGTTTCGCGAGCCTGTCGGATTGCCGGCTCGATCTGGAGGGCCCGCAGGCCCGCGTGCTGGTGCCCGGCTTCGCCATGCAGGCGCCGGACGCGGTGTTCGTGCGCAGCATCGAGGCCGGCACATTCGAGCAGGTCACGTTGCGGCTGTCCGTGCTGCATGCGCTGCGCGAGCTCGGCGTGCCGGTCTACAACGACGCCCGCGCCATCGAGCGCAGCGTCGACAAGGCGATGACGACGTTTCTGCTGCGTCGTCGCGGCATCCCGACCCTGCCCACGTGGGTGACCGAACGCGAAAGCGTGGCGCGCGGGGTCCTGATGCGGGAGAGTGCGCAACGCCACGAGCTGGTGGTCAAACCGCTGTTCGGCTCGCAGGGCAAGGGTCTGCGGCGGCTGGCCGGTGGGGCGCAGATCCCGGGCGAGGGCGAGGTGCGCGGCGTGTGGTACCTGCAGCGCTTCTTGAATTGCGGCGAGGGCAACTGGCACGACTGGCGGGTGCTGGTCGCGGGTGGCCGCCCCGTGTCCGCGATGTTGCGCAGGGGCCGTTCATGGGTCACCAATGTGGCGCAGGGCGCGCGGGCCGAAGCGGTCGACGCCCGAGGCGAGCTTGCGCGGCTGGCCGTCGAGGCGGCCGCGGCGGTCGGCGCGGACTACGCCGGCATCGATCTGATGCGCGATGCCGAGGGACGCTGGCTGGTGCTCGAGGTCAACAGCATTCCGGCCTGGCGGGGTCTGCAGGCGGTGACCGCGGCCCGGATCGCCGACGCCTTGGCGGGTGATCTGGTGGCCCGCACCCTCGATCAGCCCCGGATCCGGCTGACGCCTGCGCAGGCTCGATGAATTTCAGCGGGCAGGACGCGGTCCTGCAGCAGCATTTCCTGGCTGCCTGCGAGCTGGACGTGATCGCGCTGAAGCCGGGCAACGTGCGCCTCGGAACGGCGGCACACGGCATGCAAGCCGACGATTTTCTCCGCAGCGCCCAGGCGTGCGCTCCGGCGCTGGCCCGGCGCGGCGCCTCGGTCGGGCAGCGCATCCTCGAGGCGATCCGAGCCACGCAGCGGGTTGTGCGATGCAATACCAACCTGGGCATCGTATTGCTCGCGGCGCCGCTCTTCGGCGCCGCGCAGGCCGGCGGCGATCTACGCCTGGGGGTCGCGCACCAATTGGCCACCCTGGACCGCAGCGAAGCTGAGCTCGTCTATCAGGCGATTCGTCTGGCGCGTCCCGGCGGGATGGGCACCAGCGCGCGGCACGACCTGGCCCAGGAGCCGCAGGTCAGCCTGCTGGAGGCGATGCGCGAGGCACAGGGTCGCGACAGCATCGCTCGACTGTACGTGCAGGGTTTCGGCGATCTGTTCGACCTGGGACTTCCGCAGTGGGACGACGCGCTGGCGCGATTCGGAAACGAGTCGTGGGCCGCCACGCACTTGTATCTTGTATATCTGTCGACCTGGCGGGACTCGCTGATCGAGAGAAAGTTCGGGACTGCTACCGCGCAGGCGGTATTGGAGCGCGCGCGCCAGCTTCACTCGCAATCGTCGTCATATTCCGATTTCGGTGACATCAAGACGCGCCTTCTGGCATGGGATGAGGAGCTGCGAAGCGCCGGAGTCAATCCGGGTACCAGCGCAGACCTGACCGTCGCAACCGTGTTTGCTGCCAAACTGACGCGGGCGGTGTAAAGTCCAGCGAGCGCGGGGCGGGACCCAACGCGGGAGAGCATGGAGAAGGCGCCAAGAAACTTCTCGGTATTTCCAGGACATCGCAATCAAGGACGAAAGGAGAACAGTCGAATGGCCAAAATTACCAACGTGCGCGTCGGCGAGTCGCTGGTCGGCGACGGCAACGAGGTTGCGCACATCGATTTGCTGATGGGGCCGCGCGGGAGCGCCGCGGAATCGGCATTTACCCACTCGCTGACCAACAACAAGGACGGGTTCACGTCGTTGTTGGCCGTCATTGCACCGAACCTGCAGTGCAAGCCGAACACGCTGCTGTTCAACAAGGTCACGATCAAGGGCGCCAAGCAGGCCGTCCAGATGTTCGGACCGGCTCAGGCGGCGGTTGCGCGCGCGGTCGCCGACAGCGTGCAGGCCGGCGTGATTCCCGCCGACGAGGCCGACAACCTGTACGTCCTGGTCGGCGTCTTCATTCACTGGGACGCGGCCGACGACAACAAGATTTTCGACTACAACTACCGCGCCACCAAGGAGGCCATTGAGCGTGCGGTCGCCGGTACCCCGACCGCGGCCGAAGTCACCGCGAAGAAGGGATCGGTCAAGCATCCGTTCTCGCCCAAGTAAGGGAACGCGGGCATCTTCAAGGGGCGGCGTGACCGCCCCGATTTATTTCCGCGTGGCGGTTGCCGCTATCGGTTCGGGTCTGCATACACCAGCTTCATCTGCTGCAGCAATCGGGCCCATCGGCGTACATCGCCGCCGATGGAGCGGCTCGACCAGGCCAGATCGGCCGCTGCCGCGCCATCGACCGGTGTTTCGCGGCGGGCCGACTCGGGTGGCCGGGGAAACTGTCCGTCTCGAATCAATTCGATCCCGAGGGCATTGCGCACGCTTGCACCGCGCCCCGATGCGGCGGGGCGGAC
>DATBCD010000047.1:0-6133 GCA_036270655.1 Burkholderiaceae bacterium
CGGTCGACCTGCTCGCGGACCGGATCGATCAGGACCGCGACGCGGTCGCGCTCGCAGGCGACCAGGTAGGTCTTGCATTTGCCGCGGTTCAATTCCCTGATCAGCATTTGGGACGCATTATCTGATAATCGGTGCCTGGAGGATCGGATGACCTTGTTCAGCGTCACCGGCGCCGAGCTTGCTTTCGGCGCTACGCCGCTGCTCGATCAAGCCGTGCTGTCGATCAGCGCCGGCGAACGGATCGGGCTGATCGGACGCAACGGCAGCGGCAAGTCCTCGCTGCTGGGCGCGATCGCCGGCCGCCTGGCGCTGGACGACGGCAGGATCCAGATGCGCGACGGGCTGCGCATCGTGTTGGTGGAGCAGGAGCCGCAGCTCGTGGCGGCCTCGTCGCTGCGGGCCGCGCTGGCGCTCAGAGGAGCCTTGTCCGAATTGCACGACGAGCGCGACCGCTGGCGGGTCGAAGCGCGCCTGATCGAGCAGTTGCACCGGTTCGGGCTGTCCGAACAGCTCGACCCGGCGAGCCTTTCGGGCGGTGAGCGCAAGCGCGCGGCGCTCGCGCTGGCCTTCGCGCTGGAGCCGGATCTGCTGCTGCTGGACGAACCGACCAATCATCTGGACATCGACGGCATCGAACACCTGGAGCTGCTGCTGACTCAGGAGCAGCGGGGCGGCCGCGCGGCCATCGTGATCACACACGATCGCCGCTTCCTGGATCGCATCGCCACCCGCATCGTCGAGCTCGATCGCGGGGTGCTGCGCTCGTATCCGGGCGATTTCTCGACCTACGAGGCGCGCCGGGCCGATCAGCTGGAGGCCGAGGAGCTGGCGCGGCGCCGGTTCGACCGGTTCTGGGCGCAGGAGGAGACCTGGATCCGCAAGGGCGTCGAGGCGCGTCGCACGCGCAACGCAGGCCGCGTGGCGCGGCTGGAGAGGTTGCGGCGCGATCGCAGCGAACGGCGCACACGCCTGGGCGATGTACGGATGCAGATCGACGCGGGCGAGCGCTCGGGCCGGCTGGTGGCGGAATTGAGCGACGTCAGCAAGCGCTTCGGGTCGCGCACCCTGGTCGAGCGTCTTTCGTTGCGGCTGATGCGCGGCGACCGGCTGGCCCTGATCGGGCCCAACGGCATCGGCAAGAGCACCCTGGCTCGCCTGCTGCTCGGGTCGCTGGCTCCCGACGAGGGCAGCGTGCGGCTGGGCACGAACCTGCAGATTGCGTATTTCGACCAGTTGCGCGAACAGCTCGACCCGGACCGCACGCTGGCCGAAACGATCGCGCCCGGATCCGACTGGGTCGAAACTGGCGGGACGCGCAAGCACGTGACCGGCTACCTGGCGGACTTCCTGTTTTCGCCGCAACGCGCACAGGCTCCGGTGCGCACGCTGTCGGGCGGCGAGCGCAATCGCCTGCTGCTGGCTCGGCTGTTCGCGCGTCCGTCAAACCTGCTGGTGCTCGATGAGCCGACCAATGACCTGGACATCGAATCGCTGGAGCTGCTGGAGGCGGCCCTGGCCGACTATGCCGGCACCCTGATCCTGGTCACGCATGACCGCGCATTCATGGACAACGTGGTTACGCAGTCGCTGGTGGCGCAGGGCGGGGGAATCTGGAAGGAGTACGCGGGCGGCTACTCGGACTGGCTGACGCAGCGGCCCAACGCTGAGGCCGCGGCCGGCCCCGAGGCGGCGCAGCCGGTTGCGGCGTCCGGCGCTGCGAGTCCGCCGAAGCGGCCACGGCAGCGCCTTTCGTACATGGAACGGCGGGAGCTGGACGGCCTGCCGGCTCGAATCGAGGCGCTCGAACAGGAGCAGGCCGGGCTGCAGACCAGCATGGCGACGCCCGACTACCACCGGCGCGGCGGAGCGCAGATTCAGCAGGATCGCGCGCGCCTGGAGCAGATCGAGACCGAGCTGGCGCGCAGCCTCGAGCGCTGGGTCGAGCTGGAAGGCCGGGACATCGGGGCTGGCTGACGCAGAAGTGCCGAATCGCTCTAGCGAAACTCGACGCCCGCCTTGCGCAGTGCCGCCCGTACCTGTGCGCCATAGCCCGCATCGGCGCGGTCGAAATGCGCCAGCTGACGCTCGACGATGAAAGCCGGCACGCCGTTCATCGAAGCGGCGACGTTGGACGCCAGGCGCTGCTGGTGCGCCGGATCCAGCAGGCGGTACAGGGCCCCGGCCTGCGAGTAATCGTCGTTGCCGTCGCGATGGTTCCAACGGGCGGCGGCTCCGTCCAGTCGAAGCGGCGGCTCGGCGAAATCGGCCGATTGCGCCGCGCCGGAAAACGAGTTCGGCTCGTAATACGCGTCCGGGTTGCCGGTCGGCGTACTGAAGAATTTCATCGCGCCATCCTTGTGATAATGATGCACCGGGCATTGGGGCGAGTTGACCGGCAGCGCCTCGTAGTGCGTCCCGAGACGGTAGCGGTGCGCGTCGGCATAGCTGAAGATGCGCGCCTGCAGCACCTTGTCGGGCGAAAAGCCGATGCCCGGCACCACGTTGCTGGGCGAAAAGGCGGCCTGTTCGATCTGCTCGAAGTAGTTGTCAGGATTGCGGTTCAGCTCGAGCACGCCGACCTCGATCAGCGGGTAGTCCTTGTGCGGCCACACCTTCGTCAGGTCAAACGGGTTGTACGGCGTATTGGCCGCGTCCAGTTCGGGCATCACCTGGACGTACATCGTCCACTGCGGAAAGTCGCGGCGCTCGATCGCCCCGAACAGGTCCTCCTGATAGGTCTCGCGGCTGACTCCGATCGCCCGCGCGGCTTCCTCGTTGCTGAGCGTCTTGTGGCCCTGGCGCGTCTTGAAGTGGAACTTGACCCAGAAGCGCTCGTTGTGCCGGTTCCAGAAGCTGAACGCGTGGCTGCCGTAGCCGTTCATGAAGCGGGGACTGGCCGGGATGCCGCGGTCGCTCATCAGGATCGTGACCTGATGCAGGCTCTCGGGAGACAGGCTCCAGAAATCCCAGGCTGCCGTGCTGGAGCGCAAATTGGTCTTCGGGTGGCGTTTCTGGGTCCGGATGAAGTCCGGGAATTTGAGCGGATCGCGGATAAAGAACACCGGCGTGTTGTTGCCGACCAGGTCCCAGTTTCCTTCCGCGGTATAGAACTTCAACGAGAAGCCGCGGACATCACGCTCGGCGTCGGCCGCGCCGAGCTCGCCTGCGACCGTGGAAAAGCGCGCCAGCACCGGCGTCGTGGTTCCGGGCGCAAACAGCCGGGCGCGCGTATACCCGGTCAGATCGCGCGTGACGGTCAGCGTACCGTGCGCGCCCCAGCCCTTGGCGTGCACGACGCGCTCCGGAATACGCTCGCGGTTCTGGTGCGCCAGCTTCTCGATCAGCTGCCAGTCCTGCAGCAGAACCGGGCCGCGCGGTCCGGCGGTCAGGGAGTTCTGGTTATCGGCGATCGGGATGCCCGCGGTGGTGGTCATCACCGGGCGGCGGGAGTCGGGGTTGCTCATCGCAGTTTCCTTCCGTATGAACCGTGGGGATCGAACCCACTTTCGATCCCCTTGCACGAAGGTTAGGGATGGGCAATAGAATGCGCAAATTGATTTATACAATACGATCCATAGAAACTATCGGAGACGGGACCGGTAAGGTCGTGCCGGAGGCAGCGCGAGCGGCCATATGAAGACGGCGCTGGTTGGATCGGGATTTATCGCGAGGCTCGCCACGGGCGCGCTGGCCGCGGGCGTGGCCCTGTGCGCGGCTGCAAGCGCGCAGGCGCCGCACGTCGACGTGCTGGTGATCGACGGCATGATCAATCCGGCCACGGCGGAGTTCTTCTCGCGCGGTCTGGCGCAGGCCCAGTCCCACAACGCGTCGCTGGTCGTGCTGGAACTGGACACGCCGGGCGGGCTGGACACCTCGATGCGCGCGATGATCAAGGAGATCCTGAACTCGACCGTTCCGGTCGCAACCTGGGTCGGACCGTCCGGTGCGCGCGCCGCCAGCGCGGGTACCTACATCCTGTACGCGAGCCATATCGCGGCGATGGCGCCGGCTTCCAATCTCGGGGCGGCGACTCCGATTGCGATCGGCACGCAATCGCCCGACCCGGGCGGCCAGCCCGGCTCGGGACGCCCTGGCGCCAGCCCAGGCCCGATCGACACGTTGCACGAAAAGGCGGTCAACGACGCGGCGGCTTTCCTGCGCAGCCTGGCGCAACTGCGCGGGCGCAACGCGGATTTCGCCGAGCGCGCGGTGCGCCAGGCGCACAGCATGTCGGCTCAGGAGGCGCTGCGCGCCGGCGTCATCGACCTGATCGCCGATGACGTGGACGATCTGCTGCACAAGCTGAACGGCCGCGAGATCACGCTCGGCGCATCCAAAGTGCGGCTGGCGCTGGCCGGGGCCCAAGTGCAGACGGTGCGGCCGGACTGGCGCACCGGCGTGCTCGCCACGCTGTCCAATCCGACCGTGGCCCTGGTGCTGATGATGCTGGGCGTGTACGGGCTGTTCGTCGAGGTGATCCATCCGGGCCTGGCCGTTCCAGGCGTCGCGGGGGGCATCTGCCTGTTGCTGGGGTTATATGCGCTCCACCTGCTGCCGGTGAACTGGGCCGGAGTCGGGCTGATTCTGCTGGGCGCGGCGCTGATGATCGCGGAGGTGTTCCTTCCGACCTTCGGCGTGGTAGGAGTCGGCGGCATCGTGGCGCTGGTCGTGGGCGGGATGATGCTGATCAACGCGGACACTGGCGCCGCGGCGATTCCATTTCCGTTCCTGGCCGGGGTGGCGGTCGTCAGCGCGGCGATCATCTTCGGATTCGGCACGTTTGCGATGCGCGCGCGGCGCCGGCCGGTGGTCAGCGGTCAGGAAGGATTGGTCGGGGCCCGAGGCGTGGTGACCTGGGTGGACGAGCAGGGCGCCTGGGCCCAGGTGCAGGGGGCCTCCTGGAGCGTGCGCAGCCGCGAGCCATTGGCGCCCGGAACCGCAGTGCGGGTCGAGAAGGTTGACGGACTGACGCTCGAGGTGAGCGCGGCCGGACAGCCGCGGAGTTGACGATGTTCTTCGAGCTGCAGTTCGGTGTCGCTCTGGGGGTAGTGCTGGTTGTAGTGCTGGCGGTGTCGGCGCTGCGCGTGCTGCGCGAATACGAGCGGGGCGTGGTGTTCCTGCTGGGCCGGTTCTGGCGCGTCAAGGGACCGGGCCTGGTGCTGATCGTGCCCGGGGTGCAGCAGATGGTGCGGGTCGATCTGCGGGTGGTGACGCTCGATGTGCCGCCGCAGGACGTGATCTCGCGCGACAACGTATCGGTCAAGGTCAGCGCGGTCGTCTACTTCCGGGTGGTTGACCCGCAAAAGGCGATCATCCAGGTCGAGAAGTTCCTGACGGCGACCAGCCAGCTGTCGCAGACCACGCTGCGGGCGGTGCTCGGCAAGCACGAGCTGGACGAAATGCTGGCCGAGCGCGAGCGGCTGAACCTGGACATCCAGCGCATCCTGGATTCGGCGACCGATGCCTGGGGCATCAAAGTCACCAACGTCGAGATCAAGCACGTGGACCTGAACGAAACCATGGTGCGGGCGATCGCGCGCCAGGCCGAGGCCGAGCGCGAGCGGCGCGCCAAGGTGATCCACGCCGAAGGGGAAAAACAGGCGGCCCAGACGCTGCTGGAAGCGGCCCGGATGCTGGCCCAGCAACCCGAGGCCATGCAGCTGCGCTATCTGCAGACGCTGACGCAGGTTGCCGGCGACCGCGGCTCGACCATCGTGTTCCCGATCCCGTTGCTGCAGGCGATGGTGGGCAGCGCGGCACCGGGATCCAAGCCCGGATGAGTTGCTTCAGGGACAGGACAGGAAACGCGTCAGTAGTCGACGCCCGGTAGCTCGCGCAAGCGGCGAATGACCGGCTGGCGCCAGGCAACGACCGCGAGCAGCAGCGTAGCGGCTCCGCTGAACATCAAGGTCGTACGCAGCCCGAACTGCTCGCCGATCCAGCCGCCGAAGAGGGCGCCCGGTCCCGCCGGAAGCAGGATCAGCCAGCGCATCGTGCTGGTCATGCGACCCAGCATCGGCGCCGGCGTGACCGCCTGGCGCAGCGCCAGGAAGTTGATGAAGATCAGCACCGCCCCGACGCCATACAGGAACAGCATCGCGGTGAAGGCGGCAACGCCGACCACGCCGACCGG
>DATBCD010000048.1:0-86289 GCA_036270655.1 Burkholderiaceae bacterium
CGTGCGCGACTACCTGGTCGAACGGGTCGAGGTGATGCTGGACAGCCGGATCGTCAACGGCTACTACACCCGGCTCGGGCTCGCACCCGGCCAGCGCTTCGCCTCCAAGGGCGGATACCTGGTTCGCTTCGCGGATCCCACTGGACCGCGCGTGGCCGCGGATGGCGGCTGGATCGCTCCGTAGTCGTCTCAGCACTCGACATATTTATTACCGCATATGCGGTGTTTTAACTCTCTTATGATGGGATAAGCGCGGAACTAAGCAACTACTGTCAAAGTGGCGTACATATACTCCAAAATAGCACCCGAAAGATAGGTTAGTTTAGAGAATACACAAGTAAAACAACATATTAAGAAAAGTAAATCCGAGTTCAATCAGAAACCCAACATCGCGAAAGTAGGGTAATCCAGCCCCCACCTGTACGTGGTCGCCAGCATTTGAGCGTCAGGTGTTCCCATTTAGCGTACCGCCCGTTGGTTATTCGTTAGCTTCGCGCAAAAACGGACTACGGCCCAACAGGCCGCGACGGTTAATGCCCTACAGGCAAGCCCGCTCGTGGTGAAGGGAAAAAGCCAATGTCCACGGCGGAGGGAGTGTCATGAGGAGGCGTTTCTTGAAAACCCTGCGGTCGTCATTTGTCCAGGTGGGAGGTTACATGTCCAGATTCGAGCTGTGCCTGCGCGGGCTAGCCGCGCTGTTGCTCGTCGTTGCGCTGCCGGCCGGCGCCCAGAGCTTCCGCGTGCAGTGTCCGACCAGCACCATCACGCACCCGAATGCGGCCAGCAACAACCTGGAGACACCGTACACGGCGCCCACGACGCTGACCTGTTCGGTGGCGAACGGGTGCGGCGGCAGCGCGGGCAATGTCGGGTACTGGGTGCCGTCGGCAACCAGCGCAACCAATGGCGCCATCAAGTGCCAGCAGGTCACCGGCGGCGACGGCTACGCCACGATGGCCGACGGCACCCAGATCTACCTGTTCGCGTTCGCCCCGGCGTCCGGCCTGTCGAACATCATCAACGGCCTGCCGGGAACCACGTTCCCGAGCGACTTCGACACGATGTTCGGCGTCAACCAGACGTTCCCGTACTCACCGACGGGTTCCGTGCTGCTGCCGGGCGATCCGGCGACGACCATGAACCAGGGCACCGCGTTCACGTTCAACGGCGCGGTCGGCATTGCGCCCAGCGTGTCGCAGCTCTTCACGGTCTACGACATCAGCGAGGGGGTTTACCCCGCCTGCACGCCGCCGATCCTGCAGCCGGGCCAGACGCTGCCGACGCCGCCGCTGCCTCCCGCCGCGGTCGCCGGCGCCGCGCCCGGCACGATCGGCGCGAACGTCGTGACGGTCGTGCTGAACGCTGCTTCGCCGTTCCAGGCCGGCGACACGGTCGTCATCTCCGGCACGGGCAACGCCCATTACGACGGCACCCAGGTGGTGACGGCTGCCGGTCTCTACAACTGGTGCTACACGCAATCGTCGGTCAACGCCACCCAGTATCCGAACGGCTCGGCCTACGCGTTCACTTTCACGGCCGGCGCCACGGGCCAGGCCCAGATCACCGGTTCCGCGACGGCGGTTGCGACCGCGCCGGCGGGAACCGACAAGGGTCACATCGATGCGCGCCAGCTGATGGACGTCTCGGTGATGAACGGCAATCAGCCGGCTCCGCTGATGGCGATCGACGAGGACGACGAGTTCTTCCTGACGCTCAGCAACGTCGGCATGATCATGCGGCCCGACCTGTTCGAGCAGCACACGATCCACTTCCACGGCTACCCGAACGCCTCGGCCTTCTACGACGGCGTGCCGGACGCTTCGGTCGCGATCAGCATCGGGGCGAGCTTCTCGTACTACTACCTGGCCCCGGACGCGGGCACGTACTTCTTCCACTGCCACATCACGCCGCCCGAGCACTTGCAGATGGGCATGGTCGGCCAGCTCTACGTGCGTCCACGCCAGAACCGGGTGCCCCTGACCACGGCCCTCTATGGCTCCCTGGTGGCCCAGCAGGGCGACCTGCGCACGGCCTGCAACCCGGTGGCTGACTTCGCGTGCAGCAACAACCTGCCGGCCGTCAACACCGGAGCGACGCAAGGCCTCGACAAGCTCGGCCAGCCGCAGAAGTACGTCTACAACGATGGCGACGGTTCGACGGCCTACGACGTCGAGTATCCGATCCAGATGATGGGCTTCGACCCGAACTTCCACTTCGTCGGCATGACGTTCAACGGCGAAGGCTTCGCCGACATGAAGGACAAGTACTTCCTGCTGAACGGCCGCAGCTATCCCGACACGGTCGGCGGCTATACCTGCGGCGCGAACGATCCGTTCGCCGGTTGCACCGTGAACGGCGTCGCGGTCCCGACCGGCACGATCGTCCCGGGTCCGATGCAGACCCCGTCCTCGGACGGCGTGTTCCACTTCTCGCAGCCGCTGCCGTCCGTCATCAACATTCCGGCCGGCGGCAGGGCCCTGCTGCGCATCTCCCAGCTGAGCGTCGCCGAGTACATGACGCTGCAATCGGTCGGCATCCCGATGACGGTCGTCGGCTACAACGCCAAGCTGCTGCGCGACCAGGCCGGCATCAACCTGTCGTACCTGACGAACTCGATCACGCTGGGCGGCGGCGAGTCGCTCGACGTGATCCTGGACGCCAGCGACACGACGAAGTACCAGGCCGGCCAGAGGTTCTTCGTGTACTCGGCCAACCTGGACGAGCTGTCGAACGACGCCGAGAACTTCGGCGGCCTGATGACCGAAGTCCATATCTGCAACAGAGTGACCGGACCCACGTTCGGCAACCAGTGCCTGTGAGGGGAGCGGCCATGAAATTGACTCAAACGAGCAAAGAGGCGATCCCGATGAAGCGACTGTTCCCCCTGCTGCTGGGCGCGGCGGCCGGCCTGGTGATCGGCACGGCGCACGCCGCGGTGCCCGGCATCACCGGAACCAACGGCGCCGCCGGCAGCGCCGTGTTCAACCTGAGCGCGGGCGAGGCCTACCTCAACGAGCCGGACGGCCAGACCGTCTACTCGTGGGGCTACGGCTGCACGTCCGGCACGTCGCCGACGTTCGCGCCGGCGGCGGTCGTCGGGGCGTTCTGCAGCACGATGCAGATCCCGGGGCCGACCCTGATCGTCACCGAAGGCCAGACGGTCTCCGTGACGTTGACCAACAACCTTCCGCCCGCGGCCGGGAACACCTCGCTGATGTTCCCGGGCTTCAACGTGACGGCGGCCGCGGCGTCCGGCCAGGCGGCGACATGCGCCACTGCCACCAACGGCCTGCTGGCGACGGAAGCGGCGCACGGCTGCAGCGTGACCTACACGTTCGTCGCCGGGTCCCCGGGCACGCGCGCCTACTACTCCGGCACGCAGGGCGACCTGCAGGTGGAGATGGGCCTGTTCGGCGCGATCGTCGTGCTGCCCAACAAGGTGCCGTCGGTCTGCTCAGGCGGGCTGCCGACTACGAATCCGGGTGCCAACCTTGCAGCCTCGCAGGCCCGTGGCGAGCACGACTTCCGCCTGGCGGCGTCGGCCTTCGACCATCCGTCGACCTGCTACGACCGGGAGTACCTGTTCCAGTTCTCCGAGATGGACCCGCGCATTCATAACGCGGCGATGTTCCAGGTGCAGAGCAAGGCGAGCTGCACGGCCGGCAGCGCGGGCTGCAGCCTCGAGATCCCGACCGAGCCCTACCACCCCGCTTATTTCATGATCAACGGCCGCTCGATGCCGGACGATATGGATCCCAACTACGTGCCCGGCTTTCCGTACCAGCCCTACAACGGCAATCCGCACATGCATCCAGGCGAAGTCACGCTGCTGCGGATCATCGGCCAGGGCCGCTGGCAGCATCCGTTCCACGAGCACGCCAACCACGTCCGGGTCCTGGCGCGCGACGGCAACCTGCTGTTGTCGTCCGCCGACACGTACAACCCGGCTACCGGGAGCGGAAACGCCGCGCTGGCCGGGCCTCTGATGTTCACGACGACGACGACGCCGGGCCAGGCAATGGATGGCCTGTTCTATTACACGGCCAAGGGCTTGAACTGGGACATGTACGGGCACAACCCGAGCTCGACGGACCCGGCTGCGAAGCTGCCCTGCACGCCGGATGCGAATGGCTACAACACGGCAGATCCGAAGGCGCTCAACTACTTCGAGTGGTGCCAGGATCACAACAAGCCGCTGCAAGCGCACCCGTTCGGTGACGTCAGTGCCGGCGGCCCGATGACGCTGCCGAACCCGAACGTGTTCGTCAACGGCACATGGTACGGCGGCAGCCCCTACCTCGGCCCGGATGCGACCTCGCGCGCGACCTACGGCACGTGCGCGTCCACCACGAGCACTACGGGCGTGCTGTCGACGACGTGCAGCACGACCGGCACGACGCTGCCGTCGGGCACGATTGCCAACAGCCCCTCTTTAGAAGCCGGTTTTGCGTTCATGTGGCATTCACACAATGAACGGGAAATCACGACCAACAACATTTTCCCCGGCGGCATGCTGATGATGATGCTGGTCGATTCGCGTGAATTCGTGATCGACGAGTCCCAGTGAAAGGCAGGAGAGCGTAAATGCGAGCAGTTAAATTGAAATCCGCCCTGGTCAAGTCTGCGCTGGGGGCCTGCGTTGTCCTGCTGGGAACTGGGGCGTACGCCCAGCAGCAGGTGGCCTTGACCGCGGGACCGACGAGCACGATCCTGCCCGACGGCACGAACGTGCCGATGTGGGGCTACACCTGCGGCACCCCGGTTACGGGTTCTGTGGCCACGTGCGCGCCCCTGAACACGGCGGAGGCCGCGGCGGGCCGCTGGTCGCCGATCGTCATCACGGTTCCGGCCGGCCAGGGCCTGCAGGTCAGCCTGACCAACGCGCTGACGTTCACAGCGCCGACCTCGACCAACACCATCCCGACCTCGCTGGTGATCCTGGGCCAGCTGGGTGGCGGCCTGGGTACGGGCGCGACGTTTGCGGACAGCCCGACCCACGCACCTTACCCGAACACGTGGTTTACCGCGGGCACGACGGCCGGCGCGACGTTCAACCCGCCAGCGCAGGGCAGCCGCGTCCAATCGATGGCGACGGAAGTCGCCACCGGCGCGACGACCGCTCTGACGTGGACGGCGCCGAAGCCCGGCACCTACCTGCTCGAGTCGGGCACTCACCCCTCGATCCAGGTGCCGATGGGTCTTTATGGCATGGTGGTCGTGACGCAGGCGCCGACCTTCACCACGACCGGCACGGTCACGGCCGAGGCGGCCGCGGGCTGCGCCTATCCGACGGTGTCGGCCGCGACGGCAACCTGCACGGCCACCTCGGTGCCGTACGACGCCGACGTCGACCTGCTGATGAGCGAAATCGACCCGGTGCAGAACGCCGCGGTCCAGGCGGCAGTGACCTCGGACGGCTTCAACGAGACCTCCGCGCGCGTGCTGCGCGACTCGCTGGTCGGCGTCAACGTGACAGCCGGCGGCAGCGGCTACAGCGGCAGCGAGCTGCCCTACTTCGGACCTGCGGGGGTCTGCTCGACGATGCCGACGGGGACCATCAGCGTCTCGGGCGGCGCGATCACACAGGTCAACCTGCAGACGTCGGGCGCCGGATGCTCGGCCCCCCCGTTGGTGACGGTCACTCCGTCGGGCACCGGTGGGACCGCGGCGACGCTCGCCTCGGTCCTCAGCCTGACCGGCGTGCAGTGCAGCGGCAACGCCCCGGCCTGCTATCCGCCGGCAGTCAACTACTCGCCGCTCTACTTCCTGTACAACGGGCAGGCCTTCGACAGGACCAACCCGACCAAGTCGCTGTTCGCGGCGGCCCCGGGCACGCTGCTGCCGACCGGCCAGGTGCTGGTGCGCGCCGTCAACGCCGGCCTGCGGATGCATGTTCCGTCGCTGGTCAACACCGTCACCGGAGCGCTGGCGACAGCGGTTCCGGGCATGACGCTGGTTGCCGAGGACGGCAATCTGTCGCCGCCGACCGCTCCGCGCGTGCAGTCGGAAGTCTTCCTGGCTGCAGGCAAGACGTATGACCTGCTGTACACGGCCACGGCCGCCAGCCAGCTGACGCCGGTGTTCGATCGCGAGCTGAGCCTGTCGGGCAACCAGATCAACCGCGACAGCGGCATGCTGGGCTACATCACCGTCGGCGGCGCGACGCTGCCGACCGGATCCGGTGCGATCGCGGGCCTCGGCGCCGCGGCCGCGGTGGCGGACACGTACAACAGCATCATCGGCGGCAAGACGCTGACCGTCGCCGATCCGGGCAAGGGCGTGCTGGCCAATGACACGAACGTGTTCGGCGCGAAGATCGTCGTCGGCGGTGTGGCCCAGACCGGCGCGGTCGTGGGCGCCCACGGCACGATCACGCTGAACGCGAACGGCACGTTCACCTATGTCGCCAACGCGACCGGTGTTCCGACCACGGGCACGGTCGACACGTTCACTTACTGCGGTAACGGGACCCTCACCGGCGCGGCCTGCGCCGCGCTGACCCTGAACGCGGCGCCGCCCGAAGCCGGCGGCGGTGTCATCGCCAACAACGACAGCTACGCATCCACGGTCCTGTCGTCGCTGACGATCCACGCGCCGGGCGTGCTGCAGAACGACACGGACGCGGCGGGCTATCCGCTCACGGTGAAGGGCGCGACCAACGCGGCCCCGCTGACAGCCGCGCTGAAGCTCGGCGCCACCAGCTACGGCAACCTGGTGACCCTCTATCCCGATGGCGGCTTCACGATTTCCGGCGTGACCACGCCGGGGACGTACACGTTCACATACCAGGCCGTGAGCTCGCAGGGCACGGCCAGCAACACCGCCACGGTGACGGTGACGTTCCCGGCGCCAAGCAACCTGCAGGTGACAGTGCTGGATCCGACGACGAACGCGCCGATCGCCGACTACCGCTGGATCATCGAGGAAGACCAGACGTTCTACGTCGATCCGAACTGCACGACCAATCCGATCGACAAGACCAAGTGCACGACGGTGACGGCGCAGGGAGCCCCGTTCGGCTTCGGCACCAATTTCCACACCAGCCACATGCCGGTGGTCGCGGCCGGATGTACCGGTGCACTGTCCTGCGAGTCCGGACAGACGCTGCTGGGCACGCCAGCGGTGTGCGACATCGGCAACGGCGTCTGCACGACGTCGCGCGCGCAGCAGAACATCTTGATGCCGAGCCAGGTCAACCTGGATCCGACCAGGCGCTACTACATCTCGGTTCTGCCGGGTGACGCCTCCCAGCCGTTCGCGACGGGCTACAGCGGCGCTCCGGACTGCTCGGCCGCCGGCGTCGCCGCCGGCCATTGCGGACATGGCATGGGCGGTGCCGCGATTGCCGCGCCCTGCCTGCCGAAGACGATCCAGACGGCCTGCACGACCGGGTTCGCCCCGGTCACGGTGCTGACCCAGCCGACGCCGTACCCCACCGGCAAGCTGACGGTCCACGTGTTCGAGGACGACTTCCCGCTGGACGGCATCTTCAGCCCGGGCGGCGGTGTCGATGTGGTCGCACCGAACGAACCCGGACTGGGCGGCTTCTCGGTCGTGCTGCTCGATGCGGGCGGCGGCCCCGGCGATGCGACCGGCCAGGTCACCTACGACATGTTCAACCAGCCGCTGTCCAACAGCCTGGCGGGAATGATCGACCCGGTCACCGGCAACGACGCGTGCCCGCTGTCGCCGGTCATCTCGCAGAACGCGGTGGCCGGAGACGGCTCCCAGGCCGGCGTGATGGGCATGATCGTCACCTGCCCGAAGTACGAGTCGGACGGCGTGACGCTGTCGCCGATGGCGGGCATGGCGGTGATCGCCAACCTGCCGCCGGCGCGCTATGCCGTCGTGGCCAATCCCGGCGCGGACCGCTTCGCGGCCGGCGAGGAGTGGCTGCAGACCAATACCCTGGACGGACAGAAGGGTCACGATGCGTTCATCCGCATCGGTGAGCCGGGCTACTTCCAGGAGTACGGCCCGTCGGGCTTCCACGTCGACATCGGCTTCGCGAACCCGGCCATCATCAACGCCCGCCTGAAGAACGGCAAGACCGGCATGTGCGACGCGGCGGCGACCGGTGGTACCGCCGGCATGCCGCTGGCGAGCGGCGGCAACCTGCTGTGCAACAACATCGTCAAGGGCCACGTGACCAATTCGCGCCTGAGCCGTGCACCGGACCAGCGCATCTACGGCAGCCGCACGCGCCAGTCGCTCGCGTTCACGCAGTGCTACGTCAGCCTGGGCGATCCGGACGGCTTCGACTTCGCGTTCACGAAGTGCGACTCGGACGGCAACTTCACGTTCACGGGGATCCCGGCCGGCAACTGGAAGATCACGACCTTCGACCAGTGGAACGACCAGATCATCGACGGCATCACGACGCCGGTCGGGCTGAACTGCCCGTCGGGCACGAGCGCCAGCGGGGTGTGCACGGCCGCCAGCACGGGCGGCACGACGCTCGACCTGGGTGAGATCGCCACCCACCAGTGGCAGGCGAACATCTACACGCGTACGTTCCTGGACCTGAACGGCAACGGCATCTCGGACAAGGACGCCAACGGCAACGACACGGAGCCCGGCCTTCCGCTGGAAAACGTGAACAACCGCTGGCGCGACGGCAGCCTGTCGAACTTCAACAACACGGACCTGAACGGCTACGCCAATTACAACGAGGTGTTCCCGCTGTTCAACTGGTACGTGTTCGACAGCTACACGACCCGCTACAAGACCACGGGCGTTCACGTCGTGATGGATGCCGGCGGCCCGGTCGACGTTGCACCGAGCCAGGGGAGCACCCTGTGCAACACCACGCCCGATGCGAACGGCAATGCCACCAATGGCGATCGCGCGTGCGGTGCATCGAGCATCGCGGCGAACATGGCGAACACCTACGACTTCAACCCGCTGCCGGCCGACATCGCGCTGCCAGGGGCCATCTATTGCGGCCTGGGCGCGACGGCGGACTGTAACGGCAAGTCGATCAACCCGGCCCTGACCAACACGTTCGCGGGATTCAGCACCACGAACAGCAGCGACGCGCCGAGCACCTGCACGCCGTACACGACGGCGGCCGGCACCGTGCTGGGCGTGACCTGCCCGGCGATCTCGACCGGGCGCATCGACCCGCCGTACTGGTTCGCTTCGTACGGCTGGCAGGGCTTCATCGGCCAGAACCAGTGGCTGGAGTACGGCAAGAAGCCGTTCGTGCCGGGCGAGACCGGCGGCATCCGCGGCCACGTGGTCTACGCCTCGACCCGTCCGTACGACGATCCGCAGCTGCTGCTGCAGAACCAGTGGGAGCCGCTGGTCCCGCGCGTGACCATCAACCTGTACCAGGAAGGCGTCGCGGCCGACGGCGTCACGCCGACGCTGACGCTGATCGACCACACGACGACCTCGAGCTTCGACGACTGGGCCCAGGGCTTCCGCACGGACGCCACCGGCAAGCAGGTGCTGGCCGCCGACGGCAAGAGCGGCGTGCCGAACATCAGCTGCCCGGGCCAGACGGTGAACGACAACCTGTTCTACAGCCTGGCGAACCAGCCGACCTACCTCGACTGGTACAACAACGTGCTGCACGGAACGGCGGCTTCGGCCACGGCTCTGCCGTACAACTCGCAGTTCAAGTGCTACGACGGCATGCACAGCTGGAACCAGCTGCAGCCGGTCCCGTATGACGGCCTGTACGTGTTCCCGAGCGTGACCGGCATCGATCCGAAGACCGGCCGTCCGAGCGGCACCAATTGCGCGATCTGCACGACCAACGTCGACGCGAACGACTCGTTCCGCTACGGCGGCAGCACGACGGCCGCCCCCTGGGTCAACGGGGCGTCGCAGGGCACGCCGGTCCTGCCGGCCGGCAAATACGTCGTCGAGGTGGTCATCCCGCCCGGCTACGAGCTGGTCAAGGAAGAGGACAAGAACATCCTGATCGGCGACAGCTACATCGCGCCGGCGACGGTGCAGTTCCCGGGCCTGGCCGGCACCATCTTCATCCTGCCCGACATGGCCTCGCTGTCGGCCCAGATGAACTCGAACAACCCGCAGAATGCGACGATGAACCTGGGCCGCGACGTGAGCATCGCCAGCCACGAAGGCGACACGCACAGCGTCGAGAGCTACTGGCCGTGCGTCGGCCAGGCGCGGACGGTTCCGGATTACCTGAGCCTGTTCCCGAATGCGCACCAGGTCTCGCCGTTCGCGGGCGCGGTCCGCAACCTGTGCGACCGCAAGGAAGTCATCCTGACCGACCAGTCGTCGGCGCAGGCGAAGTTCTACATCTTCACGTCGACACACGTCGCCGCGCACTTCACCGGCGTCATCCTGGACGACTTCACCGGCGAGTTCGACCCGTTCTCGCCGCAGTGGGGCGAGAAGTTCGCGCCGGCCTACATCCCGGTGTCCGTGAAGGATTGGGCGGGCAACGAGATCAACCGCGTGTACTCGGACGAATTCGGGCTGTACAACGGCCTGAACTACTCGACCTGGGAAGTCAATCCGCCCAACCCGACGGGCTACTCGCCGACGATGATGGTGATGTGCATGAACGAGTCGGGCCATTCGACCAAGTCGCCGTGGTGGGATACCGCCGCCGCCGGCACGGTCTCGGCCGCCGCGGATCCGTTCTTCCAGCCGGGCTACAGCACGTTCTGCTACGAGCTGGCGTTCATGCCGGGCCAGACGGGCTACTTCGACACGCCGGTGGTTCCGGTCGCCTCGTTCTCCGAGGGCTACAACCATCCGGATTGCGCTTATCCGGATGCAACGCCGGCGGTCAAGGAGGTCGACGGCGACGGCATCGGCCCGTGGATCGACCCGGCCGGTGCACGCAAGCTGACGATCACCGCGCTGGGCGACCAGCTGGTCGAGAACTACGGCTACTCGGGCCCGGGTGCCACGACCGCTCCGTTCAACCAGCAGAAGATCAAGCGCCACTACGGCTTCGGCACGGGGCCGGGCAACAACTGCGGCACCAACCAGCCCTGCGTGAAGCTGGTGACCCCGGATGGCGCCTCGCATCCGCTGAGCGGCGTCACCTGGACCGACACGCAGATCACCGGCACTGTGCCGACCTGGACCTGCAACGCCGCGGGGACGAACTGCCCGCTGCAGCAGCAGGCCGCGTTCGCGGCGGTGGGCAGCGGCACCGGCTCGACGCCGACGCCGATTCAGTCGGGCCAGCTCGTGATCATGGCTGCCAACGGCCGGACCAGCACCGATGCGGTCACCGTCTGGATCGGCGGCAAGGCGCCGACGCACGTCGATGCCTCGGGCACGATCCAGGCCGCGATCGACGCCGCCGCGCCGGGCGACCTGATCATCGTCGATCCGACCTGCAACGCCACGACGGCCGTGAACGGCACGCTTTCGCCGCAGACCTGCAGCCTGAGCGCGCTGACGGCCGCCACCCCGACGCAGACCCGGACCCTGGTCGCGCACCACGAGATGCTGCAGATGTACAAGCCGATCCGCCTGCAGGGCGTCGGCGGCGCGACGTCGATCATCGATGCCGACACGCAGCCGGCCGGCAAGCTGCTGGATCCGTGGCGCCAGCGCATCAACTGCGTCGTCGGCCTGACGCCGCAGGGTCGTCCGCGCGCGTTCTCGGACACGGCCTGCTCGGCCGGCTGGGCCTACGCGTCCGGCGGTCCGGACTACCCGACGGTGATGGCTGACCGCCTGCCCTTCGAGGCGATGCTGGGCTGGGACGCGTCCCTGAACGGCAACGTCGCCGAGCAGCTGATCGAACCCAGCCTGCTGGGCGCCTACGAGGGCGCCGCCATCACGGTGCTCGCCAAGGGCGTCAAGCTGCCGTCTCCGACCGATCCGCAGTTCGCGGGCCTGTCGCCGTCGCAGATCCTGGGCGAGATCTTCGGTGCCGGCACAACCAACGTCGGCGCGGCGTTCCCGACCAACACGACCCTGCTGCTGGCTTCGGACTGCGCCACGGTCGATCCGTCGACGGGGCTGCCCGCCTACCCGACGAGCTTCTACTGCAACCCGTCGTCGATCGACGGCCTGGGCATCCGCAACAGCTCGCAGGGCGGCGGCGGCATCTTCGTGCACGCCTACGGACACGAGCTGCAGATCGCGAACAACCGCATCTACAACAACTCGGGCACGATGGGCGGCGGCATCAGCGTCGGCCTCGGCGAGCATGCGGATGCGCAGCAGGTGGGCGCGGCGCCGACCCAATACCCGGGCTCGTGCGACACGACCACGACGGCTCCGGCCGGCATGCTGCTGCCGTACTGCTACAACGTGAACGTCAACGTCCATCACAACTCGGTCACGCTGAATTCGTCGATGGGCGACGAGCTGTTCTCGTCCACGCCGGCCGGCGCGGGCGGCGTGGTGCTCAGCACGGGCGACGACAACTACCGGCTCACCAACAACTGGGTCTGCGGCAACCTGTCGGTGGGTGACGGCGGCGGCGTGGCGCACATCGGGTTCAGCAACAACGGCCAGATCGCGAACAACACGATCATCTTCAACGAGTCGACCAACCCGACCATCACGACCAACGGCGGCGGCCTGCTGCTGATGGGCGCGCCCGATGCCGATCCGATCACCTGCGGCGTCGCGACCGACATCGACTGCGTGCCGCCTCCGGGCACCATCAGCCCGAGCGACGGCATCGGCCGCAACGTCAAGGTCAACGCCAACCTGATCCTGGGCAACGCCGCGGATTCGGGCTCGGGCGGCGGCCTGCGGCTGCAGCACGTCAACGGGATGGACGTGGTCGACGTGCCCAACGGCGCGGCGGCCTGCCCGAACACGAAGACGGCGACCAGCTGCGCGTGGAACTCGGCGACGGTGACGAACAACATCATCGCCAACAACGTGGCTGGCTGGGATGGTGGCGGCGTCTCGCTGCAGGACAGCCTGGTGGTGAACATCGTGAACAACACGATCGTCAGCAACGACACGACGGCCTCGTCGGGCACGCTGCTCACGTCGCTGTTCGCGCCGAGCGCCAGTGCCGGGGCCAATACAGGGCAAGTGCCGACCAACGCGGTCTGCGGCAGCGGGCAGTCCTGCCCGCAGGTCTCGGGCCTGGTCGCCACGACCAACAGCCCGGTGCTGATGGCGAACCTGCGCGCGGCCGTCGACGCCAAGCAGATGACCTGCCCGGCGGGCCATGGCGCGAGCGTGGTCTCGGCCGGGTTCCCGGTGCCGACCTGCTTCTACTACTCGGTCCCGCAGCTGACCAACGATGTGATCTGGCAGAACCACTCCTACTACATCGGGGTGGGCGGCCGCGGACCCGGGCAGCAGAACAAGCAGAACGTCGTGACGCTGTACCAGGCGTTCACGAACGGTGCCGCGCCGACGCAGCCCACGACGCCTGCCGTCGCGAGCAACGGCACGGGCCATACCGTCACCGGCGGTACCGGCGCCTGCGCCACCGTGGGCGCGGCCGGCGGCGCGACGAACCTCTGGGAGATCGGCGTGCGCGGCGACTCGGGCCCGAGCAGCCACGGCGTCTACAGCGACAGCGACGCGGTGTTCACGGCCTCGGTTCCGCTGATGCTGTCGCCCACGTACTCGCTGCTGAGCGACGGCACCACGGACTACGCCGGGGGCAACAACGTGGCGGGCGATCCGCAGCTGGCGCAGTTCTACTGCAACGGCTCGCGCACGCCCCCGGAAAACCAGGCCGGAGGCTTCCTGGTCCCGCCGGGAACGATCGAGTCCAACGGCCTGCCGAACCCGATCTTCACGCTGACTCCGTCGGCGGTGGTCGACGAAGGCAACAACTGGGTCAACATGCGTTGGGGCCCGCTGTCGCTGGTCGATCCCGCCACCGGCGCGACGCTCGGCAACTTCACCCTGACGTCGGGCTCGGCCGCGCGCACCGCCGGTCTGAATACGGGTAGCGCGGTGCCCGCGACGACCACGGACTTCTTCGGCCGGGCTCGTCCGGGCGGAACGACGGCGTATGACATCGGCGCGGTGGAGTACGCGGCCACGGCGGTGTCGACGCTGATCGTGTCTTGCGGGGGGACCGCGACGACCACGCCTTGCGCGGGCCTGAACTTCGGCAACGTCGGGATCGGCTCCTCCGCGACGCAGACGTTGACGGTGCACAACGCGACCGGCGGAGCGCTGGCCGACCTGTACGGCGCCGGGTTCACGGGCCCGTTCGCGCGCTCCACCGCGACGCCGGGCACCTGTGCGAGCAGGCTGGCCTCGGGGGCGAACTGCACGATCAACGTCGTCTTGTCGCCGACAGCCGCCGGCGCGGTCACGGGCGAAGCGTCGATCAACGCCAGCTTCCCGGTGAATGGCTCGCCGGTGCCGCTGACCGGCACGGGCGTCCAGCTGCCGGCGCTGACGTCGATCGCGCCGGCCTCGGTCACGCGCGGCAACACGACGGCGGTGACGCTGACGGGCAGCAACCTGACCAATGCGAGCGCGGTGACGGTCTCGGGAACGGGAGTGACCTGCACGATCACCGGCACGCCGACGGCAACGCAGGTGGCGGCGAACTGCGCGACGACGGCCACTGCAGTTACCGGCACCCGCACGGTGAAGGTGACCACCCCGTCCGGCACCAGCAACACGGTGCCGCTGACGGTGGGCAACCCGGCGGCTCCGACGCTGGCCTCGATCTCGCCGAACACCGGCGGTCGTGGCCGGACCTACACGGTCACGCTGACCGGCACCAGCTTCACGGCAACGGGAACGACCATCACCGTCGCGGGAATCTGCACGGCGGCGACCTGCCCAGTGACGTACACCAGCGCAACATCGATCTCGACGACGTTCACGATCGGTGCGACCGCTGGTCTTACCGCTCACAACGTGTCGGTGACGACGCCAGGCGGAACCAGCAACACCGTGCCATTCACGGTCACGGCGGCCACGGTGGCGATCTCGCCGAACCCGCTGGCGCTCACGGTGACCGGGACAGGTAACACGAGTCCTACGGGAACGGTCACGCTGACCAACCCGGCGAGCAGCACCGCCAACGTGACGATCACGCAGGTCGCCTTTACCGGAGGCAGCCTGACCACGTGGTTCTTCAGCGCCGCCTCCGACGCGTGTACCGGGGCAACCCTGGCGCCGGGGCAGTCTTGCACGGTTCAAGTCGGATTCACGAACGTGAGTGCGTCCTCCGGCACGAACCACTCGGGCGCGATCAGGTTTACCGACAGCGCGACAGGCAGTCCGCAGAGCGGCACCTTGACCGGTCATGTGAATTAGTCCTGATTCGACGAAGCAAGCGATGCCGCCCACGAGGTCACTCGCGGGCGGCATCGGGTCCCTCGAAAGGCTGTGCGGTGGTCGGGTCGGATCCTTGGAAAGGCCGGGTTGTGATGGGGTAGGGTTCGATTGATGGGGTAGGGTTCGATAACGGGGGCAGTCGCCGATGGCGGCTGCCGTCGTCACAAAAAAACATAATCATCAGGCGGGAGGTGTTCTATGAAATAAGGGGTATCGGTCATGAAGGTTCGTCGCATTGTGTATTTGTATTTGCTCGCGGTGGCCGCGCTGCCACAGCTGGCTCAGGCTGAAAGTCGGCTGAACGAAACTCGGCTGAACGTACGCCCGACCAACGGGCACCAGCGCCCACAACCGCTGGATCCGCAACTCGCGCGAGCGCTCGGTGCAACCCAGAGCGTTTTCGATTTCTGCTCCCGAGTCGACCCGACGGATCACGCGGCGTTCGACAGGCACGCCAAGGCCTTGTTCGACGGCATGAGCGAGGACAGAATCGGACAGGCCCGCGCAAGCGACCCCTACCAGAAGGGCTACGGGACGCTTCAATCGGTGCTGGCCAAATTCACGGCGGCCGACGCGGTCCAGGGCTGCAAGGGCATACTGTAGACAGCCGCCCGCGCAGATCGATGCAATCGCGGTGAAAGCGGCCCTTTTCGGGGGTCACGGCAGCGATCGGGGTGGTAGCCTGCGCGCTGACTTTCGAGCCGCGCTCGCGCATGGACACTTGGGGCGACCTGAATCGAGCATGAACGGATCGTCGACACCGAAAGGCAGCAGGATCGCGTTGGCCGCCCGCAGGGCCATCGCGATATCGATCTGCACTGCCGTCTGGGCCTTCAGTGCCCTGGGGTTCGCCCCGGCCCGCGCCGACGGCACCGCGGCACCGGACACCCTGAAGTCCGACACTCCCGCTGGCGAAAACCGGGTTGCGAGGCCGAGCGGGCATTCGCGCCACCGCTCCGCGCAGCAGGCGGTCGACGAGGCGGTCCGCAGAATGACGCTGGCGCTGGATCTCGATCCGGGCCAGCAGGAGCGGCTCAGAAGCCTGATCGTGGAGGAGCAGCGCGATCTTCGGAAGATCTCGACCGAAGGCACCCAACCCGATCAGGATCGCGCCGGGCAGATGAAAGCGGTCGTCGACCGGACCCGGGGACAGATTCGTTCGATGCTGACCGACGAACAGCGCAAGAAGTATCCGGGGGTCACGCCGAGCGGTCTGCTGGGTCCGGCCCATACCGACCTCGATCACTGGCTGGGTGTCACGCAGGGCAACCCGGGCTCCGTGAACGGCAACGCGGCCCCGCAGCGGCCCCCGCTGTGACCCCGGCTGTGACCCCTTGAAATGCCCTCAAACTTGCTACCGCCTCGCACCATGCTTAAGAACACGACATCGATCCGAAGTCTGCTGGCCGCTTTGGGCTTCGCGGCCGGGTCCCTGGCGATCGCAGCCGATACGTCATCGAATGCGGCGCCGAATCCTGCGGGGTCGAAGCCTGGCGTCGCCGCACCGAAGGTTCCGGACAGCCGCTCGGCCGGCGTCCTGCCTCCGCATTACCAGCCGGACCGGTTCGCCGGGCGGGCTGCGAAGTATTACTGGACCATGTGGGGCATCGATTCAATCAGCGTGAAGCTGGTGGAGTCGGGCCAGCTGATCCGGTTTTCCTACCGCGTGATCGACCCGCTGCGCGCCAAGCCCCTGAACGACAAGCGCAGCGAGGCCTCGCTGAACGACCCGGCGGCCGGTGTCAGCCTTGTGGTGCCGACGATGGAGAAGGTCGGCCAGTTGCGGCAGAGCGCGGACCCCGAGGCGGGCCGCTCGTACTGGATGGCCTTCTCGAACCGGGGCCGGCTGGTCAAGCGCGGCGACAGGGTCGATGTGGTGATCGGAACCTTCCAGGCCAGGAACCTGGTCGTCGATTGAGATCGAAAGGATGTCTTTCATGGGAGTGCTGAGAATGTCGGGTAACAAAAGGGCTGCGGCCGCGATCGTGTTCGGCCTGATGCTGTCGCCTTGGCTGGCGACCGGAGCGGCGCCGGCCGCCGATGCAAAGGTTGCGAATCTCACGGCCGCGCAGATCGTCGAAAAGCACATCGCGGCACGCGGCGGCCAGCAGGCCTGGAAGGCGGTGCAGACGCTGCAGCTGACGGGCAAGGTCGAGGCCGGCCGGGCCGATTCGTACCAGCGCTCGATGGCGCTGTTCAAGCAGGACAAGCGCTTCCGCGGGGTCTCGCTCGAGAAGAAGGCGGCCGCGCAGGCCCCTGACGAGGCCAAGCCCGACCTGAGCAAGCAGGTCCAGCTGCCCTTCACGCTCGACGTGAAGCGTCCCCACAAGTCGCGGATGGAGATCGTGTTCGCCGGCCAGACCGCCTGGCAGGTCTACGACGGCGTGCATGGCTGGAAATTCCGCCCGTTCCTGAATCGCAAGGACGTCGAGCCATTCACCGCCGACGAGGCCAGGACCGAGGCGAAGCAGGACAACCTGGAGGGGCCGCTGTTCGATTACGCGGCCAAGGGAGCGAAGGTCACGCTCGACAAGGTCGAACCGGTCGAAGGCCACGCCGCTTACAAGCTCAAGCTGGTGGCCAAGGACGGGACGACGCGCTACGTCTGGGTCGACGCCAGCACCTTTCTCGACGTGAAGGTCCAGGGGACGCCGCGGCGCATGGACGGCAAGATGCACGACGTGTTCGTCATGCAGCGCGACTTCCGGCAGGTAGCAGGTGTCATGGTCCCGTTCGTCCTCGAAACCTCGGTCGACGGGTATCCGGACACGCACAAGATGCTGATCGAGAACGTCGCGGTCAATCCGAAGCTCGACGACGCGCGGTTCACGAAACCTCACGCATGAGGTTGGCGTTCCGTTGCGCGCTGACAGCGGCGGCATCGGCCGCGCTGGCCTGCTCGATTCCGCTTTCAGCGCCGGCGGCGAACGCCGCGCCCGAAGGCAGGCAGCCGCCGCTCGCCGGGCAGGCGCCGGCCGATCCGACCGCCGACCAGATCGTCGACCGGAGCGTGCAGGCGCGCGGCGGGCCCGAGGCCTGGCGCAAGGTCGAGTCGATCGTCTGGAAGGGACGCCTTGAAAGCGAACGCCTTTCCGAGCACGCAGTCCACTTCGAGCTGACCGAAAAGCGCCCGAACAAGGTGCGCTTCGAGATCCTCGAGCCGGCCGAAAGGGTCCTGCGCGTGTTCGACGGCGACCGCGGCTGGAAAGTGCGTGCCGGGCAGGACGGCCGGCCGACGGTGCAGCCTTTCACCGAGATGGAAGTCCGCTACGCCCGCGAGGCGCCGGGCTTGAACGGGCCTCTGGTCGACGTCACGATCAAGGGCAGGACCGTGGCTCTCGAGGGGCGGGAAAAGATCGAGGGCCACGACTGTTTCCGCCTTGCGATCCGAACCGGCCTGGGCGAGAAGCAGACGGTCTGGGTCGATGCGCAGACGTTCCTGGAACTGCGGTACGACCGCATGGCCTATGGTGAGGGCGGGCCCCGGGGTGTCGTGTCCGTGTTCTACCGCGACTACCGTGTCGTCGAAGGACTTGCGCTGCCGTCGCTGGTCGAGATCGGCAGTCCGTCCGCCGACAAGCGGGACCGGATGGTGGTCGAGCAGGTAGCGCTGAATCCGAAGGTGCCCGACTTCGCATTTGCCCGTCCGCCCGGGGCCCCGCGCGGCACCGAAGTCGTCATCCCCCCTGCGCCGTTGCCGCGCGCCGTGCTGCCCCAGGCCGCGACGTCCGGCGTGCCGAACCCGTCCCCGAGTCAGGCGCCGCCCTCCAAGTGACGTTCGTTCGCAAAGCGCTCGCCGCGGTGCTGATCGGTGGCGCGGTTTCCGCTGCCGCAGCGGCCGAGGTCGACCGGTCGCTGGTCCAGATCGGCGAATCGATCTACCTGCACGGCGTGCTGGGATCCGGCGCCGAACTGCAGGCCATGCGCGAGGGGGGCGGTCCGGGCGCCAAGGGTGGCGATGCGGCCTGCGTCAACTGCCATCTGCGCAGCGCCCTCGGATCGAGCCACCAGTCGACGGGGATCGGCGCACGCACGCCGGCAAGGCAGATTCCGCCGATCGCGGGGCGCTACCTGTTCGAGTCGGCGATGATCGGCCACGACCAACCCAACCTGCCCTATGTCGACGGGATGCGGACCAATCGCTCGCCCTACACCGAGGCCACGCTGGCGCGCGTGCTGCGCGAGGGCATCGATCCGGACGGACACAGGCTCGGCTACCTGATGCCGCGCTTCTCGCTCGGCGACGACGACCTCGCGGCGCTGATCGCCTACCTGAAGACAATCGATCCGACCCGGGTGCCGGGTGTCACGGATACGGATCTTCACTTTGCCACGATCGTCACACCGGACGTCGATCCGGCCCGGCGCGACGCGATGGTCCACGTCATGCAGGCCTACTTCGACGAGCGCAACATCCGCCAGATGAATCCCAGCGCGCAGATGCGCGCCTCGGGCAGGACCCAGTACGCACGGTCGATGTTCATGGTGCACCGGCAATGGCGGCTGCACGTCTGGGACCTGAAGGGGCAGCCCTCGGAATGGAGCGCGCAGCTGGCCGAGTTCTTCAGGAAGACGCCCGTGTTCGCGGTGGTTTCCGGGCTGGGCGCAAGCAACTGGGCGCCGGTGCACGCGTTCTGCGAGAAGCGGCGCCTGCCGTGCCTGTTCCCGAATGTCGAGGTTCCGGTCGATGCATCGGGCGACTACTTCGAGCTCTACCTGTCGCGCGGCGTCCTGCTCGAAGTCGACCTGATCGCCGAAGGCATCCGCCGGGGCGCCGGCCCGGGTGTGCCGGCCGCCAGGCGCGTGCACCAGATCTATCGCCCCGGCGACAGCGGCGAGCCCGCGGCGCGGGCGCTGGCCGCGCGGCTCAGGACCCAGGGCATCGAAGTCGGCGAATCCGTGGTGTCGGAGGGGGGGCGCGATCTGCCGGCGGCGGTCAGGGCCGCATCGGGCGCCGACGCGCTGGTGCTGTGGCTGCGCCCGGCGGACCTCGGCGCGCTCGGCGACCCGAAGGACGCGCCGGCTACGCTCTACGTCTCGGGGCTAATGGCAGGGCTCGATCATGCGCCGCTGCCTGCGCCGTGGCGCGGCCGCGCTCACATGGCCTACCCGGTCGACCTGCCTGAGCAGCGGGTCGTGCGCGTGGACTACCCGATGGGATGGTTCAGGATCCGCAAGATCCCGGTGGTCGACGAGCGGCTGCAGGCCGACACCTACCTCGCCTGCGGGCTGCTGTCCGAAGCGCTGAAGGACATGACCGGCACGTTCTTCGGTCCGTACCTGATCGAGGAAATGCAGACGATGGTCGAGCATCGGACCGTCACCGGTTACTACCCGCGTCTGTCGCTGGCCGAGAACCAGCACTTTGCCTCGAAGGGCGGCTACCTGGTGCATTTCGGAGGACCCGAAGGAACGCGGATCGTCGCCGATTCGGATTGGATCGTGCCGTAAGTTTTCGAGTGGCGGGTGATCCCGACTCGACAGCGCCGCGCCGGGCGTTTACCGTGAGGCCACACGGGAAAGTAAACGAAAAAAGGCAAGCTCCGAGTCCCTGTGTCCGTCCCGCCGCCATTCGATCACAACGTCCCGCACACGGCCTTGCGCCGGCCGGTAGACGCGGGCGATGACACCGCGTCGATCGCCGCATCCGTGCGCCTGGATACCGAAGGGCGGATCCGCGAGGCCAGCGCAACGGCCGCGGCGATGCTCGGATACGACCAGAGGGCGCTAAACGGCCGCACCCTGACCGATCTGGCCGCGCAGGGCTGGCGTGACGCGGCCGAAGTTGCCTCGGCCCGGGTGCGCTTCGGCACCGCCAACGATTTCGCGCTGCTGCTGCGAGGGCGAAGCGGGCGCCTGAGCCTGATCGAGATGGCGGCGCGGCCGCTTGTGGCCGATGGACAGGCGAAGGCCTTCATTCTGGAGTGGGCCAACGGCCGGCCGCGCCGGCAGGCGGTGGAAGGGCCGCTCGAGGCGGAGTTGCATCGCCTGGCCGTTTCATTGATACGGGGACGGGAACGCGAGCGTCTGGACGTCGCCAAGCGGCTGCACGATGACCTGATGCCCACGCTGGCGATGACAAAGTATCTGGTCGAGGACGCCGCAAAGCGCAGCAGTCGCGACGAAGCGTCCGAGTTGCTCGGGCAGGCGTCTGCCAGCTTGCGGCACGTGATCGCCGAGCTGAGCAACATTTCAAACGCGCTGCGGCCGCGACTGCTCGATGATCTGGGTTTGCTGCCGACGCTGGAGTGGTACGGTCGCGGCTTCGAGGAGGCGCATTGCCCGATCTCCGTGGTTCGAGTGCTGACGGCGACCGAGCACAACGTGCCGCACCATTTGAAAGTCGACATCTTCCGGATCGTGCAGGACGCGCTGGGCAACGTGGCCCGCCACGCGCAGGCCACCGTGGTGCGCCTGTCGCTGACCGAGAAAGACGACGAGTTGCGCCTGGCCGTCGAGGACAACGGCAAGGGCTTCGACACGGCATATGCCTTCCGGGCGGGCGATACGAGCGTCGGACTGATTTCGATCAGCAAGCGGATCCGCGCCACCGGAGGTCGTTTTGTCCTCGAGTCGCGCCCGGGGCGTGGCACCCGGGTCGGGGGAGCGTGGGCACTGGGAGTAACCATGCGGGAAGTAGAAAATGGGGATCCCTCCTACTACCCGAAATCCGCAGGTGGGGCTTCAATACGCAGGTGAGTGGCCGCATGATTTAGGCTGCTTTGGGGGGTCAGTTTGAAGGTTTTGGGTCCAGGCTCGATCGTGTGGCTGGCCGGCGCAGCAGTGGGCCTGATTGCGCCTGTGCACGCCCAGATCTACGCCGGCACCAGCGACAGCGGAGCGGTGGTGCTGTCCAACTTTCAGACCAGCGAGACACCGCAGGTGGTGATCGCGCCGCCGGTCGTGCTCGCCCCGGTGGTGGTTGCTGCCGCAGCCCCGGCGGCGACGGGACGCGATGCATCGCGCGCGGAGCAGTTCAGGCCGATGATCCAGAAGGTCGCGCAGGAAACTTCGGTGTCGCCGCAGCTGCTGCATGCGGTGATCGCGGTGGAGTCCGGCTACGACGCGAAAGCGGTGTCGCGCAAAGGAGCGAAGGGCCTGATGCAGCTGATGCCGCAGACCGCGCAGCGCTTCGGCGTTCGCAATGCGCTCGATCCGATGCAGAACGTGCGGGGCGGGGCCCTTTATCTGAAATGGCTGCTCGACTATTTCGACGGCGATCTGAAGCTGGCGCTGGCCGGCTATAACGCGGGCGAAAACGAAGTGGTGCGCGCCGGCTATCGGATTCCGGCGATCAAGGAAACGCGCGACTACGTCCCCAAAGTGCTGGCACGTTTGAGCAGGAAGCCGGTCGCAAGCTAGTTCGCCTTCGTGGCCATCGCCGGCCCGCTCGACCCGCTGGCGGCCTCTTCCACCTGAAACTCGACCGGCAGCTCGATCCCGCTGGAAAGTTTCAGCGTGGCCGCGATGCGTTCGCCGGGCGCGAAGCTGTAGTTCAGCCCGATGAAGGCCAGGTGATATCCCTGCGGCTTGAACTCGAGCGTGGTGTTGGCGGGGATCGGAATCGCCTCGACGGTGCGCACCTTGGTTCCGCCCTCGATCGGGATTGCCGCGCGCAGCTCGACCGAATTGGCAACCGAGCAGGTGGCGCCGACCAGCACATCGTCCTTGCCGTCGTTGGTGATCGTCATGAACGCCGCGTCTTCGCGCTGGCCGACCACCGAAGGGGCGGTGCGGGCGCGATCCACCGCGATCGCTCCAGCATGAAAGTCATGACCTTTCGCGCACGGTACTGACGCCGCCAGCGTAACGACGGTCAGCCGTCGCAGCATTCTCATCGTGGATCACCTTTCAACCGGTTACAAAGCGCACCCGAAAGGTATCAGTTGTTTTCGAATCCGTCGCCTGAGCAGGCAACTGCGAGACGATGGCGGCTCGCGCGAAGGCTCGAGGGTGGCGCGGACGCTCTCGAGGCCGCGATGTGTGTCCGTCCCCGGTAACTTCGATGGGTTGATGCGGGTCCGAAGTCGTGACTACGCCCCTAGGGTGGGTGGTGCCCCTACCTGTCAAAGCAGGGTTCCGGGACCCCAAATCCCCCAAACAAACGATCCGGTTGAACGCAAGCAACCCTTGCAACAGTTCTGTGTCAAACGGACAATCGACTGCTACGGGCAGTCCGGTGCCGCGCGCTCGTTTGTAAGCCGTGAAGCAGGAGCTGGATTCTGATGGATGCGAAGTCGGACGTCTCGGCCGGGTTTCAGGATGTTGGGCCGGGAGACGGTGTGCCCACCTTCGCCAGCGGCGGGGTGGCGGCGGTCTGGTTGGACCACCAGGACAGGATCCGCGAAGCGACCGCCAGCGCAGCCGGCATGCTGGGTTTCGAGCCGCAGGCGCTGATCGGGCGGCAACTGGCCGATCTGGCGGCGGAGGGCTGGCGCACCGCGGCGGAAGTGGCTGCGGCCCGCGTTCGGTTCGGCTCGACCGACAGCTTCGAGCTGCTGTTGC
This sequence comes from Burkholderiaceae bacterium, assembly GCA_036270655.1. Classification (GTDB taxonomy): domain Bacteria; phylum Pseudomonadota; class Gammaproteobacteria; order Burkholderiales; family Burkholderiaceae_F; genus VBCK01. Next base: position 23,737 of record DATBCD010000048.1, read on the forward strand.
GTGGACGCAGCGGCCGGCAGACCCTGGTCGAGATGACCGCCCAATCGCAACCGCTGCCGGACGGCGAACCTGGTTCCGTGGTTGCCTGGTCCGAGCGGCGCCTGAGGCGCCGCACCCGTGCCGAGGCGAACGCCGGCGACGTGGAGTTGCGCCGCCTGGCGTACGGATTGCTGCGGACGCAGGAAGCCGAGCGCATGAGGGTTGCCGGCGAACTGCACGACGACGTCGCACCCCTGGTGGTGATGGTCAAGTACATGATCGAGGACGCGCAGGCGCGCCTCGGGCGCGGTGCCCTCGACGAGGCGGCCGAGGCGATGAACGGCGCCACCTCGCGGCTGCGCGACGTGCTGGCCGAGCTGCGACGCATCTCGACCGATCTTCGCCCGCGCCTGCTCGATGACCTCGGATTGGGGCCGACGCTGCAGTGGTACTGCCGCGGGTTCGAGGACGCCTGCCCGTCGCTTGCGGCCAGATGCCGGATTTCGGCCGAAGAGCGCGATATCCCGGAAGACCTGAAGCTGGAGGTTTTCCGGATCGTGCAGGAAGCCCTGAGCAACGTGGCGCAGCACGCCAATGCCAATCGCGTGAACGTGTCGCTGGTTCGACTGGGCGACGAGCTGCGACTGGCGATCGACGACGACGGCGTCGGCTTCGATCCGGCCCGAGTGGCCGATCAGGGACTCGGCCTCGGCTTGCACGCGATCCGCAAGCGGATCGATGCCACCGGCGGCGTGCTATCGCTGGAGACCGCGCCCCACCGCGGCACGCGACTGAACGCGAGCTGGAAGGTGGGGGCGGACGCCCCGACCGCCGCCGCCGCTTGAGGCGGGCGGCGCCGCTTCTTTAAACGGCCGGCTGCGGTGCCGGAGTCGGCTGCCAGTCGCCCAGCGCGGCCTTGTCCTCGTCCCCGTTCTGGATTGTGCCGCCGTTGAACAGGCGCGAAACCGCACCAGGACGCTCGATCAGGCCGCTTTCCAGCGCAACCAGTGTCAGCTCGGCGACATTGCGAAGACCGAGCTTGCGCATCAAATTGGCGCGGTGCTTTTCGACCGTCTTCGGGCTGACGTTCAGGAATTCGGCGGCCGCCCGGTTGGTTCTGCCCTCGGCGATCAGTTTCAGGATGCTGCGCTCGCGCGCGGTCAGCTTGTCCCAGGGCGCGGCCTTGGCCTCCGCGCGTTCGCCGTGCAGGTAGCTGTCGACCAGGTGGCCGGAGACGTCGGGCGACAGGAACTTCTTGCCGCCGATCACGCTGCGCAGCGCCATCACCAACTCGTCGTACGAGGCGTCCTTCAGGATATAGCCGTCGGCGCCCGCGCGCAGCGCTTCGCGCACGTACTCGTCGGTCTTGTACGCGGTCAGCGCGACGATTTTGATTCCGGGCATCCGGCGCTTGATCTGCGCGGTCGCCTCGATGCCGTTCATTCCGGGCATCGACAGATCCATCAGGATCAGGTCCGGCGTCAGCGAAATCGCCTGCCGCACGGTCTCCTTGCCGTCTCTCCCCTCTCCGACGACCTCGAAGTCCGGCAGCGAACTGACCAGCGATCGCAGGCCCTGGCGCAGCAGGTTGTGATCTTCAGCGATCAGGATTCGGCTTTTCATGGCATCTACCCTCAGTTGGGAGCTTGCGGCACCGGTACGCCCGGTGCGGGGCCTTGCGAAGGACTGGACGGCGTTTGCTGTGGTGACGGCTGCTGAATAGATCCCGGCTGCTGCGGGAGCAGGGACAGGCCCGTTGGCAGGAAGATGAACTGCCATTGGGTGTACGTCTCGGCGCTCTCGAACTGGGACAGACCGGGGGGAAAGCCGGCCTTCTTGATCGGGGCGGCGGTCGACGTCGAATGAATGCCGATGAACCCGTTGGCCTGCATGATCGGCTCGAACTCGCCCGACTCGCTCATCGGGTCGCGGTAAGCCCGGCGCAGGTGGTGGACCGGGTTGGGAAAGCGATTGTCGGTCAGCAGCACGTCGATCGAAGGCGGATAGGCGCGCCGGCCCGGAGACATCTTCCAGTAGCTCTGGATCGCGCGGCGGTACTGTTGTCCGATGAACAGCAGCTCGGTTTCGCGCTCGCGCTTGAGCGTCACAGCCCAGACTTCGGCAGCGGCCAGGGCCCCGACCCCGACCAGGATCAGCATGATCAGCAGCGCGATCAGCACCAGTCCGGACGCGCGGCGGTTACGAACAGGGCGCATTCGTGCCTCCACTCGTACTCGAGCTCGAACTCGAACTGCCACTGGTACCCGGGTCAGGCGGCCTGATGCAGCTGCGGATGTCGTAGACACCGGTCAGGTTCGGATCCGTCGGCGGGATCACGACCCAGTTCGGAAGGTTGGTGATCGGGTCGACCGGAACCGAGCGCAGGTATTTTTTGTCGACCAGGTCTTGCAGCGTCTCCGGGTACTTGCCCAGGTCGCCGTAGTACTTGTCGATCGCGTCGCGGATCGCGGAGATGTTCTGACGCTGCACCGAGGCCTTGCCGGTATCGATCGTGCCGAAGTAGCGAGGCACCGCGATCGTCAGCAGCAGCGCGATCAGCACCATCACCACCATCAGCTCGACCAGCGTGAAGCCAGCGACCCTCACCCTGTCCTTCTCCCGCAAGCGGGAGAAGGGACCTCCTAAATCCCATCTCTCCTTTGCACGAGAGGAGAGGCGCGCTAACTCCCCTCTCCCACTGCGCGGGAGAGGGGCGGGGGGAGAGGGTGTGAAACGAAGCAGCGCTTTCATCTCACCAGTCCTTGTAAGCGATGCCGTTGCTGCCGACCGTGGTCGACTTCGACATCACGTCGTACACGTCCTTGCCCGGCTGAGGGTCGCTGGGCGGGGAGCCGTACGAGCGCGTATCCCATTGCTCCTCCGGCGGCACCGACGGATCCGGAGTAAACGGATCGCGCGGCACCTGGCGCAGGAACACGTATCGGGTCGGTCCGCTGGTCGAGGCGTTGCCGGAGGAGTTGCTGCCGGAAGCGCCGCCCGCGGAGTTGCTCCCGGAGTTGCTCCCCGAGCTGTTCGCAAAGGGATTCGAAAAGGTGGTCGTCTGGCTGGCCAGGGAACCCGCGTTCTGGGCTGCATCGACGCCGTCGACCAGCAGTTTCAGGTTCGGCGGATAACCGGAGTCGCCCGCGTCCTTCGCGATCTTTCCGAGGTCGGCGGCGTCCTTGTAGGCGTCCAGCGCGGTCCGGATCTGGCGCAGCGCGGTGCGCAGCTCCATCTCCTTCATCCGGATGGCAGTGACCTCGTACAGCGGAACCGCGACCAGCGCCATCAGCCCCACCAGAGCGAGCGTGACCACCAGCTCGATCAGCGTGAATCCCCGCACTCCACGCACCCTCATCCTGTCCTTCTCCCGCAAGCGGGAGAAGGGACCTGCTGCCCCCTCTCTGCCACAAGGCGCCAACTCCTCTGTCCCACGCAAGCGGCAGAAGGGACTTACTGCTCCCTCTCTGCCACGAGGCGCCAACTCCTCTGTCCCACGCAAGCGGGAGAAGGGACTTGCTGCTCCCTCTCTGCCACAAGGCGCCAACTCCCCTCTCCCACGCAAGTGGGAGAGGGGCTGGGGGAGAGGGCTGTACTCGCGCATTGCGTTGCGTCCGGGTTGGCCTAGTTCGGGCTGCCGGGAGTCGGTGTCGGCACAGGGTTTGTATACGGACTGGGCGGTTGCACTTCCACCGGCGGCGGCGGCGCCGGCGTCTCGGGTGCCGTTTCGCCTCCCGGAGGATTGACCAGCCAGGGCGGCGGCGTCACGCCGGGAGGCACTTCGTGGCGCGGCATCGGCACGCGCGGATCGTTGCGCGGGTAGTTCGGATTCACGCTCGGAAGGTTCGCCGGTGCGCCGGGTGGCAATGCGGAGTTGGAGCCAGCGCCGCCGCCGCCGACGAAGCCCGGCGTGGGCGCTGCGCCAGGCGTGCTGGGTGCGCCGCTGACCGAGCCGACCGGGTCCAGCCGCAGCGGCATCTCGCGCACCGACGACTCGGTGCCGGTGAACACGTTGCGCGCGCGCGAATCGGCCACCGTCGGCGCGCGCAGGATGTGCGGCGTGATCGACAGCACGACCTCGGTTTTCTTGTCCTCGTGGTGGTTCGACCCGAACAGCCGGTCCAGTATCGGGAATTCGCCCAAGCCCGGCACCTTGTTGGCCGACAGCGTCTCGTTGTCCTGGATAAGGCCGCCCAGGATCTGGGTCTCGCCATCGCGCAGACGCAGGTTGGTCGTCACGTCGCGCGTGCCGATGTCATAGGCCACGGTGCCCCCGTTGCTCGAGCCGGCCGGGGGGTTGACCACGCCCAGGATGCTGCTGACCTCCATGTTCAGCTCGATGCCCACGTCGCCTTCCAGGTACACGTGGGGCTTGACCTCCAGCTTGATGCCGACATCCAGGTACTGCACCGAGCCGGTCACCACCGGCGAGCCGGTCGCCACCGGCGTGACCGTGTTGGTGATCACCGGCACCTTTTCGCCGATCAGGATCTTGGCTTTCTGGTTGTCGCGCGTGCGCAGCCTGGGCGCGGCCAGCACGTTAGCGTCCGAGTCCGACAGCGAGAAATTGGCCGACGCCCCGAACGGCCCGCCCCCCACCAGCAGCTGGTTCAGCGGAATGTGGCCCAGATCGTGCAGCGTGTTCACACCGTTGGGCGTGGTCAGCGAAAAAGCGCTCGGCCACGCGATACCCAGGTCGCGAACCCGATCGCGCGACACCTCGAGCACCTCCACTTCGAGCATCACCTCCGGATCGGGATAGTCGTGCGCCGACACGATCTTCTCGGCCACCGCGATCATGTCCGGCGTGCCGCGCACCACCAGCGTATTGGTCTTGTCGTCCAGCGACATGTCGGCGACCTTCAGCACCGACTTGAGCACGTTCTGCACGGTCTTGCCGTCCGCGTTGGACAGCTGGAACACCCGCACCCTCAGGTCCTGGTACTCCTTCTGCTTGGCCGCCGTGGCCGGATAGATGAACAGCGTGTTGGCGTTCAGCTCTTTCTTGTCCAGCTGGCTCTGCAGAAGGATCATGTCCACCGTGTCCTGCACCGACGCGTCGTGCACGAAGATCGTCGTCTTCAGGTCGTTGCGCACGTCGCGGTCGAAGATCACGTTCAGCCCGGTGGTGCGCGACAGCGCCTCGAACACCATTCTCAGATTGGCATCCCGGAACTGCAGCGACACCGGCTTTTTCATCACCGAATTGGCGGCGATCTGCTCTTTCTTGGCCGCCTCGGCCTTGTCCATCTCGTCGGCGATGCGCGTGTCCAGTCGCTTGGCGTCGCTGCGTTCGCCGTTTTCCTGCAGCACCGTATGCACCTTTTCGCGCGCACCGGCCAGGTCGTGCGCCGCCAGCAGCTTCTCGGCCTCGGCCAGCATCGCGTTGTGCCGCTCGTCCATCTCGATGGTCGACAGCCCGCGGTGCGCCCGGTCGTTGCCCGCATCGATCTTCAGCGTGTCCCTGTACAGCTGCCGTGCCGCATCGAACTGCCCGTTGCGGCGCGCGTCGTCGCCCTGCGCCAGAAGCCGGTTCACTGTCAGGCTCAACTGTTTCAGGTAGTCCAGCCGGTATTGCGAATTGGTCGGCTCGGCCGCGCTGGCCGCCGCCAGATCCGACAGCCCCTTTTCCCGATCCCCGGCTGCCATCGCCTGCAACCCCTCGGAGTGCTGCCGCGAAACACTGCAGGCGGCCAGCAGCCCCACGGCGGACGAAACGACCGCCACCGCAATCCATCCACGCAAGCGCCAGTACTGCATCCTCATCCTCCGGTGACTTCTATTGTCTGGCGCTGTTGTAGCGGCAGGTAGGTGACGACAACCTGGGCCGAGTTGAACGACTCGACCCGATACGTGCTCTCGACCACATCGCCGACATGCACCACGAACAGGGCGTCACCCTTGGCGATGAACGCGGCCGGCTTGGCGGCCCTTTCTTCGATCAGCCCCACGAACCGGAACGGCACCGGGGGCGCGGTCGGCGGCGGAGGTGGAGTCGCGTCGACGGCCACCACCGGCGCCGGTGCAGGCGGGGGAGGCGGCGGAAGCCAGCCTCTGGCGGCAAACGGGTCCTTGGCCGCCGATTCGGCGATCTTGCCGCGGGTCGGAAGGCTCGGCGCCGCCGGAGGCGTGGCCGAGGCGGAAGCCGGCTGCGGCGCCTCGGCGCCGCCACGGGCGGCGTCGGCAGGCGAGTCGCCGGCGCGCGCGACCGACTGCACCACGCCGTCGCCGTCCGAACCGGAGAAGTGAAGTGCCAGCGCGAACGTGGCGGCGCCGGCCCCGGCCAGAATCGCCGGTCGAACCCATGCTGGACGTTGGCTCATCCGGTCCGCTCCCGGTAAAACAGCGTGAAATGCACGCGCGATTCCAGCTGGTCGGCCGCCGAGCCCGGCCGCTCGACCCGCAGCTCGTCCAGGCTGGCGTGTGGCAGCTTGTTCAGAACGTCGGCCACGAACGCCTTGACCGGCGCGTAATGTTCCTTGACCGGCAGGATCACCTCGAACCGGGTCAGGCCCCCCGAACCCTCGACCTTCCGCACCGAGTACTCGCCGCGTGACAGATCGACGTGAGCCGCTTGCGCTGCCGTGAAGATCACCCGCAGGTCGGCGGTCGAGTGGTCGGCCAGCGGGAACCATTGCTGGAACCGCGCCAGCTGCTCGGCCGGCGTGTGATCCTCGTTGTGGGTCGCGCGGATCTGGGCGAACCGCGCGCGGGCCTGCTCGGTGCGCGAGCTGAGCCATTCGGTCTCGCGATGGGCCAGTGCCGCCAGCGCAAATCCGATCGCAGCCGCCAGCAACAGCGCGACGCCCGCGATGCCGGCCGTGCCGAGGCGGAATTGGGCCCACCGTCCGAAGCGGTTCAATGCGTGCAGCGCAAGATTGACCCGGTTCATGTGCCGCTCCATTTCAACTGCACGACGAACCGCACCGGCGTGCCGGGCGTCTGCACCTGCACCAGGTGCGACGTCAGCCAGATGTCCGAGAACTGCTTTCCGCCTTGCAACGCCTGCAGGTAATCGAGCATCGCAGCCGAATTCTTGGCTTCGGCCGTAATCCGCACCACGTGGCGCTGAGCCGACGGCTCCACCCCGAGCAACGCCACCTCGGAAGTCGCCACGCCTTCCAGTGCCGCCAGCATCTCGGCCCACGGTATCTGCAGTTCGCGCGCGACCTGGTTGGCCGCCTTCGAGACGCGCGGATCGACCGGCGGGCCGGCGCGCGCGGCTTCCGACTTGCCGCCGGCCGGGCGTCCGCTGACTGCGTTCAGTTCGCTCGCGAGCGCCATCCGGGCCGCCTGCGCGGACTGGAACTGCACCCCAGCCACCAGCGCGGCGGCCAGGCCGGCGGCCAGCAGCAGCCAGCCAGCCGGCCCGTTGCGCCTTGCCGGCGAAAAATCCAGATCCAGACGGGCCACTTTCTTCGACATGATCTCGGCCCTCACACGGTTGTCGGCAACGCGACCCAGGGCGGCGGCGGGCTCCAGCCGGCGGGCAGCAATGCGAAGAAGCGCGTCTCGCCATCCAGCGCCAGGCCGGCGCCGCGCAACAGGCTGCGGCCTCGCACTTCGAGATCTTCGGGAGCGCGCACGCCCAGCTCGAAGCTCATCGCGGTCAGCACGCCGCCGGCCGCCACCGCGAGCTGGGTGCCGGTTTCGCGCACCAGCGAGATCACGGCGCAGCGCGACATCAGCCGATCGCGGTGCGCGTTGTATTCATGGACAAACTCTCCGACGAACTCGCCGGCCTGAAGCTTGTGTGTGCGCAGCAGGGCCTGCAGCGACGGCGGTACCGCCGCCGGCATTCCACAGGCAATCGTGCAATGGCCGCCGGTCTGCGTCTGCCAGCGGGTGACGACCTCGCTGGGCGGCACGCCGGCAACGTCGGCCAGGGCCGAGCGCACGACGTCATCGGCCGCCGACGGCGACAGGCTGCGCAGATCGGCCCGCACCACGTCGTAAAGCATCCAGGCGTCGCCGATCAGCGCGTCGCAGGTCAGCCCCTTGATCGGACCGGCGGCCGCTGTCATCGCCGTGAACACCGGGTCAAGCGCCACAACCGCCTCGGCCAGCGTCGACACGCCGGGCCGGTACTCGATCTGCTGGGTCGCCAGCAACCGCGGCTTGCGCCAGCCGGCCACCAGGTCCAGACGCGCACCTTCGGCGCCGACCCGCAGTCGCAGGCGCCGGCCCAATGCGCGCCCGGCCTTCGCGGCCGCCGCCGCTTCGGCCGGCTTGCCCGCCTTCCCATTGGTTGCCGCATCGGCCGGATTGCCGGCCTTTGCCGCATCGGCGGGCTTGCCCGCCGTAGCGCCGGGCGCGGCTTTGCCGTTGCTATTCGACTGGAGTGGCACGGTTGATCTCCTCCAGCGTGGTGTCGCCGGACATGGCCGCGTTCAGCGCGGCCTCGCGCAGGCCGACGAAGCCGGTCTCGCGCGCTTCGGCCTTGATCTGCGAGATCGGCGCGCGCGATCCGAGCAGATCGCGCATGCGGTCGCTCATCGCCAGCGTCTCGGCGATCGCGCGGCGACCCTTGTAACCGGTGCCGCGGCAATGATTGCAGCCCAGGCCGCGCCGGAACCGCGCCGTGTAGGCGGCGCGTTTGTCGACGCCGGAGCGCGCCAGCAGCTCGGCCGGCGGCCGGTACGGCGTGGCGCAGCGCGGACAGTTCAGCCGCACCAGGCGCTGCGCCAGGATGCCGTTGAGCGCCGACATGAAGCTGTAGCTGTCCACGTTCATGTTGGTGAAGCGTCCCATCACGTCGAACACGTTGTTCGCGTGCACGGTGGTGAACACCTGGTGGCCGGTCAGCGCGGCCTGCACCGCGATCTGCGCCGTCTCCGGGTCGCGGATCTCGCCGACCATGATCTTGTCCGGATCGTGCCGCAGGATCGAACGCAGCCCTCGCGCGAAGGTCAGGCCTTTTTTCTCGTTGACCGGGATCTGCAGGACACCCTGCACCTGATACTCGACCGGGTCCTCGATCGTGATGATCTTGTCCAGGCCGGTGTTGATCTCGGTGAGCGCCGCGTACAGCGTCGTCGTCTTGCCGCTGCCGGTCGGCCCGGTCACCAGCAGCAACCCATGCGGCAGCGACGACAGGCGCCGCACGAAGTCCAGCACGGACGTCTCGAATCCGAGGTTTTCCAGCTTGATCTGGCGGGCCTCGCCGCCCAGGTTGTTGCGGTCCAGGATACGCAGCACCGCGTCTTCGCCGAAGATGTTGGGCATGATCGACACCCGCAGGTCGATCTCGCGCTCGCCCACCGAGACTTTGATGCGGCCGTCCTGCGGCACGCGCCGCTCGGCGATGTCCAGCTCGGCCAGCACCTTGATGCGCGACAGCACGTGGTGGGCCGCTTCCAGTCCGTCGACCCGCTTGACCACCTCCAGCACGCCGTCGACGCGGTACTTGACCGTCAGGCCCGTGTTGTGCGTCTCGATATGGATGTCGCTCGCCAGCGCTTTCAACGCGTCGTGGATCGTCGAGTCCACGAGGCGCACGATCGGGCTGCTGGAGGCGCTGATGTCGGCCAGGGCGACCGAGACCGCCTGCGAATCGTTCGCGCTCGCGCCGGCCGAAACGGACTCGACCGCATCCATCGCGCGCATCGAGCGCTCGGCCTGGGCCAGGAAGGCGCGCAGGTCCTCGGTCGATGTCAGGCCCCAGCCGAGCTTGTTGCGACGGCGCTGGCGCATCCGCTCGGCGGCCCACGATCGCGTGCGCGTGTCCAGCGGGTCGGTCAGGACCACCAGCGTGCGCTGGTCGGCCGTCGTCAGCGCGATCGTCAGCCGCTGATTCGTCTCCAGGAACGAGATGGCCTCGAAGTCCGGCGTGCAGGCCCGCAGGTCCGTGATCCCCATCGGCTTCAAGCCGAAATAGGTGGCCGCGGCGGCGACGAACTGCGGGCCGGCCAGGCCGATGGCGTCGGACAGCGCCTCGACCGGGCGCTGGGTTCCGGCCTGCTCGAGCGCGCGCCGTACCAGCTCGTCGCTCAGCACGGTGTTCAGGCTCGCCGGTGCATTCATTGTCGCTGCTCCCACTTTCTTCTTCCGCGCTGCGATTGCGCTACTGCAGACTCGTAGCCAGATCAAAGATTGGCATGTACATCAGCACCACGATCGCGCCAATTACCAGGCCGATGAAGATCATGAGCGCCGGTTCGACCAGGCGGGCGGTCAGGTCGATCGCCCGGTTCAACGCGGCTTCCTGGAACGACGCAATGCGGGCCAGAACGTCGGCCAGGCGGCCGGTGCGCTGCGCGACTTCCAGCATCCGCAACGCGACGGTGTCGGCGATCTGCGCCTGCGCCAGCGCAGGGCCGATCGGTCGGCCCTCGGCGATCTGGCGGCGGGCGCCGTCCAGTGCCAGCTGGTCTTCCAGCGACAGCAGCCGACGGCCCATTTCGAACGCGCGCAGCACCGGAATGCCGCCCTGGACCAGCATCGCGCTGGTCCGGTAGAACTGAGCGTGCCGGAACAGGCGTACCAGCGGGCCGATCAGCCAGGCCCGCTGCAGGCCCGGAACCTGCCAGCCGCTGCGCACCGCGCGCAGCAGGCCGAACGACAGCAGCGCCACCACGGCGACAAAACCACCCAGGAACAGCGCCGGATGGGCAGCCACCGACTTGCCCCAGCCCAGCAGCAGCTGCGACGCGAGCGGCAGCTTCTTGCTGGCGCCTTCCAGCAGCACCGCGAAACGGGGCACGACCACGCCGAGCAGGAAAATCACCACCAGCGATCCGACCGCCAGCAGCAGCGCCGGATAGATCGCGGCCCCGACCAGCTTGCCGCGCAGCATCCGCATCGATTCCAGGTGCGTGCTGAAGCGCCGCAGCGCCGACACCAGGTCGCCGGTCTGTTCGCTGGCCGACACCGAAGCCACCAGCAACGGGGGGAACACGTCGACGCGATTGGACAGCGCAGCCGACAACGGCAACCCTTCGATCACATCCCGCGTGACCGCTTCCAGCGCCAGGCGGCCGGCCGAATCGCGCTCCTTCTGCGACAACGTGCGCAAGGTATCGACCATTCCCAGCCCGGCGTCGAGCAGCGCCGCCAGCTCGTCGGTGAACAGGCCGATGTCCAGGCGGCGGCGCTGAAACCCCTTCCAGCTCGACGTTCGCACCTCGCGGCACGACAGCACGCGCAGGCCGCGCAGCTGCAGCTGCTGGCTCGCCTTGCCGGCATCGGACGCGCGCAGCCGTTCGGTCAGAAGCGAGCCTTGCGGCGAGACTGCGACGACCTCGAACAGGACCTGAGTGGTGCCGTTCATAACGGATGGATGCCGGAGGGTGACGGTGGGATGCGCACGATCGCTAGTTACTCTTGATCGGGGCCGCGTCCCACGAATTGACGTCGGCCGCTTCGCCGGTGCCCCCGGGCTGGCCGTCGGAACCGTACGAGCTCAGGTCGTAGTCGCCGTGATCACCGGGAGCCTTATAGCGGTAGGCCCGCCCCCATGGATCGGCGGGTACCTGCTTCTGCAGATAGGGTCCCTGCCACCGGTCCACCCCGTCCGGCTTGGCCACGAGGGCCTGCAGGCCCTGCTCGCTGCTCGGGTAGACGCCGATGTCGAGGCGATACGTGTCCAGCGCCTTGCCCAGCTGCTCGATCTGCGCGCGGGCGGCGGTGGTGTTGGACTTGCCGACCTGACCGAAATAGCGGGGAGCCACGATGCCGGCCAGCAGCCCGATGATCACGACCACGACCAACAGCTCGATCAGCGTGAAACCGCGCATGCTGCGCTTTGAAGTCGAACGCGTTTGCGCGGGCTTGCCTGGTATCGAAGACTCTGCCACTGAACCCTCCGAGTCAAAGCTGTTCGACGGTGAGAGATACTGTCCAGGCGGCGCAGATCCGTTTCGCCAGAAACATGGGATGAGTGTATACCCCCATCCCGTTTCTTTGGCATGACGCCCGGGAGGAAAGATTAGCCCACTGGATTTCCCTTAGCAACCCATACGATGCAACTCTACGACAAGCGGACACTGTCCCCCCACGCGGGATAGGGATCTCCCCAGATTAAGGTCTGCTTGGTCCGGGCGGGATCGTTGGCAGGGGAAAGGCAACCCTGACAAGAAGCCCGCCCAGGTTGGATTTGTCCAGGTCAATCCGGGCGTGATGGACCTCGGCCACGGTTCGGACGATCGACAGCCCGATGCCGCAGCCGTCGCCGTCCCCAAAAAGGCGATAGAAGCGCTCGAAAACGCGTTCGCGCTCCTCCGAGGGAATGCCCGGCCCGGCGTCCTCGACAATGGCCAGCCCGTTCCCGTTCTCCGGGCGGACCGTCACACGGATTTCACCGGCCGGCGGCCCGTAGCGCATCGCGTTGTCGATCAGGTTGCGCAGCAGCGAGGCCACTCCGAACTCCATGCCGTCGATCTCGCACGCCGACAGATCGGCTTCGATTCGCTGTCCGCGCCGGCCCAGCAGCGGCCGCACCTCGTCGATCACGTGGCCGGCGATCACGTCCAGTCGCAGCGGCGAGGCGCCGGTTCGCAGCGCGAGCATGCCGTCCAGCCGCGACAGCGTCAGCAGCTGATCGACCATGTGCGATGCGCGATCGATCGCAAGCACCAGCTGATCGAGCGCTTTCTTGCGCTCGGGCGCCGTGCGCGTCAGCTGGGCGACCTGGGCGTGCACCTTGACCGCCGCCAATGGCGTGCGCAGCTCGTGAGCCGCGGCCGAGGTGAAGCGCCGTTCGTTTTCCAGCGCGTTGGCAAAGCGGCGGAACAGCGCGTTGATCTCGCTCACCAGCGGCTGCACCTCGCGCGGCGGCGCATCGACCTCGATCGGCCGCAGGTCGTTGGGCGAGCGCTGCGTCAGCTGGCGCGCCGAGTCCTGCAGCGAGCGGGTTGCGCGCCGGATCATCCAGGCATCGACGACCAGCAGTGCCGCCAGCGAAATCAGGAACAGCACGAACAGGCTGGCAAAGGCGGTGTACGGATAGGCCTCCCGCAGCGCCAGCGGTTCGGCGATCTGGATCAGCTTGGTTCGATCCTCGGACCAGAAGACGACCGTGCGCGCCGGGGACCCTTCGAAGACGCGTGTGGCGAAACCGACCTGGTCGAACGGCGCGATCGGGCTGGCGGTGGCCTCCCCATTGCTCAGCAGCAACTGCTGAGGCGCCGGCGACCAGATCTGATAGCGGTATCGATGGGCGAGCGACGGATCCTCATCGACGTGGATCATCCCGGCGCCGGCCAGCCGCATTTCGTCGATCTCGTGGTCGGCCAGCGTCAGAAGCGTTTGCGCCACGCTCTGCATCCGCTGGTCGCTGAGCGCGCTGCCTTGGCGATGCAAAATGAAATAGGTGGCGCTCCCGCCCGCCACCCAGGCAACCATGGTCGCGATCGCCAGCAACAGCAGCAGCCTGCGGCGCAGCGACCAGATCGGCTGGCCGGTCGCCGCGGGGCGTTCAGGCGGCATTGTCCTGATTGAGCCGGTACCCGGCACCGCGTACTGTCTGAATCAACGAACGCGACAATTTGCGCCGCAGGTTGTGGATGTGCACCTCGATCGCGTTGCTTTCGACCACCTCGCCCCATCCGTACAGGGCATCTTCCAGCTGGCGGCGGCTCAGAACGCGGTCGCGGTTGCGCAGGAAGGTTTCCAGGATCCTGTGCTCACGCTTGGTCAGGTCGACCCGGGCGCCGTTGAAAACGGCGCTGTGTTCGCTGTGCGACAGCATCAGCGAGCCGTATTCCAGATTCAGATTGTTCTGGCCGCTCTGCCGGCGGTACAGCGCGCGTAAGCGGGCGCTCAGTTCGAGCAGGTCGAACGGCTTGACCAGGTAGTCGTCGGCGCCCAGGTTCAGCACCCGGACCCGGTCCAGCACGAAACCGCGCGCAGTCAACACTAAAACCGGGGTCAAATTGCCGGCGTTGCGCCAATTACGCAGCAGTTCCTCCCCGGACGTTCCGGGCAGGCCCAAGTCCAGTACTATCGCGTCGAACCGCTGCGAAACCATCGCGGCCTCGGCGCCGACTCCATCCTGGCGCCAGTCGACAGTGAAACCTTCCAGCTCCAGGCCGCGTGCCGTCGACGACCCCAGGGCGGCGTCATCTTCTACGATCAGGATGCGCACGATCAAATCCTATGGTGGCTTAAGAGTTAGTCTAAACCCGCAGAAAGACGAAGGAAAAACGTGCCTGACGGGAGCCCACCGGCGCCCGCCGTGCGGTACCAGCTGACCTTAAAGATCGTCATAGGCGGCGTAGTCTTAAGCTGCAATGGCCGGGGCGAAAGCCTGTGAAGGTCGGTTAAGCGGGCTCTTTCGGACCGAATGGGCACCGATCGGCCAGCCGTCAGTCGGCGGTAACATGCCGCGCGCTGCAACCTGGAAGCATCTGGCCGGTCAAACTCGACGGCGCGGGCGGATTCGGGCGCCGGCACAAGGCGGTCTTGGAGGGCGTGTTGACGAGTTTCCCTAGGCTGGCGGCGTCGTGGTGTGCGCTGGTCGCAATTGCCGTGGGTCCCTCATTCGCCGCGTCAGCCGCGAAGGAGGGGCACGTTGCGGCCGAGCTGGTGTCCGAGTTCGATGCGCTGGCTCCGGGGCAGAGTACTCGCGTCGGTTTGCGCCTGGCGCACGAGGCGGACTGGCACACCTACTGGGTCGTGCCCGGCGACGCCGGGCTTCCGACCCGGCTGGCGTGGCAGTTGCCGCCGGGCTTCCAGGCCGGTCCTATTCAGTGGCCGGTGCCCGAGTTGCTGCGCGTCGGCCCGCTGGCCAACTATGGCTATGAAGGCACCGTTCTGTTGCCGGTGGACATCACGACACCAGCCAGCGCGGCGCCCGGGAGCAAAGTCAGGCTGGCGGCCCACGCAGACTGGTTGGTATGCAAGGACGTCTGCATACCTGAGAGTGCGGACCTGACGCTGGTTCTGCCGGTCGACGCGGCCGCACGCTCGGCGCCCAGCCGTTATCAAAGCGAGTTTGCCGCCGCGGCCGCGCGCATACCCCAACCGAGGGCGCTGGCGCGCGCCAGCGCGATCATCGACGGGGCCCGGATACGGCTGCAATTTGCGCCCCAGCGTCCTCCCGCCCGCCTCGAATTTTTCCCGCTGGAGCCTGAACGCATCCAGGCGGCCGCCCCGCAGCGATTGAACGCGTCGGCGGCCGAAGCCACGCTCGACCTGTCGGCCGCGCAACCGGTGGCAGCGGATTTCAAGACGCTGCGCGGAGTACTGGTCGCTGACGGCGGGCCCGGTCGAACCGACGGCTGGGCCGGCGTCGTGGAGCTGCCGCTGAAGGCCGGCGTCCTGCCCGCCTTCGCGCCTGACGGCGCTTCGGCGGGCGGGCCCTCCTCCGTAGCGGCTGGCAGCACTGTGTCGGGCTTGCCCTCCGAAGCGCCGTCAGGCGCGAAGGCGGGGTGGCTGCTGGCACTGGTGGGCGCATTTGCCGGCGGCCTGATCCTGAACCTGATGCCCTGCGTGTTCCCGGTGCTTTCCCTCAAATTGCTGGGGCTCGTGCAGCATCGCCACCGGGGCGACCCGTCGCTTGCGACGCACGGACTGGCATTTACGGCCGGTGCGGTGACGAGCTTCGTGCTGCTGGCCGGCGTGCTGGTCGCGCTGCGTGCCGGCGGCTCCCAGCTCGGTTGGGGCTTTCAGTTGCAGTCGCCGCTGGTCATTGGCCTGCTGACGGCGCTGTTCTTCGGCATCGGACTGAATCTGCTGGGGGCCTTTGAAGTCTCGCTGGGGACCTCGTTGATCAACTCGCCGGCGGTGCAGCGATTCGATGGCCATCATCTGCGCGGCAGTTTCGCAACCGGCGTGCTGGCCGTGCTGATCGCTTCGCCGTGCACGGCGCCATTCATGGGAGCTGCCCTCGGCTACGCGATGGCGCAGCCCGTACCCGTTGCGTTGTCGGTGTTCGCGGTGCTGGGCGCCGGCATGGCGACCCCGTACCTGGTCCTGACGCTGTCGCCGTCGCTGTTGCAGCGCTTGCCGCGCCCGGGGTCCTGGATGCAACACCTGCGCCAGCTGATGGCGTTTCCGATGTTCGTCACGTGCGTCTGGCTGCTGTGGGTGCTGGCACAGCAGATCGACGTCGACGCCCTGGCGCTGGTGCTGGCGGCGCTGGTGACGCTCGGGCTGGCGGCCTGGTCGGCCGGCCAGGCCCAGCGGGGCGCCCGCGCGTTCGGCTGGGTCGGCGTGCTGGCGGCCGGGCTGTCGCTGGTGGTTCTGATCGCCGCCACGCAAGGCATTGCCGGATCGTCGGCCCGGGCCGGTATGTTGCGGCCGGATACTCCGGGCTGGGGCGAATGGTCTGCGCCCTCGCAGCGCCTGGCGCTGTCGCGCGGGCGCCCGGTGTTCGTCGACTTCACCGCGGCCTGGTGCGTCACGTGCCAGGCCAACAAGCGCCTTGTGCTGTACAGCAGCCGGGTCGCCGCCGCCTTTGCGTCCAAGGGGGTGATTCTGCTGAGGGCGGACTGGACCAACCGCAACGACGCCATCGCGCACGAGCTCGGACGCTTCGGGCGCAGCGGCGTGCCGCTGTACGTTCTGTACGACGCGAGCGGCCGCCCGCGCGTGCTGCCGGAGATCCTGACCGAAGGCGTGGTGCTCGATGCGCTGTCCAAGCTCTAACAGGCCGTAGCGAGCTATAGCCGTCCAGCGTCAAATGCGATACAAGCCGGTGGGTCAGCAAATGCGACGCTTGTGAAGGCCGCGGGGCTGCTCGAGGGGGGGTCGCAGACCCCCCCTCGAGGCTTATCCTCCCGCTTTTCCGTTCCCGAAGCCGACAACGGCGGCAGGGATACCGCTGTTCGAAGCTGAGGTTTTGGCAGGCAGGCATGCAGTACCGACGACTGGGTCAGAGCGGGTTGAAGCTGAGCGAGCTGTCGCTGGGCTCGTGGGTCACCTTCGGCAACCAGGTTGACGTGCGTGGTGCCGTGCAGTGCATGTCGGCGGCGCGCGACGCGGGCGTGAATTTTTTCGACAACGCCGAGGTCTACGCAGGCGGGCAGGCCGAGCGCATCATGGGCGCCGCGCTGCGCGAGCTGGGCTGGCCGCGAGCCAGCTACGTGGTCTCGACCAAGTTCTTCTGGGGACTGAGCGGCGGGCCCAACGAGCGCAATACGCTGAACCGCAAGTACCTGCTCGGCGCGATCGACGGGTCGCTGGAACGGCTCGGGTTGAGTTTCGTCGACCTGGTCTTCTGCCACCGGGCCGACCCGGATACTCCGCTGGAGGAAACGGTCTGGGCCATGCACGACATCATCGAGCGCGGCAAAGCGCTTTACTGGGGCACTTCGGAATGGACCGCCGATGAGATCAGCGCGGCGTGGGAAATCGCCGACCGGCATCATCTGCACAAGCCGGTCACCGAGCAGCCGCAATACAACCTGTTCTGCCGGCGCCGCGTCGAGGAGGAGTACCTGCGTCTTTACCGGCAGATCGGGCTCGGACTGGCCACCTGGAGCCCGCTCGCCTCGGGTCTGCTCACCGGCAAGTACCGCGACGGCGTCGCACCCGGCACGCGCGGCGCCCTGGAGGGATACGCGTTCCTGAAGGAGCGCCTGGTCGACCCGCAACGCAACGCCAAGGTGACGGAACTTGCGGAGGTGGCGTTTGCTCTGGGTTGCACGGTGGGACAACTGGCGATCGCCTGGTGCCTGAAGAATCCGAACGTCAGTACCGTGATCACCGGGGCGCGCACGCCCGCCCAGGTGCGGGAGAACATGCTGGCGGCCGAGGTGGCGCCCAGGATCGATGCGGCGACCATGAGCCGCATTGCTTCGATCATCGGGGACGTTCATGAATAATCGGGAGGAAGACTGATGATGCTTTCGATCGGGAAGGATGCCTGTTCATGAGCGCGGGGCTCCGGGGTTTCCTGGTCTTCGCCCTGCTGTGCGTTGCCGCAGGCGCGTTCTACTGGTTCGTGTTGCGGGAGACGCCCGCGCCGGCTCCGGCTCCGGTGGCCGCGCCCCCGGCACCGGCGGTCGCTCCGCCGCCGCCTCGCGCCGAGCCGAGCGGCCCGCCGCTTCCTGCGCTGGCCGACAGTGACCCGGAACTGCTGCAGGCGCTGGGCCGGGTTCTGGGGTCCGGCGCCGAGGCGCTGTTGCTGCGGCCGGGGATCGTGCATCGAATCGTGGCAACGGTCGACAACCTGCCCGGCAAAAAGGTGCCACAGCAGGTGATGCCGGTGCGGCCGCCCGGTGGCACCTTTGCCACCTCCGACCAGGGCGGCAAGCTCACGATCAGCCCCGCCAACGCGGCGCGCTACGCCCGCTACATCGATCTGGTTTCCCGAGTGGACACCGCCGAGCTGGTGGCGCTGTACCGGCGCTACTACCCGCTGTTTCAGCAGGCGTACCGCGAGCTGGGCTATCCGAAGGGAGAGTTCAACGACCGGCTGGTGGAGGCGATCGACGACATGCTGGAGGCGCCGCAGCCGGAGCCGCCGGTGCCGCTGGTTGCGCCGCGCGCGATGTTCGACTATGCGGACCCCGATCTGCAGGACGCCTCGGCCGGTCAGAAGATCCTGATCCGGATCGGCCCGGAGAACGAGACGCGCGTCAAGGCCAAGCTGCGCCAGATCAGACGTGCGCTCGACAGCGTGGATCTGCCGCGCTAGCTTCCGTCGATACAGCAGGCTCTCAAGTTTCTTCCCGCTCTGCCGATTCCGCAGTAGGCAAGCACTCTCGTCCTGCCCGTCTCCCCTCGCCCGCGCCAGCGGGACAGGGGCCGGGGGAGAGGGTCTCTTGAAGCTCAAGGATCGGAAACGAGATGCTCAAGTTCGGAATCTGCGCCGGAATCTGCTTCGAATGGGTGTACGGGCCACCGGCCAACTCGCTGCACTCGCTGGGCTCGGCCTCGATTCGTGCCCTGATGGCCGGTCTGCTGGCCTGGGTCGCGCTGGAGGCCCTGCAGGCGATCTGGCGCTCGGTGATGTTGCTCGATGACCGGCCCTCGCGCCGGATCGACCCGCGCCCGACCGTTATCGGCAAGTAAGCGCCGGCTGTCGTCAAGTCGTCATCGAGCGGCCGCACAATCGGGCCGCGATGCCTCTGTCCCGCGAACCTGACCCGGTCACCGCGCACCGCCCGATCGTCCTCGTCACCGACGCCTGGCACCCGCAGGTCAACGGCGTCGTCCACACCTGGAGCTATGTCCAGCGGGAACTGGGTCAGCTGGGTCATCGGCTGCAGGTGATCCACCCGGGCGGATCGCGCGGCGTGCGTGTCCCGGGCGAGCCGGACCTGCTTCTGTCGACCGAGCCAGCCCGCCACGTCGAGCGCGGGCTCCAATCGCGCATCCCCGCGGCTCTGCACATCGCGACCGAAGGCCCGCTCGGGTGGGCCGCCCGTGCGTTGGCCAGGGCGGCCGGCTGGCCGTTCACCACGTCCTACCACACGCGCTTTCCGGAATACCTCAAGACACGCTTCGGGATGCCGGCGGCGTGGACCTATTCGATCCTGCGGCGCTTTCACCGACTGTCGCACGCGATCCTGGTGCCGACCGAGGCGATGCGCGGCGAGCTGGAGCGTGCCGGATTCGACCGGACCCGGGTCTGGGGCCGCGGCGTCGACTCGAGCCGGTTCGCGCCGGGTTCGCGCGACGCGCTCGATCTGCCGCGTCCGATTCTGCTGTACGCGGGGCGCGTTGCCCCGGAGAAAAACCTGGAGGCATTCGCCCGGCTGAATCTGCCCGGATCGCGGGTCGTGATCGGCGACGGTCCCGAGCTCGCCCGGCTGCGGGGCCGCTACCCCCAGGTGCACTGGCTGGGCGGCCAGCCGCACGACTCGCTGGCCCGCTATTACAGCGCCGCGGACGTCTTCGTCTTTCCAAGCCGCACCGACACGTTCGGCCTGGTGATGCTGGAGGCGATGGCCTGCGGCTGCCCGGTGGCCGCGTACCCGGTGACCGGGCCGGTCGACGTGGTCACCCCAGGGGTCAGCGGCATCCTGGACGAGGATCTTCAGCGCGCCTGCCAGCAGGCGTTGCAGCTTTCGCGCGCCCAGGTGCGGGCGACGGCGGTCAGCCGCTCGTGGACTGCGATTGCGCGCGATCTGTTGTCGGTTCTGGTGCCGATCGAGACCGCGGCAGCTCGATCCACTGAAGCTGCCCGCGCGTAGCCCTCTGGAGCGCGTCGCGCACGATGCGATACTGGTCCGCGTCGAACGCCGGCAGATGCGCGTTGCTTGCCAGCGCGAATGCCTGCGACCGGTCGCGTGCGGTTCCGAGCCAGCGCCAGCGATCGACCACGTGCCAGTCGCATGCTTCGCCGATGCCCGGGTCCTCGATCAGCGCCAGTGCGCCCTCGCAGGGCCAGGGGGGCATCCGCCAGGGCTCCAGTGCCTCGCGCAGCCGCAGCGCGTGGGCCTCGAGCGATTCGGCACCGACGCAGGCGCCATGGCATCGGTGCAACTGGTAGTTGAAGCAGGGCGACGGTCCGCCACGCGCCTGGCGGCCTTCCATTCCCATGGTCTTCAGGCACAGCGCCTCCTCGGCGGCCAGGCGGATCACCGATGCGCGCGCGGCCGCGCGCGAGGCGAACGGTCCGTAGTACGGTTCGTGCGCGGGCTCCGGCAGATCGGCCGCGCGCAGCCAGCGCGGCCTGCCGTCCTGCAGCCTGAGCACGCCCTGACCCAGCGCACGGCGCAGCTTGACGTTGTGCGCGGGCAGCCGCTGCTTGATCAGCTGCGATTCGCGCAGCAGTGCGCCGATTTCGCCGGCGGTGCGCTCCCAATCGATCCGCTCGACTTCGCGCACAAGGCGCAGGCTGCGCTCATCGCCCGCGTCGCCGCTGAAGTGAGCGGCGACGCGGCTTCTCAGGTCGACGCTTTTTCCGATGTACAGCGTATGCTCCGCCGCTCCGACCATCACGTACACGCCGGGCGCTGAGGGAATACGGTCCAGCGCGTCCGGGGCGAGCGCGGGCGGCAGCCCGGGGCGCACCAGCAGCGAACGGACCGCGTCTTCGATCTGCCCGCGCGGCACGCGGTCATACAGACGCTGCGCGAAGTGCCACAGAAGCCGGGCATCGCCCAGCGCGCGGTGGCGCTGCGAGTCGTCCAGTCCGAAACGCGCCGCGATCGCGTCCAGCGAGTGGCTGCCGCGGTCCGGGAAAAGGCGCCGGCTCAGCCGCACCGTGCACAGCATCCTGGCGGTCCACTCGATGCCGGCCCGGGCGAACTCGGATTTCAGGAAGCCGAAATCGAAGCGCGCGTTGTGCGCGACGAACACCGCGTCCTCGAGCGTGTCGTACAGCCGTTCCGCCACCTCGAAAAACGGCGGCGCCGAGCGCACCATCGGATCGCTGATGCCCGTGAGCCACGAGATCCCGGGAGGAATCGGCGTGCCCGGGTTCACCAGCGAGGACCATTCGGTCACGCGCATCGCCGGCCCATCGCAGTCGACCGCCACCACCGCGACCTCGGTGATCCGATCGCGCGCCGGATTGGTGCCGGTGGTCTCGACGTCGACGAAGCAGGTGCGGGGCGCGAACATGCGCGATCAGCCGCCCGTCGGGGGACAGGGCGACTCGCATTGCGGGAATGTCAGCTCCGACCCAGGAAATCGTCCTTGCTGATCGGCACGCCGTTATGGCGCAGGATCGCGTAGGCGATCGTCACATGGAAGAAGAAATTCGGGAGCACGAAATTCGCGAGAAATTCGTATCCCGTGAAGTGCAATGTCCGGGTCGGGCCTTTCAGCTCGATGGCGCGGTCTTCCGATCCGTCGATTTTCTCCGCGCGGGTGGCGTCCAGCAGCGCGATGGTCCGCGCGATGCGGCCTTTGAGCTCCTCGAAACCGACCTCGACATCGTCGAACTTGGGCGGGGCCTCGCCAGCCAGCCGGGTAGCTGCGCTCTTGGCGAAATCGCTCGCCAGCTGGATCTGCCGCGTGAACGTCAGCATATCCGGATACAGGCGCGCGTCGAGCAGCGCCGAGGGCTCGATCTTGCGCTCCTGGGCGTATGCGGCCGCCTTGTCGAGGATCGCCGACAGGCTGGTCAGGGTCTTTCGGAATATCGGAATCGACAGCGAATACATGGACGCGCGCATCAGCTCACCCCGTTGCGTTTTTTTAGAGCGAGCATGGTACCGCGACATTGCGCGCTGCCGCAGCAGCACCGGTACTGGCGCTTCAGCGTCGGGGTCAGCCGCTCATCGACGACCAGGCAATAGTCGTACAGCAGCTCCTCGCCCCGACGGATGTCGCGGAGCGCCTGGATATAGACGCGGCCATCGTCGGTTTCCTCGGTCTCGCAGTTCGGTTCGCACGAGTGGTTGATCCAGCGCGCGGCGTTGCCGCCGACATTGGCGTCGATCACATGGCGGCCGTCATCGAGCGAAAAGAAGAACGTGTGGTGCGGGTCGTCCGGGTCCGACGGCGGCCGGCGGTCGGCTTGTCGCCAGGTGATGCGCTCGCCCCGGTATTCGATGATGCGCTCGCCCTCCCGGATCCGGCGTGCGGCGTAAACCCCGCGGCCGTGTATCCGCGAATCGCGAACGATGATTTTCTTGCGACCAGACTTCGTGCTGGCAGTCTTGCTGTCGGCTGGCATTTGTATTGAAATGAATTGGCGGATCGAAAGGAAAGCGGAAGGCGGCGAGCGCCGGCAAGTATCGCAAAAGTTCCATCGCAAAGAACTCCCGCATCAGCCGGACCACAGCGCCCTGAGCGCCTGAACGGGCCTGCTCTTGACGATTCCCAGCAGGTTGTTGAACTGGTCGGTCCAGACGCCGACCCTCGGCTCGAGGCTGAGCGCCTCGACCCGGCCGGAAAATGGGGCCTTCTCGAAAGCGTCCGGCCGCGCCGCGATCAGCACCCAGTCGGAGCTGGAGGCGCGGCTGGTCTCCTCATCCGGATCGTCGCGCACCAGTTGAGCATTCAAGCCCAGATCGGCCGCCAGGTTGGCCAGCACGGGTTTCAGATCGAGAAACCGGTTCGATATATGCACCGCGATGATGCCGCCGTCGGCGACGCACCGCGTGTACAGCTGGATCGCCTGCTTCGTCAGCAGGTGCGCGGGGATCGAGTCGCTGGAAAACGCGTCCACCGCCAGCACGTCGAAGCGCGGCGCCTCGCCCCGCTCGACCTCCCGCTGCAGCGACAGCCGGGCGTCGCCGAGCGCGACCTGAACGGTCGCCGGCGTGGAGCTCAGGTACGTGAATTCGCGCCGCGCGATCGCGAGCACATCGGGATCGAGCTCGTAGAAGCGCACCGTGTCGCCCGCCCGCCCGTAGGCGGAAAGAGTTCCTGCTCCCAGGCCGATCACGCCCAGTCGGATCGCGGAGCGGCGCTGCTGCGCCGCCTGAATCGACAACCCGACCCCCGAGCTGCGCGCGTAGTACGTGCCGGGCTCCATCCGGTCGGCTGCCCGGGTGGCCTGCTCGCCATGCAGGATCACCCCGTGCAGCAGCCGGCGTACCTGGTGCTCGCCCTGGCCGACTTCGCGCACGCGCAGCGTTCCGTAGAAATTTCTCTGCATCAGGATCACGTCGGAGCGCAGGAAGCGTACGAAGGCCAGATCCCAGTAGGTGGTGGCCAGGGCGGCAGCGGCGGCCAGCGCGCCCAGGGTCCAGCGCCTGACCTTCGCCCTTCGGGCTTCGGCGGGCATGCCCTCCGGTGCGCCGGCAGGCGCGAAGGAGGGGATCCAGGCGGCCAGCATCGCCGCGGCACACACGGCCCACAGCGCGAGCGGGAATTCGTAAACGCTGTGAAACACGCGCGGCGCAATCAGGCCCGCGCAGATCCCGCCCAGTGCGCCACCCAGCGCAATCATCAGGTAAAAGCGGGTCAGGTCGGCCGCGGCCGGGCGTCGGGCGGCCAGCTCGCCATGACAGAACAGGCAGGTCACGAGCACGCCGACGCAGTACAGCGGCACCGCCAGCGAGACGTCGAGCACGCCGCTGGACGCCGAAAGCCCCAGCGCCATCAGCATCGCTCCGGCCAACGCCGCCGGAATGCCCCAGCCCGGGCTGTACCAGCCGCGGCCGGCGCGCCCTTCGAACGCCAGCACGAAGCTCAGCAGGTACAGGACCAGCGGCGCCAGCCAGAGGAACGGCACCGAGGCGACGTTCTGCGAGATGTGCGCAGTGGCCCCCAGCAGGATCACGACGCCCAGTGCCGACAGGCCCAGCCATGTCCCCTCCTTCGCGCCTGGCGGCGCACCGGAGGGCAGGCCCTCCTTCCCACTTGCGGCCTCAGAGGACTTGTCCTGCGTAGCTCCGGGCGCGTCAGCGCCCGGAGCTAAGGAGGACGCCAGCCAGGCTGCGCTCGAGCAGGCCAGCGCGAACACCGCGTAGGCCGCGCTCCAGCCCAGCGCCTGGGCGTGTGAGCCCGCGTTGGGCTCGATCAGCAGCGGAAACGCGACCAGGCCCGCCAGCGAGCCCGCGTTGGACAGCGCGAACAGCCGGTACACCGAACGCGTTGGCCAGCGCCGTGCGAGCCAGGACTGCAGCAGCGGGCCGGTCGAGGCGAGCAGGAAATAAGGCAGGCCGATGGTCGCTGCCAGCAGCACCAGGATCGCGGCGGCCGCGTCCTGCCCCCCGGAGGGCTTGAAGCGCTCCGCGGCCACGATCGGCAGGCACAACAAGCTCGCCGCCAGCAGCGTCGTGTGCACCGCCCACTGGCGGCGGGGTGAAAGCCGCCGCGTCAGCCAGTGCGCGTAGCCGTACCCCGTCAGCAGCACGGTCTGGAAGAAGACCATGCACGTGGTCCAGACCCCCGCGCCGCCTCCGAACCACGGCAGGATCTGCTTGGCGATGATCGGTTGAACCAGGAACAGCAGCAGCGCGGCGAGCGCGATCGAGGCAGCGTAAAGCGGCATGAAGGACGCAATTCTCGCACGGGGCCGATCGCCGCAACTGGCACGCGGATCCCGCTCTTAATCGCCGCTTCACGCCGCCGCCGGCGATTACCGTAGGGACGATGGCGCGACGTGTGTCGCGCCCGACCAGGGTGTTTGCAGGACGTGCGATTGTTCGAATTCGCAGATCGCAACCCGACCCGGGATCGTGCCCCCGATCCGGCGGCGCTGAGCGCGATCGGCCCGGGCTGGCGCATGCTGGTCGGTCGCGACCGGCGTCCGATGGGCGTCCGCCTGACCCTGAACGGGACCCGTGCGCAGGCCGAAGCGCCGCCGCTGAGCGCGCTGCTGGACGGCGTGCTGGCGGGCCTGACGTCCGAATCCGACGGTCGCCCGGTGTTTCCGCACGGGCTGATCGTGCTGTCGCCGCGAGGCGTCGACATCGATCAGGCCATGTCCGGATGGCGTGCTCCCCGTAACGTGCTGCTCGAGTTCGGCCAGGGTGACCTGGACGACGAGCGCTGGCTGCGCCGGCTGTTCGAGATTCAGAAACAGGGGGTGCGCATTGCGCTGAGGCTGGATCAGCCGATTGCGCCGCCGCCGGAGCGGCTGTCGTATTTCCAATACGTGGTGGCGCCATCGCGCCAGGTGCTGCCACCGGCGATCGATTCGAGCAATGTTTCGATACTGACGCTGGACGATTCGACGCACGAGGACATCGACGCAGGGTTTGCGGCGGGCGTGCATGCGACGGCGGGGTGGCCGCTGGCGCCGGTCAGGCGGGCCGAGCCCAGCGGGCTGACCCCGGCGCAGACCGCGGTGTTCGAGCTGATCCGGCTGGTGCAGGCCGACGCCGAGGTGCGCGTGCTGGAGCGGGTGTTCCGGGCCGAGCCGCTGCTCGCGTACCTGCTGCTGACGCTCGCCAACAGCGCGGCGTTCCGCCGTTCGACGCCGGTGTCGTCGCTCAGTCATGCGATCTCGCTGCTGGGCTACCAGAGACTGATCAAATGGCTCGTACTGCTGCTGGCGATCGCCGGCAAGGAGCCGGGCGCCGCGCCACTGGTCTACGTGGCGGTGGTGCGGGGCCATCTGCTGGAAAACCTGTGCGCCGCCGGCAGGCGCTCGCGGGGCGAACGCGACGACGCCTTCATCGTCGGGACCTTCTCGCTGCTGGATGCGATCACGGGCCAGCCGCTGCGCGACCTGCTGCAGGACGTCCACCTGTCGGACCCGATCGTCGATGCGCTGCTCGCGGGCACCGGTCCTTACGCGCCGCTGCTCGAAATCGCGCGCGGATTCGAAGCGGCCGACCCCCTCGCCCTGGTGCGGACCAGAGCGGGGCTGAACGTCGATGCGGCCGATGCGAATTGGGCCCTGTTGCAGGCCCTCGCCACGGCCGATTGCCTGCAGTCGCTGATCCGGTGATCTGACTGCGGGCGCGCTGCTCGCAATGCGACCTTGGCATAATCGGGCAGGACCTCATTTCGGAAGCTGCCCGTGAGCAAGACCAAGTCGATTCAGTCGGCCGCACCGACGTGGCGCCAGACGGATGGCGCGCCGGTGTCCTGCGTCGAGAAGATCAAGGTTCTGAACGAGAACTACGCGGAGCTGCGCCAGATCGCGCAGGATGCGCTCGAAGACGCGCTGCTGTTGGGGTGCAGCGAGGAGCAGATTCGCGAGGCGCTGCACGCTCTGGTCGACGAGCTGTCGAACCCGTACCCGCCGGGCTGATTCAGAGGTCCTGCGGACGCGGTTTGCGCGGCGGTCCGGTGCGCCGGCGCGGCGTCGGCGTCGCGATCGGCGGTGGTGCCTCGAATTTGCGCGTCGGGCGCCGCAACGGAAACTGCGAAGGAGCCAGCAGGTAGCGCTCCGCGTGGGCTGCCCACAACTCGTCGACCGACCCGAATCGGCCGGGAAGCGCAACGAAAAGGCTCAGGCCGAACTGCTGGCAGACACGCGCCACGTTGCGCAGCAGGCCGCGGCCGCGTTCGACCGAGGTCACCGTGTCGATCGATACGCCGATCTGGTGAGCCAGCGCGGCCATGCTCAGGCCGCGTACGCGCCGGCAGTCCTGCAGCGAGGACTGCCTGGACGGAGCCAGGCGCGGTCCGCCATCGTCGTGCGCTGCGCCGATCAGCACGCGCGCGATCGAGGGGTCTTCGGACCCGACGTCTTCGCTGCGAACGGCAGCCACCAGGCTGACCCCGAGGCTGCGCAGCAGGCGCAGCCACGTATCCAGGCGGACAGCCATGGGCTGCTCGAACGCGTGCTTGACGTTGTTGAATTCGACTCCGCTGTCCAGACTCAAGCGGTATGCGCAGGGCGGCTGCACCAGCGGCATCCGCTGCACGAATTCCTCGAGCGTCATCACGTACAGCCGAGGATGACTCGATTCGACAACGTCGGGCTCGTTGTCCGTCTGGGACGGAGCCGTCGTTACGACGTCCGCTCGTTGCATCGCCTCGAGTCCACTTCTTCTGAGCTGTTGCCGCGCGATGCCGGACCCTCCAGCCCGTCGCATCCCGACCCTTCTCTGCGTACGCGTTAGCCGATTCGGATGATGCGCCAGATAACGCGATCACGCATCACGCATCGCTGCGTCCCCCATTCTCACGCTTCCGGAACGCCCGCGCAATGGGATCTAACCCGCGTATGGGCGGGGGTCAAAATACGGGTGACGCGGCTTTTTTCTTGTCGGGTTTGGCCGCGGTTTTACGTCTAACGGGCTTTTGTATGGGCTTTACCCTGCGGCGGACTGCGACTCAGACAGCGCGCCCCGCGGGTTTCTTCTTGTCGGGTTTGACTGCGGTTTTACGTCTTACCGCCTTTCGTGCTGCGGGTTTGGTTGCTGTCCCCGCACTTCGCGCGGTGCTCACGGCCGACTTGGCCGGTTTCTTGGCGGCGCGAACGGGCTTGGCAGGCGTTTGCGCTGTTTGCGCGGGCTGCTCCGGTGGCGCGCTGTCGGCCTGCTTGGCTGCACGAGGCGGTCGTGGCTCGAATTCGAACCCGGTCGTGCCGTCGGGTTTGCGCACCAGGCGCGCGGCGAACTTGCGGCGGGTCCGATTCGAAACGAAGTCGCGCAGCAGATCGGTGCGACCCTCGGCGAGCAGCTTGCGCATCTGCTCGGGCTGTATGGTCTGCTGCAGGATCACGCGGCCGGAACGAAAATCACAGGTCTTGCCGGGACCGACGGCGTTTTCGCACACGTAGGCCATCGGCAGCTCGAATACGCGCCCGCCGCATTTCGGGCACGTGCCCAGGGGCGTCTGCTCGCTGAAGTCGGGAGCCTGCGCCGACTCGTCGTCGGACCCATCGGCGTTGCCGAAATCGAACTCGAGCTTGAACTCGGGGGAGATCTTAAGCACGGCGGCAAAGGGCCGACCCATCTTGCTTCGGAAACCGGTCAACGGCCCGATCTTGCGATCGCGCAGCAGTTGCTCGACTTCTTCGTATTCGAAAGTGCGGCTGGCCGGGTGCTTGGGCAGCGAAAAATCGCACTTGGTGCAGGCGAAGCGCCGGTAGTTCTCCTGAACGGTGCCGCCGCATTTCGGGCACGGGGTCTTCAGCGTCGCGTAGTCTCCCGGTACCGTGTCCGATTGATAGCTCTTGGCACGCTCGACGATCTTGCGCGCGATCTGGGCGATCTCGCGCATGAACGTGGACCTTTTCAGGGCGCCGCGCTCCATCTGAGCCAGCTTATGCTCCCACTCCCCGGTCAGCTCCGGCGCCGTGAGCTCGTCGACCCCCAACCCGCGCAGCAGCGTGAGCAACTGGAACGCCTTGGCGGTCGGGTGCAGGTCGCGCCCGTCGCGCACCAGGTACCGTTCGGTGATCAGCCCTTCGATGATCGCCGCGCGCGTGGCGGGCGTGCCCAGGCCCTTGCCGGCCATCGCCGCGCGCAGCTCCTCGTCGTCGACCAGCTTGCCGGCACCCTCCATCGCCGACAGCAGGGTCGCCTCCGTGTAACGCGCCGGGGGGCGCGTCTGCAGCGCGGCGGCCTCGATCGAGACCGTCTGGACCGTTTCGTCGGGCTTGACCGGCACCAGAGAGGTCTGTCCTTCCTGGGCTTCCCGCCCGTACACGCTCAGCCAGCCCGGCTCGACCAGGATGCGCCCGTCGGTCTTGAACGAGTGCTTTTTGACTTCGGTGATGCGCGTGGTGACCAGATACTCGGCCGCCGGGAAGAACACGGCCAGGAAGCGGCGCACCACCAGGTCGTACAGCTTCAGCTCGACTTCGTTCAGGTGGCCCGGCTCCTGCAACGTCGGCACGATGGCGAAGTGGTCGGAAATCTTCGAGTTGTCGAAAATTCTGCGGTTCGGTTTGACCCAGCCCTGATCGAGCACGCGTCGCGCGTGCGGAGCGAACGGCTGCAGCAACGGCGCGTCGACCCGGGTCCTGGCTTTCGCGCCTGCCTTGCCCCCGGCCAGCATCTGCATCGTCTTGGTGACCACAGCCAGGTAATCCTCGGGCAGCGCGCGCGAGTCGGTTCTCGGATAGGTCAGCACCTTGTGCCGCTCGTACAGCGCCTGCGCCAGCGACAGCGTCGTCTTGGCCGAGAAGCCGAACCGCGAATTGGCCTCCCGCTGCAGCGAGGTCAGATCGAACAGCAGGGGCGACAGCTGCGTGCTCGGCTTGGACTCCTCGCTGACCTTGCCCGGCTGGCCGGCGCACGCAGCCACGATGTCCCGTGCCTGCCGCTCGTTCCACAGGCGCTCGGCGCGCGCCTCGGGATCGTCGTCGTTGCGCTTGAAGCCCGGATCGAACCAGCGTCCCTCGTAGGTGCCGGCTTCGCAGGCGAAGTTGGCCCGCACCTCCCAGTAATCGCGCGCGACGAACTTGCGGATCTGCTCCTCGCGTTCGACCACGATGGTCAGCGTCGGCGTCTGCACGCGGCCTACCGTCGTCAGGAAGAAGCCGCCGTCGCGGCTGTTGAACGCGGTCATCGCGCGGGTGCCGTTGATCCCGACCAGCCAGTCGGCTTCCGACCGGCAGCGCGCCGCATCCGCCAGCGGCTGCATCTGGCTGTCGCTGCGCAGCCCGGAGAAGGCCTCGCGAATCGACGCCGGCGTCATCGACTGCAGCCAGAGCCGGGAGATCGGCTGCCGCGCTTCGGCATGCTGGACGATGTAGCGGAAGATCAGTTCGCCTTCGCGACCCGCGTCACACGCGTTGATCAGCTGCCCGATGTCCTTGCGCTTGATCAGCTTCTCGAGCAGCTTCAGCCGGGTGTGGGATTTCTCGATCGGTCGCAGGTCGAAATGGGGCGGGATCACCGGCAGGTGCGCGAAGCTCCATTTTCCGCGTTTGACCTCGTACTCCTCGGGCTCGTGCAGCTCCAGCAGGTGGCCGACCGCGGACGACAGCACGTATTCGTCGTTCTCGAAATAGTCGGATGCCTTTTCAAAGCCGCCCAGCGCCCGCGCGATGTCGGCGGCCACCGAAGGCTTCTCGGCGATGATCAAGCTCTTTTTGGACATTGGACCAGGAGGTGTCGAAGCGGCATCAAACCGGCGCCCCTTTTTCCAGGATAACCTACCAGCTTAAGGCAAGACGCCAGGGCCTGCGCGACGGCTGCCAGGAACCTCAATGCAGCGCCGGCCTCGGATCGTCGTCGAGCAGTTCCTGCAGCAGCAGCAGGTCGACATCGACCGACTGGCTCCACAGCACCATTAACACGATGATCTTCAGGCGCTCGAGCGTGATCGGCGTCTCGGCCAGCGCGGCGGCCCGCTCGATCACGATTTCGCGCTGCGTCGGGTTCAGCTGCCCGTCGCGATCGAGCGAAGCGATAAATCCGATCGCGGGGGCGCCGAGGCACGCGTACTCCTGGCTCGTGTAGACGCGAAACGTTCGCGGGTCGGCGTGTTGCGGCGCGCACGACGACAACGTGACGCTCGCCAGCCCATGCAACCAGACCATCGCGTCGGCTATCTCGTCCTCTTCGAAGCCGGCGTCGGCAAGTCGTCGGGTCAGCGCGTCGAAGTCGGGACAGGCCGACAGCGCGCTGTAGTTCTCGTAGAGAAAGACCAGCACGTCAAACATGGGCCTCTCCACTGTAACGCAGCCGGCAGCGCCGGCGCAATAGGAAGTTCAATTGCGCCTCAACCGCTGGTAGCAGTTACCGGGCAGACGCTCAATATCTTGTGTCAACTCGAGCTCCAGCAGTCGCGCCGACAGCAGGCCCGGGGCAAGCCCGGTACGCCGCGCCAGCGTGTCCAGATCGACCGGGTCATATCCGATCGCCTCCAGCAGCGTCGCGTCGGCCGGGCTGCCGGTCCCGGTCGCAGCCGCCGACCGCGCGGGAGAATGCGGCAAGTCGAACCCGAGCTCCTCGAGAACGTCCTGCGCCGACTCGACCAGGCGTGCGCCGTCGCGGATCAGCCGGTGGCAACCGCGCGCCACGGGCGAATGAATCGAACCGGGGATCGCCATCACCTCGCGGCCGAGCTCGGCGGCCAGGCGCGCCGTGATCAGCGAGCCCGAGTGCAGCGCGGCCTCCACCACCAGAACACCGCGGGCCGCCGCGGCGATCAGTCGGTTGCGACGCGGAAAATTGTGCGGGACGGCCGGCGTGCCGAGCGGATATTCGGACACCAGCAAGCCGCTCTGCCCGATGCGGTCGGCCAGCGCGCGGTTGGACGCCGGGTAGACGATGTCGGCGCCGGTGCCGAGCACCGCGATCGTCGCCGCCTCGCAGGCGAGCGCGCCGCGGTGCGCTGCAGCGTCGATGCCGCGCGCCAGGCCGCTCACGATCGTCAAGCCCCACTGCGCAAGGTATGCCGCGAAGGCTTCGGCGTTGGCCTCGCCTTGCCGCGTGGCGCTGCGGCTGCCGACGATCGCCAGCGCGGGGCGGGCGAGCAGCTCGCGCCGGCCCTGCAGATAGAGCAGGGGCGGCGGATCGGTCAGCTCCAGCAGCGGCGGCGGGTAGTCCGCATCGGCCAGCGTGATCAACGACCGCGAGGGATCCGAGCGCAGCCACGCCAGCGCGCGACCCGTCGCGTCGACGGGTTCCGGCGCCAGCAACGCCCTGGCCGCCGCCTCGCCGGCCACCCGGGCCAGGGCGGCCTGGCCTGCCTCGAAGATCGCGCCGGGAAGTCCGAAGGCCGACAGCAGGTCGCGCGCGGCTCGCGGGGCCACGCCCTCGGTCAGCGACAGGCGCAGCCAGGCGCGCTGCTCGGCTTCGTCCATGACGCCGCACGCGCGGGCGGGCAGGGCCTGCCGGACAGGCGCGACCGCGCGGCGTCAATGAGCGGCTGCGACCGGAATCGGAGACGATGGGGCGGAAGACGGCGGACCGGAAGAAACGTTAGCCGGCAGCTGGTCGGGCAGGCTGAAGCGGTCGCCGACCTTGATCGGACCGACCGCGGTCATTACCAGCGCGTAGGAGATGTCGTCGAACACCCGGAATACGAACATCTGTCCGATGCGCTCGTCCGGCAGCTTGATGAACTCGCTGCTGGGGGTCGTGATGTCGCGCACCGTCTTGCCCGTGCGGTTCACCGCCAGCACGGCACCGATGTCCAGTCCGTCGCGCGCGCCCCGGTCCAGCGTCACGATGCTCTGGGCGCCGACGTCGTCGAGCCCCCCATAAACCGAGATCAGCTGGCCCTCGACCGGGCGCACCGGCCGATGCGGCCCATACGTGATCAGCGGCTCGTGCTCGATCGGCATCAGGCGGTCCTCGACCCCGATCTCGCGGCGGCTGTCGGTGATTTTCAGCGTCGTGATCTCGCCGCGGCGGACCACCCGCGCGCTGCCCAGGAAGAAGGCCTCGTAGGCGATCGGCCTTTTATGGTCGTAATCGTCCGGCTCGAACAGCGGCCGCGCCGGCCGCAGCACGTGAAAGTCGGCCAGCGACTGGTCGTCGATGCCGCGCGCGTAGGCCTGGTCGCCGCGGCCCAGATAGACGCGGTCCTCGGGGGTGGCGACGATGCGCGGGTACTTGGCGAGGTCGTGGGCCGACACGATCATCGGCTGCGATAAGAACGGCTCGATCAGCCGGTTCGGGATGCTCGGGATCGGCTCCAGACTGACGTCTCCCAGGTCACGCACGCGCGGCTCCAGTTTGTCCACGGGCAGTGGCGGCGGAGCCGGGGGCGCAGGTGCGGCGGCGGGCGCGGCGGCAGGCGCGACCGTGCCTTCGGTGCCGGCCAGCCTCAGCACGGCCCGTCCTTCGGGCGTCCTGACCAGCACCAGCGCCTGGCCCGGGTAGATCAAATGAGGATTCGATATCTGCTGGCGGTTCATGCCCCACAGTTCCGGCCAGCGCCAGGGCGATTTCAGGTACAGAACCGAAATGGCCCACAACGTGTCGCCCTTTTTGATCGTGTATCGCTCCGGCGCACCAGGCGCCAGCTCGGACAGGGGAACGCCGGCCGTTGCTGTCTTCTCGGCGGTCTGTCGCTGCTCTTCCGTGACCGGGAAGCGGTGCGTGCCCGCTTGCTGGCTCCACGCCGGGGCGACGCGCGAGACAATCAGCACTGAGAAAATCAGCCATGCGAGCAGCCATCGCCTGTCGAACGCCGCCGCCGGATCGGGGCGGCCGCGTGCGGGCGCGAAAACCGGAAAGTTCGTCATGCTTCAGGGCCTCGAGTCGCTGATTGCACAGCCGTCATTGCCCTGTCCCGCCTGCGGGACAGGGGCCGGGGATGAGGTTCGCCAAAGCTTAAAATTCTCCGCCCAAACCCTTGATATCGCAACGGATCCAGCCGGATGGCTGCCTACCGGCCGGACGTGATCAGGTGCCAGTATCGCCCTACGGGCGCGCGCGAAACGATGAAAAAGACGGCAATCGCCACAATATTCCGGGTCGGAGACCTGCTTTGAGCCAGCTCGCGATACTCGAATACCCGGACCCGCGCCTGAAGCGGGTGGCACGGCCCGTGACCGTCTTCGACGAGCGCCTGCGCAAGCTGATCGCCGACATGGCAGACACGATGTACGCGGCTCCGGGCGTTGGTCTGGCCGCGACCCAGGTCGACGTGCACGAGCGGATCATCGTGATCGACGTGTCGGAGGCCAAGGACACGCTGCACGTGTTCGTGAACCCCGAGGTGTTGTGGGCGTCCGAGGAGACGGCGCTGTGCGAGGAGGGCTGCCTGTCGGTGCCCGGCGTCTATGACATGGTGCGCCGGCCCGCTCGAGTGCGAGTGCGCGCGATGGACGGGCACGGCCAGCCGTTCGAGCTCGATTGCGAAGGCACGCTGGCGGTGTGCGTCCAGCATGAGATGGATCATCTGGAGGGTCGCGTCTTCGTCGAGTACCTGTCGCCGCTGAAGCAGACCCGGATCCGCACGCGGATGCGCAAACGGCACGCCCGCAGAGCCTAGCCCGCGTTTGCGGCCCGCTTTTCTTTCCTCGCTGCATTGCTGCGCACCGATGCGACTGGCCTTCGCCGGCACTCCCCGCTTCGCCGCGGTCGCCCTGGCCGCGATCCTGGATGCCGGTCATACGGTCCCGCTGGTGCTGACGCAGCCGGACCGGCCAGCCGGGCGGGGACTGAAGCGGCGTGCCAGCGCGGTCAGCGAACTGGCCAGCTCGCGGGGGCTGACGCTGCTGTCGCCGCGCTCGCTGCGCGAAGGCCCGGACGCGCTCGAAGTCCTGGACCGCCTGCGCCTGGCCGAGCCCGATCTGCTGCTGGTGGCCGCATACGGACTGATCCTGCCGCAGGCCGTTCTCGATATTCCGCGCGGCATCGAAGGGCGCAGCGGCGTGGCGCGTGCGATCAACATCCACGCCTCGCTGCTGCCCCGGTGGCGCGGCGCCGCACCGGTGGCCCGCGCGATAGAGGCCGGCGATCGCGTCACCGGAATCACGCTGATGCAGATGGATGCCGGACTGGATACCGGTGCGATTGTCTGCTCGGAGCCGGCGCCGATCGAAGCAGGCGACACGACTGGAACCACCACGGAGCGGTTGGCGCGGCTGGGCGCGCGGCTGGTCGTGTCCTGGCTGGCCGAGGCGCCAGCGGGCCGCTGGATGGCGGTGCCGCAGCCGCCCGAGGGTGTCAGCTATGCGCACAAGATCTCCAGGCGCGAGGCGTGGCTCGACTTTCGCGAGCCGGCCGCGGTGCTGGCGCGACGGGTGCGCGCGTTCGACCCGGAGCCGGGCGCGAGCGGCGCCGTGGACGGCACCATCGTGAAGATCTGGTCGGCCGAAGCCGCGAATGAGGCGAACGCGGACGGGCCCGCGGGTGCGGCGGCAGGCACCGTGATCTCGGCTTGCCCCGACGGCATTCGCGTTGCCTGCGGCGACGGGGTGCTGGTGATCCGCGAGCTGCAGCGAGCGGGCGGCCGCCGCCTGCGCGCGCGCGAGTTCCTGCAGGGAACGCCGCTTCCGGCAGGAACGCGCTGGCAGGTGCCAGCGATACCGGATCGACCGAATTGAGGCCGGCGGTTGCCACCGGCGCCCCGCTGGCCGACGTCCTTCGCGCGGCCGCTGCGGTCTGGGTGAGCGTGTGCGGCGGGCGCTCGCTCGGTCGCGCACTGCAGGATCAGGCGGCGCGCGACGGTGGCTCGATGGCGATCCAGGCGGCCGTGCGCGACGTCTGTCACGGCGCGCTCAGACACCGCGCTCTGATCGAGGCGCTGCTGCAGCGCCTGATCCCGCGCCCGCCGGCGCCACAGGTCGGCGCACTGCTGGCCGTGGCGCTGTCACAGCTGCTCGACAGCGCCTACAGCGACTACGCGCTGGTCGATCAGGCGGTCGAAGCGGCGCGCTCCGACCCGCGACTGCGCGGCGCGCCCGGGTTCGTAAACGCGGTGTTGCGCTCGTTTCTGCGGCGGCGCGCGACCCTCGTGCCGCAGCTGTTGCTGGACGATGCAACGCGGCTGAACGTGCCGCGCTGGTGGCTGCAACGCGTGCGGCGCGACCACCCGCAGCGATGGGAACCGGCGTTGGCCTGTGCGGCCCGTCCGCCAGCCCTGGTGCTGCGCGTGAACCGGCGCCGCATCGATGTCGACGCCTACCTGGCCCTGCTGGATCGCGAAGGCGTCGAGGCAAGCCGCGTCGGTCCGCACGCGGTGCGGCTGCATCGACCGCGGCCGGTCGAGCGGATTGCGGGTTTCATCGAGGGACTGGTCTCGATTCAGGACGCCGGCGCGCAGCTGGCGGCGCCCTGGCTGCAAGCGGGCGATAACATGCGGGTGCTTGATGCCTGTGCGGCCCCGGGCGGCAAGACGGGTCACCTGGCGGAGCTGTCGGGGGCGCTGATCGATGCGGTAGAAATCGATCAGGGGCGGGCCCGGCTGATCGGCGACAACCTGCGCCGTCTCGGCCTGGCCGGCCCGCGCCTGCGCGTTCTGACCGCCGACGCGCGCGATACGGCTTCGTTCTGGGACGGCCGCCCCTACGAACGCATCCTGCTCGATGCGCCCTGTACGGGCTCCGGCGTGGTCCGGCGCCACCCGGACATCCCATGGGTGCGTCGCGAGGCCGATGTTGCGCAATTAGCAACGATTCAGGCCGGTTTGCTCGACGCTTTGTGGCCGCTGCTGGCACCGGCTGGTAGATTGCTTTACGTGGTCTGTTCAGTTTTTCGCGAGGAGGCGGACCAGCAGGCGGACTCGTTTCTCGAACGCCAACCGGACGCTCGCCTGACCGTGCTGCCGGGTACACAACAAGGTTCCGTGCAGCTGCTTGCTTCCGGCGCCGATCCCGTTGAGCCTGGTCAGAATGTCGGCCTGCCGACCGAACATGACGGCTTTTTCTTTGCGCTGTTCGAGAAGATCTAGCTCCAACGAATCTCCGACTCGGGAAACTGGGCCTTGCTGAACCGAACGCTCCGGCCAGCGCCCGCCGGCCCAGGCGCGGCGGAGCGCAGGCTTTGGCTGGCCGCCCTGGGGGCGGCCGCTTTGGCGCTGTTGCTGCCGCAGCGAGCCGGCGCGCAGGATACGGTATCGGTCGAATCGGCCGAGCTCGAAGTGCGTGACGATCCCGAGCCCGGGCTGTACCTCAGCGCCCAGTTTGCGTTCGAGCCTTCGCCGGCCATCGAAGATGCGGTCCGGCGCGGCATCCCGGTCTACTTCGCGATCGATTTCGAGCTGGTTCGGAGGCGCTGGTACTGGTTCAACCGCCTGGTCGTGTCGGCCACGCTCGGATACCGGCTGACCTACAGCCCGCTGACGCGCCAGTTCCGCCTGTCCCGCGGCGCGCTGGCCCAGCCGTTCGATACGCTGGACGAGGCGCTGGCGACAGTGCGCACCGTGCGTGACTGGAAGGTCGCCGGTCGCGAGGCTGCCGCGTCGCGCGAGCATCTGCTGGCGCGCATTCGCCTGCGTCTGGACAAGACGATGCTGCCCAAGCCGTTCCAGGTCGATTCGCTGACCAACCCCGACTGGGCTCTGGCCTCGGACTGGAAGCCCGTGGCGATCGGGCCCATCTCGCAGCGCTGATCGGATCCGGTGCCGCGCGTCTTCCGCTACGGTTTGATCGGCGCCCTGGCGCTGGCCGGCGTGCTGCTGCTGGTGCTGGCGCTGGCGAGCGGCAACAGCCCGGCGTTCGAGCGCAACTACCCGGTGCTGCTGGCTTTGAACGGCGTGATCGCTCTGGTGCTGTTCGTCGTCGTTACGGCGCTGTCGCTGCGTCTGGCGCGCCGGGTCCGCAAGGGGCGATTCGGCGCGCGACTGATGACGCGGTTCGCGCTTGCGTTCGCGCTGATCGGCGTGGCGCCGGGCGTGATGGTCTACCTGGTGTCTTCGCTGTTCATATCGCGTTCGATCGAATCGTGGTTCAACGTCCAGGTCGAGGGCGCGTTGAGCTCCGGCCTGGAGCTGGGTCGCGCCGTGCTGGAGTCCCAGCGCGACGAGTTGAAGAATCGTGCGCGGGCGATGGCCGCGGAGCTGGCCGACACGCCGCCGTCGGATCAGATCAGGAAGCTCGACCAGCTGCGAGAACGCGCCGGAGCCGACGAGGCGCTGTGGGTGACGGCCGGCGGCTCGCTGATCGCCACCAGCACCGGTCGTGCCGGCCGCCTGATGCCGGTGTTGCCGAGCGCCAGCACGCTGCGGGCGGCGCAGGCCGCCCGCGGCATGGCCGTGATCGAGGGCGACGAGCTGGCCACCGAGCCGGGCGGGGGCCTGCGCACGCGCGTGATCGTTCCGGTGCCCTCGCCCTCGCCGCCCGCCTTGCGTTCGGCCGTTTCGCCGCCGCCGTCGGGCGGCGTGGGACTGCGCTCCGAGACCGCGGCGCGCTTCGAGGAACCCAGTTTTCTGCAGCTGACGCGATCGGTCGCGCCGGACGTGGCTGCCAACGCGCAGGCGCTGCGGTCCGGTCACGCCCAGTACCAGCAATTGTCGCTTTCGCGCGTCGGGTTGCAGAAGATGTACCGGCTTACGCTGACCCTGACACTGCTGCTGGCGATCTTCGCGGCCATCGCCTCGGGGGTGATGCTGGCCGGCTCGATGACCGCGCCGCTGATCGAGCTGGCGGCCGGCACGCGCGCGGTGGCCGAGGGCGACTACCGGCCGGTGCGCGAGTTTCGCGGCAACGACGAACTGAATGTGCTGACGCGATCGTTCAACGAGATGACGCGGCAGCTTTCGGACGCGCGCGAAACCGTCGAGGCGCGCTCGCGCGAGCTGGAGACGGCGCGCGCCTTCCTGCAGCGGGTGCTGTCCAACCTGTCGGCCGGCGTCATCGTGCTCGACGCCGAATCGCGCATCGTGACCGCCAACCTGGGCGCCGGCCGCATCCTCGGTGTGTCGCTGGACGGCCGGGTCGGCGACCCGCTGTCCGAAGTGCACCCCCAGCTGGCCGAGCAGGTGTCGAACGCGTTTCGGGACCATTCGCTGGCCGCCACGCCCAAGGATTCCTGGCAGCGGCAGATGAAGCTGGACCGCGCCGGTGCCGCGCCCGGATCGGAGCCCCTGTCGCTGCTGGCGCGCGGATCGCGCCTGCCTCTGGACGCACGGCCCGGTTCCGTGATCGTGTTCGACGACATCACGCAGGTGATCTCGGCGCAACGCGCGGTGGCATGGGGAGAGGTTGCCCGGCGCCTGGCTCACGAGATCAAGAATCCACTGACGCCGATCCAGCTGGCCGCGGAGCGGCTGCAGATGAAGCTGGCGGGCGAGCTGACCCCCGAACAGGCCGAGGTGCTGGTGCGCGGAGCCTCCACCATCGTCAACCAGGTGGCGGCGATGAAACGCATGGTCGATGAATTCCGCGAGTATGCCCGCCTGCCGCCGCCGCAGATGGCGCCGCTGGACCTGAACGCGCTGCTGGAGGAGATCGGGTCGTTGTACGGGGCCGAAGCCCGATCGCGCCGCCCCGGCGCGGAGGAGCCGGGCCGCGGCGGACCGGTCCGGATCGAGCTGCGGCTGTCAGGCGCGCTGCCGGTGATCGAGGGCGATGCCTCGCACCTGCGCCAACTCGTCCATAATCTGGTGGCCAACGCGCAGGAGTCGATCACGGGCGTGCTGGCCACCGGCACGGCCCGACCGGAGCCCGGGCGGATCGTGATCCGAACCGAAGCGGTGGCGGTCGACGAGCCGGGCGCCGGGTCCGATATTCCTTCGCAGGCGGTGCGACTTTCTGTCGAGGACAACGGTGCGGGATTCCCGGCGAATATACTTAGGCGCGCTTTCGAGCCCTACGTGACCACCAAGCCGCGTGGCACGGGGCTCGGACTTGCCATGGTGAAGAAAATCGTCGACGAACACGATGCCCGGATCGAGCTGATCAATCGCCTCGGAGGCGCCGGCGCGACCGTGACGGTCGTCTTCCGCCGTCTGGCCGGGGCGGGAACGACCGTCTAGCGGAACGAGACGGGTCGACGCAACCGCCATGGCCAACATTCTGGTCGTCGATGACGAAATTGGCATCCGGGAACTGCTCTCGGAGATCCTGGCCGACGAAGGTCATGTGGTGATGACCGCCGACAGCGCGGCTTCGGCACGCGCGATGCGCCAGGCCGAGCCGCCCGATCTGGTGCTGCTCGACATCTGGATGCCTGACACCGATGGGGTAACGCTGCTCAAGGAGTGGGCCGCGGGCGGCCAGCTGACGATGCCCGTGATCATGATGTCGGGTCACGCGACCATCGACACGGCCAGCGAGGCGGCGCGTTTCGGCGCACTCGATTTCCTGGAAAAGCCGATTGCGATGGCGCGCCTGCTGTCCTCGGTGAAGCACGGGCTCGAGCACGGCCGCATGGCGCACAGCGCGCAGGCTCTGCGCAACTCGATTGCAACGGCGCCGGCGAACGATTCGAACGAGGCCGTCGATGTCCGGCCGCAGGCGGCGTTCGGCCAGGCGGCAGCCGCGGGCGCGGCGGTCAGCCTGGACCAGCCCCTGCGGGAGGCACGCGACCAGTTCGAACGCGTCTACTTCGAATACCACCTTGCACGTGAGAACTTCAGCATGACCCGCGTTGCCGACCGTGCCGGCCTGGAACGCACGCACCTGTATCGAAAGCTCAAGCAGCTGGGCGTGGAACTGGCGCGCGGCGGCCGCCGCCCCGAGCGCGCGATCGTGCCGGACCGGCAGCCGGTTTCGGGACACGATCGGGATTCAGAGTCGTAGCGCGCTGCCCCGGGCAAAGCAGGCTATTGAAAAACCGCTGCCCGGCCCCCACCCAAAGCCGGTAAGGAGGTGAAGCGAACCGGGCGGCGGGCGGCTATAGTGAGTGGTTTGCCTTGCGCCGGCCGCTTCCGGCTCGTCGATGGACCGCATCCAGGTGCGCGGCGCGCGCACCCACAACCTGAAGAACATCGATCTTGACCTGCCGCGCAACCGGCTGGTCGTGATCACGGGCCTTTCGGGCTCGGGCAAGAGCTCGCTCGCATTCGACACGCTGTACGCCGAGGGGCAGCGGCGCTACGTGGAGTCGCTGTCGGCCTATGCGCGGCAGTTTCTGCAGCTGATGCAGAAGCCGGACGTGGATCGGATCGAGGGCCTGTCGCCGGCCATCGCGATCGACCAGAAGTCGGGCGGACACAATCCGCGATCCACGGTGGGCACCGTGACCGAGATTCACGACTACCTGCGCCTGCTGTTCGCGCGCGCCGGCCAGCCGCACTGCCCCGACCACCCCGAGCGCGCGTTGGGCGCGCACAGC
This sequence comes from Burkholderiaceae bacterium, assembly GCA_036270655.1. GTDB lineage: Bacteria > Pseudomonadota > Gammaproteobacteria > Burkholderiales > Burkholderiaceae_F > VBCK01. The sequence continues at coordinate 64,539 of DATBCD010000048.1, forward strand.
GTGGCGCAGATGGTCGACTGGACGTTGACCCGTCCGGCCGAGACGCGGGTGATCGTGCTGGCTCCGCTGGTGCGCGAGCGCAAGGGCGAATTTGCCGAGCTGCTGGACGACCTGCGGGCGCGCGGCTTCGTCCGCTTCCGCATCGACGGCGCCATCGTGGAGGCGGACGAGGTCAGCGCGCTGGCGCGCGGCGGGCACCATTCGATCGACGTCGTCGTCGACCGCCTCAAGGTGCGTCCCGACGCCCGTTCGCGCCTGGCCGAATCGTTCGAAACGGCGCTGCGGGTCGCCGACGGTCGCGCCCTGCTGCTCGATCTGGACAATGGCGAGGAGACCCAGTTTTCGAGCCGGTTCGCGTGCCCCGTGTGCGGCTACGCGGCCCCGGACCTGGAGCCGCGCCTGTTCTCCTTCAACAACCCGCTCGGCGCCTGTCCGGCCTGCGATGGCCTGGGGATCGACGAATTCTTCGACGAGACCCGGGTGGTGGCGCATCCCGAGCTCACGCTGCAGGCCGGCGCCGTGCATGGCTGGGACGCTCGCAACCGGCACATGTTCCAGATGGTCGAGGCCCTGGCGCGTCATCGCGGCGTCGACATCTCCGCCCCGTGGGAAGCCCTGGACCCCGCGTTCCGGCACGAAGTGCTGTACGGAAGCGGCGGCGAGGCGATCGCGTTTCCCGCCACCGGCGAGCGCGGCCGGCGAGGCGTCCGCCAGCATCCGTTCGAAGGCGTGATTCCCAACCTGGAGCGGCGCTGGCGCGAGACCGATTCTCCGGCCGTACGCGAGGAGCTCGCCAAGCTGCGCGGGGTGCGCCCCTGTCCGGCCTGCGGCGGCACGCGCCTGCGGCGCGAAGCGCGCCACGTGTTCATCGGCGAAGGCGAGGAGCGGCGGGCGATCTTCGAGATCGAGCGGCAGAACCTGGCCCAGACCCAGCGCTACCTGGAACGGCTGCAACTGGAGGGGGCGCGCCGCGAGGTGGGCCGGCGCATCGTCGAAGAGATCGTCGCGCGGCTGCGTTTCCTGAACGACGTGGGGCTGAGCTACCTGGCGCTGGAGCGCGCGGCCGACACGCTGTCGGGCGGCGAGGCGCAGCGGATCCGGCTCGCCTCGCAGATCGGATCGGGACTGACGGGCGTCTTGTACGTGCTCGACGAGCCGTCGATCGGTCTGCACCCGCGCGACAACCAGCGTCTGATCGACACGCTCAAGCGCCTGCGGGACCTGGGCAATACGCTGATCGTCGTCGAGCACGACGAGGAGACGATCCGCAGCGCCGACCACGTGCTCGACATGGGGCCGGGAGCCGGCGAGCACGGCGGGCAGGTGGTGGCGCAAGGCACGCCGGAGCACATCGCACGGCAGGTCTCGTCGTTGACCGGCGCCTATCTGTCCGGGCGCATGCGCATCGAGGTGCCGGCCGCGCGGGTGCCGCCGGGGCTGCACTGGCTGGAGCTTTCGGGCACGCGCGGCAACAACCTGCAGCAGGTCGACTTGCGAATCCCGGTCGGACTGCTGACCTGCGTGACCGGCGTTTCGGGCTCGGGCAAGTCGACACTGATCAACGACACCCTGGTGGCGGCGATGGCGCGCCACCTGTACAAGGCCAGCACTCAGCCCGCGCCGTACGGCGCCATGGCCGGCCTGGAGCACTTTGACAAGCTGGTCAGCGTGGACCAGGCCCCGATCGGGCGCACGCCGCGCAGCAATCCGGCCACCTACACCGGCCTGTTCGCGCCGATCCGGGACCTGTTCGCCGCCACGCCGACCGCGCGCGAGCGCGGCTACGAAGCGGGGCGCTTCTCGTTCAACGTGAAAGGCGGCCGCTGCGAGGCGTGCGAAGGCGACGGCCTGATCCGCGTGGAGATGCACTTTCTGCCGGACATCTATGTTCCGTGCGACGTATGCCAAGGCCGGCGCTACAACCGCGAAACGCTCGAAGTGCTGTACCGCGGCCTGAACATCGCCGAGGTGCTGGACCTGACGGTCGAGCAGGCCGGCCAGATGTTCAGCGCGGTGCCGGCCTTGCATCGCAAGCTGCAGACGCTCAGCGAGGTCGGCCTGGGCTACGTTCGGCTGGGCCAGAGCGCCACCACGTTGTCGGGGGGCGAGGCCCAGCGGATCAAGCTCGCGCTGGAGCTGTCCAAGCGCGATACCGGGCGCACCTTGTATGTTCTGGATGAGCCCACCACGGGTCTTCATTTCCACGATGTCTCGCTGCTGCTGAAGGTGCTGCACCGGCTGCGCGCCGCCGGCAATACAGTGGTCGTGATCGAGCACAACCTGGAAGTGATCAAGACCGCGGACTGGGTGGTCGATCTTGGCCCGGACGGCGGGCAGGACGGCGGGCGCATCGTCGCCAGCGGCACCCCGGAGCAGGTGGCCGCCGTGGAGGCCAGCTACACGGGCCGCTGCCTGCGCGGCGTGCTGGCGCCGCGCCCCAGCGTCAAGGCGGCGTAAGGACTGTCGGCGCGCGGCGTTTGATCGGGTTCAGCCGTGAAACCGGCTGCGCGGAATCGCGCTAGAGGTCTTCCGGGACGCGCGACATGACGACGCGGCTCAGGTTTTCGCGGGTCCAATCGGCCAGGTCGTCATTGGTAGCAAGGTAGTCCGTTACCGCCAGATAATGCACGACGTCGCGGAACGTCAGCGCGCGTTCCACCGGCCACGTCGCATAGCTTTCGGCTGCGCGCGCAAGCACCGCGTCGGCCGACGCCGCGCTGCCGCCCTGCCGGGCCATCACGATGCGACGGTACAGATCGTGCTTGCCCAGACGGGGATGGATGGCCGCGACGGTGCGATACAGCTCGAGAAGTTCCCGGCTGGCCTTTGCCGCGTGGCGCCTTTCGCGCCATCCGAGCAAAAGGGGCGCGAGCAGCCTGCGCACACGGCCAGGAGGGCGCCGAGCGGCCGGCAGCCGGGTCGGGGCAACCGTCAGGCGCTGGGTTGGATCGGCTAGCGTCGGGGCCTGGGTTTTCTCGGTCCAGAAATCGTCGTCGAGTCGGGTGGCGAAATCGGTTCCGGCCGCCGCTGCGTTGCGGCTCTCTGTCTGCAACGACGTCGGCTCAGCCGCCGGTTGCGGCGGCGTCGCCCGTTCCCACTGAGATGGCCGTGGGGGCAGAGTCGGCAGCTCCGAGGAAGGCGCCGAATTCTGCAGTGTCGCTGGCCTGCCCTCGGGATTCGGGGCCGGCTCGCGGTCCGCTCCTTGTGCCATCGACCTCTCCGGGCGAACGACGACGGGAACGGCATGTTAACAGCAAGTTAAGCCCCCATAAGGTGCAGCTGGCCCCGTATCGCGAACCGTCAGACAGCGCATCGGGTCACTCGTCGAGGAAGCCGGCCTTGAAGAAGGACCACGCGGTGCCATCGTGAAGGTAGAAGAACCCATCAGGGCAGAAATCCTTGCCTGGGAAGAACTCGCGAACCGCGCGCGGGACAAGCCGCGCCAGCTCCTCGTCGCTGAGCTCGTCGAACTGCTCCGGGGTGATCGGCTGTCCGACCCGCAGTCTGCGCATCTGCATGGACCTGCTGCGCCCGTCACGAGGCGCTGTCAGGGGACTTGCGGTTCGAACTGTACCGTGGCTGCGCCTGACTGCTCCGCTTCCTGCTGGCGCTGGTGCAGCAGTTCCAGGAACTGGTCCGACGTCAGCGGCCGGCTCAGGTAGTAACCCTGGATCCGGTTGCACCGCCACCGCTTCAACAGCACCAGCTGCTCCGCGGTTTCGACGCCCTCGGCCACGACCGACTTGTTCAGCGTGTGGGCCAGGTTGATGATGGCCTTGGCGATGGCGCGAGCATCGTAGTTGTCGGCCATATCCGCGATGAAGGACTGGTCGATTTTCAGGACATCCACTGGCAGCCGCTTCAAGTAGGACATCGACGAATACCCGGTGCCGAAATCGTCGATCGCCACCTGGGCGCCCATTTGCCGCAACTGGCTCAGCACCGCAACGGCGTTGGCGCTTTCGTCCATGAACAGGCTTTCGGTGACCTCGATTTCCAGCGCCGACGCCGACGTGCCGGACTGGCGCAGCGCATCCTCGACCATCCTGACCAGGTCGCCGCGGCGGAACTGGCGCCCGGAGACGTTGACGGCGATGCGCGGAGGCTGGGCGCCCGCCGATCGCCAGGCCGCATGCTGCGCGCAGGCTTCGAGCATCACCCTGCGACCGATCTCTTCGATCAGGCCGGTATCCTCGGCCACCCCGATAAAGACCCCCGGCGCGATCAGGCCGCGGATCGGGTGATTCCATCGAAGCAGCGCTTCGGCGCCGCAGATGCGGCCCGTGCGCAGATCGAGCTGCGGTTGATACTGCAGCACGAATTCGTTGCGCAACAGGGCCTGCCGCAGCTCCCGCTCCAGGGCCAGGCGCTCGACCGCCTCGGCGTTCATCCGTTCCTCGAAATAGACGAACTGGCCGCGGCCGCCGTCCTTGGCGCGGTACATCGCGGTATCGGCCTGCTTCAAAAGGTCCTCGCCGTCGCTGGCGTCGGTCGGACAGATCGCGATGCCGACGCTGGCGCTGATGAAGCTCTCCTGCTGGCCGACGACGAACGGGTCGGACAGCGCCTGCACGATGTGCTCGGCCACGGTGGTGACGTCGCGCACGCCGGAGATGTTCGGAAGGATGATCGCGAACTCGTCGCCGCCCAGGCGTGCCAGCGAATCGGTCTCGCGGATGCAGTTGCGCATCCGTCGGGCGGTCTGCTCCAGCAGCTCGTCACCGACCGTGTGCCCGAGGCTGTCGTTGATCCCCTTGAAACGGTCCAGGTCGATGTACAGCAGCGCCAGGCTGCGGCGCTCGCGTCTGGCGCTGGCGATTTCCTGCAAGAGGCGCTCCTTGAACAGCAGCCGGTTCGGCAGCCCCGTCAGGTCGTCGTGGCGCACCTGGTAGACGAGCTGCTCGTCGCGCGCGGCGGCGGACAAGGCAACGCCGATGCGGTCGCACAGATCCCGCAGATCGGGCTGCACGCTGTCGGCCAGGCGCGCCCCCCGAGGCAGACCCAGGCAGGCGAACGCGCACAGGCTGCCACGGTCCCGGATCGGCAGCACGAAAACCTGGGCGCCGTCTCCAGCCGCGGCCAGCTCCGGCGGATCCAACGGCAGCCCATCCAGCTGCTCGAGCCAGAACCCGCCCGGCTGTCGCGCGATCCGCTCCAGCAGCGGGACCGCGACGCAAGTCCGGCGCATCTGGCAACTGCCGCCGCGCCCGGCCGCCAGCGTGTACATGCGCGCCTGGCCGGTACCCGACGCCTCCAGGGCGGCGATTGCGACGAATCCGGCCGGCGTCAGCTCGCAGACTCTGGTCAGCACCAGTCCGAAAACGGGTTCGATGTCGAGCCTGGACAGGATCACCTGGTCGATCGCCGAAAGGACCTTCAGGGTGTCCAGCTGGCGCCCCAGCCGCGCCGCCATGTCGTTGAACGCGCCCGCCAGCTCCCCGAATTCGTCGTTCCCCGTCACCGCGACCCGGTGACTGAAATCGGCGCCGGCCAGGCGCCGGATGCCGTCGATCAGCTTCTCGAGCGGTCCCATCGTGCGGCGAATCTGGCTCAGGCTGAACAGCGCCACCATCAGCAGCGAAAGCACGGTCACCTGGAGGAATATCCGGCTGAACTTGTCGATCGGCGCCATCACGGCCGAAGCCGGCTCGGTCGCGATCACGATCCAGTAAGGTGTAAAGAACTTGGGCTTCAGAAAGAGCTGCCATTGCCCGACGATCATCGCCTCTTTGCCCGTGTCAGCCCGGGAATCGCGCGCCGAGTCGGAGATCGTTCGCGTCGGATCGGCGGGATCGGACGCGCTTTCCGATTTCGAACAAAACAGGCTGGCTCCCGTATCGGCCAGCACGCACAGGCCGATCGCTTCGGAAAAGCCGTCCGAGTCACCCCACAGCCCCACGGGATTGAGCTCAGCGGCCAGCGCGAACCGTGCGGGCCGGTTCGCGTCGACCGCGTGCACCAGCAGGACGCGGGGCGGCGCGCCGATGACCCGTTCCACCACCAGAACCGACTCGCCGCTGATCAGGTGCGCACGCGCCGAGTCCGACAGCTGCGGCCAGGAGATCGCCTTGCCCAGAATCGGGATGGGCTCGATGCCGGGCCCGACGACCGACAGGCTGGAGTAGGTATGCGCCAGCGTCTGCAGCACGTCGCTGCCGGGAGGCCTGCCCTCGTGCAGACCCAGTGCGATCTGGTGCAGACTCTGATGAGCCAGCAGCAGGCGTTCGTACACGTTCAGCGCGTATACCTTGCTGGCGGCCCTGAGCTGCGCCTGGGACTGCTCGGTCAGCACCGCTCGCACCTGTCCCAGCGACAGCACCGCCAGCGCCAGCGCCGGGATGGACGCGCACAGCACGAACAGCGCCAGGATGCGGCGCGCGATGCTGCTGCGCAAGAAAGTGCCTTCGATTCGCATCAGGCCGCTCAGAAATCGGAGCCCAGTCCGACGAAGGCCCCGTTGCGGCCGCGCACGACGTCGTCGCGGCTTACGGCGGCCGTCAGCGGTGGCACGCTCTGGCCGTCCTTGCCCATGCTGTACAGGTCGTAGTCGGAGTTGATCGGAACCAGCGACCTGTCCTTGCGCGCGTGGCCCATTGCGCCTGCGGCGCCCAGATTCAGGTACTGATACGGATTGCCCCACGGGTCGGTGGTCGGAACATTGTTCAGGTTGCCCAGGGCGCCCGGAAGGGACCCGTTGTCCGACAGGAACTGGGCGATCGCCACTTCGATTTGAACGATGTCGCCCTCGGCCCGAGTGACTCTCCCACGGTCCACATAGCTCGAATAGGAGGGCACGGCGATCGTGGCCAGCACCGCGACGATGGCCACCACCAGCAGCAGTTCGACCAAGGTGAACGCAGACATCCGCGAATTGAAGGATTTTGACGACACTTCACGCGCCTTAAGGATCCGTGAAAAAAGGCCGATCCAAAAAAGGGGTCGGCCATCTGTAGAGTCGGCGCCTGGACGGCCGACTTGAGTCGGCCGGAGCCGACAGGAGCAAAATGGATCCCCAATGGAACCGTCGACTGCTCGCGAACCGGCCGCCTCTGCACCGTCCCAGACGTATCTGGCAGTGACGCACGAGGTCGTCAACCAGCCCACCGAGCTGGCCGACTACAACCTGTACGCGACCGACCGCGCGCTGCGTGAAGCGGTCGCGCGCGAAGGCGCGGGCGCCTTCGAGGCCGGCCTGCTCGAATTCGGCCAACGCGTCGGCGCCGCCGAATATCTGGCGCTCGGCCATCTGGCCAACCGCTACCCGCCGGAATTCGAACCGACCGACCGCTTCGGTCGCCGGACCGATCTGGTGCGCTTTCATCCGGCCTATCACGCGTTGATGCAGACGGCGATCGCGGAGGGGCTGCACGCTTCGCCCTGGACCGAGCCGGGCGCCGGCGCCCACGTGGCGCGCGCCGCCCGCTATTACCTGCAGGCGCAGGTCGAGGCCGGTCACGGCTGCCCGATCACGATGACATTCGCCGCCATCCCGAGCCTGAGGCTGCAGCCGGACCTGGCGGCCCTGTGGGAGCCGATGATCAGGTCACGCGTGTACGACCCGACCAACCGGCCGGCGCACGAGAAACCGGGGCTGACGGTCGGGATGGCGATGACGGAGAAACAAGGCGGCTCCGACGTGCGGGCCAACACGACGCGCGCGTATCCGCTGGCCTCGCCCGGGCCCGGCAATGCGTACGAGCTGGTCGGCCACAAGTTCTTCGTGTCGGCCCCGATGTGCGACCTGTTCCTGGTGCTGGCGCAGGCGCCGGAGGGGCTGACCTGCTTTCTGCTTCCGCGCTGGCGGCCGGACGGCTCCAAGAACCCGATGCAGCTGCAGCGGCTGAAGCGGAAGATGGGAAACGTCTCCAACGCCTCGGCCGAGACCGAGCTGCGCGGCGCGCTCGCCTGGATGGTCGGCGAAGAGGGACGCGGCGTGCGCACGATCATCGAGATGGTCGCGATGACGCGTTTCGACTGCATGATCGGGTCCAGCGCCGGCATGCGGATGGCCGTGTCGCAGGCGCTGCACCACTGCAGCCAGCGCCGCGCTTTCGGCCATCTGCTGGTCGAGCAGCCGCTGATGCAGAACGTGCTGGCCGATCTTGCGCTCGAATCGGAGGCGGCGCTGGCGCTGACGATGCGCATCGCGCGCGCGCTGGATCGGCGCGCGCAGGAACACGAGGATTTGCTGGCGCGGCTGTGCACCGCGGTCGGGAAATACTGGATTTGCAAGCGCACCCCGCAGCATGCGGTGGAGGCGATGGAGTGCATCGGCGGCAGCGGCGTGATGGAGGATTCGCTGATGCCGCGGCTTTTCCGCGAATCTCCGGTCAATGCGATCTGGGAAGGCAGCGGCAACATCCAGTGCCTGGATGCGCTGCGGGCGATCCGCAAGACGCCGGCCGTGCTACAGGCCTATTTCGACGAGGTGGCGCGCGCGCGGGGCGGCCACGCGCTGCTCGATCGCCACGTCGGCCAGCTCAAAGCGCAGTTGCGCGACAGTCCCGACATCGAATATCGGGCGCGCGACCTGGTCGACCGGATGGCGGCCATCCTGCAGGCGGCGCTGCTCGTGCGGCACGCGCCGGGCTGGGTGGCCGATGCGTTCTGCCGGTCGCGCCTCGACGGCGTCGGCCACCACCAGTACGGCGCACTGCCGTCGGGCGTCGAGTGCGAGCGAATCATCGAGCGCGCGATGCCGCGCGAGGGTTGAGCACCCTCATCCGGTCTCTCTAACGCGGTCCTGCGAGGCTCCCCTCTCCTGCGAACCAGACGTTTGGCGTAGTGCGGTTGGGGGAGCGTCCTTGCCATAACCGCGCCCCCAGCGGCGTCAAATATCGCTCACCAATTCGATCCGGGTCAGGGGGATGCAATGAGCGAACAACTCGAAAACTTCACGCGAACCGCGATCGCCGCGGTGCTGTTCTTCGCCATCGCGCTGTCATCGGGAACGGCAGGCGCTGCCTCGACGGAGGAGCTGGACGCCCACGTGCGTCAGTCGATCGAGGATCTGTTCCGCAGCAGCTCGGCCGCCAAGGAGTTGTCCGCCAAATCGGTCGGCATGCTGGTGTTTCCGACCGTCGTCAAGGCCGGTTTCCTCTTTGGTGCCGAGTACGGTGAGGGGGCGCTGCAGCTCGGAGCGACGAACCTCGGCTATTACAACATCGTCTCGGCCTCGTACGGCCTGCAGGCTGGAGTGCAGGAAAAAAGCGTCGTGCTGATGTTCATGACGGGCGACGCGCTGAACAAGTTTCTCCAGAGAAAAGGCTGGAAGGTAGGGGTCGACGGCTCGGTCGCGATTGCCACGCTGGGAGTCGGCGAAGAGCTCGATACGGAGACCTTGAAGAAGCCGATCATCGGCTTCGAGTTCTCCAACAGAGGACTGATGGCCAACCTGACGTTGGAAGGCTCGAAGATCTCGCGGGTAGAAAAGAAGTGAACCCGCTAAGGGGTGGGGGTGACGGCCTCCCCTTCGAACAGATCGCGGTAGGCCGCGTACGTCGACAACGTCATCAACGGCGCCAGCACCAGCCATCCCAACCCCAACGGGATCGACGCGACGATCGCGAAGGCGATCCACAGCAGCCCATACACGGTGAGCGCGCCCAGGTTGGCCCAGCAGGCGGCCAGGCTCGCCTTCAGCGCCTCGACGGGCGGCTGTTGCCGCAGGGCGATCAACGCGGGCGCAAGCCACGCGGCCATCGCGATCGGGACCAGCAGCACGAGGCCGACCATCAGAAACAGCAGCGAGGCGGCGCCGATGCCTGCCAGCACGCCCAGGCTTGCGCTCGCGCCGCCGAATAGCGCGCCGAGCAGCGCGCCCACCCCTGCCATGGCGAGCGCTCCGAATACGATGAGCACGGCGACCATCACCAGCGCGCCGGCGATCACGAGCGGGCTCAGCGGCGCTCCGAAACCGGCGAACAGATCCCCGACCGCCGGCGGCGTTGCCTGCTCGGTCTTGCGGGCCGCCAGCATCAATCCGCCGCCGAACACGAACCAGCCGATCTGGGACGCGATCGATCCGATCACCGGAATCACGTGCAGCAGCGCGAAGATCACCAACGCGATCACGCACATCACGATCCACACCGCCGCGGCGCCGCGGTAAAACAGCAACCGCCAGGCGGCGCTCCACCATTCGAGCCCGTGGCCCGAATCCACCTGGCGGAATGCGGGGGCCTGCATCTGAAGCGACGGTTCTTGCATCGTGCACTCCCTATCCCGGGTGTCGATTATTGCCCCAACAGTCGCGCCTCCGCCAGTTCGATCGCCTCTGCAGTCCCGCGCAGCACCACGACGTCGCCCGGTTCCAGAACGAGGGAGTCGCTCGGGTCGTCGCCGCGGATTCCGCGCCGCCGTATCGCCCTGACCTCGGCGCCGGTGTCGCTCAGTTCGAGCGATCCCAGCCCCCGGCCGATGGCGGCCGATCCGGCTTCGATCGGCACCGAATGCAGCCGCATATGCCCGGGCTCGTCGACGGCGTCGTCCGGATCGTCGGCGCCGTGGAAATAGCCGCGCAACAGGCGGTAACGCGTATTGCGTGCATCGCGCACCTGCTGCACGACCCGGGCCAGCGGCACCCCGAGCAGCACCAGTGCGTGCGATCCGAGCATCAGGCTGCCCTCGAACACCTCGGGTACCACCTCGGTGGCGCCGGCACGCAACAGGCGGTCCAGCGCCGAATCGTCCTGCGTCCGGACGATGATCGGCAGTTGCGGTCGAAGCTGGTGAGCAAAGTGAATGACCCTGAGCGCCGAGTGCACGTCGTTGTAGCTGATCACCAGTGCCGCTGCGCGCGACACGCCGGCGGCGGCCAGCGTTTCACGCCGCGCCGCATCGCCGTAGACGACCGAGCTGCCGGCTGCAGCGGCTTCGCGCACCCGGTCCGGGTCCAGGTCCAGCGCCACGTAGGCGAAACCTTCCTGCTCCAGCATCTGAGCCAGGTGCTGGCCGCTGCGTCCGAAGCCGCAGATCACCACGTGCTTCTCGTTGGCGATCGAGCGGGTGGCGATCCGGTGCAGCTGCAGCGCCTGCTGCATCCATTCCGAGCCGGTCAGACGCAGCGCGATCCACTGGCTGTACTGGACCAGCAGCGGCGTGGACAGCATCGAAAGCACCATCGCCGCGAGCACGATCTGCATCAACGGATCCGGAAGCAAGCGGAGCTGGCCGGCCTGATTCAGGATCACGAACGCGAATTCACCCGCCGTGGCCAGCGGCAGCGCCACCTTGATCGCGGTGCCGGCAGTCTCGCCGCGCCAGCGCACCAGCAGCGCGATCAGCGCGAATTTCAGCCCGACCGGCACCGTCAGCGCGGCGAGCACCCAGCCGAAGTGGGCTATCACGGCGCGCGGGTTCAGCAGCATGCCGATCGTGACGAAGAAAAGCCCCAGCAGAACGTCGCGAAACGGCTTGATATCCTCCTCGACCTGGTGGCGGAACTCGGTTTCCGAGATCAGCATCCCCGCCACGAACGACCCCAGCGCCGGCGACAGGCCCGCCTTCGAGGTGAGCCAGGCCAGCCCCAGCGTGATCAGCAGCAGGTTCAGCATGAACAGCTCCTGCGAGCGCCGGCGCGCCACCGTGACCAGCCAGTGGCGCAGCAGCCATTGGCCGCCGGCCAGCAGCAGCGCCAGCAGCACGACGGCCTTGGCACCGGCCCACGCCAGCTCGACCGCGAGGTCGCCGTGCTGGTTAGCCAGCGCCGGCAGGATCACCAGCAGTGGAACGACCGCAAGATCCTGGAACAGCAGAACGCCGACCACCAGGCGGCCCCGGTCGGTATCGATCTCGAGGCGCTCGGCCAGCAGCTTGAGCACGATCGCAGTCGATGACATCGCCAATGCCGATCCGAGCGCGAACGCGCCGGCCGTCCCGACTCCGACCCGTTCGCCCACCAGCAGCCCCGCCACGACGGGCGCGGTCAGCGTGATCAGAACCTGGGGCAGGCCGATCCCGAATACGACGGCCCTGAGGCTGCGCAGCCGTGGCAGCGAGAACTCGAGCCCGATCGAGAACATCAGGAACACGACGCCGAATTGAGCCAGCTGGTAGGTGTTGCTGCTGTCGGGCGCCAGCGCCAGCGCGTGCGGCCCGACCGCGATGCCGACCAGCAGATAGCCGAGCACCGGCGGCAGGTTCAGCACGCGCAGCGCGGTCACTGCGAGCACCGAGGCGGCCAGCAGCAGCAGGGTCAGCTCGAGGGCGGACATCGTGGGTGCGAGCCGCAGCAAGTCCTGTGCCAGCGATCGAAGCGCCAGAGTATCATCGGCCAAGGGCCCGCCTTCGCGGCTGGCGCCGCTACGCGCGAAGGCGGGCGGTTGGAACTTCTGGATTCTGCGTTGAATTCTGTCGATCCTGTAAAAGCACCGGGTGCCACGCCCCGGTCGCGCGCCTCCGCGCTGGCGCTGGCCCGCGACGTGTTGATGACCGAATCGCAGGCGGTGTCGGCGCTGGCCGAGCGACTGGACGGTCGCTTCCTGCGCGCGGTGGAGCTGGTGCTCGGCTGCCGTGGGCGCGTGGTCGTCAGCGGCGTGGGCAAGAGCGGCCACATCGCGCGCAAGATCGCCGCCACGCTGGCCTCGACCGGCACACCAGCCCTGTTCGTTCACGCCGCCGAGGCGGCGCACGGCGACCTGGGGATGGTGACCGGGCGCGACGTCTTCATCGCGATGTCGTATTCGGGCGAGACCGATGAGCTGCTGACGATCGTGCCGATTCTGAAACGGGGCGGCACGCCGCTGATCGTGCTGACCGGGCGCGACACCTCGTCGCTGGCCGGCTACGCGGATGTGCACCTGGACTGCCGGGTCGAGCGCGAAGCCTGTCCGCTGAACCTGTCGCCGACTTCCTCCACCACGGCGATGCTTGCGCTGGGCGATGCACTGGCAATCGCCTGCCTGGACGCGCGTGGCTTCGGAGCCGACGACTTCGCGCGGTCGCACCCGGGAGGTGCGCTGGGGCGCCGGCTGCTGACCCGCGTGTCCGACGTGATGCACACGGGCGACGCGATCCCGGTCGTTCGCGCCGACGACACCGTGATGGACGCCCTGCGCGAGATCTCCAGCAAGCGGCTGGGAATGACCGCCGTGCGCAACGCCGACGGCACGCTGGCGGGCATCTTCACCGATGGCGACCTGCGCCGCCTGCTGGAACGCGGGGGCGATGCGCGCGCGACCCGGGTATGCGATGTGATGACGGCCGCCCCGCTGACGATCGCGCCCCAGGCGCTCGCCGTCGAGGCCGCGCAGCTGCTCGACAGCGGTCGCAAGAACCAGCTGCTGGTGGTGGATGCCGGGCACCGGCTGGTCGGCGCGCTGCACATGCACGACCTGATGGCCGCGCGGGTCATCTGATGGCGCTTCGCAAGAGGAGCGAATTCTCACATCGGCCGGGGGTGCACGAGGGTGCCGGCCGCGCGACGCCGTTCCCATCCGGGCGGCCGACGCAGGCGTCGCTGCGTGCGGCCCGGGTGCGGATGGTCGTGCTGGATGTGGACGGCGTGCTGACCGACGGGCGGCTTTATTTCGGCGCCGACGGCGAAGCGCTGAAGGTGTTCGACGTGCGCGACGGCCACGGGGTCAGATTGCTGCGCGAAGCCGGTCTGGGCGTGGCGCTGCTGTCGTCACGCTCCTCGCCGATCGTCGAGCGCCGCGCCAGCGAGCTCGACATCACGCCGGTGCTGCAAGGGGAGCGCGACAAGCTGGCGGGACTGGAGCGGCTGCTGGCCGCAACCGGCGTGGCCGCCGCCGAGTGCGCTTACATGGGCGACGACTGGCCCGATCTGCCGGTGATGGCCAAGGTCGGATTCGCCGCCGCGGTGGGGGACGCGGCGCCCGAAGTGCGGCGCGCGGCCCACTGGATCGCTCAGGCCGCCGGAGGACATGGCGCGGTCCGGGCCCTGGCCGAGTTCGTGCTGCGCTGCCGGCAAAGGCATCAGATCCGGGGGCGGACCGATGCGTGACCGGATTGCCTCGGTGATCGCGATCGTGTTGCTGGCGCTGGTGACCGCCACCAGCTACTGGTATTCGCGATCGCTGCAGTCGCCGGCGACTGTGGAGGCACCGCTGCCCAAAGTCGACGCCGATGCCGACCAGGTCACGCTGATCCAGTTCGACTCGGTCGGCCGGGCCAAATACAAGCTGTTCGCCGAGCGCATGACGCACTACGTGCAGACCGACAACGTGGACCTGGTCAGGCCGCGCCTGGTCAGCCTGCGGCCCGACGAGCCGCGGGTCGAGGCGGTGGCCCAACTGGCGCACGTGGAAAACGACGGCGAGCGCATCCGGATGTCCGGCGACGTCGTGCTGACGCGGGCTTCGCCGCCCGGACAGCCCCCGTTGCGGGTCAGCACCCAGATGCTGTTCGCGTTGCCGGACCGGGACCGCTATTGGACCGACCTGCCGGTGCTGGTCGATCGTGGGACCGATTCGATCAGGGCGCGCGGCATGGAGCTGGACAACATCGCCCGCAGGGTCGAATTCCTGGCCGACGTGGTCGACACGATCACGCCGCAACAACAACGCAAATGAACGACGCAAAATCGGCCGGCTGGCTGCCGCTGCTGGTCCTGGCTGCATGCCTGGCGACGCCCGGGCCGACCCTGGCCGAGCGGGCCGACCGCAATCAGCCCACGCTGATCGTTGCCGACCATCAGACCGTCGACGATCTGAAGCAGATGTCGGTGTTCACCGGACACGTGGTGCTGACGAAGGGCACGATCCGCGTCACCGGCGAGAAAATGGAGTACCGCGAGGATGCGCAGGGATACCAGTACGCGGTCGTCACCGCAGGCGCCGATTCTCTGGCGACATTCCATCAACGGCGCGACCCGACCCGCCCCGGGGTCGAGGAAACGATAGACGGCGTCGCCGAGCGGATCGAATACGACAACCGGGCCGACACCGTGAAGCTGTTTACACGCGCGGTCGTGCGGCGCCTCGAAAACGGCGTGATGCGCGACGAGTTCAGCGGCGACCAGATCACCTACGACGCGCGCATCTCGCACTATGACCTGATCGGGTCAGGCACCGATCCGGGCGGCCGGGTCAGGGCGCGCATCGCTCCGCGGATCAACGATTCAACCCCTGCGGCCGCCCCCAAGGCGCCCGAGCCCGGTCGCGGCGGGTCGCCATGAACGCCGCCACCCCTTTGCCGGTGACGCAGCCCGAGGCGGTCAATGCGCCGGAGGCGGGACCAGAGGCACTTCAGCGGGGGCTGATCGTCGAGCGGCTCGCCAAGCGCTATGGCGGGCGCCGGGTGGTGAAGGATGTCTCGCTGTCGGTCGAGCCCGGGGCCGTGGTTGGACTGCTCGGACCCAACGGCGCCGGCAAGACGACCTGCTTTTACATGGTGGTCGGACTGGTTCCGCTGGACGACGGCTCGATCCGCCTCGATGGCCGCTCGATCGCTCATCTGCCGATCCATCGACGCGCCCGCCTCGGGCTGTCCTACCTGCCGCAGGAGGCTTCGGTGTTCCGGCGGCTGACCGTCGAGCAGAACGTGCGCGCGGTGCTCGAGCTGCAGCGCGACGATCGAAAGCGCCCGCTGACCAGGGATGCGATCGAGGAGCGCCTGGTCGAATTGCTCAAGGACCTCCAGATCGAGGAGATCCGGACCAATGCCGCGCTGAGCCTGTCCGGCGGAGAACGGCGGCGGGTCGAGATCGCCCGCGCGCTGGCGGCCCGGCCGCGCTACGTGCTGCTCGACGAGCCGTTTGCCGGGGTCGATCCGATCGCCGTGATCGAGATCCAGCGGATCGTTCGCTTCCTGAAGCAGCGCGGGATCGGGGTGCTGATCACCGACCACAACGTGCGCGAGACGCTTGGCATCTGCGACCACGCCTACATCATCAACGAAGGCCAGGTCCTGGCGGAAGGCCGCCCCGACGAAATCGTTGAAAACGAGTCGGTCCGCCGTGTTTATCTGGGTGAACACTTCCGGATGTAGTAGGGGATGCTCTTCGGTTCCGAAGCTTCGTCTCGGCGCGGCAGGCCGCGCTCTTCGGAGCTGAGCTTTAAGTTATGAAAGCCTCGATTCAGCTTCGGCTCGCCCAACATCTGGCCCTGACGCCTCAGCTTCAGCAGTCGATCCGGCTGCTGCAGCTGTCGACGCTCGAGTTGAACCAGGAGCTCGAGCAGGCCATGGCGGACAACCCGCTGCTGGAGCGCGACGACGATCCGCTCGCCGGACACGCGCGCCTGGCCTCCGATGGCGCGATCCGCGATGCCGGCCCCAATGCGGACGCGCCGGGCGGCGCAGACGGAGTCGACGCGGAGTCCGGGCCGCCGCCTGCCGACGCCGGCAGCGGGCCCGAGCCCGAATCGGATTTTCCCGCACCGTCGCTGGACTGGGGCAGCCCGCGCGAATCGCGCGATGACGACGATGAGCCCGAGGCGCTCGCCTGGGCGGCGGCCGGGACGACCCTGAACGACCACCTGCGCCAGCAGTTGAGCTCGACGCAGGCCTCCCCGCGCGATCGCGTCCTGGTCAATCTGCTGATCGAAGCGGTCGAGGAGGACGGCTACATCAGGACCTCGCTGGAGGAGATCCAGGCGATGTGTCCGCTGACGGCGGCCGTCGAGCTCGATGAGCTGTCGGCCGCACTGCGCCTGTTACAGAGCTTCGATCCGGTCGGGGTTGGCGCGCGCTCCCTGGAGGAATGCCTGCTGCTGCAGATCGAGGCCCGCCTGCGCTCGATCGCGCCTGGCACGGGCGACGCGCACTCCCAGTGCCTGGAGCTTGCGAAAAGGGTGGTTAGTGAACACCTGCTTTTGTTTGCGAACCGGGATTTCGTGAAGCTGAAGAAGCTGACCGGGGCCAACGACGACCGGCTGCGGGCGGTACATCATCTGATCCATGGACTGAATCCACGGCCGGGGTTAGGCTTTGGGACAACGGCTCCGGACTATGTGGTACCCGACATCCTGGTGCGGCGACAAAGCAGCCGCTGGACCGCGCAGCTGAATCCGGACGTCATGCCTCGTCTGCGCGTGAACCAGGCCTATGCGACGATCTTCAAACGCGACAAGGGCCAGCCGTCGCACGCGATGTGGTCGGCCCGGCTGCAGGAAGCGCGCTGGCTGATCCGCAATCTGCGCCAGCGCTTTCAGACGATCCAGCGGGTGTCGCAGGCGATCGTCGACCGCCAGAGCCATTTTTTCTCTCACGGCGCGATCGCGATGCGCCCGCTGGTGCTGCGCGAGATCGCCGATGCGGTCGGACTGCACGAGTCGACCGTGTCGCGCGTCACCGCGAACAAGTACATGGCCACCCCATTCGGGGTGTTCGAGTTGCGCTATTTCTTCGGCAGTCACGTCGCCACTGACGCCGGCGGGGCGGCCTCAAGCACCGCGATCCGGGCCTTGATCGGGCAGCTGATCGCCGCCGAAGATCGGGGCAAACCGCTGTCGGACAGCCGGATCGCCGAGTTGTTGGGCGACCAGGGAATCGTCGTGGCACGCCGCACCGTCGCCAAGTACCGCGAGTTGCTGCACATTCCGCCGGTCGCGTTGCGTAAGACGCTTTGATGCAGTCCATCCATCGAAAGGGCGTTGAATGAACCTGATCATCCACGGTCACCACCTCGAGATCACCCCGGCCCTGCGCAGCTACGTGATGGACAAGCTGACTCGAATTCGCCGGCACTTCGACAGCGTGATCGACGTCGACGTCTGTCTGTCCGTGGACAAGCTGCAACAGAAGGCCGAAATCACGCTGCGGGTGCGGGGATGCGCGCTGCATGCCGAATCGGTGGAGCCGGACCTGTATGCGTCGATCGATGCGATGATGGATAAGCTGGACCGGCAGGTGCTGCGCCACAAGGACCGGGTCAAGAACCATGACCACACCCCGCTGAAGCACCAGTCCGCGAGCGGGCCTCAGTAACGGCGTGCTCTGTTGCCGCGCGGCAACAGGCGCCTCATGACTTGACGGCGGCGCGTATACTGCAGCGCAACCCGGTCGGATCAGACTCATAAACTGACCGGTGTAAGCGGTCGCCGGTGTAAGCGGTCACATTGATGCTCGGGATCTAGAACCGCAAACTCGGAGAGAGGGGCAATTGCCTGACCCATCAGCGGTTCGGGCAGGCAGGTTGCGGGTAGGCTCATCAGTCGGGTGCAATCGGCCAGTGATGTGGGGGCGCAAGACGCCCATGAATCTGCTTTCAAACCTGCTGCCGCTTTCCAACGTCGAGCTTGACTTCGACGCGCACGACAAACGCGCGTCGCTGGAGCGAGCGGCGCTGCTGTTCGAGAATAATCAGGGACTGAGTGCGTTGCGGATCGTCGAATGCCTGATGGCCCGCGAGGAGCTCGGCTCCACCGGGCTGGGCAAAGGCGTCGCCATCCCGCACGGTCGCCTGCGCGGCTTGAAGCGGGCGACGGCGGCGATCCTGCGGATCAAGGAGCCGATCGAGTTCGGCTCGCCCGATGGCCAGCCGGTTCGGCTGCTGGTGGTGCTGCTGGTCCCGGAACACGCGACCCAACAGCACCTGGAGATCCTCTCGGAGCTGGCTCAGATGCTGTCGGAGCCGTCGATGCGCGAGCAGTTGCAGACGATCGCTCAGCCTGCCGCCCTGCTTGCGACGGTGGCCGCCTGGGAGCCGATTCGCCCCGCAGCCTGAAATGCTGACCTTCGAGTCGCTGTTCGAGGACAACGGCACGGCACTCGACTTGCGTTGGATCGGCGAGCCCACCGCCGGCCAGCGCGTGCTGCCCGACGCCAGCGGCAGCAGCGTGCAGGCGGCCGAGCTGGTCGGCCACTTGAACCTGGTCCATCCGAAGCGCATCCACGTGCTCGGGGCCGCCGAGGTCGAATACATCGGCCGCATCCCGCCAGGGCGGCGCGAGCAGGTGCTGCGCGAATTGATCCAGGGCGGTCCTCTCGGGCTGATCGTCGGCGAGGGCCGCGGGCTGCCGGAGGATCTGGTTGCCATCGCCAGTGCTGCGGGGCTGCCGATGTTCGCGAGCTCGCGCGACGCGGCCGAAGTGATCGACGTGCTGCGCATCTATCTTGCGAAGCGGCTGGCCCGGCACTGCTCGATTCACGGCGTCTTCATGGACGTGTTCGGGATGGGCGTGCTGATATCGGGGCAGTCGGGCCTGGGCAAGAGCGAGCTGGCGCTGGAGCTGATCAGCCGCGGCCACGGGCTGGTTGCCGACGACGTGGTCGATTTCGCCCGCGTTGCGCCCGACACGATCGAAGGCCGCTGCCCTCCGCTGCTGGCCAACCTGCTCGAGGTTCGCGGACTGGGCCTGCTGGACATCCGCGCGATCTTCGGCGAGACCGCGGTGCGTCGCAAGATGAAGCTGCGATTGATCGTCGAGCTGATGCGGCGCAGCGCCGCCGACAGCCTGGAGAGGCTTCCTCTGGCGGGTACGACGCAGGACGTGCTGGGACTTCCGATCCACAAGGTCGTGATTCCGGTGGCCGCGGGCCGCAACCTGGCGGTGTTGCTGGAGGCCGCGGTGCGCAACACGATCCTGAAACTGCGCGGAATCGACACGATGCAGGACTTCCAGCAGCGCCAGCGCGAGGCGATGGAAAGCGGGGAAGAATCCTGAGCGCGGCGGCCTGACGGCCGCATCTACCGTTATCGGCAGAGCCAGGGCGGACGGCGCATGCTGCAATCGCGCCGGTCGATGAGCGATGGGCGCATCGACGTAACCGAGACGGAGAATCCGATGTTCAAACCATTGCTGATCGCGGCGCTTCTGGCTGCGCCGCTGTGCGCGTGGGCGGCCGAAGACAAGGCCAAGACGCCCCGCCAGGAGACGATGGCCTCGTGCAACAAGCAGGCCGGCGACAGGGGGCTCAAAGGCGACGACCGCAAGAAATACCTGTCCGAATGCCTCTCGGCCGCCCGGAGCCAGGCCAGGACGGGCCAGCAGGGAAAAATGAAATCCTGCAACAAGGAAGCCGCCGACAAGGCGCTGAAAGGCGACGAGCGCAAGACGTTCATGGCGCAGTGCCTGAAGGGCCAGTCGAAGACCTGACGGCAAATCGGTACGGAAAGATAACGCAACGCCCTCACGCCGTAATCCCTTGGAGGCAGAGGCAGGCTGACCCTTCAATCCGCGTGCAACAATGCGGCGTTGCGGTTGCACCGCGCCGGTCCCGAATTGACATGCGCCTGGTTGTGGTTTCCGGTATGTCAGGTTCCGGCAAGTCGGTCGCGATCCGGCTGCTCGAGGACATCGGCTACTACTGCATCGACAATCTGCCCTCGCAGTTTCTGAGCGACGTGTGCGCCTACCTGTCGGCCAACGGCCACCCGGAAGTCGCGGTGTCGATCGATGCGCGTTCCGAGGGGCCGATCGCGCAGCTGCCCGGGGTTCTGAGCGTGCTGCGTTCGTTCGGTTACGACGTGCGGGTGCTGTTCCTGACGGCCTCGACCAACTCGCTGGTGCAGAGATTTTCCGAGACGCGTCGCCGCCACCCGCTGTCGCGCGACCTGACCGTCGAAGGCCGCGAGCCGACGCTGGAGGAATCGATCGCCCAGGAGCGCGAGCGCCTGGCGCCCATCGATTCACTCGGGCATGTGGTCGACACCAGCGACCTTCCGGCGAGCACGCTGCGGCAGTGGGTCAGGGCTTTTGTGGACGGGCCGCGCAGCGAAATGACGCTGGCGTTCGAGTCCTTCGCGTTCAAGAACGGCATTCCGGTGGCTGCCGATCTGGTGTTCGACGTGCGCAATCTGCCTAATCCGCATTACGATGCCCGGCTGCGTCCGCTGACAGGATTGGACGCGCCGGTGGCCGAGATGCTCGCGAGCCTGCCGGAGGCCCGCGCGATGATCGACGACATCGCGGGCTTCATCACACGCTGGCTGCCCAGCTACATGCAGGACGCCCGCAACTACCTGACGGTTGCCATCGGGTGCACCGGAGGGCAGCATCGCTCCCCGTACATGGTCGAAGAGCTGGCGCGCCGCTTCGGGGGCAAGGAGCGCGTGCTGGTGCGCCATCGCGTACTCGACCGATGATCGCCCGATGCAAAGCGGCTGGGCGGGCAGCTCCGCCTCCGGTTCGCGCCCCGGCCCTGCTCGCGGCGCTCTTCATCGGCCTGTCTTCACCTCTGCATGGAGAACCGACGATGACTGCTCTGAAGATCGTCTCGAGCGCCTTCGAACAAGGCGCCAGCATCCCGAAGCGCTACACCTGCGAAGGCGAGGATCTGTCGCCGCCGCTCGCGTGGTCTGGCGTTCCGCCCGGCGCGGTCAGCCTGGCGCTGATTGTCGATGACCCCGATGCTCCGGATCCGGCCGCCCCGAAGATGACCTGGGTGCACTGGGTGCTGTACAACCTTCCGCCCGGGACGACGCACCTGGACCCCGGCCTTGCGCCGTCCACATTGCCGGCTGGAACCCTGGAAGGCCGCAACGACTGGAAGCGCACCGGCTATGGCGGACCGTGCCCGCCGATCGGCCGTCACCGCTATTTTCACAAGCTGTACGCGCTGGACGTCAAGCTGCCGGACCTGAAGCATCCGACCAAGGATCAGCTGCTCAAAGCGATGGAAGGGCACGTGCTCGCACAGGGCGAACTCGTCGGCACCTATCAGAAAGCCAAGTAACGCTGAGGCTTTTTCCCGTTCTCCAGAAAGCGAAGTCGCGCTGACGCTTTTCTCCCCCCTCCAGAAAGGCGGGCGAGGTTGCGCTAACGTTTTTCTCCTCCCTCCAGAAAAAGAGGGCGAGGTCGCGCTGACGCTTTTCTCCCCTCTCCCGCTTGCGGGAGAGGGGCGGGGG
>DATBCD010000049.1:0-35274 GCA_036270655.1 Burkholderiaceae bacterium
CGGCCCGGATCCGGCCGGGATCGCGGACTCGTTGCTGTACTAATACTACAAGATTCTAGCCTAAATCCGGCAAATTTCTGTAGTATTAATACAGATCTGATCATCGAGGTTTGGCAAACGGGGATCCGCGGCCAATGAAAACGTTGGAGGTTTTCGATTTCATCCTGTTCGGGGGCAGCGGCGACCTGGCAATGCGCAAGCTGCTGCCGGCACTGTATTACCGGCACCGGGACAGCGGCGACACCTCGGGATGGCGCGTGCTCGGACTTGGGCGGCAGGCGTTGTCGCGCCAGGAGTATTTGAACCTCGCCCTGGAGCATTGCCGCCGGCACATCGCCGCCAAGGATTTCAGCGAAGCCGCGTGGAACGCCTTTGCGCAGCAACTCGACTACCTGCGTCTGGACGCCAACGAGATGCGGGATTACCGGTTGCTGGCCGATTGGCTGAAGGACACCGATTCACGGGTGCGCGTGTTCTATCTGGCCACCGAGCCGGGCCTGTTCGCCCGCATCTGCGCCGGTCTGAGCGCCGCCGGCCTGGTGACGCCGGCGAGCCGTGTCGTTCTGGAAAAGCCGCTCGGCCGCGACCTGGCCTCGGCGCGCCAGATCAACGAGCAAGTGGGCGCGATCTTCAGCGAGCCGCAGATTTTCCGGATCGATCACTATCTGGGCAAGGAGACGGTCCAGAATCTGATCGCGCTGCGCTTCGGCAACGTGCTGCTGGAGCCGTTGTGGAACCGCTCCTGGGTGCGCGACGTGCAGATCACGATCGCGGAGATGGTCGGCGTCGAAGGGCGCGGGGATTTTTACGACCGGACCGGCGCGCTGCGCGATATGGTGCAGAGCCACCTGCTGCAGCTGTTGTGCATCGTCGCGATGGAACCTCCGGTGAACATCGAGGCCGACACGATGCGCGACGAGAAGTTGAAGGTGCTGCGGGCGCTGCGGCCGATCGCGGGCGAGGACGTGGCTGCTCGCACCGTGCGCGGCCAATACCACGCCGGCGCAATCGACAACAGGCCGGTACCGGGATATCTGGACGAGCCCGGCATCTCGCCCGGCAGCCGCACCGAAACATTCGTCGCGATCAAGGCGGAGCTGGGCAACTGGCGCTGGGCGGGCGTGCCGTTTTACCTGCGCACCGGCAAGCGGATGCAGCGGCGGCTGGCGGAAATCGTCGTCAACTTCCGCGGCGTGCCCCACCCGGTGCTGCGCGCCGCCTCCGGGGAAGCGGCCAACCGCCTGGTCATCACGCTGCAGCCGGACGAGAGCCTGCGCCTGGACCTGATGGCCAAGGTGCCGGGCGAAGGCATGAACGTGCAGCCGATCTCGCTGGACGTGGCGCTGTCTGAAACGTACCAGACGCGCCAGTGGGATGCCTACGAACGGCTCATCATGGACGTGGTTCACGGCAAGCTGACGCTTTTCATGCGGCGCGACGAGCTGGATGCCGCCTGGCAGTGGCTCGAGCCGATCCTGAAGGACTGGGAGCACAGCAGCCAGCCGCCGAAAGCGTACGCGGCGGGAACGTGGGGGCCGACCGCATCCAGCACCCTGATCGCCCGCGACGGCAACGCGTGGCGCGAGGAAAGCTAGTGAGCGCGCCGCTTGCGGCTGGCCTGCGGCTGCCGGCGAGCGTGCAGCAGCATCTGTTCGCCACCGGCGCTCAAACGGCGCGGGCCCTGGCGGCCGCGGTCGCGGCGAGCCTGAAGGAGGGCCTGCAGCGCCGCGGATGCGCCTCTTTGATCGTGCCGGGAGGGCGGACGCCGATTCCGTTTCTGAATGAGCTCGCCGCGCAGGAGCTGGACTGGTCCAAGGTGACCGTGAGCCTGTCCGACGACCGCCAGGTGCCGGCCGACCACGCCGACAGCAACGAGGGCCTGGTACGGCGTCACCTGCTCCAGAAAGCGGCCGCATCGGCGCGCTTGCTCGCGCTGGTCAGCCCGACTTTGGCGCCGGCAATGCAGCTGGGGATCGCGGAGCGCGCGCTGGCCACGATGCCGCAACCGTTCGACGCCGTGGTGCTGGGCATGGGCGACGACGGCCACACCGCCTCGCTCTTCCCCGGCGCGCCCGGCACCGAGGCCGCCATGGATGCGCGGCGTCCCGAACGCGTCGCGCTGGTGACGCCGACTGGCGCCTCTCACCGACGCGTCAGCCTGACACTGCGCGCGCTGCTCGATGCACGCGCCGTGATGATCCTGATCCAGGGCGAGGACAAGCGCGGTGCCATCGAACGAGCAGCGCGGACCGATCCCGCGAATCAACCGGTTGCCGCGGTCCTGCTGCAGCAGGCGGTGCCGGTCCATCTGTATTACAACCCATGAGCCCCGATTGCCCGGCCTCACAGGCAGCGCTGCCGGCGAGCTGCGCGCCGCGCAGTCCGCTGCTGGCGCGCATCGCCGCGGTCCTTCCCGAATTGCGCAAGTCCGAGCGCTCGGTCGCCGAGCGGGTGCTGGCGCAGCCCGACGAGGTATTGCACCTGTCGATCGCCGAGATGGCCAGGCGCGTCGGCGCCAGCCAGCCGACCGTGGCGCGCTTTGCCACCGCGCTGGGTTTCTCCGGCTACAAAGAATTCAAGCTGCGCCTGGCGCAGAGCCTGGCCTCCGGAGTGCCCTTCGTGCATCAGGACGTCGGGCCGGACGATACGATGGAGGCCGTGGCGTCCAAAGTCCTGGACCGCGCGATCGGCGCCCTGATCGATGTGCGCAACCACCTGGATCCGCCCAGTGTGAAGCGCGCTGTCCGGATTCTGGCCGCGGCCCGGCGCATCGAATGCTACGGCGTCGGCAACTCGGGCGTGGTCGCGCTGGATGCGCAGCACAAGCTGTTCCGCTACGGAGTGCCAACGGCGTCCTACGTCGACACGCACACGATCGGGATGGCGGCGACCGTGCTGAGGCATGGCGATGCGGTGCTGGCGATTTCGGCCAGCGGACGCACCACGGATCTGCTGGTGGCGGTCGAGATCGCCCGGGAGTCGGGCGCCGAAGTCGTCGCGATCACCGCGGGCGGATCACCTCTTGCAAAGCTTGCCAGCGTGACGCTCTACGCCGACGTGCGGGAGGACCCGGACGTGTACGCGCCGATGGTCTCCCGGCTGGCGCATCTGGCGATCATCGACGTGCTGTCGGTCGGCATTGCATTGGCACTGGGACCGGCGCTGTCCAAGCGGCTGGAACGAAGCAAGCAGACGCTGCGCGACAAGCGTCGGCGCGCAGGGTACGCCGGCTGACCGTGCGGCAGCATGCGACAATGGCGCTGCCGCTTTGGACCCGCCTTCTGGTGAATTGAATTCGACCGATCCGACCGCGCGGGACCGGGCAGCTCCGGCCTGGACCCGCTTCAGCGGCGCGCTGTCGAGCGCCGAGCAGCGCGAGTTCGTCCCGTTCCTGCATCGGCTGATCGGCAGCGCCTTCGCGACGATCCGGCCGTATTTCCTGCAACCGCTGACGGTCCAGACCAAGACCGACCGCTCGCCCGTCACGCAGGCCGATCGCCAGACCGAGCTTGCGCTGCGAACGCTGATTCAGGAGCGATACCCGCGGCATGCGGTGCTCGGCGAGGAATACGGATCGCGCAGCGGAGGCCCGTACCGCTGGGTGCTCGATCCGATCGACGGCACTCGGGCCTTCATCAGCAACTGCTTTCTGTTCGGCTCGCTGATCGCACTGGAACGCGATGACGGCGCCGGTTTCGTGCCGGTGCTCGGCTGCATCGGCCATTGCGCCGCCGGCGCCGCGCTGATCGGGCACCGCGGCGCCACCACGCTTTACCTCGCCGACGCCACGCAGCGGGCGGCGCGCGTGCGAGGCTGCGAGCGTCTTCAGGACGCCACCGTGCTGTCCAGCTCGACCTGGGCCGGCCGCGAACAGAGGGACACGGACGCCATCGAGGCGACCGCCCGCGCCGCCAGCATGTACCGCACCTGGGGAGACTGTTTCGGCTATTTCTCGCTTGCCACCGGAGGCGCCGACGTGATGCTCGATCCTCAGCTGGAGTACTGGGACGTCGCGGCGATCGTTCCGGTCGTCGAAGGCGCCGGGGGGCGGGTCACGAGCTGGCGTGGCGGCAACCCGCTGACCGAGCCGTCGCTGGTCGCAACGGCAGGCGCCTTGCACAGCGAAGTGCTGGAGCTGGTTGCGCGCTCCCGGCCGGCGTAGGTCCATCCGCGAAGCAGACTCCATGGCAAAGCCGATCCTGTTCGCCTGTTGTCTCGTGCTGCTCCTGGCTGCGGCAGGTCCTGGCCGCGCGGAACCGATCCTGCTGCGCCCGGATCGCGTCTTTACCTCCGAGGACCGCCAGCCTCACGCGGGGTGGGTCGTCGTGGTCGAAGGCAATCGCATCGCGGCCGTTGGCGCATCGGCGGCGATCGCGGTGCCTGCTCGGGCGCGCGTCGTCGACCTGCCCGGGGCCACGGTACTGCCCGGACTGATCGATGCGCATTCGCACCTGTTCCTGCATCCCTACAACGAGGCACTGTGGGACGATCAGGTGCTGAAGGAGTCGACCGCCTACCGGATCCTGCGTGCCGGCAACCATGCGCGCGACACCTTGCTGGCGGGTTTTACGTCGCTGCGCGACCTGGGCACGGAGGGCGCCGGCGCGTCCGACGTGGCGCTGAAGAACGCGATCAACGACGGGCTCGTGCCGGGGCCCCGCCTGTGGGTGGTGACGCGCGCCATCGTGGCGTTTGGTGCATACGGACCCGCCCGGCGCAAATACAACGGTGACCGCCAGCTGCCTCAAGGTGCGCAGGAAGTCTCCGGCGTCGCGGAACTGGTGCGGGCGGTGCAGGAGCAGGCGGCCGACGGGGCGGACTGGATCAAGATCTATGCGGATTATCGGGTGGGGCCGGCCGGTGAGACGCGAGCGACTTTTTCCGTTGAAGAGCTGAAGGCCGCTGTCAACGCGGCCCATGACCTCGGGCGGCCGGTGGCAGTCCATGCGACGTCGGACGAGGGCATGCGCAGGGCAGCCAGCGCCGGTGTCGATTCGATCGAACATGGCTACGAAGGAACCGAGGCGGCCTTTCGCCTGATGGCGGACAAGGCGGTGGCCTACCTTCCCACGTTAACCGCGGCGGAAGCGTATGCCGAATATTTCCAGAACTATCATCGGGGCGACGCTCCAACACCCAGCATGGTCCAGGCCGCTCAGGCGTTCCAGCTGGCAATCAAGGCCGGAGTGCTGATCGGCAACGGATCCGACGTCGGCGTGTTCCGCCACGGCGATAACGCGCGAGAGCTGGAGTGGATGGTCCGGGACGGTATGACGCCCGCGGACGCGCTGCTTGCGGCCACCGCGGTGGACGCAAGAATACTGCGCCAGGCCGATCAGATCGGCCGGATCCGCCGGGGTCTGCTGGCAGATCTGGTGGCGGTCCAGGGCGATCCGACCGTCGACATTTCGGCCGTGCGCCGGGTCGTGATGGTGATGAAAGATGGGGTCGTAGTCAGGCAGGTCCAGCAGGCGGGAAATTGACAGCGCCGTGGCTACCCGCCCCGGGAGTCGCGGCGCTCCTTGGCCAGGATTACAGTCTCGAAAAGCTCGTAGTCCGAAGTCGGTGTCTTGTCGGCGCCGGGGGCGTGAAAGTAGCGCACGGTGATGGTCGTCCTGCCGCCGGGTTCACCCGGATCGAGGTCGAACACGCCGATGCCGTAGCCGGTGCCGGTGTCACGCCGGGCCGACCAGATGGCGTCCTCCACCGCGTCCGCGGCGTGTCGCACGAAGGTCCCCGGGGCGGTGCCGGGGACCGGACGGTTGGCCTTCGTGAACACCTTGGCCTGAGGCTTGCCGTTTGCGGCATCGACTCCATAGACGTCGAGCGGCGCGCTAGTGCCGCCGCCGCCGAGGATCAGGTGCACTGTGCCGCGGGTAGTGTCGAAGGTCGCGTCGGCGGGGTCCGCGTTCACCACGGGGCTGGGCTGCAGCGTGTCGACGACCGCGCCCGTGACCGCATCCTGGCCCACGTTACGGTTGAAGCCGCGCACCGGCCAACTGCGCTCGTAGTCGTGGTCGTGACCGCACAGCACCAGGTCCACCCCGTAGCGATCGAACAGCGGCAGCCAGGCCTCGCGGATGCCCTTGTCCGAGCCGTTGCCCGTCTTCGACGAGCTGAGCGCATCCTGGTGCATCTGCACGATGATCCAGTCGATCCCGTCGTCCCCGGCCGCCTCGCTCAGGGTCTCCTCCAGCCAGCGCGTCTGCGCGCCGCCGCTGTAACCGCGGATGTAGAACGAGGTCCCCGGCTCGATGGCCGCGTTGCCGGTGCTGGGCGCGGGCACCAGAGGTGCCGGCCCGCCGACGAAGGCGGCCCCGTCCTGGTAGATGACGTCGTCGGCATCGAGCGAGACGAACAGCGCCGAGCCGACCCGAAAGCTGTACCAGCGCCCCGGGAACGCGGTGCCGTTGTCCGGCAGCGAATACCGGGTCAGATACGAAGTGAATCCCTCCGAGCCGTTGTTGAATTCGACTTCATGGTTACCCAGGCAAGGCATCCAGGGGCGATTGGCCGCCGAGGCCTGGTTGTTGTTGCCGAAGTCGCGCCAGACGGCGGGCTGTGCGCCTGGGTTCAGGTTGGCATAGCAGAGGTCGCCGTTGAGCAGGTGGAACAGGGGCTCGAATCGCTCCACCGCCTGGACCGCGTAGCGACTTTGCGGGGAGGAAAGCACCCAGGCGGTGACCGGGGTAGCCAGATCGCCGTAGCTCGTCCAGCGAAACGGGACTCGACCGCGCGGCGCGGTCTGGAAGGTGGCAGTAAACGGCTGGGCGGCGTTGCTGTCGTTGTCGGCGGTGACCGCGTAATGGACCGTTGCGCCCGGCCCGAGTCCGTGCAGGCGCGCGTGATAGGTGAAGGTGGTCTGCCCATTGAGCCCATCCGTATAGGTCCGCTGAACGCCGTGGGCCGTCCTTTCCAGCGCCGTCGAAGTGCCGTACACCACGCGGGGATTGATCGCCTGCGCCATCGAGGCCCAGGAGATCACGACCGAGGACGAAGGGTCCTCGCCCCAGGTCAGATGGATCTGTTCGGGCGTCCCGTCGGGCGTCGCGGCCGAAGCTTTGAGTGCCGCGGCCAGCGGCACCGCGGCCGCGGCCAGGCCGGAAGCGCCCGCTCGCCTGAGGAAGCCGCGCCGGGAAAGCGCGGAGGCGAAATCCTTGTTGTTGCCAGAGGGATCCTGCAAGACAGCGGCGTTCTTGTTCGACATGGCTTCGCCCTCATCGTCTGAAACGGGTACGAACAATGGACGGCGATTCGAGTATGGGACCTGATGCCTACCGGAACGTGAACGTTCGATGTCGCGCACCTAGTCCAATCGGATCAGGCCCGCGTGTTGCGGGGCCACCCCAACGTGGGCGGCGACCCTGGAGCTGCGAGGATGTGCAAACAAAACAGCCCCGTGGTCCTGATCCACGGGGCCGTTGTTTACGAGTCGGGCAATGCCGGCGTCAGAAAGTCCGTCGCACTTTCGAGTGTGCAGCCGCGCCCAGCAGGGGCTACTGCGCGGTATACCCTCCGTCGACATCAACGGTCTGGCCGGTCAGGAACCGTGCCTTGTCGCTGGCCAGAAAAATGATCGTCTGCGCGATCTCCTCCGGCGTGGCAGCCCGCTTGGCCGGAATCGTTGCCAGGAAGCCGGCCTTGCCCTCCGCGCCCCCGGTAAAGCGGTCGAGCATCGCGGTCGCCACTGGACCCGGTGCCACCGCGTTGACGCGCACGCCGGTTGCTGCGCCCTCGAGCGCGGCGCTCTTGGTAAGGCCTTCCACGGCGTGCTTGCTGGCCACGTAGACCGAGGCGCCGGGAAAACCGATGTGGCCGGCCACGGACGAAAGATTGACGATCGCCCCGGATCCCTGGCCCAGCATCACCCGCATCTCGTGCTTGAGCGCCAGCAATGTGCCAAGAACGTTGGTCTGGAACGTGGCCTCGTAGTTGTCCGCGGTCTGCTCCGTAATCGGTCCGCCTTGCCCTTCGGTGCCGGCGTTGTTCACGGCAACGTCCAGCCGGCCGAATCGCGCGACGGTCTTTTCCACCAGATCGCGCACCTCGGCTTCGTATCGCACGTCGGCGCGAATGAATTCGGCCTGCACGTCCAATGCGCGCAGTTCCCTTGACAGCGCGGCCCCGGCTTCGGCATTGCGGCCGCTGACGACAAGCTTCGCCCCCTCCTTGGCGAAGGCCATTGCGGTGGCGCGGCCGATGCCGGTGAGCGCGCCAGTGATCAGGACGACGGGTTTGTTCATGCTGTGCTCCTCGAAGGATGGGTTACAAATCGGCTACGACGAGTCTCATTGTTTCCTGAGCCATACACTAGAGGGCGTTTTGGCCTAATATTTATTCCTCATTGGACTTAATCGGATCATCGATGGACCGCCTGCAGGCCATGCGGACGTTCGTGCGCGTCGTCGAAAGCGGCAGCTTCTCCGCCGTCGCGCGCGAGACCAGCGCAACGCAAAGTGCGGTCAGCAAGCAGGTCGCGGCGCTGGAGCGGTCGCTCGGCGCCCGCCTGCTCAGCCGCACGACGCGCTCGCTTGCCTTGACGGAAGAAGGTGAGCGCTACTTCGAGCAGGCGCGCCGGCTGGTGGCCGATATCGCCGAAGCCGAGAGCACGCTGCGGCGCGGGGCAAGGCAGCTGACCGGCTGGTTGCGCGTGGCCGCCTCAGTGGCCTTCTGCCGGCTGAAACTGATGCCGCTGGTACACGGCTTCCTGGCCGAACACCCGGGCGTGAAGGTCGACCTGAAGCTGAACGACGGCTTGATCGACCTCGTCGAGCAGGGCGTGGACGTCGCGGTGCGCATTGGCGAGCTCTCGGACAGCAGCCTGGTGGCGAGGCGCGTGGGCACAATGCGCCGCGTGCTGGTCGCCCATCGCCGTTACCTGCGATCGCTGCCCAAGGGAATGAAGGCCCCGCGCCTGCCCGACGACTTGATCCGCCATGACTGCGTCATCTACACCGAGCTGACGACAGGCAATGCTTGGAGCTTCACGGCCGGCGCCGGGGCGCCGGAACCGGTCGGTACGACGAAGACCGTCCGTGTTCAGGGGCGTCTGCAGACCAACAGCAGCGAGGTCATTCGCGCGACGGTGCTGGCGGGCCTTGCAATCGGCAATGTGCCGACCTGGCTGGTCGATCAGGAGCTGGCGGGGGGAGAGCTGCAGATTCTATTGCCCGACTGGCCCGGCGCGCCGGTGCCGATCAGCCTGGTCAGTCCACGCGAGCGGGCCAACGCGGCGAAGGTCAAGGCATTTGGCGAGCACGTCGCGGCGGGGTTGCAGCCGGTGCAGGCCATTGGCTAGTGTTTCCCCGATCAGCTTCGAAGCCTGACGGAAGCGGACTGGGCCGACGTCAGACTCTTTAGAGCGCGAGGTTCTTAGAACGGGATGTCGTCGTCCATATCGGCGACTCCGCCAGCGCCGCCGGCCGCCTCCTTAGCGGTCTTGGCCCCGGCGGGCTTGGACGCCGCGCGAGGGGCACGGGGTTCGTCGTCGGGCGGTGCGCCGGCCCCCTGGCGTGAACCGAGCATCTGCATCACGTCGGCCACGATCTCGGTCGTGTAGCGGTCCTGTCCGTCCTTGTCCTGCCACTTGCGGGTGCGCAATTTGCCTTCGACGTAGACCTGCGCGCCTTTTTTAAGGTACTCGCCGGCGATCTCGGCCAGCCGCCCGAAGAATGCGACCCGATGCCACTCGGTCTCCTCGCGCTTTTCTCCGGTGTTCTTGTCCTTCCACTGCGAGGTGGTCGCGATCGACACGTTGGTGATCGCGGCCCCGTCGGGGCTGTAACGGGTCTCCGGATCACGCCCGAGATTGCCGACCAGAATCACCTTGTTCACCGATGCCATGTCGATCCCCCTGTCCCGTGCCGGCTGCCCATGTCGCCGGCCAATCGGCCGTGTCGCGAATCAATCGATAATAAACTCGATGATAGCGTCCCAGCAGGCTGCGACGGTCCTCCCGGCGACGGGATGTCCGCGACCGCATGCGGCGGCGATGTCGCGTCGAGTTTTGCCGGCAGGGACAATCGATTGATGCGCCCGATGAATAGCGAGCCATGACCTTGCAACACGCTCCCCCGCAATGGTTTACCGAGGCCATCTCCTCGCCGTTCGAAAAGCGCGCGCTCACGGTGTCCGGGTGCCCGATCAATTATCTGGTGTGGGGCGAGCCGGATAAGCCGCCGCTGGTGCTGGTTCATGGCGGCGCCGCGCACGCGATGTGGTGGAGCTTCATCGCACCGCAGCTGTCGCGCCACTTCCACGTCATCGCGCTGGATCTTTCCGGCCACGGCGACAGCGGGCGCCGGGAGGCATACCCCGCGCAGGGGTGGGCCGACGAAGTGATCGCCGTCAGCGACGAAGCCGCGGGCGGCAGGCCGCCGGTTCTGGTCGGCCACAGCATGGGAGGCCTGGTGAGCATCGTGGCAGCCGCCGTGCACGGCGAGCGGCTTGCCGGAGCGGTCATCGTCGACGCGCCGGTCCGGAAGCCGGATCCGGAGAGCGAGGCAGGCAAAGGCGGCAAGACCTTCCGGGTCCCGAAGACCTATCCCGACCTGCAGACCGCGATGGCCCACTTCAGGCTGATCCCGGAGCAGCCCAGCGAGCACGGCTTCATCCTCGAGCACATCGCCCGCCACTCGCTGCACCGAACCGAGGGCGGCTGGACCTGGAAGTTCGATCCGAAGGTTTTTCTGCGGGCCTCCTCCAAAGCACCGCGCGACTACCTTGCTGCCGTGCGCTGCCGGGTCGCGTTGATGCGGGGCGAGTTCAGCGCAATCGTTCCGCCCGAAACCGGCGAATATATGGTCGAGCTGCTGAACCGGAACGCCCCGCTGGTCGAAATTCCCCAGGCGCACCACCACCTGATGCTGGACCAGCCGCTGGCGTTCATCGCCGCCCTTCGGGCGGTGCTGGCCGACTGGGAGCACTCGGTGCCACGCGCGCGGCTGGACGCCTGATGGGCACCGCCGGCGCCGACGCACTGGTCCTGTTCGCCCATGGGGCGCGCGATGCGCGCTGGTCGCAATCGCTGCGCGCGCTTGAAACGCAAGTCCGGGCGCGCGCCGCCCAGGCCAGCGTGCGCACCGCGTTTCTCGAATTGCAAACCCCGACGCTGCTGGAAGCGCTCGAGGCGGCGGCCGGCGAGGGCGCCTTGCGGATTCACATCGTGCCTGTGTTCTGGGCCGGCGCCGGCCACGTCGAAAACGACCTGCCGCCGATCCTGGCTGCTTTCAGCGCCCGCTATCCGCAGGTGGCAGTGCGCGCGCTGCCGGTGCTGTCGGAGTTGCCGGGGATGCTGGATTTCATCGCTCGAACAGTGGCAGACACCCTCTCCCCTGCCCCTCTCCCGCGAAGCGGGAGAGGGGAGTTCTGAGATGCCCCTCTTCCGCGAAACAGAGAGGGGAGCTCTGAGATGCCCCTCTTCCGCGAAACGGAGAGGGAGCTCTGAGATGCCCCTCTCCGCCAACGGCAAAGGGAGGTTAGAAGGTCCCTTCTCCTGCGCCAGCGGGAGAAGGACAGGATGAGGGTGCTGGCCCGGTTCGGTCAGCGCTGCTCGCGTGGAGTGATCACCCGATGCAGCAGCTTGCCGCCGCGCACGATCCGCACTGCGCACACGCGCCCGATCCGTGAGTGGTCAAGCAGGCGCCGCAGTTCGCCGATGGAGGAAATGGCCACCCCGTCCAATCCGATGATCCAATCGCCCGCTTCGATGCCGGCGGTCAGCGCCGGGCTGTCCGGCGCCACGTCCCCGACGCGCACGCCATGCGCCTGCTCCACCCCGATCGCGCGCTGAAGCAGCCGCGGCAAGGCGGCGGTCACGCCCGTCAGTCCGATGAAGGCGCGCCGCACGCGCCCGTGAGCCAGTAACTGCGTCACCACCCAGTGGGCGGTGTCGACTCCGACTGCAAAGCAAAGCGCCTGCGCACCCGGAATGATCGCGGTGTTGACCCCGATCACCTCGGAAGCCGAATTGACCAGAGGACCGCCCGAGTTGCCGGGGTTCAGCGCCGCGTCCGTCTGGATCAAATCTTCGATCAGGTTGCCGTCGCGAGCAGGCAGCGAGCGCCCGAGCGCCGAGATGACGCCGGCCGTCACCGTGTTCTCGAATCCGAAAGGGTTGCCGATCGCAATGGCCAGTTGCCCGACGCGCAGCGCGGCCGAACGGCCCAGCCTGGCTGCCGCCAGACGGCCGCCGCCCACCCGGATCACGGCCAGGTCGGTGGTCGGGTCGTCGCCGATCGGATCGGCGTCGAACTCCGAACCGTCCGGAAAGACCACATGCACCACGCTGGCTCCATGCACCACGTGGCTGTTGGTCAGCACAAACCCATCCGGCGTGAACGCAAAGCCGGAGCCCGAGCCCGCAACGTCGTGCATCCTGCCGGCGCGGTCGGCCAGGCGCCGGCGCACCGAGATCGCCCCGACCGCGGGACCGACACTGGCCACAGCGTCGACCACCGTTCGCGAGTAGGCGTCCAGTGCAACCTGATCGGCGGTGTCCGGTTCTGCGCGGTCGCTGCCGGCGTGCAAGAGGGTATTTTCCATGTCCGGCAGATGGGTGCCGCGGTCCGCTAAATCAACCGCGCCGCCAGGGACGCTGCGCCGCATCATGCCGTGCCAGCATATGGGCATTGCGATCCGATCGTTCCCAGCCGCGGGTCGAGCCAATAGGCTCTAACAACACCCCAAACCTGTAAAGGGCGGACTGGTTGTGTTTTTCGAATATGTCGTAGGCGGTGCGCTGGTGGGCGCCGTGGTCGGCGCCACCGGCGTTGGCGGCGGCTCCCTGATGACGCCGCTGCTGACCCTTGTATTCGGCCTGCCTGCCCAGGTCGCCGTCGGCACCGACCTGCTGTTTGCATCGGTGACGAAGCTCAGCGGTGCGGCCGCTCATTGGCGGCGCGGGAACGTGCAGTGGTCGATCACGGGCTGGCTCACGCTGGGGTCGGTTCCAGCCGCGCTCGGCACCATCGCGGCATTACAGGCCTGGCACCCGGACGCGGCCCAATTCGCGGCTTTCCTACGCCCGGCGCTGGCTGCGGCGCTGTTGCTGACCGCCGGCAGCCTTCTGTTCCGCTCGAACATTCAGGCCCTCGGGCGCCGCTTCGCGCTGGGGCCGGCCGACCCGCAGAGCGGCCAGGAAGTCCCGGTTCGCCGGCTGCCGACGGTCGCGCTGGGTTTCGTGATCGGCGTGATGGTGACGCTGACCTCGGTCGGCGCCGGTGCGATCGGCGTGGTTGCGCTGCTGTTCCTTTATCCGACGCTGACCGCCAAGCGCCTGGTCGCGGTCGACATCGCGCATGCGATCCCGTTGACGCTGGTGGCCGGACTGGGCCACGTGGCGCTGGGCACCGTGAACTGGCTGGTGCTGGGCGCGCTGCTGGTCGGTTCCGTGCCGGCGATCGCGCTCGGGGCTCTTCTGGCGGACCGCCTGCCCGAAAAGGCATTGCGCGTTCTTCTGGCGGCGATGCTGACGCTGATCGGAACCCGACTGGCGCTGGTCTGACGATGTATCGCTACACCGATTTCGATCAGCGGATGGTGGACGAGCGGGTCGCACAGTACCGCGACCAGGTGGCGCGCTACCTTCGAGGCGAGCTGACGGACGATGAGTTCCGTCCGCTGCGGCTGCGTAACGGCCTTTACATCCAGCGCCACGCGCCGATGCTGCGCGTGGCGATCCCGTACGGCTTGCTGTCGTCGCGCCAGATGCGGATGCTGGCGCACATTGCACGGACCTGGGACCGCGGCTACGGGCACTTCACAACCCGCCAGAACATCCAGTTCAACTGGCCGCGGCTGCAGGACTCGCCGGACATCCTGCAGGCGCTGGCGACCGTGCAGATGCACGCGATCCAGACCTCCGGCAACAGCGTGCGCAACATCACCACCGATCCGTTTGCCGGCGTGGCTCCGGACGAGCAGGTCGATCCGCGACCTTATTGCGAGCTCCTGCGCCAGTGGAGCACCCTGCACCCGGAGTTCTCCTGGCTGCCGCGCAAGTTCAAGTTCGCGCTGACCGGGGCGACCGGGGCCGACCGCGCGGCCACCGCGGTGCACGACATCGGTCTGTACCTGAGGCGGGACGCCACGGGTGCCGTCGTCGTCGACGTGCTGGTCGGCGGGGGCATGGGTCGCACCCCGGTGGTCGGCACGATCATCCGGCGCGATCTGCCCTGGCAGCACATGCTGTCGTATTGCGAGGCGATCCTGCGCCTGTACAACCGCTATGGCCGCCGCGACAACCTGTTCAAGGCGCGCATCAAAATCCTGGTGCGCTCGCTGGGCGTCGAGCAATTCACGCGCGAGGCCGAGGCCGAATTCGCGCACCTGGAGGGCGGACCGGCCACGGCCACCGAGGCCGAGCTGGCGCGGATCGCGGCCGGCTTCGCGCCGCCGCCCTATCAGCAGCGAGTCGGCGATCCCCCGCAGCTCACCGAGCAGCTGGCTTCTTATGCCGGGTTCGCGCGCTGGCATGCCCGCAACGTCCGTGCCCACCGCGCGCCGGGATACGCGGCGGTCACGTTGTCGCTGAAACGGTCCGGCACGGCGCCGGGAGACCTGGATGCCGGGCGCATGGACGCAGTGGCGGAACTGGCCGAGCGCTATGCCTTCGGCGAGCTGCGCGTCACCCACGAGCAGAACCTGCTGCTGGCCGACGTGCCTCAGGCGGAACTTTTCGGGTTGTGGAACGAGCTGCGCGAGCTCGGGCTGGCCACGCCGAACATCGGGCTGCTGACCGACATCGTGTGCTGCCCGGGCGGCGACTTCTGCTCCCTGGCCAACGCCAAATCGCTGCCGATCGCGCAGGCGATTCAGGAGCGCTTCGACGATGCCGATTACGTGCACGACCTGGGCGATCTGACGCTGAACATGTCCGGCTGCATCAATTCGTGCGGCCACCATCATGTCGGCAACATCGGAATCCTGGGCGTGGACAAGCAGGGCGCCGAGTTCTACCAGATCACGCTGGGAGGCGACGTCGGGCCCGAACCGGCTTCGACGCGCGTGGGCGCCGTGATCGGCCCGTCGTTTTCGGCCGGCCAGGTGCCCGACGTGATCGCCGCGATACTCGAGCGGTACGCCGCGCTGCGCCAACCGGAGGAGCGCTTCGTCGAAACGCTGACACGCGTCGGGCTGGCGCCGTTCAAGACCGCCGCGTACGCGAACGCGGGCGCGGCGGAATCCGAGAGTCTCGAGCATGCCTGAGCGCCGCATCATCCGCATGATCGACGGCCGCGCGCACATCGTCGGCGACTCGTGGACCCTGTTCGAAGACGGCGCGACGTGGAACGGCGAATCCTCGGCGCTGATTCCGCTGGCGACCGCCCTGGCGCAGCCCCAGCGCCTCGGTGCCGCGGCCCCGGCGGGTGTCTGGCTGTCACCGACCGACGAACCGGCCCAGGCGGTGCCGCTGTTCGGCCTGGTCGGGCTGATCGCAGTGCAATTTCCGGTGTTCGGGGATGGCCGCGGCTTTTCGACCGCCGCGCTGCTGCGCAGCCGCCATGGCTGGCGCGGCGAGCTGCGCGCGATCGGCGACGTACTGCGCGACCAGCTCTTCTTCATGAAACGCGTCGGGTTCGACAGCTTCGCGCTGCGCGCCGACCGCAACATCGAAGAGGCGCTGGCGTCGCTTTCGGACTTCACCGATTCGTACCAGGGGTCGGTGGACCCGGCGTTGCCCGCGTTCCGCCGAATCGACTTTACCGCGCGGCCGCTGCGATGAGCGCTCACGTCGATTCGGCGCTGTCGCTGCTGCGCGCAGCGGCCGCGCTGCCGCCGGCGGCATTCTCGACCAGTTTCGGCGCCGAGGACATGGTGGTGCTGGATCTGATCCGGCGCCACGACCTGGCGATCGAGGTGTTTACGCTCGACACCGGACGGCTGCCGGAGGAAACCTACGCGCTGATGCAGCGGGTCGAGCAGGTCTACGGGCGGTGCACCCAGACCTTTTACCCGGACGCGCAGGCGCTGCAGGCGCTGGTGCGCGAACGCGGCATCAACGGCTTCTACGCGTCGATCGAGAACCGCAAGGCCTGCTGCGCGGTGCGCAAGGTCGAGCCTTTGACGCGCGCGCTGGCCGGGCGTCGCGCCTGGGTCACGGGACTTCGTGCGCAGCAGGGCGAGTCGCGGGCGCAGCTGGCCGCGCGTGCGCGGGACACCGCGTTTCAAATCGAGAAATTCAACCCGCTGCACAACTGGAGCGAGCAGCAGGTCTGGGATTACATTCGCGGCCGCGACGTCCCCTACAATGCGCTGCACGACCGGCACTATCCGAGCATCGGCTGCGCGCCCTGCACCCGGGCCATCGCGGTCGGCGAGGACGTGCGCGCCGGGCGCTGGTGGTGGGAAAACCCGGAAACCAAGGAATGCGGGCTTCACATTCAACGGCCAGCGGCGATCCCGATCCGGGTGAGCGCGTGAGCGCGGCCGCTCTGCGTACGCGCACGCTGTCGCACCTGGACTGGCTGCAGTCCGAAGCGATCCACATCCTGCGCGAGGTCGCCGGTCAGGCGGCCAGTCCGGTGCTGCTGTTCTCGGGCGGCAAGGACTCGATCGTGCTGCTCCACCTGGCGACCAAGGCGTTCCGTCCGGCGCGCTTTCCGTTCCCGCTGATGCACATCGACACCGGCCACAATTTCCCGGAGGTGATCGAGTTTCGCGACGTGCGGGCAGCCGAGCTGGGCGAACGGCTGATCGTGCGCGGCGTCGAGCAGTCGATCGCGGCGGGGCGGGTCGTTCTGCGCTCTCCCGATGAGTCGCGAAACAAGCATCAGTCGGTCACGCTGCTGGATGCGATCGCCGAGTTCGGGTTCGACGCCTGCATCGGCGGGGCCCGCCGCGACGAGGAAAAGGCGCGCGCCAAGGAGCGTGTCTTCAGCTTCCGGGACAGCTGGGGGCAATGGGATCCGAAGAATCAGCGGCCCGAGCTCTGGAACCTGTACAACGCGCGCGTGGCGCCCGGCGAGCACATGCGGGTGTTTCCGATCAGCAACTGGACCGAGCTGGATGTGTGGCAGTACATCGCGCGCGAACGGCTTGCCGTTCCCAGCCTGTATTTCGCGCATGTGCGCCCGGTGGTGCGGCGGGCCGGCGCGCTCGTTCCGGTCACCGACCTGACGCCGGCGCGCGAAGGCGAGGCGGTCGAGAGCCTGAGCGTGCGGTTCCGCACTGTGGGTGATATTTCCTGCACCTGCCCGGTCCCGTCGAGCGCCACGACCTACGAGCAGATCGTGGCCGAAACCGTCGACGCGACCTTGACCGAGCGTGGCGCCACCCGGATGGATGACCAGACGTCCGAAGCGTCGATGGAGCAGCGCAAGCGCGAGGGCTATTTTTAAAGTGGCGACGGTAGAGATGAGCGGATGTCGTCGCCACGCCGCCCTCACCCCCGCCCCTTTTCCGGCCTTCGCCGACCATTTCCCGGGAGGCTGGTAATGCGCGGGGACAGGCTTGCCGATCCGGCGGGCGCGCCGGCCGACGACCGGGGCGTGCTGCGCTTCCTGACCTGCGGCAGCGTCGATGACGGCAAAAGCACGCTGATCGGGCGCCTGCTGTACGACACCAAGGCGCTGCTGACGGACACGCTGGCGACGCTGCACAAGCACGCACAGCGGCGCGGGCTGTCGGTTCCGGACCTGTCGCTGCTCACCGACGGCCTGGTGGCCGAGCGCGAACAGGGCATCACGATCGACGTGGCCTATCGCTACTTCGCCACCGCCCAGCGCAAATTCATCATTGCCGACAGCCCGGGGCACGTTCAGTACACGCGCAACATGGTGACCGCCGCATCGACGGCAGACGCCGCCGTGCTGCTGGTGGACGCGCGCAAGGGAATCGCAGCCCAGACGCGCCGGCATGCGACGATTGCCGGGCTGCTGGGAGTCCAGCACCTGATCGTGGCGGTCAACAAGATGGACCTGGTCGGCTATTCGCAGACGGTGTTCGAGTCGATCGGGTCCGATTTCCGCGCCTGGCTGGACCAGCACCCGTCGCTGCATGTGCGGACCGATTACATCCCGATCTCGGCTCTGGAAGGGGCCAACGTGGTCGAGCGGGACGAGCGCCTGGGTTGGACCACGGGGCCCACGTTGATCGAGCTGCTGGAGCAGGCGCCCACGCACCAGGCCGACGCCCAGGCGCCGCTGCGCCTGCCGGTGCAATGGATCTGCCGCCCGTCCCAGTCGGACTTCCGCGGCTGCGCGGGGCGCGTCGAAAGCGGCACGCTGACAGTGGGCGACGAGGTCGTCGTGCTGCCGTCCGGTCGGACCAGTCGGGTGGCGGCGATCCGCATCGGCGAGCGCGACCTCGATCAGGCGGTGGCCGGGGAGTCGGTGCTCGTGCAGTTTGCGGACGAACTCGACATCTCGCGCGGTGACCTGATCGCCCGGGCCGGTGACCGCGTTCCCGAGGCACGCTCGACGTTCGACGTAACCGTCTGCTGGCTGGGTCAGCGCGCGCTCGAACCCCGCCGCGAGTATCTGATGCGCCATGGCACGCGTGAAACCAGGGTGCGCGTCCGGCAAGTCACCGCGCATCTGGACATCGAAGCGCTGGCCTGGCAATCCGGCGCTGGTCCGGTCGAACCCAACGGCATCGCGCAGCTTGCCATCTCGACCCAGCACCCGATCGCCGCCGATGCCTACGAGTCGTTGCGGGCGACCGGCAGCTTCATCCTGGTCGACCCCACCAGCTTCGACACGGTCGCGGCCGGTATGATTTCGTAGGCGGTCCGCGGCGAGCCGGGCCGCTGTTTGGGGCCCGAAATGAAGTTCGAATCGAGCACTTGCCTGGGCTTGTTGCTAGCCGGGGCGGCGCACGCCCTCTCCCCCGCCCCTCTCCCGCAAGCGGGAGAGGGGAGTTCTGGTTGGGGCCCTCTCGCGCAAGCGGGAGAGGGGAGTTCTGGTTGGGGCCCTCTCGCGCAAGCGGGAGAGGGGAGTTCTGGTTGGGGCCCTCTCGCACAAGCGGGAGAGGGGAGTTCTGGCCAGGGCGCTCACGCACGGGGGGACGAGCTGACCGGTCTGGAGGCGGCGTTCAGGACCTGCGTGTTCCTTTATGGGCACCCGCTGGCCGGCGCGCTGATGCGCTCGATCGGCAGGCAGGACGCTGGCGAGACATTCGTGGCGGCCCATCCGGCCTCGGTCCGGACCTACGCGGTCGAGCGCAGTCACGGTTACTCGACCGCAACGGCGACGCTGAGGGACGGCGTCTCGGTTGCGGGTGTCGCGGCGCGTTCGCTCTACGCATCGACCTGCGAACTGGAGTGCAGCCTGGCCGTCTGGGGGCTCGACTTCGGTCCGTTGAAAGCCGGGCAGCGCAACGCACTTCAGGCCTGGGCCGCGTCGGCGCCGTCCACCCGCACCGACCGGCACGGCGACATCAAGGTGCAGCTGAACACCACGACCGACGGGTCGACCGTGCTCGTTTGCGACGTCAGCGGCTGAGCAGCCTCCTTGAAAAGCGGCTGCGCGGGCCGATTTCCCGGCGGCCCGGGGCCCGGCGGATTGTCCTTGCAATATTTCCGCGTGCCGGCCGTCTTCAGTTCCATGGATGCGGCCCAGCCCCTGGATCGCTTGATGGCTGACCAGGACAGGAAAATCGCCGAGGTGTTCGCTCGCGAGCGCAAGCGGCTCGGGAGCTTCATCCGACGCAGGGTGTCGGACCCGGGCGACGCCGAAGACATCCTGCAGGACGTGTTCAGTGAACTGGTCGAATCGGTGCGCATGGTGCGACCGATCGAGCAGGTCGGAGCCTGGCTGTTCCAGGTGGCACGCAATCGGATCATCGACCGGTTCCGCCGGCGCTCGTCCGCGCCGACGGCGGTCGCGGCCGACGCGGACGGCGGGGACGGGCTGGCCGCGCTGGCCGAGCTGCTGCCGTCGTCGCAGGCAGGGCCGGAGGCCCGCTACGCGCGCCGCGTGCTGGTGCAGGAACTGGATGCGGCGCTGGAAGAGCTGCCGGCGGAGCAGCGCGACGTGTTCATCGCGCACGAGCTGGAAGGGCGGAGCTTTCGGGAGCTGGCGGCGCAGACCGGTCAGAACATCAACACGCTGTTGTCCCGCAAACGCTACGCGGTGCAGCATCTTCGCAACCGGTTGCGGCAGATCTACCGCGAATTCGAATCGCAGGAAGGAAACGGGTCATGAGTGGGAACCGCTTGAAGTGGGGCTTGAAGATTGCCGGTTTGATCGTTGTCGTCGTGGCCGCGCTCGGGCTGGCCGTAATGGGCCTGTGGAACTGGCTTGCGCCGGACCTGTTCGGCTGGCACCCGATCAGCTTTGTCCAGGCGCTCGGATTGCTGGTGCTGTGCCGGCTGCTGGTGGGCGGCTTTCGCGGCAGGGGCGGTGCGCATCTGCACTGGCGCGCGCGGCTGTCCGAGCGCCTGGAGAGCATGACGCCCGAGGAGCGCGAGAAATTCCGCGCCGGCCTGCACGCCCGCTGCGGGTGGCGCTCGGCTGCCGATGCCGACTCCAAGAGCCACAGCGCGGAAACATAGCCCGCGTAGGATCGGCGGCCCGCAGCTTCGTCTGGAGATCTGCCATGGCAAATCCGTTCGTACATGTGGAACTGAACACCACCGATATCGGCAAAGCGAAGACGTTCTACGGCAAGCTGTTCGGCTGGAAGCTCGAGGACGTTCCGATGGGAGCCGAGACCTACACGATGATCGGCGTCGGGGAAGGAACCGGAGGCGGCATGCTGAAGCACCCGATGCCTGGCGCACCGTCGACGTGGCTCGCCTACGTCCTGGTCGACGACATCGCCGCCGCCACCCAGAAGGCGAAGTCGCTCGGCGCGACGGTCGTGAAGGACGTCACCGAGGTGATGGGGGCCGGGCACTTCAGCATCATCACCGATCCGACCGGCGCCATGCTCGGGCTGTGGAAGCCCAAGGCGGATTGAGCGGGTCCGACTGACCGGTCCCGTCTCAGCGGCGACGGGACCGGCCGAAGCGGATCATCAGGTAGCCGCCCAGCATGCCGCCCAGATGGGCGAAATGCGCCACGTCGCGCTCGATTCCGGACACCCCGAACCAGAGCTCGAGCGCGCCGTACACCGCCACGAACAGCCACGCCGGCATCGGAATGGGCGGGAAGATCAGCAGGATCGTGCGGTGCGGATACATCATGCCGAACGCCAGCAGCAGGCCGAACACGCCGCCGGAAGCCCCGATCGTTTCGACGGTCGAGTGGGCCAGGTCGGTGAACAGGATCTGGGTCAGGCCGGCCGACAGCACGCAGACGAAGTAATAGGTCAGGAAGCGATTGCGACCCCAGACCCGTTCGACATCGGATCCGAACATCCAGAGCGCGAGCATGTTGAAGAGCAGGTGAAACGGGGTATGCGTGTCGTGCAGGAAGCTGTACGTCACGAGCTGCCAGATCTGAAAGCGCCCACTGCTGATCGGCCACAACGCGAAGTACGCCTCCAGGGTGCCGTGCCCCAGGTATTGCAGCGCGAACATCGCCACGTTGATCAGCAGCAGCGACCGTATTCCGGGGGGAAGGTTCAACATCGAGGCGGGCGTGGCTCAGGTCGGCCGGGCAAATCCGGCATCTTACTGAGCTTTGGGACCGGCGCCGGCGGTTCTTTACACTGGCGGCTTCCTTTGGACTGCGGCGATCCGAGCGCTCGAGTGCATGCCGGAGCACATCGTTTTTTTGACGGGCAAACTGGCCGAGCGCAATCTGCGGAGCGAGCTCGAGCAATTGGCTGCCGACGAGTTCACTTATGACGTGGTGCGGCTCCCGATCAACGTGGCTGGCCTGATGACCGCCGACTTCATTGGACGGCATTTCACGCGCAGCGTAGGCACCGACCGGGTGATCGTCCCGGGCCGCTGCCGCGGCGACCTGGAGGCGCTCGGCCAGGCTCTGGGCGTTCGCATGGAACGGGGACCCGACGAGCTGCGCGACCTGCCGGAGCACTTCGGCCGCCTGCGCAAAGCCGTGGACCTGTCGGCCTACGACGTGCAGATCTTCGCCGAGATCGTCGACGCACCAAACCTGGGCCTTGAGGCGATCCTGGCGCGCGCGCAGGCTTACCGGCGCGACGGTGCCGACGTGATCGATCTGGGCTGCCTGCCGGACACGCCCTTTCCGCACCTGGCCGAAGCCGTGCAGGCGCTGCGCGGCGCGGGCTTTCGGGTCAGCGTCGATTCGCTGGAACGCGAGGAACTGCTCGCCGGCGGCCGTGCCGGCGCCGATTACCTGCTGAGCCTGAAAGCCGACTCGATCGATCTGGTGGATCAGGTCCAGTCCACGCCGGTGCTGATTCCGTCCGAAGCGGGCGATCTGGCGTCGCTGCAGCAGGCGATCGAAGCGATGCGCCGGCGCGGCCGTCCCTTCCTGGCCGATCCGATCCTGGAGCCGATCCAGTTCGGTTTTGCCCGCTCGCTGCTGCGTTATCAGAGGCTGCGCGAGCTCGAGCCCGACGTGCCGATCCTGATGGGCACGGGCAACGTCACCGAGCTTACCGACGCCGACTCCAGCGGCGTCACGGCCGTGCTGCTGGGCGTGGCGGTCGAGTTGAGGTTGAACGCGATCCTGACCACCGAGGTTAGCCCCCACTGCCGGCGCGCGGTGCGCGAGGCCGACTGGGCCCGGCGCATGATGTATGCAGCCCGCCAGTCGCAGTCGCTGCCGCGCGATCTGACCGACCAGCTGCTGACGGTACACGCGCGCCGACCATTTCCCTACTCGAGCGAAGAGATCGCCCAGATCGCGGCCGACGTGCGCGACCCCAACTTCCGGATCCAGGTCGGCGAGCGCGGCATCCACCTTTTCAACCGCGACGGCCTCTCGGTGGCCGCCGATCCGTACCAGCTGTATGCGCAGCTCGACGTCGAGCAGGACGGCGCGCATGCGTTTTACCTGGGCGTGGAGCTGGCGCGCGCGCAGATCGCCTGGCAGC
This sequence comes from Burkholderiaceae bacterium, assembly GCA_036270655.1. Lineage (GTDB taxonomy): Bacteria > Pseudomonadota > Gammaproteobacteria > Burkholderiales > Burkholderiaceae_F > VBCK01. Next base: position 22,912 of record DATBCD010000049.1, read on the forward strand.
TGGGCAAGCGCTACGCTCAGGACGAGGAGCTCGACTGGGGCTGCGCCACCGAGCAGCCGCACGAAGATAAGCTGGTGCAGCGGGCGCCAGGGCCGACGCTGGCCGCGCGCCGAAAGCGGGTGGCGCGCAAATGAGGCCGACATGAACCGGATCTTCGAGACGATCGTGACCGTGCGCGGCGAGGCGGAGCGAACGCAGGTCACGCCGCTGGGAGTGCGCCGCGAGGCAGAATCGGTCGTGCTGGCGCCGTTCAGGCCATCGCTGACGCTGGAGCTGCTGCTGCAGTCGCGCGTGGCGGTGATCAACACCACGGACGACGTGCGCGTGTTCGCCGGCTCCATCGTGGGGCGGCGCGACTGGCCGCTGGTCGCCGCGACCCGCATCGATGGCGTTCGGCTTGCTTCGAGCCTTGCGCACGAGGAGATCGAGCTGGTCGAGCTGGTTGACGACCCGCAGCGCCCGCGCCTGCGCTGCCGCTCGGTGCACCGTGAGACGCACGCGCCATTTCAGGGTTTCAACCGGGCCCAGGCCGCCGTGATCGAGGCGGCCATACTGGTCAGCCGGTTGTCGATCCTGCCGCCCGGCAAGCTCGAGGCCGAGCTCGAATACCTGAAGATCGCGATCGACAAGACCGCGGGTGAGGCCGAATTGCAGGCGTGGAGCTGGTTGATGGAAGCAATCGCCGCCCACCGCGAGGGGCGCGCTCCGACCCGATGAACCGGTTACCCAGGGTGCGGATGCTCGCCAGCGTGCGCTCGGCCGAAGAGGCGCTGTTCGCGGTCCAGGCCGGGGCCGATCTGATCGACGCCAAGGAGCCATCGGTCGGAGCGCTCGGCGCGGTCTCGCCCGCCACGCTGCGCGCGATCGCTGCTGCCGTCGGCGGGCGGCGCCCGGTGAGCGCCACGGTCGGAGACCTGCCGCTGGATACGGAACGGCTGCGCCGCGCCGCGCGGCGCAACTGCGACTGTGGAGCGGACTTCGTCAAGATCGGAGTCTTCGAGCAGCCGATCGACTTTTCGAGAATCAGAGCGCTGCCGCCGCTGGCCGGCGTGCCGCTGATCGCGGTGTTGTTTGCCGACCGCTCGCCTCCACTGGACGTCGCTGCCGACCTGGCGGCCGCCGGCTGGCACGGCGTGATGCTCGATACGGCCAACAAGGAGGCAGGCAGCCTGCGGGACTGGACCGACCAGGACTGGCTGGCCGATTTCGTCCAGCGGGCTCGCACCGCCGGGCTGCTGGTCGGCCTGGCGGGCTCGTTGCGCACGGACGATGTGGGCCCGCTGGCCGCGCTCGGGCCCGACTACCTGGGTTTTCGAGGGGCGCTCTGCGCCGAAACCGACCGCGAGGAATGCCTGGACCCAGGGCGAGTACGTGCGATACGCGCCCTGCTGGACCGCGCTACGACCTAGGCGCGGCCCGGCCGCGCGATCGGCTCACTGCCGATGCGACGTTCGACCGGGCACGCGCGACGATGTGTCCTTGGTCACTAGCCCGGCCACCACGCCTCTGCAACGATTCCTCCATCAGAGACGCCGCCGGACAAGTTCCCGCCGACGCTCCTGGGGGTCCGGATTCCCGCGCGGGTTCCGGTTTCTTCGAAAGATTTCAATTCGGGAGTTATCAGATGAAGCTCGCATCCACCGCTTTGCGTACGCCATTCGGAGTGATTTCCCCCGTGCTGGTCGGATTCACGGGTTTCGCGGCCGGTGCGCTGTTGATGGCACTGGTTGCGTTTCAACCGGCCCCGAAGGCGGCCGAGTCGCCCCGGATTCCGGTTTCGAGCAGCGCCAGGCACGACGCGGTTCGCCTCGAAGGGATCTCGATCTACACGCCCGAGCGGACGGCCCCTGCGGGCCCATGGCCCTTCGAATCGGCAACGCTCGCTTCGGCGCGCGCTCCAGGAAAAGCGCGGGCAGACCGTCTGAGCGCCCCCGAAGGATGGACCTACGAGGCAGCGGCGTCGAGCGATTAGGGCTGATCCTTTTCGGGCCGACTATCGTCGAACACGCATCAAGGGACGACCAGATCGGTCAGCGCTGCGAGGCCTGCGTTTGCATCGGTGCGGAGCGTCAGGATGTAACCGCCCTTGGCCGCGAAGCGCTGCCCCATTCCAAGGCTCAGCGAGGCCAGCATCGGATGGGGCACCACGCTGCCCACCGAGTACTCGATGCGCTCGATCAGGTGTTCCGGCGTGAAGTCCCCCGCGTTGGCGCGGACCGCTTCGTCGATCAGGCTCATCACGAAATAGGTGTTGGCCTGGAGCAGCGCGTCGGTCTCGACCAGGTGATGCGCCTTCATCCAGGCCGACCAGGGCGCTGCGGCGGGCGTCGCCGCGGCCGGATCCAGCGTCGAGATGAATCGCAGCCGGTCATTCAGACGCCGGTCTGACGGCAGCGGCTTTCCCGTGGTCGGGTCATCGGCCAGGAACACCGGCGGCAACGGCCTGTCGCCGGCGAGCTCGGCGAGCCCCGTGAGGTCCGAGCCCTCGCCCCACAGGATCAGTGCGGAGACGTTGTCCTGGTCCAGCACCTGGCGCCAGAACCCGGTGGGCAGGCCGGCGCCGGGCTGAACGACCTGGTCGACCACGCGATGCGCCTTGACCCGGCCCATGGCCTGACGCAGCGCCGCCGCCGGCTCGTAGCCACTCCAGTTGCCCGGCAGCACCTGGACGATGTGTCCGGAGGAAAACTCCTGAGCGTGGTCGGCAAAGTACCGCGCAAGAATCTGCGCTTTCAGCACCGATCCCTTGTCGAAATACATCGCGTAGAAGGCGGGCCGGTCGGACACCGGTACGCTGGTGTTGGGAAACAGGCAAGGCACCTTCTGCTGCTGGCAGAATTGATGAATCGGCAGCCACGTATCGGTGCTCAACCCGCCGACCAGGGCGAATACGTGCTGCTGCGCATAATAGGATTGCAGTTGAGTGCGTCGGTTCTGCGCCGTGCCGGTGAGCGACCAGACGTGAAGCTGCCAGCGCAGCGGCGGCTTCGAGCCCGGTTGCGCCACGTGCCCCGGCTGCTCGGCGGTGTTGTTCACTGATGCCTCATTGAGGTCCTGCAGGTAGCCCTGCATCACCTCGAGCATCGCCTGTTTTCTTGCGGGCGCCACGTCCTCGGTGACCACGGTCGCCAGATGCACGACGGAGTTGGCGACGCCAGGCGACGGACGGGGCGCGAGCGTCTTCAGGTAATCGATCAGCTGGGCCAGCTCGTCGGCCTGCATCGCGTAGCGTGGCATCAACGGGCTCAGCGGCCGGCCGTCCGGATCGACGCCTTCCCGGATCGCGACCGCCAGCGTCTGGTCGGTATAGGCAGACCGAAGGCCCGGCTTGGGCGCGTACAGCACTGCGCCTGCAACGGCTGGTATCACCTGCTGGCCTTCGCGCGCGCCCAGCCCCGAGCGCTGATGGCAGTTGGCGCAGGCGACCTGGCCGGCGGCCACGGCCGATCCGGCGCGGGTCGCCACCGCCGGGCGCTCGCCGGGCAGAAGCCCCTTGCGGTAAATGCGCATGCCAGCCGAGTCGTTCGACAGATCGGACGTCAGGTCGTCCCACATGCCGCCGGGACCGCCTTCCTTCATTCCCAGATTCATAGCGCTCATCGACTGGGCGGCGGCGGACCCCGCAGCACACAGCCATAGCGCCACCAGCGCGCGACAGGCAAGCAGTAAGGCGTTCCGCACGTGCATCGCGCAGCAGACTTGGAAGGTCCGGTCAGCGCTGCATGGCCCGATATTCGCGAACCAGCGTGGCGGGGTCCACCAGGCCGTCGAACCGGGCCCAGGGTTTGCCCGGAGCGGACCGCAGGAACACGATCGCGGCGTGATCCATCTTGTTGGCGCGATAGGCCTCGAACGCCTGCTGAACCTCGGTGATGTCCTTCGGGTTGCCGGTCAGGAAGCGCCACTGCGTTCCGGGATGATAGGTCTGCGCGTAGGTGCGAAGGACCTTGGGCGTGTCGTATTCCGGATCGATCGAGATCGAGATCATCCGCAGTCCGGCAGCGCCGGCACCGAGCTCGCGCTGAACCTGCGCGAAGGTCTCGCTCAGCAGAGGGCAGGTCGCCGTACAGCTGGTGTAGATGAAGTCCAGCATCACGGGCTGGTTGGTTTCGGTCAACGGGCGCAGCGCGACGGTCTTGCCGTCGCTGTCCGTGAGCACCACATCGGGCACGAAATAAGCGTGCTCGGTCCGCGTGGCCGCCGCCGCTGCCAGCGCGGTCTGATGCGGATACGCATTGCCTTGCCCCGGGGCATTGCCCGACAGGGGCAGCAGCAGCAGACCGGGCCAGATCCAGCACCGGGACCTTGCGGCCGCGGCGGCCGCGAAGTCGACGCACGCTCTCCAAACAGATAGCTTGACCATGCCGAGCCCCTCGATGTGCTAGTGATGATGCGTTTGCATTGCCTCGGTGACGGGGCGGTATACATACGGGAAATCCGCCTGCCCCGTCCGCCCCGCAGCCTTGAAAGCGATAGTGACCCGGTATCGCCCCGGGGCCGGCAGTGCCACGCCGGTTCGGAAAATGCCGCTCGAGCGCGTGGACATCTCGCCGCGCTGGACCGACCCCGAGCTGTCGGTCACCTCGATCGACACCTCGCCCTGCTTCAGAAATTCGCTGGTGTTGCCGTCCTTGAGCGCCACCGTGAATGCATGGTTCGGATCGCCTGGCTTCAGCTTGTCGGTGTCGTGTGCCTGCAGCACGTAGAGCTCCACTCGAACGCCGCTCACCGTCCGGTCGCCGACAGCGCCTCCCAGCAAGTTCCACGGAACGGTGACCTTGCCCTCCGGCGTGCTGCCGGTATGGCTCATGTCGGTCTCCGTCATGTCGACCGCCGGAGCCGCCGCCTTCGCATCCGGCTCGACGGCGCTGGCCCCCGTCGTCAGTTGCGCAACCAGCGCCAGCAGCGCCACGCCCGCCCACCGCACAGTCTCTTTCATTGCTCGGCCACCTTCACGTGTTCCTGTTTGAGTGCGCCGATGACCACCGTGATCGTGGCACCCGGCTTCAGACGCTCGTGGCGGTTGTCGAAGATCACGTAACTGGAGCCCCCACCCTTGGGCATCCGCACCTGCGCCGCCGGCCCGATTCGCACCAGGTTCAGCACGAAGAACCTCTCGCCGCTCGTCTCATCGACCACGTAGGTGTCCTTCTGATCTGTCGGAATCCATTGCGTCGTGGCAGCGGGCGGAACCGTGAAACGAACCTCCAGCATCGAGCCGTTCGCCGCCATAACGGCCCGGTCGACCGTCAGTCTGGCTTCGCGCGCCTTCTCGATGGCGCTGCCTTGGGTCGCCCCGGAGCCCGCCGCCTGGACGGCGACCGCGGCCTGGTTCCGCGGTTGCGCGCCGGCTGTCCCGCAAAGGCCGACCATGACCCATGCGACGCATGCAGCTAACCTTCCGTGCCTCATAGACGCTCCCTCGTCTGATCGCCGGGGCGCGCTTTGCGCCCGCCCCGGCGCCGGTCATTGCGCTCGGTTCCGGACCTCGATCATTACTTGCAATTCGCGTTGCTCGCACGGATCACCTGGAGCGCCCCGCCCGGATACGCGCCGTTGTTGGTGACCGTGTAGTCGTAGTGGCTGTGCACGGGCCAGACTTGGACGCTCAGATCGCCTCCAATCGGGAAGACCGGCTCGCTGACGATGCCCAACGGCGGGCCGTTGTCCCACAGCGCCGAGCCCGCCGGCCCGGACGTGGCACCGTTCACCATCGCCTCGCCGGGACTATGCGATGCGACCGAGTCCAGCCCGAAACCGGCCAGGCAGTCGGGCGCGATGATGACGTCGTACGTCTTGCCCGAGGCCACGTTCAGCGTCTGCTGCGGGTGCTGCTGCCACAACGGAAGCGGCTCCGCATCCTCGCCCACCTGGGTGACCAGGAAGCCGTGGAAGTGCTGCGCGTTGTGCGTGAAGCCCATGCCGATCACGCGTATCAGAAAGCGGGGACCGGTACCCGGGGCCGCGCCCTTATTGCCCATTTTCACGTCGATGAAAGTACGATACGTAACCAGGTTGTTGTTGCAGGTGGCCACGGGTTGATTGGCGCAAGGGAAATAACCGATCGGAGGGCCCGCGCCGGGAGCGGCCGGCCCCTGGTCTGGGGAAAGCCCATTCAGCTGCAGCGTGTCGGGGTAGGAGCGACCGTTGACCAACCAGTAACGGGGAAGGAAGTCGCTCGGATTGAACGTGGTCAGGTCGATGCAGCGCGACACGCCGCCCTGGTTGTTCTTCAACTCGAACTGCCCGTTGCAACTGCCCGTGGCGGTGTTCGTGAAGTTTCTGAGCACGCCTTCGTGCCAGACCGGGTCGAGCTCCGTGAGCAGCATCACGTATTCCTGCGGCTTGCCGTCGGGACCGAGGTCGAAGTAGTCGTTGAAGCCGCCGCCGAACACCGTCTGCGTGTTGGCCGGGTAGTTGTTGCCCAGAAGCAGCTGCCCGATCGGGTCATGCTTGACCGGGCGGATGATCAGCGCACCGTACATGCCCATCTGCACGTGCTCGCTGGCCTCGACGTGGCAGTGGTACATGAAGCTGCCGGCCCGCTCGGCCTTGAAGTAGTAGGTTGCCGCGTAGCCGATCGGAACGGCCCAGGCCGACTCGTTGAATCCGTCGTTCTGTGTGGCGCTCTTCAGGCCGTGCAGGTGGATCGTGTGCGGGTCGGGCGCGACGTTCTCCAGGTTGCCCACGTTCGACAGCGTCACGAAAACGTCGTCGCCCACATTGACGTCGATGATCGGCGCCGGCAGCGAGGCTTTGCCCTGCAGCGCTGCCCCTTTCGGGCATGCGTTCGGATGCGGCGTAAAGTCCCCGGGGGCTGGAGTTCCGGTGCTGTAACAAGCCCCTGGCGCCGTGTCGCCGACGAAACCGCGGATCCATACCTTGAGCGGATTGCCCGTGCCGGCGCCGTCGTCCGGCATGTAGACGTAGCCGTCGGTAGCGGCCAGATACAGATTCCTGACTGCTGCCTGGCTGGCTGCACTGAAACCGAGCGCGGCCAGCGCACTGCATAACAACAAATAACGCCTCTTCATTTGATCCCCCCACGCGAGAAAAATGCAGCGATCCAAACTTTCACCGGTCTTGCAAATCAACCTTCGCTCAAGTCATCTCCATCCCGCTTCTGCGTCATCGCGTGCCTTCAATCGCGTTGACTCGGTACCCCAACCTTGCGGGATCGGAATGGCTCATCCGGGCGGATTAGTAAACGGTCGTTGAAGGAATGAAAATACGTAGTGACCCCACCTTCAGGGGCCTTCAAGGTGGGGTACCGGGCTGCGCAATGCTTCTCATTTGCGCGGTCGGCCGAGATCCCCTCTCTCGGAGCGTTTCAATCAGTCGCGCAAAATGCGAACAGAAACAAGGGGCACCGCGACGGAACCGGGCGGAATGGTCGGGAGACACGGTAGAGTCGTCTGGCCGGAACGCTTCTCAACAAGCAGGCACGGCCCTGCCTGGAAGACGCTTTGCGGGCCGCGCGGACTTGACGCGCATCAAGCGAAATAGCGCGTTAGCGGGATGAATTCACCGCTCGCTCAAGAGAACGCGGCCTGTCGTTTGACCCTTGAATTGAGCGGAGCGCTCAACGGAACCCGCAAAAAGGGGTTCCATCGGCCATCAAGCGGTCACGTCACAGCTCGATGCGCGCGCCGAGCTCGACGATGCGATTGCGCGGAATCCGGAAGAACTCCGTGGCGTCGTTCGCGTTGCGATGCATCCAGATGAACAGGCGGCGGACCACCGGATTGAGCCGCCCGTGCGGCGCGACGCAAACGTTCTCGCGCGAAACGAAGAACGACGTGCGCATCATGTCGAAGCCCTCGCCGTCGAGCGAGCAATCGGCGAACGCCGCCGGTACGTCGGGCTGCTCCATGAATCCGTAGCGCAACACGATCCGGTAGAAACGCCCGCCGAGCGCCGTCGCGACGATACGATCGCGGCGCGCAATGCGCGGCACCTGCTCGGTTTCGACATTCAGGATCACGTTGCGCTCGTGCAGCACGCTGTAGTGCTTCAGGCTGTGCAGCATCGCCAGCGGCACCACGTCGATGCGGCGTGACAGGTAGACCGCGGTACCCGGGACCCGGCGCAGCTCGGAGGCGCCGCCGATGAACAAGGCCAGCGGCATCGTTTCGCGTTCGAGCTGCCTGAGCATCGCGCCGCGCCCGCTCCGCCAGGCACCCATCATCGTGAAAACGGCCGCCGCAGCCAGCAGCGGCACCCAGCCGCCGTCGAAAACCTTGGTCAGGTTGGCACCCACGAAGGCGACGTCCACGACGGCGAGCGTGCCCGCCACCGCGAGCACGGCCGCCGGGCTCCAGTGCCATCGTTCGCGCATCATCCGGACCATCAGCAGCGTAGTCAGCAGCATCGTCAGCGAGACCGCGATGCCGAACGCCGCCGCCAGCCGGTCCGATGAGCCGAAGCCGATGGTCAGCCCGAGCGTGAAAATCATCAGCAGCCAGTTAACCGAGCCGACGTAGATCTGCCCGTAGCCTTCGGCCGAAGTCTGCGTGATGCTCAGGCGAGGACACAGGCCGAGCTGAACCGCCTGGCGCGTCATCGAAAACACGCCGCTGATGATCGCCTGACTGGCAATGATGGTGGCCACCGTCGCAAGCAGCACCATCGGCAGCTGCAGCCAGCTCGCCCCCAGCAGAAAGAAGGGGTTCGCGTTGGCGGGCACCCTGCCCTGGATCACGAGCGCGGTCTGTCCGGCGTAATTGAGCAGCAGGCAGGGCAGCACGATGCCATACCATCCGAGGCGGATCGGGCGCGCGCCGAAGTGGCCCATGTCGGCGTACAGCGCCTCGGCGCCGGTCGCGCTCAGGAACACGGCTCCCAGCACGGTAAAGCCGCGCAATCCGTGGGCGCCGATGTAATGGATCCCGAAGCGCGGATCCAGCGCCATCAGCACGGACGGCTGTTGCGACACCGCGATCAAGCCCAGGACGCCGATCGTCAGGAACCATACGACCATCACCGGGCCGAACAGGCGGCCGATCACCGCGGTTCCCCTGCGCTGGAGCAGGAACAGGCCCAGCAGGATCAGCACCGACAGCGGCAGGACGTACGGCGCAAGCAGGGGCATCGGCAGCTTCAGGCCCTCGAGTGCGCTCAGCACCGAGATCGCCGGCGTGATGGCGCCGTCGCCATAAAGCAGTGCGGCGCCGAGCATGCCGAGCGCGATCACCGCCCCGCGGCCGCGGCCGGTGCCGTCCTGGCGCGTTATCCCGACACGGGCCATCAGCGCCAGAATGCCGCCCTCGCCGTCGTTGTCGGCGCGCATCACCAGTGCCACGTACTTGATCGAAGTCGTGATGATCAGCGTCCACACGATCAGCGACAGCAGGCCGAGCGCAACGTCGGGCGCCGAGCTGCCGGCCCATTCGTAGGCCGTCTTCAGCGTATACAGCGGGCTGGTGCCGATATCACCGTAGACGATGCCGAGCGCGCCGAGCACGAGCGCGCCCAGCGCCGCATGGACCCGGGCAGGCGCGCCGCTGGCGCGAAGGCGATCGTCGCAGACCGGCGATGAATCGGCCAAGGAGGCTCCGAGTGTCAACCCGACCCGAGATCCGTTCCAGCGGGTGCTGTCGACGGGCGACCAGTGTACGTCGTGGCTGGATCACTTGCGTGAGGCCCGCGGGTTGTCCAGAATGCGATGGTTCCAATCAAGAGGTTGAGGAGTTCGCGTGTCCGAAGCCCTCCGTTTCGGCCGCGCCGAAGTGCGCCCCCGCGAACGGCAGCTGCTCGTGGACGGCGTGCCTGCTTTCCTCGGCGCGCGCGCCTTCGATGTACTGCTGGCACTGATCGAGCGGCGCGATCGCCTGGTCAGCAAGGGCGAGTTGCTCGATCTCGTCTGGCCTGGCCTCGTGGTCGAGGAGAACAACCTGCAGGTGCAGATCAGCGCCTTGCGCAAGCTGCTCGGGCCGCAAGCGATCTGCACGATCGCTGGGCGCGGGTACCGCTTCACGGCGATCCTGGGCGACGAGGCCGCGGCCGATCCGAGAGCGGCGCCGGCGGGGGTGGCGGCGCCTGGCGGCGCGGCGCGGCCGCCACCGGACCCGGCAGATCCGGGTGCCGTCGGGGCGCAGGGGCTGACGCATGAAGCACGGGTGACACTGCCGGCCGAACGCGACGTGTTCGTCGGCCGGGTGGACGCCCTGCGCGAGCTCGAGCGGCGCTTCGACCTGGGTGCCCGGCTGATCTCGTTGCTGGGCATCGGCGGTTGCGGCAAGACCCGGCTGGCGATTCGTTTCGGCTGGTCGCGGAGCGGTCAACTTCGCGGCGGCGTCTGGTTCTGCGATCTGGCGCCCGCTCGTAGTTTCGAAGGCGTGCTCAATGCAGTCGCGCTGGGTTTGAACGTACCGCTCGGCAAGGACGACCCGGTGGTGCAACTCGGCCACGCGATCGCCGGCCGCGGCGCGTGCCTGGTGATCCTGGACAACTTCGAGCAGGTCGCCCGTCATGCCGAGGAAACACTGGGGCGCTGGCTCGAGCGGGCGGGCGAGGCGCGCTTCCTGGTCACTTCGCGCGAAGTGCTGGGCATCGCCGGCGAGGAAGCACTGGCGATCGGCCCGCTGGCGCCGGACGAAGCCGAGACCCTGTTCATGCGCCGGGCCGCCTCGGCCCAGCGCGATTTCGAGTCGACGCCCGAAGACGCGGCAGCGATCCCGCCGCTGGTGCGGCTGCTCGACGGCCTGCCGCTGGCCATCGAGCTGGCCGCCGCGCGGGTGCGCACGCTGCCGCCGCGTGCGCTGCTGGCCCGCATGAGCGAGCGATTCCGGCTGCTCACTTCCAGCGGCGGCCGGCTCGACCGTCAGGCGACGCTGCGCGCCGCCTTCGACTGGTCGTGGGATCTGCTGTCCGCGGCCGACAAGACGGCGCTGGCGCAGTGTTCGGTGTTCGAGGGTGGATTCACGCTGGAGGCGGTCGAAGCGGCGGTCGACCTGTCGTCGATTGCCGATCCGCCGTGGCCGGTTGACGTCGTGCAGTCGCTGGTCGACAAATCCTTCGTGCGCCCCTGCGGCGGCGGGCGCTTCGACTTGCTGGCGAGCGTGCAGGCTTATGCCGGCGAGCACCTGCAGACCGAAGGCCGATATCCGGGCAGCGGCCCCGGCGCGCTTCTGGCGGCCCAGCGGCGCCACGGCGAATGGTTCGGGGCGCTCGGGCCGAAGCGCGCGGTGGAAAAAGGCTGCGCGGAGCTCAATAACCTGGTCGTGGCCTGTCGGCGCAACGTTGCTGCGGGTGACGCGGCGGGCGCGGCCGGAGCGCTCGACGGCGCCTGGGCCGCGTTGAGCCGACAGGGACCATTCAAGGCCGGGGTCGACCTGGCCCAGGCGGTCTGCGCGATGCCGTCCTTGCAGGGCGCTGCCGCGGCGCACGCGCATGCGGTGCTCGGCGCCGCCCTCGAGGGCTCAGGCATGCAGGCGGCAGCCGCCCAGCAGTTCGACGCCGCGCTTTCGCACGCATGCGCGGCCGGCGACCTGCACTGCGTGGCCAGCGCCACCGTGCGACGGGCCTCGCTGCTCGCACGCGCGGGCCGTACGGACGAGGCGCGCGCGGAGCACGCCCGCGCGCTCGAGCTGGCGCGCGAGGCGCGCGACGCGGACCTCGAATGTGGCGCGCTCAACGAGCTGGGTAACGTGGAATTCGAGTTGGGCCGGATGGACGAGGCCCAGGTTCACTATGAAGCCGCCCTGGCGCTGGCGCGCCGCAGCGGCGACCGGCGCTGGCAGGGCAGCCTGCTCGGCAACCTCGGCAGCCTGCACGCCGCTCACGGCCGGATGGACGAGGCCCGCTCGCGCTACGAGGAGTCGCTGCTGATCGCCCGCGAGCTGGGCCACCGCCAGCTCGAGGGCAACACGCTGTGCAATCTGGGCGTGCTGCACTACGTCGAGCGCCGCCTCGACGACGCGGACCGCGTTTCGGAAGCCGCCCTGGCGGCGGCGCGAGAGCTCGGCCATGCGCGCCTCGAATGCATCGTGCTGTGCAACCTGGGGCTGGTGCATGACGCGGCGGGCCGCCTGACGCAGGCGCAGTCGGCCTACGCAGCCGCGCTGGTGGTCGCGCAGCGCATCGGCGACAGCCGCACCGAGGGACAGGTGCTGGGTTACCTCGGGCTGACCCATGCGCGGCAGCAGGCGGCCGGTGCCGCGCGGCAGTGCCTGGATCGCGGGCAGGCCTTGCTGATTCAGGCGGCCGACCGGCTGAGCCTCGGCGTGCTGCTATGCGGCCGCGCCGAATGCGAGTGGCTCGCCGGCGATGCGCCGGCCCCCCGCCCCGCGCGGGACGAGGCGGCCGCGCTTGCCGGGCAGGCCGGCGCCGGACCCGGCTCGGAGCTCGGCACCGCGCTTGCCC
>DATBCD010000050.1:0-15911 GCA_036270655.1 Burkholderiaceae bacterium
CGTTTCGGAAACGGGTTCGAACACCAGGCGTGGCTCGTCGTTGTCGGTAACGATCCGCGCCCGCACCGGCATGCCGATGCGCACCTCGGCGCAGGCGATGCCGATGACCTGCGTCATCATCCGCGGTCCTTCGGCCAGTTCGACCAGGGCCACGTTGTAGTCGGGCAGCGGCGGCTTGCAGCGGACCGTGGTCGTCGAATACACGGTGCCCAGCCCGGATGCGGCCATCCACTCCAGGTCGCGTGTGCCGGTACCGGGTTGAGCCACGCGCGGCGGGAAGACGTACGCGCCGCTGCCGCGGCTGCGCTGCAGCATGAAGCGACCACCTTTCAGGTGAGCACGGAAATCCTGATCGGGATTCAACGGTAAGTGGTCCATGGCCGATGCGCCGCTCAATGACCACTGAATCGTGCCGGCCGCTTTTCACGGAAGGCCTGCGTGCCTTCCTTGAAGTCTTCGGCCTGCACCGCCAGCGGCAACATGCTGCCTTCCAGGTCCATGAACTCGTCCAGCGTCATCATCGGCGCGACGTCGAACATCCGCTTGGCCAGTCCCAGGGCGATGGTGGGCGCCTGCGCATACTCCTGCGCGAGCGCGAGCGCCTCCTGCTGCAAGGCCGCATCCGGCACCACCTTCATGACCAGGCCGAGTTCAAGCGCCTCTGCGGCATCGACCATGCGCGCCGAGAAGGCCAACTCCTTGGCGCGTGCGACGCCCAGATGACGCACCAGCAACCACGCGCCGCCGGCGTCGGGAGGCAGCGCGATCCTGCGCTGGATCTGCGAGAAACGCGTCGTTTCGGAAGCAATGACGACATCGCTCGCCAGCGCCATCGAAAATCCCATCCCGACCGCGACACCGCGGGTCGCGCAGACCACCGGTTTTTGGACCCGAGCGATCGCGCGGATCACCTTGTGCATGTGGCGGGCGCGCAGGAACGAGCCGTTCAACCCGCCCATGCCCATTTCACCGATGTCGGCGCCGGAGCAGAAGTCGGTGCCGGCGCCGGTGAGCACGACGGCCCGAATCTCGGGCCGGTCATTGATCTCTTCGCAGGCCTGCGCCAGCGCGTCGCGCATCGCGAGCAGCATCGCGTTCTTCTTCTCCGGCCGGTTGATGGTGACGATGCCGACGGCGCCTTGGGTGTTCAGCTCGATGGACATACGTACGCCTCGCGTCTGCAGCGGAATTCGCCGCCGGGTTGGAGAAAAAGTTGCCGCGACCGATTGCATTGGACGCCGCAATTGAGTTAATATAGTTCACTTAGTTAACGATGTAAACATCCATTTTGCTACCCGAACCCCGGTTCACGCCATGCCGACCCAGGGCCAGATCATCGAACGCAACGCGCGCTTTCATCCGCGCCGCGAGGCGATCGTCTGCGGCCCGGTGCGCCTTAGCCACGCGCAGTACGCGCGCCGCGTCCGCAAGCTGGCGGCGGCGCTGTACCAGCAGGGCCTGCGCCGCGGCGAGCGCCTGTCGATCCTGGCGATGAACTGCGCCGAATATCTGGAGATCTACGGGGCGGCCGAATGGGCGGGTTTCGTGCTCAATACGCTGAACTGGCGCCTGGCGCCGGCCGAGATCGACTGGATCGTCGGCGACGTGCAGCCGCGAGCGCTGGTGTTCGAGGCGCAGTACCTGCCCGTGGTCGAGCAGTTGCGGCACCGCAAGCACGGCATCGACCACTGGATCTGCATCGGGCCGCTCGGCGTCTGGCCGTCCTGGGCGACCGCCTACGAGGAGCTTGTCGACGCCGGTGCCGAAGAAGGCTCGCCCGAGCGCGCCCGGGAAGACGACCCGCTGTGCATCATTTACACGAGCGGGACGACCGGGCGGCCGAAGGGCGTCGTGCTCAGCCACCGCGCGTACGCCAGCCTGTCCGACATCCTGTCGGGCGAACTGCCGCTGCGCGGCGACGACCGCCTGCTGGCCATCGCGCCGCTTTTTCACATCGGGGCGCGCAGCCTCGGCTCGGGCGTGCAGTGGCGCGGCGGCACCATCGTGCTGCAGCGCGGCTTCGATGCCGAGGAAGTGGTCCGCACCATCGAGCGCGAGCGTGTGACGGCCGTGCACCTGGTGCCGACGATGGTCGCGGCGCTGCTGGATGCGCCGAATTTCGGCGCCCACGACCTGAGCACCCTGCGCACGCTGATGTATGCGGCCGCCCCGATGCCTGTACCGCTGCTCAGGCGCGCGCTGGCCGCCTTCGGGCCGATTCTGGTCAACGGCTACGGGCAGACCGAGATCAACCTGCCGACGCTGCTGCACGCCTGGCAGCACCGACCCGACGGAACGCCCGAGCAGGTCGCCCGCCTGGCATCGGTCGGCCAGCCCCATCCGCGCAGCGAGGTGCGCATCGTCGCCGACGACGGGCGCGACTGCCCGGTCGGCGTGCCCGGCGAAGTGCTCGCGCGCTCGGCCACGTCAATGAGCGGCTACTGGCGCAACGACGAGGCCACCGCGGCGGCCTTGAGCGACGGTTGGGTCCGTACCGGCGATATCGGCTACCTCGACGCGGAGGGCTATCTGTTCCTGGTCGACCGCAAGAAGGACATGATCATCTCCGGCGGTGAGAACATCTACAGCCGCGAGGTCGAGGAGGCACTGCTCGATCATCCGGCGGTCGCCGAGGTGGCTGTGATCGGCGTACCCGACGCCTACTGGGGCGAGGCCGTCAAGGCGGTCGTGGTCTGCAAGGAGGGTGCCGCAGCCGACGCCGCCGCCCTGATCGCCCATGCGCGCGGCCGGATCGCGTCGTACAAGTGCCCCAAGTCGGTCGACTTCGTGGCCGAACTGCCGCTGCTCGGGACCGGCAAGGTCAGCAAGCGCGCGTTGCGCGAGCGCTTCGGCGCGGCCGCGATCCAGGAGGCGCGATGACGACCTTCGCCTTCGATCCCGCCTGCCTGCCCGCCGGCATTGCCGACTGGCGGCGCGAGGTGCGCGCTTTCATCGAGCAACAGGGCGACGCGATCCCGGCCGAGCGGCGCGCCAATTCCTGGTCGGTGTTCGACGCCGACTACAGCCGCAGGCTCGGCAGACGCGGCTGGATTGGCCTGACCTGGCCGCGGCGCTACGGTGGCGCCGAGCGCAGCGCGCTCGAACGCTACGTGTTGCTCGAGGAGCTGCTCGTGGCCGGCGCGCCGGTCGGCGCGCACTGGATCGCCGACCGCCAGAGCGGCCCGGCGCTGCTGCGCTACGGCACCGAGGCGCAGCGCAGCCGGTACTTGCCGGCGATCGCGCGCGGCGAGTGCTTCTTTTGCATCGGCATGAGCGAGCCCAACGCCGGTTCGGACCTGGCCGCGGTGCGCACGCGCGCGATCGGCACCGACCAGGGCTGGCGCCTGAACGGGCAGAAGGTCTGGACCACCCACGCGCACCAGGCGCACGTGATGATCGCGCTGGTGCGCACGGCGCCCGAGGCGGCCAAGCGGCACGAAGGCCTGAGCCAGCTGCTGATCGACATGGACAGTCCCGGCGTCAAGGTTCGGCCGATCGCCGACCTGGCCGGCGAAGTCCATTTCAACGAGGTCTTCTTCGACGACGTGCTCGTACCTCGCGCGATGCTGCTGGGCCAGGAGGGGCAAGGCTGGGCGCAGTGTACGAGCGAACTGTCGCTCGAGCGCAGCGGTCCGGAACGCTATCTGTCGAGCCACGCGCTGTTCGTCGAACTTCTGCGCAGCGTCTGCGGCCAGCCGCACAGCAGCGTGTCCGAAACGCTGCGCCACACGATCGGCCAGATCACCGCGGAGCTGTGGACGCTGCGCCAGATGTCGCTGGCCGTGGCCGGCCGCCTGGCGGCCGGGCACGACCCGGCGCTCGAGGCGGCGATCGTCAAGGACCTGGGTAACGGCTTCGAGCAGCAGTTGCCGCGTCGCATCCAGGCCGTTGCCGATGCCAGCCTCGCTCTGGAGGACGGCACGCCCCTCGCGCGCGTGCTCGCGCTGCTATTGCAGACATCGCCGTCGTTCTCGCTGCGCGGCGGCACGCGCGAGATTCTACGAGGCATCATCGCCAAAGGACTGGAGCTACGATGAGCACTGATCAACGCGTCATGCTGGCCGATACGCTGGACCGTCTGTTCCGCGACCATGCACCCAGGCGGGCCGCGGTTTCCGAGGGTTGGAATGCGGCGCTTTGGGCCCAACTGGAGGATATCGGCCTGGCGCAGCTGCTCGTGCCCGAGGCCGCCGGCGGCGTCGGCGGCGACTGGGAGGACGCGCACGTGGTAGCGCATGCCGTCGGCGCCCACGCGGTCGCCCTGCCGGTCGGGGAGATGATGCTGGCCCGGGCGCTGGCTGCGCGCTGCGGGCTGCAACTGGCCGGTCGTGTGGTCGGCCTGGCGGCAACCTCAACCGGAACCCTCGAGCTGTCCGCCGATGGCGGCGGCCGTTTCACCGGCTCGCTGTACGGCGTGCCCTGGGGCCGGCACATGGATGAGTTCGTAACGCTGCTGGAGCGTGGCGGGCAGGCGTGGCTGGCCGCGGTGCCGCGCGCCGCCGCAGGCGCCGTGGCCGAGAGCGGCAACCCGGCCGGCGAGCCGCGCGACAAGCTGTCCTTCGACGCGGTGCCGGTGCGTGCCGTGGCCTGCGCCCCCAGCCTGGCCCGCGACATCCTGTACTTGAGCGCGCTGCTGCGCGTGGGCCAGATTGCGGGCGCCCTGCAGACCGTGCTTGCCATGTCGGTCGCCTACGCGCGCGACCGGGTGCAATTTGGCAAGCCGATTGCCTTGTTCCAGGCGGTGCAGCAGCAGCTCGCGGTATTTGCGGCCGAGGTCGCCGCCGCCGGGTGTGCAGCGCGTTCGGCGTTCCGCAGCGCTGCCCGCGGCGACGCGCATTTCGAGATCGCCGCAGCCAAGCTGCGCGCGAACCTGGCGATCGACACCGGTACCGCGATCGCCCATCAGGTGCACGGCGCCATCGGCTTCACGCGCGAATACGAGCTGCGCCACTTCACGCAGCGGCTATGGTCGTGGCGCAGCGAGTTCGGCAATGACCGCTACTGGAGCGAGGCGCTCGGGCAGGCGGTGATCGCGCGCGGCGTCGATGAGTTCTGGGCTGACCTGACGCGGCGCGGCGACGCGGCAGCAACGGCGGTCGCGCCCGACCTCGATGAACAGCGCGCGGCGGCTTGAGCGTGCGGAGCTCCCGATGAACGAAGCCGTTATTGTCGCGACCGCGCGCACGCCGATCGGCAAGGCCTTCCGCGGCGCGCTCAACAATACCCACGGCGCTGTGCTCGGCGGCCATGTGATCGCCGCGGCGCTGCGCCGCGCGCAGCTCGCGCCGGATCAGGTCGAGGACGTGCTGCTCGGTTGCGCGTATCAGGAAGGCGCGACCGGCAGCAACATCGCCCGCCAGGCGGCGCTGCGCGCCGGCCTGCCCGTGGCGGTTCCCGCCGCGACCCTGGATCGCAAATGCGCCTCGGGCCTCAATACGATCGCGCTGGCCGCCAATCGGATCCGCTGTGGCGAGGCCGAAGTGATCGTCGCTGGCGGGCTCGAATCGGTGTCGCTGATCCAGAACCACCGCAATCGGCATCGCGCCATCGATGAGTGGCTGCAGGAACATTGCCCGGCGATCTACGCCTCAATGATCGAGACGGCCGAGACCGTCGCGAGGCGCTATGGCATCAGCCGCGAAGCGCAGGATGACTACGCGCTCGAGAGCCAGCGCCGCACGGCCGCGGCGCAGCTCGGCGGGCGCCTCGATGCCGAGATCGAGCCCATCGAGACGGTGCGAAACCTGCTCGACAGCGAGGGGCGCATCACGGGGACCGAGCGGGTTGCGCTGGCGCGCGACGAAGGCAATCGCCCCGATAGCAGCGCCGATGGCCTGGCGCGCCTGAAGCCGGTGGTCGGCGAGCGCGGCTTCATCACGGCCGGCAATGCGAGCCAGCTGTCCGATGGCGCATCGGCCTGCGTGGTGATGAGCGCGCGACGCGCCGAGCGCGAAGGCCGCACGCCGCTCGGGCTGTTTCGCGGTTTCGAGGTGGCCGGCTGCGAGCCCGACGAGATGGGTATAGGCCCGGTCTTCGCAGTGCCGCGGCTTCTACGACGGCACGGCTTGTCGGTCGGCAACATCGACCTGTGGGAACTCAACGAGGCCTTTGCGGTGCAGGTCTTGTACTGCCGCGACCGCCTCGCGATCCCGGGCGACCGCCTGAACGTCGACGGCGGTGCGATCGCGATCGGGCATCCGTTCGGCATGAGCGGTGCCCGACTCGTCGGTCACGCGCTGATCGAGGGGCGGCGGCGCGGGGCCAAGCGCGCCGTGGTCACGATGTGCATCGGCGGCGGAATGGGCGCGGCGGCGCTTCTGGAAATTCTCTGAAGGAACTCGAGATGAGCTACCAGGACATCCTTTACGAAAGTTTCGGTCCGGTGCTGCGCGTCTCGCACAATCGTCCCGCGCGCCGCAATGCCGAAAGCGAGAACCTGCTGGCCGAACTTGACCACGCGCTCGGCCGCGCGGCGCGCGACGACGACGTGCGCGTCGTGATCCTGGCTGCGACCGGCGACCATTTCAGTGCCGGCCACGATCTTTTTGACGGCCTGGCGCGGCGCGGCGACTACACACCCGAACAGCACTGGCTCTGGGAGCAGGAGCACTACTTGGGCAATGCGCTGCGCATCTGGGATTTCCCGAAACCGACCATCGCCCAGGTGCAGGGAGCCTGCATCGCCGGCGGCTTCATGGTGGCCAACATGTGCGATCTGCTGGTTGCCGCGGACGACGCGTTCTTCAGCGACCCCGTCGCCCACAGCCTGGGCGCTGCCGCGGTCGAGGCGCTCGTGCACCCGTGGGTGCTGGGAACGCGCAAGGCCAAGGAGTTCCTCTTTACGGGACAACGATTGAGCGCCGCCGAAGGACAGGCCTGGGGCATGGTCAACCATGTCGTTGCGCGGGCCGAGCTTGAATCGTTCACGCGCAGCCTGGCCGAGCGCATCGCCGCCGCCCCGCCGGTGGCGATCCGGATGCTGAAGCGTTCACTGAACCGCACCGCGGAGATGCAGGGTTTCCGCAATGCGATCCAGGCGCATTTCGACACCCATCTGCTGAGTTCCTCGACGCAGGAATTCAAGGACATCGGCGCCAGGGGCATGGACAAGTCCCTGCAGGCCGCCAAATCGGTCGCCTGATCCCCGCTCATGCGCGCACTCGTGTCGCACGGCGCCGGCCTCGAGCGCCTGCGGATCACCGAACGGGACGTGCCGCGTCCCGGCGCGGGCCAGGTCCTGCTGCGGATGCGGGCCGCGGCGGTGGCACTGCGCGACTACAAGATGGCCTGCGGCGCCTACGGGCCCGCGCGCGCCGCGCTGGTGCTGGGCGGGGAGGGTGTTGGCGAGATCGTCGAACTGGGTGCTGGTGTCACGGGCTGGCGCCGCGGCGAGCGCGTCAATCCGATTTACGTACAGGGCTGGACTGCGGACCGCGTCTCGGCGCAGGCGGTGGCGACCTCCACGCTGGGTGGGCCGCGCCTGGACGGCTGCTTCTCCGATCACCTGGCGGTAAACGCCGACGCCCTGGTTGCCGTGCCGGCGCACCTGAGCGACGCGCAGGCGGCCACGCTGCCGTTCGCGGGCCTGACCGCCTGGTGTGCAGTGCGCGAACAGGGAGCGGTCGGCGCCGGTGACACCGTGGTCGTGCAGGGCACCGGCGGGATTGGCCTGTTCGCGCTGCAGTTTGCCAAGCTTGCCGGCGCTCGGGTGGTCGTCACGTCGAAGAACGACGCCAAGCTCGAACGCGCCCGCTCGCTCGGCGCCGACCATGTCATCAACTACCAGGCCCAGCCCGAGTGGTCGGCGGCCGTGCTCGAGTTCACGGCGGGGCGCGGCGCCGACCTGGTGCTGGACCCGGGTGGCTCGCAGACCCTGGCGCAGGCGCTGCGCGCGCTTCGGCCCGGCGGCACCGCGTGCGTGATCGGCGCGCTGGGCGGCGCGGGCGGCAGCCCGGATATCGGTGTCGCGCTGCCCTGGCTGCTAGGGCACAACCTGCGGGTGCAAGGCAGCAACGCCGGATCGCTGGCGAGCCACCAGGCGATGGCGCGCTCGATCGCGCAGGCTGGCCTGGTGCCCGTGATCGAACGCGTCCTGCCCCTCGAGGCCGGCGCCGAAACCGTCGCCGCGGCGCCGCAGGGCGAGCAGTTCGGCAAGGTTTGCCTGCAGATCGTCTGAGCGAGGCGCAGTGGATTTCAACGACACCCCCGATGAGGCCGCCTTCCGCGCCGCGGCGCGCGCCTGGCTTGCCGCCAACGCCGCGCCGCGCCGGATCGAGGATTCGCTGCTGGTCAACCAGGAGACGGGTGACTTCAGCGCCCAGTTCCCTTACGCCCGGCAATGGCAGGCGCGCAAGTACGACGGCGGCTTCGGCGCGATCTATTTTCCGGCCGAGGTCGGCGGCCGCGGCGGCACCTCGCTGCACAACATGATCTTCATGCAGGAGGAAGCGCGCTTCGACGTACCGGCCACCAACCACTTCATGATCGTGAACCGCGGTTGCTGCTCGCTGCTGTTGAAGCATGGCAGCCGCCCGCTGCATCGCGAACTGATCCGCCCTTCGCTGCGAGGCGACCTGATCTGGTGCCAGCTGTTCAGCGAGCCAGGCGCCGGATCCGACCTGGCTGCCGTGCGCACCCGGGCCGAACGCGACGCCGCCAGCGGCGACTGGATCGTCAACGGCCAGAAGATCTGGACCAGCAACGCCCACCTTTCCGATTGGGGCGTGCTGCTCGCGCGCACCGATCCGACGGTGCCGAAGCACAAGGGGATGTCGTTCTTCCTGGTCGACATGAAATCGCCGGGCATCACGACGCGCCCGATCAAGCAGCTCACGGGCGGTGCCAACTTCAACGAGGTGTTTCTCGAGAACCTGCGCGTGCCCGACGCCTGCCGGATCGGCGCGGTGAACGAGGGCTGGAAACTCGTGGTCGCCTTCCTGGCCGGCGAGCGCTCCAATATCGCAATCAAGGAACTGCAGCCGCTGATCGCGAGCTTGATCCGCCTGGCGCGCGAGGCACGCATCGATGGTCGGCCAGCGATCGAGGACGGTGGCGTGCGCGAACGCATCGCGTCGTTCCATGTCCGCGAGGCGGGCGTGCGCTTCACGGTCCAGCGGATGCTCACCGCGCTGTCGCGCAACGAGGAGCCGGGGCCGGAAATCGCGATCGGAAAGCTGGTGCTCGCGTCGCTGGTCCAGGACATGACGGCGTTCGCGCTCGATCTGATGGGGGCGCACGCGGTCGTGATGGATCCGGCGCTGGCGCCGGTGTCCGGCCTGTGGCAGACCGAGTGGCTCGGCTCGGTGGTCGATCGCCTCGGCGGCGGCTCCGACGAGATCATGCTCAACGTGATCGGCGAGCGCATTCTCGGCCTGCCGGAGGACGTGCGGGTCGACAAGAATGTGGCGTTCAACCGGATCGGCGCCCCGGCACGGGAGGCCTGATGGACTTCGATTTTTCGCCGGAACAGAGGGAAATCCAAAGCCAGGCGCAGCGCCTGCTGTCCGAGCGTTGTTCGCTGCGGGCCGTGCGGCGCGTGCTGGACGCAGGGGCCGGATTCGACCGGGAGTTGTGGAAACAGGTCGCGGCATTGGGCTGGCTCGGCGTCGCCATTCCGGAGCGCTACGGCGGTCTGGGCATGGGCGGCGGCACGCTGTGCGTGATCGCCGAGGAGTTGGGCCGCGCGCTGGCGCCGCTGCCGGTGAGCTCGTCGATCTACCTGGCCGGCGAAGCGATCCTGCAGGTGGCCAGCGAGGCGCAGAGACGCGAATTGCTGCCGCCGCTGATCAGCGGCGAGCGCATCGCCACACTGGCGGCGACCGAAGGCTTGGTCGGCATCGGCGAGCTGCATGGCCAGTTGGCCCGCGTGGTCGGGGGCCGCCTGACCGGTTCCAAGCTGCCGGTGCCGGATGGCATGCAGGCGCATTGGGCCGTGGTGACCGCGCATGCGGCCACCGTCGACGGCGACGTGACCGGCCTGTTCCTGGTCGATCTCGAGGGCCCAGGGATCGCACGCAGTCCCCTGGCGAGCCTGGACCCGACACGGCCTCAGGCCCGCATCGATTTCGCGGCCGCCCCCGTGCAGCCACTGGGGCAGGTCGAAGACGCATCCGCCGCACTATGCCGCGTCCTGGACCGTGCCGCAATCTTGGTTGCCTTCGAGCAGATCGGCGGCGCCGATGCGGCGCTGGCGATGTCGGCCGAGTACGCCAGGATCCGCCACGCGTTCGGCCGGCCGATCGGCTCCTTTCAGGCGATCAAGCACAAGCTGGCCAACATCTACACCCGCAACCAGCTGGCGCGCTCCAATGCCGTGTTCGGCGCCTGGGCGCAGGATAGCGGTGCGGCCGAACTGCCGCTGGCCGCCGCAGCCGCACGCGTGGCCGCGAGCGAAGCCTATGAATTCGCCGCCAAGGAGACCATACAGACCCACGGCGGCTTCGGCGTAACCTGGGAGGCCGATCCGCACCTGTTCTACCGGCGCGCGCGCTCCCTGCAGGCGCTGCTCGACGGTCCGGCACGCTGGCGCAACAGGCTGGTCGATCAGCTCGAGGCGCGCATTGCGGCGTGAACGCCCTGGACAGGACTATTTACAGCCGCCGCGCTACCGGATATAGTTAACTACGTAAGCGATTTGTGGGTGGATTGCCCCTCGATGCAGGAGCCTAGAAATGGACCGGTTCGTTTTCAGCATGGACTCCCACGTGGTCGAGCCCCGCGCCTTGTGGCAGGAGGGCCTGCCGGCGCCGCTGCGCGATCGGGCCTTGCGTGCCGAGCGCCGCGAGGGCTACCTGGTTATGACGGCCGACGGCAAGGATCTGCACCGGATGCAGATTGGCGACGGCAATTCAGACAATCCGCGCATCGGCGGCACCAACCCGCAGCTGCGCTTCCAGGACATGCAGAAGGACGGCATTGACGCCGAGCTGCTGTTTCCGAACCTGGGCATGATGTGCTACGCGATCGAGGACGACGCGCTCTCCTTTGCCTGCATGCAGGTCTACAACGACTGGCTGATCGGACAATTCGGCGCCTATCCCGAAACGTTCGTGCCCACGGCGGTATTGCCGATGCGCGAGGTCGGCCAGACCGTCGACGAATTCAAGCGCGTGGTCGCGCTCGGCTATCGCTCGGTGATGCTGCCGACGCTGCCGCCTCTGGGCTTGCGCTACAACAACAAGGAATTCGACCCGATCTGGGCCTATGCGCAGGAACGCAAGGTGCCGATCGCGTTCCACGTCGCCTCGGGCCTGACGCCGATCACCGAGCGCGGCCCGGGTGCTGCGATCGTCAACTACATGCGCCTCGGCTTTGCCACCGAGGAGCTGGTCACCTACATGGTGGCCGGTGGCGCCCTCGATCGGCATCCCGGCCTGACGATGGTCGTGATCGAGGCTGGCGCTTCGTGGATGGTGGCGCTGGGCGAGCGCCTGGACGAGGTGAACGAGGCGCACCAGTTCTACGTCCGCCCCAAGCTCAGCCGCAAGCCGAGCCAGATCCTGTACAGCCAGGTCAAGGCCACCTTCCAGTTCGATCGCGCGTGCTTGAGGACCATCCCGATGACGGGGCATGAATGCCTGCTCTGGGCCTCGGACTATCCGCATATGGAAGGCACGTTTCCGCGCTCGCGCCAGGTGATCGACGAGGTGTTCGGCGGCACCGCGCTGGCGCCGGAGGTGCGCGCCGATATCCTCGGTGGCACCGCAGCGCGCCTCTATGGTGTCCGGCCGTGCCAGCTCGCCGAAAAACTGGCGGCTTGATGCAGCTCCAAGCCCCGCGCAGCCGCGCGCGCCTGCCCGAGCCGACCCGTGATGTGGAGCAGGGCAAGCGCGACCTCGACCAATACGGGTTGTGCGTCCACCTGGATTTCGTCGGCGCCGAGCAGCTGCGGAAGATCAAGGAACGCCTGCTCGAGCAGGCCGAGCTCGAATGCGAATACGGCGTCGCGCTGCTGTCCGGCCAGAGCCGCGGCGGCAAGACCTGGTACGGCCATCCGGAGCCGGGCGCCGCGCCGGGTTGGCAGGGCATCGCGGCGCTCTACAACAAGGGCCGCGTGTTCCTGGACTACCTGAACCACCCGCTGTTCGCCGCCTACAACGAGCACGTGTTCCGCGGTGTGTCCTGGCACCTGTCGGCGATGACCGGCCTGGTCGTACGCTGCGGCGCGGAGCCGATGGTCGTGCACGTCGACCAGCAGTTCATGCCGTACACCGAGGTACCGACCTACCTGAACTGCATGCTGTGCCTGAGCGAATTCGAGGAGGCGATGGGCGCCACCCGCGTCATGCCTGGCAGCCACCGCGGGCCGTACCCCGGGCAGGCCTTTAGCGCGGATCGCGGCGCCTACAACCCGGAACCGATCGACACCGTCGCCGTCGAGGCACCCGCGGGCGCGGTCATCTTCTTCGAGAGCCGCACCTGGCATCAATCCGGCGTGTCGACCTCGCCCAAGACGCGCTACTCGCTGACGACGCTCTGGCAGCAGCATTGGGTCAAGCCGATGGACAACATTCCGCTGAACCTGCAGCGCCCGGTGTACGACGCACTGACCGATGCCGAGCGGCGGCTGCTCGGATTTGCGGCCGAGCCGAGCGGACGCATCGAGGCGGCATCGCCGCTGGCGTTCCAGAACACCAATCGCAAGACGCCCTACGTGCCTGAACTGCGGCGCGGCAGCGACAACCGCCCGGTCGCGTTGGATGGCATGGGCGACCGCAACAGCGACGCCGACGCCGCCAAGGCGATGGGGCTGAAGGCCACCTGATGAATCCTGCCAGCGGCACCGGCCTTTGGAGGTCGATGCGATGAGCCTCGGTTTTTCCGCCGACCTGGAGTCGCTGCAGCAGGAGTTTCGCAAGCAGCTGGCCGGCGCCAACCGACGCGCGGTGCTCGACGCCGCGGACCCGCGCGCGGTCGCCGACGCGGCGCTGTGGCACCGGCTGGGCGAGAACGGCTGGCTTGCGACCTCCATTCCCGAGAACTGCGGCGGCAGCGGGCTCGACCCGCGCGCCCTGTGCCTGCTGGCCGAGGAGGCCGGGCGGCAACTGGTCGCCGTCCCGTTCGTCGCCTCGGCCTGCGGATTCGTCCATGCCTTGCGCCTGGCCACAGTGGGCTCCGGTCCCGAGGTTGCGCCGGTCGCGTTGACCGAGCTGTGGTCCGGCCTTGCGGACGGCTCCGCGCGCGGCGTGCTGCTGGCCGACGACTGCTGGTCGCAGCCGCCGCAGCTGCGCGACTGCGCGGGGGGCAGCATCGAGGTCAGCGCACTCGCCCGCCATGTTCCCGATGGCGGCTCGGCGACCCATGCGATGGCCCTGGTCGGGCAGGGTGCCGACTGCCGTCTAGTGGTTCTGGCGCTCGACACCGCAAGCCGCGGCGCGCCAACCGCGCCAGCGCTCGACCTGTTGCACCCCTGCTGCGACCTGCAATTCGAGCGCCGGCCGGCGGCCGTGCTGGCGCGCGGCGACGCCGCCCGGGCGGCTTGGGATCGTGCGCTCTACGGGCAGGCGTTGTTCGTCGCCTTCGAGCAGCTCGGCGGCGCCGAGGCAGCGCTCGAGGCCGCGCGCGCATACAGTCTGCAGCGCTATGCCTTCGGGCGGGCCATCGGCTCTTTCCAGGCGTTGAAGCACCTGATGGTGGACATGCTGGTCGCCGTCGATCTGGCGCGCTCGAACTGCTATTTCGGTGCGGCGGCGCTGGCCCTCGGCGGCGAAGTGTTGGCCGAGGCCGCCGCTGTCGCCCGGATCTGCGCGACCGACGCGTTCCGTGCCTGCGCGATCGGCAGCACGCAGATCCACGGCGCCTTCGGCGTGACCTGGGAGGCTGACTGTCATCTCTACTACCGCCGGGCGCAGGCCCTGGCCGGCAGTCCGGGATCGCTGCGCAGCTGGAAGGAGCGCCTCGTCCAGCTGTTGCGCCAGCGCGCTGCGGTCGAGGCGGCGCCGGGTGTCGCCTGATCGATGAGTGCGCTACACGATCTTCCGGCCCACGAGGCGTTTCGTTCCGAGGCGCGCGAATGGATCCGCCGCCACGCGCCATGGGACGACCTCGCCCGGATCCGCCGCCTGCGCTTCGCCGGCCAGCCCTTCGCCACCGAGGACGAATGGCTCGCGATCGCGCGCCACTGGCAGCGAACCAAGTTCGACGCCGGATGGGCGTGCCTGCTCTGGCCTCGCGAGTACGGCGGACGCGGCCTGAGCCCGACCGAAAACGTGATTTTCCAGGAGGAGGAGGGGCCGTTCGCGGAACTGTTCGGGCCGTTCATGATCGGCCAGGGATTCGTCGCACCGACGTTGATGGCCTACGCCAGCGATGAACAGAGGCGTTGCCTGCTGCCCGCGCTGGCCAGCGGCGAGTCGATCTGGTGCCAGTTGTTCAGCGAACCCGGCGCTGGTTCCGACCTGGCCGGCGTGCGTACCCGCGCTGAACCATGCGAGGAGGGATGGCGCATCAGCGGCCAGAAGGCCTGGACCTCGGGTGCGCACCACAGCGAATGGGGGATCGTGCTGGCGCGCACCGACCCCGACCTGCCCAAGCACAAGGGGTTGACGATGTTCTTCGTCAACATGCGCAGTCCCGGGGTCACCGTGCGGCCGATTCGCCAGTTGTCCGGCGCGAGCCACTTCAACGAGGTCTTCTTCGACGGTGTGGTCGTTCCCGACGCCCAGCGGCTCGGTGCGATCAACGGCGGCTGGATCGTCGCACTGACGACGCTGAGCAATGAGCGCATGACGCTCGGCGCCTCGACGCCGGTCGGCTTCGAGGAGATCTTCGCCCTGACGATGCAGTGCGGCGAGGACGGAGCGGCGCCGATCGATTCCGATGCGGTGCGCGAACGGATCGCCGAGTGGTACGTCAAGGTGACCGGCGTGCGCTACGGCGTCTACCGGATCCTGAGCGCGCTCGAACGCGGTACGCCACCGGGTGCCGAGGTCGCTGTCGGCAAGCTGGTCGGAGCGCGCACGACGCAGGACATCGCGATCTACGGACTCGATCTGCTCGGGGCGCGCGGGCGCGCCGCCGCTGACGACGAAGTGCGCCAGTTCCACAGCATGTTCACGTTCGGCGCGATCCATCGCCTCGAGGGTGGGACCGACGAAGTGCTGCGCAACGTCCTGGCCGAGCGCGTACTGGGCCTGCCGCCGGATCCGCGCGCCGACCGCGGGCCGTTCCGCGACATTCCGACGGCCCCGCCGGTGCTTTGAGCGAGGCGAGCGATGTCCACGATCGATGCACCTGCCGCCGTGCCCGCCCCGGGCGCGGCCCTGATCGACGCGCGCGGCTTTCGCAACGCGCTCGGCACCTTCACGACCGGTGTCACGATCGTCACCACGCGCGATGCGGTCGGCCACGATGTCGGACTCACGGTCAACAGCTTCAACTCGGTGTCGCTCGACCCGCCACTGGTGTTGTGGAGCCTTGCGCGCAGCTCGGGCAGCCTTGCGGCATTCGTCGGGGCCGAGTATTTCGCGGTTCATATCCTCGGCGCACGGCAGGAAGCGCTGTCTAACCGGTTCGCGCAGCGCGGTGCAGACAAGTTTGGCGATCTCGTGCTCGCGCGTGGCCGCGGCGGCGTGCCGCTGCTGGATGGTTGCGCGGCGCGCCTGGAATGCCGCACCGCGTACCGCTACGAAGGCGGCGACCACGAAATCTTCGTGGGCGAAGTGCTGAGCTTCGAACACTTCGACCAGTCGCCGCTCGTCTTTCAGAAGGGCGGTTATGCGGTGGCAGTCAAGAAGCCGCCGCACCGCCGCGACGCACCCGACGCCATAGTGCACGATGCCAGCATCAGCCGCGACGGACTGGCTTACCTGCTCGGCTGTGCGCATTCCATGCTGCTGACCCTGATGCGCCCGGCGCTGCAGGCGCGCGGGCTGGCCGACGACGACTACTTTCTTCTGAACGTACTGAGCATC
>DATBCD010000051.1:0-37911 GCA_036270655.1 Burkholderiaceae bacterium
CACGCCGCTCTCGCGCAGCGCGCGCACCAGCGGCAGCACGCGTTCGATTTCCTGCTCCGCGGTCACTTCGGCCGCGCCGGGCCGGGTCGACTCTCCCCCGATATCCAGGATATCCGCGCCCTCGGCGACCAGCTGCAGCGCGTGCTCCAGCGCGCGTTCGGAGTGCAGGAAGCGGCCGCCGTCCGAAAACGAATCGGGCGTCACGTTGATGATGCCCATCACCAGCGGCCGCTCGAGCGGCAGTTGGAAGCGACCGCAATGCCAGTGTGTTGGAGGCGATATCACCAGTTCAAGCACCCTCTCCCCAACCCTCTCCCGCGAGCGGGAGAGGGGGGTTCCGTGTGTCCCTGCCCGACTGCGCAGGGGCGGGGGTAGAAGGGCGGAAATGTACCGCGGTTACGCGGGCTGGGTGGCGCCTTGAACGCCGCCGCCGCCAGGCGCGGGGGCCGGCCCGGGCTGGGCGCCCGCGTTGCCGGCACGGGGCGGGCGGGGCGGCCGTCCGGCCATGATGTCGTCGATCTGGTCAGCGTCGATCGTTTCCAGTTCCAGCAGCGCGCGGGCCATCGCGTCGACCTTGTCGTGATTGTCCTCGATCAGCTTGCGCGCCAGCCCGTATTGCTCGTCGATGATGCGGCGGATCTCGTTTTCGATCTTCAGCAGCGTCGAGCTCGACACGTTGGTGGTGCGCGTGATCGAGCGGCCCAGGAAGATCTCCCCTTCGTCTTCCGCGTACACCATCGGTCCGAGCGCCTCGGTCATTCCGAACTTCATCACCATGTCGCGCGCGATCTGCGTGGCGCGCTCGAAATCGTTGCTGGCGCCGGTGGTCATCTGCTTCATGAAGATCTCTTCGGCCACCCGCCCGCCGAACAGCACGCAGACCCGGTTCAGCAGGAATTCGCGGTCGTAGGCATACCGGTCCTGCTCGGGCAGCTGCATCGTGACGCCCAGCGCGCGGCCGCGCGGAATGATCGTCACCTTGTGTACCGGATCGGTCTTGGGCAGGAGCTTCGCAACCACCGCGTGCCCGGACTCGTGATAGGCCGTGTTGCGGCGCTCGTCGTCCGACATCACCATGGACTTGCGCTCGGCGCCCATCATCACCTTGTCCTTGGCCTGCTCGAAGTCCTGCATCTCGACCACGCGCGCGTTGCGGCGCGCGGCGAACAACGCCGCTTCGTTGACCAGGTTGGCCAGGTCGGCACCGGAAAAGCCCGGCGTGCCGCGCGCCAGCACGTCGGCCCGCACGTCGGCGCCGATCGGCACCTTGCGCATGTGCACGTTCAGGATCTGCTCGCGCCCCCGGATGTCGGGCAGCGGAACCACCACCTGGCGGTCGAAGCGGCCCGGGCGCAGCAGTGCCGGATCCAGCACGTCGGGGCGGTTGGTGGCCGCGATCAC
Source organism: Burkholderiaceae bacterium (assembly GCA_036270655.1). Taxonomy (GTDB): domain Bacteria; phylum Pseudomonadota; class Gammaproteobacteria; order Burkholderiales; family Burkholderiaceae_F; genus VBCK01. Next base: position 1,402 of record DATBCD010000051.1, read on the forward strand.
GATGATGCCCTGCCCGGTCTCGAACCCGTCCATCTCGACCAGCATCTGATTGAGCGTCTGCTCGCGCTCGTCGTTGCCGCCGCCCAGTCCCGCGCCGCGCTGGCGCCCGACCGCATCGATCTCGTCGATGAAAATGATGCAGGGCGCGTGTTTCTTCGCGGTCTCGAACATGTCGCGCACGCGCGCGGCGCCCACGCCGACGAACATCTCGACGAAGTCCGACCCCGAGATCGAGAAAAACGGCACCTTCGCCTCGCCGGCGATCGCCTTGGCCAGCAGCGTCTTGCCGGTTCCGGGCGAGCCCACCATCAGCACGCCGCGCGGAATGCGGCCGCCCAGCTTCTGGAACTTGGACGGATCGCGCAGGAATTCGACCAGCTCCTGCACTTCCTCCTTGGCTTCGTCGCAACCTGCCACGTCCCCGAACGTGACGTTGTTGTTGGACTCGTCCAGCATCCGCGCACGCGACTTGCCGAATGAAAACGCTCCCCCGCGACCCCCGCCCTGCATCTGCCGCATGAAGAAGATCCAGACCCCGATCAACAGGATCACCGGCCCGAACGCGTAGAAGAAGCTCAGCAGCGGCGAAGGCGCCTCGTGCGGCTCGACCTCGACGCGCACTTTGTTGTCGAACAGGTCCTTCCACAGGCCCCGGTCATAGATCGTACCGGTGGTATGGACCGACGTGCCTTCGTCGGTCTGGGCCGTGATCTCCAGGTTGCCGCCGGCCGAATCCTGCAGGCGCGCGCTCTTGATGTGGCCCGCGTGCACCTGGTCGAGGAACTCGGTGTACGGGACCGTTCGAACGCTGCCGGCCGCGCCCCGCTCGAGCTGCCTGAACACCGTGAACAGGACCAGCGCGATCACGAGCCAGATCGCGGCCTTGGCAAGCATGCTGTTGTTCAAGTTACCTCACTCCTTAGGCCGGAAATCCCGCACGCCCGTGCCCGGATCCGGCACTTCCAATACCACACAGTGCCCCATTCTAGGCTCCCCAGGGGCGCGTTCCCTCTGCCTTTACATTTGCTGCGGGGACCATGGTGGCAGTTGGGGCACCCTTGCCCGCTTTCAAGCGGCCTACCCCGTTTGTCCTATGTCGAATGGGATGAACGGCCGGAATTCGACTTCAAGCCCCGCGCGAGCAGGTAGACCTCCGCCGACCCCGGTCGGGAAGCTGCCGGCTTGCGCACCGAAACCGAGGCAAACGCCTTCTTAAGCTGGTGCACGGTCTGGCCGAAGCCGCTCGAGTGAAACGCTTTGAGCAGCAAATCACCTCCGGGCTTTAGGTGATTGACGGCAAATTGCAGCGCCAGATCGCATAAATCCTGGCTGCGCGCCGCGTCGGCGGCATCGATCCCGCTCAGGTTCGGCGACATGTCCGATACGATCAGGTCGGCCGGCTGGCCCTGAAGGGCCTCGACCAGGCGGCGCTCGACCGATTCCTCGCGAAAATCGCCCTCGATCCGGTCCACCCCCTCGATCGGCTCGATCGGCAGCAGATCCAGCGCGATCACCCGCCCGCGCAGGTGCCCGGCGCGATCCGCCATGCGCTTGACGATCACCTGGGTCCAGCTGCCGGGCGCGGCCCCCAGCTCCACCACGGTCGCCGGGGGCCGGATCAGCCGGTCGCGATCGTCGATCTCGATCAGCTTGTAGGCCGCGCGGGAGCGATAGCCTTCGCGATTGGCGGCCTGGACATAAGGATCGGACAGGTGACGCCTGATCCAGGCCGCCTTGGAGCGGTTCTTGGTCAGCCGGCTATTCTTCACGTGGACTGGCCTGCGCTTTCAGGCGGAGCGCCCGTGGCTGAGGTCCTGGACGACTTTTCGAACTGACTGGACAGATGACCGAACTGACGCTTACGCGCGACGAGCGGCTGGCTCTGAAGTCGCAATCGCATCACCTGGACCCGATCGTGCTGCTGGGAGCCAATGGCCTCACCGCCGCGGTTCTGAAGGAAATCGATCGTGCCCTGACCGCGCATCAGCTGGTGAAGGTGCGCACGCCGGCCGGGGAACGGCAGGAACGCGAACAGCTCTTCCTCGAAGTGGCCGAACGGCTTGGCGCCGCACGAATCCAGATGATCGGTCGGCTGATAGTTCTGTTCCGGCCGGCCCTCTCCCCCGACCCCTCTCCCGCAAGCGGGAGAGGGGAGCCGCTTGCCCCTTCTCGCCCACGCACTGGCAGAGGGGAGCCGCTTGCCGCCCCTCGCCCACGCAGCGGCAGAGGGGAGCCGCTTCCCACGCCTCGCCCGCGCACCGGGAAAGGGGAGCCGCTTGCCTTGCCTCGCCCACGCAGTGGCAGAGGGGAGCCGCTTGCCTCTTCTCGCCCGCGCAGCGGGAAAGGGGAGCCGCTTGCCTCGCCTCGCCCGCGCAGTGGCAGACACGAGCCGTTTGCCTCCTCTCGCCCGCGCAGTGGCAGAGGCGAGCCGCTTGCCTCCTCTCGCCCGCGCGCTTCGCGCAAACCTCGTCCATGATCAGCCGTTCACATTGGCTGGGGGGAGCACGAGGGGGCCAGCCCAGCCCCCTCGTTCTCTTCCTCCGGCCTTTCCGGCCGCAGGCCGGAAAGGCCGCAAGCGCTCTCAGACGTAACGGACGTCCAGCACCTCATATTCGCGCCGGCCGGCCGGCGCGACCACTTCGGCCACGTCGCCCTCGCTCTTGCCGATCAGCGCGCGCGCGATCGGGCTGGACACCGAGATCAGGCCGGCCTTGATGTCGGCTTCGTCGTCGCCGACGATCTGGTACTTGACCCGGGCACCCGATTCGACCTCTTCCAGCTCGACCGTCGCCCCGAACACGATGCGCCCGCCGGCGTCCACGCTGGCCGGGTCGATCACCTGCAACGCCGACAGCTTGCCCTCGAGCTCCTGGATGCGGCCCTCGATGAATCCCTGCCGTTCGCGCGCGGCCTCGTATTCCGCGTTCTCGGTCAGGTCGCCCTTTTCGCGCGCGTCCTTGATCGCCTGGATGACGGCAGGCCGGTCCACCGCCTTCAGGCGGTTCAGCTCGGCCCTGAGCATCTCAGCGCCACGCGCCGTAATCGGAATTGACGCCATCGGATAAAGACCACCTGAAAAAAACGAAGCCCCAGCACTGCCGGGGCGGACTGAAGACCACTTTACCGGCGCACGCCCCCGCTGGCAAGCGGCTGGACGGTTTAACGGATTTCGCGGTGCAGCGACTGCAGGTCGTACACCTCGAGCGCCGCCAGGTGCTTCATGCCTTCGACCGCGGCACGTCCGCCGGCGATCGTCGTGTAATAGGTGACCCGCTGCGCAAGCGCCGTGGTACGGATCGAGCGCGAGTCGGCGATGGCCGATCGCTTTTCGTCCACGGTCGTGATCACCAGGTCGATCTGGCCGTCCTTCAGCCAGTCCACCACGTGAGGGCGGCCCTCCTTGACCTTGTTGATGGTGCGAACCGGGATCGAGGCCGCGGCAACCGCCGCCGCGGTTCCGCGCGTCGCGACCAGCGAGTAACCCAGCTCGTGCAGCATCCGCGCCACCTCGACCGTCTTGGGCTTGTCGGAATCCTTCACGCTCAGGAACACCGTTCCGCTGGGCGGCAGCGTCGCACCCGCGGCCAGCTGGGACTTGAACAACGCCTCGCCGAACGTGCGGCCCACGCCCATCACTTCGCCGGTGGATCGCATCTCGGGGCCCAGCAACGGATCCACGCCGGGGAACTTCACGAACGGAAAAACGGCTTCCTTGACCGCAAAGTAAGGCGGCGACGGCTCGACCCGCGCCCCCTGGTCGACGATCGAACGGCCCAGCATGCAGCGCGCGGCGATCTTGGCGAGCGGCTGGCCGGTGGCTTTCGACACGAACGGCACCGTGCGGGACGCGCGGGGATTGACCTCGAGCACGTACACGACGCCCTGCTGGATCGCGAACTGGACGTTCATCAGTCCGATCACGTTCAGCGCTCGCGCCATCAGCTCGGTCTGCCGCTTCAGCTCTTCGATCGTGTGGGCTGGCAGCGAGTACGGCGGCAGCGAACAGGCCGAGTCGCCCGAATGCACGCCGGCCTGCTCGATGTGCTCCATCACGCCGGCGATCAGCACCTGGCGGCCGTCCGAAATGCAGTCGACGTCGACCTCGATCGCATCGTCCAGGAAGCGGTCCAGCAGAACCGGCGAGTCGTTCGACACCTTGACTGCCTCGCGCATGTAGCGCTCCAGGTCGCGCGCTTCGTGCACGATCTCCATCGCGCGGCCGCCCAGCACGTAGCTGGGCCGCACCACCAGCGGGTACCCGATCTCCTCGGCCAGCCGCAACGCGTCCGGTTCGTTGCGCGCGGTCCGGTTGGGCGGCTGCTTCAGCTTCAGCCGCTGCAGCAGCTGCTGGAAGCGCTCGCGGTCCTCGGCCATGTCGATCGAATCGGGCGAGGTGCCGACGATCGGCGCGCCTTCGGCTTCCAGGTCGCGCGCCAGCTTGAGCGGGGTCTGCCCCCCGTACTGCACGATCACCGCCTCGGGACGCTCCCGGTCCAGGATCTCCAGCACGTCCTCCAGCGTCAGCGGCTCGAAGTACAGCCGGTCCGAAATGTCGTAATCGGTCGAAACGGTCTCCGGATTGCAGTTGACCATGATCGTCTCGAACCCGTCTTCGCGCAGCGCCATCGCCGCGTGGACGCAGCAATAGTCGAACTCGATGCCCTGCCCGATCCGGTTCGGGCCGCCTCCCAGCACCACCACCTTGCGGCGACCGGTCGGCTCGGCCTCGCATTCCTGCTGGTAGGTCGAATACAGGTACGCCGTCGTGGTAGCGAATTCGGCCGCGCAGGTGTCCACCCGCTTGTAGACGGGGCGCACGCCGTGGGACCTGCGCGCGCGCCGCACGTCGACCGGCCGCGCCGCCAGCAAGCGGGCCAGGCGCGCGTCGGAAAAGCCCATGCGTTTGAGCCGCAGCCAGTCGCCGGCCAGCAGCGTCGGCAACGCGCGGCCGGCCAGCCGCTGCTCGGTGTGCACCAGCTCTTCGATCTGAGCCAGGAACCACGGATCGATGGCGGTCTTCTCGAACACCTCCGGAACGCTCATCCCGATCCGAAACGCGTCGGCCACGTACCAGATCCGCTGCGGCCCCGGCTCGAAGATCTCCTCCACGATCTCGTCGCGATCGGCCGATCGCTCGTCCAGGCCGTCGACCCCGATTTCCAGGCCGCGCAGGGCCTTCTGGAACGATTCCTGGAAGGTGCTGCCGATGGCCATCACCTCGCCGACCGACTTCATCTGGGTGGTCAGGTGGTTGTCGGCCTGGGTGAACTTCTCGAAATCGAAACGCGGGACCTTGGTCACCACGTAGTCGATGGTCGGCTCGAACGAGGCCGGCGTGGCGCCGCCGGTGATCTCGTTCTTCAGCTCGTCCAGCGTGTAGCCGACCGCGAGCTTGGCCGCCACCCTGGCGATCGGAAAACCGGTCGCCTTGGAGGCCAGCGCCGAGGAGCGCGACACGCGCGGGTTCATCTCGATCACGACCATCCGGCCGGTGGCAGGCTCGATGGCGAACTGCACGTTGGAGCCGCCGGTGTCGACGCCGACCTCGCGCAGGATCGCGATCGAGGCGTCGCGCATCCGCTGGTACTCCTTGTCGGTGAGCGTCTGCGCCGGAGCCACCGTGATCGAGTCGCCGGTGTGGATGCCCATCGGATCGACGTTCTCGATCGAGCACACGATGATGCAGTTGTCGTGGCGGTCCCGCACCACCTCCATCTCGAACTCTTTCCAGCCGAGCAGCGATTCCTCGATCAGCAGCTCGCGCGTCGGCGAAAGATCCAGGCCGCGCTGGCAGATCGTCGTGAACTCCTCCATGTTGTAGGCGATGCCGCCGCCGGTTCCGCCCAGCGTGAAGCTGGGGCGTATCACGGCCGGAAAGCCGAGGCTGGCCTGCACCTGCTGGGCTTGCTGCAGCGAATGGGCGATGCCCGAGCGCGCCGAAGCCAGGCCGATGCGGGCCATCGCCTCCTTGAATTTCAGGCGGTCCTCGGCCTTTTCGATGGCCGAGGGCGACGCGCCGATCAGCTCGACCTGGTAGCGGTCCAGCACGCCGTTGCGCACCAGGTCCATCGCGCAATTGAGCGCCGTCTGCCCGCCCATCGTGGGCAGCACGGCCTGCGGGCGCTCGCGCGCGATGATCCGCTCGACCACGTGCCAGGTGATCGGCTCCACGTAGGTGGCGTCGGCCATGCCCGGATCGGTCATGATCGTGGCCGGGTTGCTGTTGATCAGCACGACCCGGTAGCCCTCTTCGCGCAGCGCCTTGCAGGCCTGCGCGCCCGAATAGTCGAACTCGCAGGCCTGCCCGATCACGATCGGGCCTGCGCCGATGATCAGTATCGTTTGAAGGTCCTGGCGGCGCGGCATGCGAGGTTCAGCGGGACGCTTCGCCCAGTCTCATCGCCTGCTCGACCAGCTCGATCAGTACGTGGATCACCTTGATGTGCAGCTCCTGCACGCGGTCGGCGAAGCGGCCGGCCGGGGTGCACACCTCGACCTGAGCCAGGCGCCCCAGCGGCGAGTCGGGACGGCCGGTCAGCGCGATCACCGCCATCGACGCCTCTCGCGCCGCCTCGGCCGCCGCCAGCACGTTGGCGCTGCTGCCGCTGGTGCTGATCGCCAGCAGCACATCGCCGGCGCGCCCGTGGGCCTGCACGAAGCGGGCGAAGATCTGCTGATAGCCGAAATCGTTGCCGGTGCAGGTCAGGTGCCCCGGGTCGCTGATCGCCATCGCCCCCAGCGGGCGTCGATCGCGCCGGAAGCGCCCGGTCAGCTCCTCCGCAAAGTGCATCGCGTCGCACATCGAGCCGCCGTTGCCGCAGCTGTAGGCGCGATTGCCCGCCATGAACGCCCGTGCCAGCACGCCGCCGGCTGCCTCGATCGCCGCCAGCGCCGCGCTGTCCTGGCGCAAGCGCTCAAGGCCCGCGGCCGCTTCCTCGAGCGCGCCGCGGATCAAACTGCCTGCTTCCGTGTTCATGGTGCACGCTCCATCAGCGCCGCTCCTGCATCAGTTGTATGAATCGGTCGAACAAGCCGCCCACGTCGTGCGGGCCGGGGCTGGCTTCCGGGTGGCCCTGGAAGCAGAACGCCGGCCGATCGGTATGACGGAATCCCTGCAGGCTGCCGTCGAACAGGGAGCGGTGGGTGACCTTGCAGTGGGCCGGCAGGCTGGTCGGATCGACCGCGAAGCCGTGATTTTGCGAAGTGATCAACACGCGGCCCGAATCCAGATCCAGCACCGGGTGGTTGGCGCCGTGGTGGCCGAACTTCATCTTCAGCGTGCGGCCGCCCGCCGCCAGGCCCATGATCTGATGACCCAGACAGATGCCGAACGTGGGGACCCCGCGCCCGATCAACTCGCGCGTGGCCTCGATCGCATAGCCGCACGGTTCCGGATCGCCGGGGCCGTTGGACAGGAACACGCCGTCCGGTCGCATCCGCTCGACTTCGCTGGCGGGCGTCTGGGCCGGCACCACCGTGATGCGGCAGCCACGCTCGGCCAGCAGCCGAAGGATGTTGCGCTTGATGCCGAAATCGTAGGCCACCACGTGCCAGCGCGGCTGCGCAAGCTTGCCGTACCCTCGACCCAGCTGCCAGGCGGTTTCGGTCCACTCATAGGCCTCGCGTACGGACACCACCTTGGCCAGGTCCAGCCCCGCCATGCCGGGAAACGAGCGCGCCAGTTGCAGCGCGCCCCGCTCGTCGCCCCCGGTCACGATGGCGCCGGCCTGGGCGCCTTTGTCGCGCAGCGCCCGGGTCAGGCGGCGCGTGTCGATCCCCGCAATCCCGACCACCCCGCGATCGGCCAGATACTCGTCGAGCGACCGCTGCGAGCGAAAATTCGACGCGCAACGGGCCAGGTCCCGCACGACCAGGCCGGCCGCGAACACCTGCGATGCTTCGTCGTCCTCGCTGTTGGCGCCGACGTTGCCGATGTGCGGATAGGTCAGCGTGACGATCTGACGGCAGTAACTGGGGTCGCTCAGGATCTCCTGGTATCCGGTCAACGCCGTGTTGAACACGACTTCGCCGCAGGCCGACCCGGAAGCGCCGATGCCGATACCCTGAAAGACGGAACCGTCAGCCAGAGCAAGCAGCGCCGGCGGGCGGGTGTCGTCGAACAGGCGGCCCAAACAGACTCCGTATCGAGTTTTCTTCTAAGCGCGCCCCCGGCACGACCGGTGGCACCCAGGCGGTGATATGCGGCAGCGCAGCGTACCAGCCTGACCGATTGAAGTAATCGCTCGCAGCCTTAAACTGGCTGATTATAGCGGCCGCGCGCCGGGATACGGCCTGCGCGGGTTAGGTGCACCCGGTGATCGTTCTGCCGACCCGACACGGCTCCAGGACCCCTCCGGTCCCGGCCGTCACGCTTTTGCTGGCGCTGGCGAGCACGATCGTTTTTGTCCTGTTCGCGCCGCACGACCGCGCCACGCTGAGCGAGGCTGCCCAATTTTATGTGGACAGCGGCCTGGCGGCGATCGAGCTTCCCCGCTATCGAGAGTACCTGGCGCAGAGTCCCGATCCGGATGCGGTCGGCCGTCTGGCGCAGCTGGAGCTGGCGGCCGGCCAGTCGATCGGGCGGCCGGCCGATCCGACGCAAGCGATCGAGGTGCTGCGCGGCGACCGCGCCTTCGAACGAGACCTGTACGCCGACCGCGTCGTGACTGCATCTGAGCCAACCTACTCGGAGTGGAAGGGTAAGCGTCAGTATTTCGACCAGCTGACCCATTCCACGCTGGTGCACCGGATGGCGTCATCCGGACAGAGCTGGCGCGAGCCGTGGCGCCTGGTCACGGCACTGTTTCTGCGCCCGACCGCGACCATGTGGCTGACCAGCCTGCTGGTGCTGCTGCTGGTGGGTCCGTTCGCCGAGGCTGCCGCGGGGGCCGGGCTGTTTCTGCTCTGCTACCTCGGGGGAGGGGCCTTCAGCACAGCCGCCGGCCTGCTTTTCTCGGTCCGCCCGCCCGTCGGAGACTGGGGCGCGCTGGCGGCGCTGGCTGCAATGCTCGCGGTTGCGTTCGGGGCCCGTCCGATGTGCGGCCGGCTGATCGGGAGCCGGCGCAACATTCCGGTACCGGGCATTGCGGCCGTGGTGGTGGTGATCGGGGTCGAGGCACTGCGCTGGGCGCTGGCCACGCGCGCGGCGACCAACCTGGCGGCCGATCTGTCCGGACTCGCGTTCGGGGCGAACCTGGCAGTGGTCTTCAAGCTGCGCGATTCACGCCGGGTGCGCGACCTGGCCGCCCGCGCGGCGCCGGCCGAATCCGATGCACCCAAGGAATCGGCGCTGGCGCGCCAGGCGCGGGAAGCCGCCACGCGGATGGAAACGCGTCGAGCAACGCAGCTTTTCAAGGAACTGGTCGACCTGGAGCCGCGGCACGTCGAGCACCTGGCCGCTTACCTGAACACCGCGTTGCTCGGCCCGGACGAGACCGCTTTGCAGGATGCGGCGCTGCGCCTGCTCTGGCTGCGCACCAAATCGCACTCGGGCCCGTTGCGCAAGGCCTTTTTGCTACTGACCCAGCCGAAGGTGCTGAAGGTGCTTCCGATCGACGAGCACCTGCGGCTTGCGCGGCGGCTGGTGAAGTTGCGCGAGGACGCGGCCGCGCTGAAGGTCCTGGATGCGATCCTGTCCGACGGCCACCTGCTTCAGCTGTACGGGCGCCAGCTGGCCGACTGCCTGCTCGCCATCTACACCGGTTACATGCGCCGGCGCCTGACCACGCTGGCCGAAAACATCCGCTCGCGGCTGACCACGTACTTCGAAGCGCCGGACAACCTCGGCGGCCTGCCCCCAGCGACCCGCCCGCCGACCACGCTGGTCACCTCGTCGATGCGGTCGCCCAATACGCGCGGACCGCGCGGCTAGCCCTCTCCCCCTCCCCTCTCCCGCTGCGCGGGCGAGGGGCGATCGGGTGTCTTTGCTCGACGCGTCAGCGCCCAATGAGAGGCGATGGGTCGCCCCTCGCCCGCGCAGCGGGAGAGGGGCGGGGGAGAGGGAAGTGGCCGAGCGGAGAAATCAGCGGATCGCGCCGTCGCGGCGCAACCGATCGATCTGGACGCGGTCCACGCCGAGCGACTCGAGCACCTCGTCGGTGTGCTGGCCGAGCGCCGGACCGAGCCAGCGCGTGGCGCCCGGCGTCTGCGACAGCTTGGGGATCACCGCCGGCACCTTCAACGGCGTGCCGTCGGCCAGTGCGTGCTGCTCGATCATCGCGCGCGCGGTGAACTGCGGGTCGACGAGCATGTCGGCCACCGAATAGATGCGCGAGGCCGGCACCTGGGCCTGCTCCAGCTCCGCCAGAGCGCGCTCGATCGGCTGGCCGCTGCACCAGTGCTGGATCGCCGAGTCGATTTCGGCCGCGCGCGGCACGCGGCCGTCGTTGCGCGCAAGCTGCGGGTCGGCCGCCAGATCCGGGCGTCCGATGGCCGTCATCAGCCGCTTGAAGATCGCGTCGCCGTTGCCTCCCACGACGATCGCCGCACCATCCCGGCAGCTGTACGTATTGGACGGCACGATGCCCGGCAGCGAGGTGCCGGTGCGCTCGCGCACGACCCCGAAGCGGTCGTATTCCGGCACCGCGCTTTCCATCAGGTTGAACACGGACTCGTACAGCGCCACGTCGACCATCTGCCCGCATCCGCGCCCCCGGCCGCCCGTGGCATCGCGGTGCCGCAGCGCCATCAGAGCGCCGATCACCGCGTGCAGCGCCGCGATCGAATCGCCGATCGAAAGCCCGATCCGCACCGGCGGGCGGTCCGGGTACCCGGTCACGTGACGGATCCCGCCCATCGCCTCGCCGATGGCACCGAAGCCGGGCCGATCGCGCATCGGCCCGGTCTGCCCGTAGCCCGACAGGCGCACCATGATGGTCGCCGGGTTCTGCCCGGCGAGCTGCTCGTAACCGAGCCCGAGCTTTTCCAGCACGCCCGGTCGGAAGTTCTCGATCACGACATCGGACTGCAGCGCCAGCTGCCGGGCCAGCTCGCAAGCGCGCGGATCCTTCAGGTTCAGCGCGACCGACTTCTTGTTGCGCGCCTGCACCGTCCACCAGAGCGATGTGCCCTCGTGCAGGGTGCGCCAGCGCCGCAGCGGATCGCCGCCGTCCGGATCCTCGACCTTGATGACCTCGGCGCCGAACTCGGCCAGCATCCGCGCGGCAAACGGGCCGGCGATCAGAGTGCCGAGCTCCAGCACTTTCACGCCGGCCAGCGGACCGTCCATCGATGCGTCATTCGACCCGGCGGTCCAGCATCGCCTGGGCGATGGTGTTCACGTCGGTGTATTCCAGCTCCGCTCCGGCCGGCACGCCGCGCGCCAGGCGCGTCACCTTGATGCGAGCGTCGCGCGTCCGCGCCAGCTCCCCGATGTAATGCGCGGTCGCGTCGCCCTCGGGGGTGAAGGACGTCGCGATGATCAGCTCGCGCACCACGCCGTCGCCGACCCGCTCGAGCAGCCGGTCCATCTGGATCTCGCGCGGCCCCACGCCGTCCAGCGGCGACAGCCGCCCCAGCAGCACGAAATACAGGCCCGAGTACGCCAGCGACTGCTCGATCACCAGCTGATCGGCCGGCGATTCGACCACGCACAGCAGCCCCGGGTCGCGCTTCGGATCGGCGCAGGTCTCGCACAGCGTCTGCTCGCTCAAGGTATTGCAGCGCGCGCAGTGACCGACCCGATCGACCGCGTCCAGCAGCGAATGGCCCAGCGCGGTGGCCAGCGGCCGGTCGAACTGCAGCAGATGAAACGCGATCCGTTGTGCCGATCTTGGCCCGATTCCGGGCAGCCGCTTCAGCGCGTCGACGACACCGTCCAGCGCGGGTCCTAATTTCATGCTTTTCCGAATGAGGCGGGAGCCAGCTTCGACGACTCCTCAGCTTGCGACAAAAAGACAGGAGAATCAGCTAGGGTGCTTCAGAAAGGCAGCTTGAAGCCGGGCGGCAATGGCAGCCCGGTGGCGATCGAACCCATTTTCTGCTGCGTCATCTCGTCGGCGCGGCGCGACGCATCGTTGAACGCCGCCGCCACCAGGTCCTCCAGCATGTCGCGGTCCTCGCCCAGCAGGCTCGGGTCGATCGTCACGCGGCGCACCTGGAACTTGCAGGTCAGCACGACCTTCACCAGCCCGGCGCCCGACTGCCCCTCGACCTCGGTCGACGCCAGCTCCTCCTGCAGGCGCTTCATGTTCTCCTGCATCTTCTGCGCCTGCTGCATCAATCCAGCGAGCTGGTTTTTCATGGTGGGCTCATCCATCGTATGTTGCGCAGCGGCTTCGGGCCGTCCTGCTCACTTGTCCTGAATCGGTTTGATCGAAGCCGGGTCCACGCTGGCCCCGAAATTCTCGATCAATTCTCTCACGAAGGGATCCGAGTAGATCGACTCCTCGGCGTGCCGCTGCCGCTGCGCGCGGGCCTCCTCGTTCAGACCCGCGGCGGTCGGCCCGCGCGTGGCGCCGATCTCGGCCGAGATCCGGATCGGGCGTCCGAAGTATTCGCTCAGCGCGGCGCGCAACCGCTCCTGCGCGCCCGATTCGAGCAGCGTCTTCACCGGCACCCGCAGCCGCACATGATCGGCCTCGCGCGACACGAGCTCGCTGCGCAGCGCCAGCTCGCGCGGCATCCCGGCCAGCTTCAATTTCTGCACCAGCTCGGGCCAGGGCAGATCGACCTCCTTCGCGCCCGGCGGCGCTACGGAGGGCAGGCCCTCCATCTGCGCAGGGGCGGCTACGGCGCGCGAGCCTGCCGGGGCGGCTTCGCCGGGCCTGCCTTCCGTAGCGCCGCCCGGCGCGAAGGAGGATGCGGCCGTGCGTGGCGGGCGTGAGACGGTGAGCGCGGCGCTTCGATTGGGCCTGCCCTCCGCAGCGCCGCCGGGCGCGAGGGAGGGCGCGGCCGCGGCCACTTCGGGCTGGAAGGCCAGCATCCGCAGCAGCGTCATCGTGAATCCGGCGTATTCGTCCGGAGCCAGGCCCAGGTCGTTGCGTCCGTGCAGCGCGATCTGGTAGTACAGCTGCACCTCGTCGGGCGTGAAGCGTTGCGCCAGGCGCGCGACATCGGCATCGGACAGGTCGCCGCGCTCGTCCCCGGCCGCCTGCTGAGCCAGCGCGATCCGGTGCAGCAGGCTGGCCAGGTCGCGCAGCGCCTGCGCGAACGACAGGCTGCGCTCGGCCATCGCATCGGCCAGCGCCAGCAGGCGGGCCGCGTCGTGCCCGGCCAGCGCGTCGAGCAGCTGCACCAGCAGCGTCGAATCGATCGCGCCCAGCATCTGATCGACCGCCAGCGGCTCGACGCGCCCGCCGCTGTAGGCGATCGCCTGGTCCAGCAGCGAGAGCGCATCGCGCATGCTGCCGCGCGCCGCGCGCGCCAGCGCCTGCAACGCCGCCGGCTCGGCCGCGACCTGCTCGGCCTGTGCAATCTCACCCAGGCGCTGGGCGATCGCCTGCGGCGTCACCTGCTTCAGATTGAACTGCAGGCAGCGCGACAGCACCGTCACCGGGATCTTCTGCGGATCGGTGGTGGCCAGGATGAACTTGACGAAATCGGGCGGCTCCTCGAGCGTCTTGAGCATCGCATTGAACGCATGCGCGGTCAGCATGTGCACTTCATCGATCGTGTAGACCTTCACGCGCGCATCGACCGGCGCGTAGATCGCACGCTCCAGCAACTGCGTCATCTCGTCGACGCCGCGATTGCTGGCCGCATCCATCTCGATGTAATCGACAAAGCGGCCCGCATCGATCGCGGTACAGACCCGGCATACGTTGCACGGCGTGGCGGTGATGCCGCCCTGCCCGTCCGCTCCGACGCAGTTCAGCGCCTTGGCCAGGATGCGCGCGATGGTCGTCTTGCCGACGCCGCGCGTGCCGGTAAACAGGTACGCGTGGTGCAGCCGCTGCTGCTGCAGCGCGTGCGTCAGCGCGCGCACCACGTGGTCCTGGCCGATCAGCGACTGGAAGTCGCGCGGCCGCCACTTGCGGGCGAGAACCTGGTAGGTCATGGGTCGGGCATCGTACCGTCCCGCCCGAGCCGGGCCAGCGCATCGCCCGTGACGCGGCAGATGCGCCAGTCGGGCAGCACCTCGGCGCCAAGAGAACGATAGAAGTCGATCGCGTGCTGGTTCCAGTCGAGCACCGCCCAGTCGAAGCGGCCGCATCGACGTGCCACCGCGATCGAGGCGACGTGCGCGATCAGCGTGCGGCCGATGCCGCGCCGGCGCGCGTGCGGCACGACGTACAAGTCCTCCAGGTACAGGCCGCGCCGGCCGAGGAAAGTCGAGAAATTGTGAAAATACAGCGCGAAGCCGACTGCGTCGGCGCCATCCCACGCGATCGACGCCTCGATCACCGGGCGGCTGGCGGCCAGCTCGTCGCGGATCTGCTCCTCGCTGGCCACCACCTGGTGCTCGAGCTTTTCGAAACGCGCCAGGTCGCGCACCAGCGACAGCAGCACGGCTGCGTGTTGCGGGCGCGCCGGCTCGATGCGCAGCGAGCTGTGGGTGTCGTTCATTGGTCTGTGGTCGGAAAAGGCGAGCCTGATCCTCGGCACTCGGGGAATTCCGCTATGGCTGCTTCGTTCCCGACCTGACCAGGTTCACGGCGCCTCGATGCGAGGGGGCCCGCCGCCGTCGATCTTATCAGTGCCCGGGGCCGACCCGGTTTCGAGCAGCGAACCGTCCGACAGCACCAGCGCCGTACGGATCGTGCGGCCAGGCCACAGCGAGGCGACCACTTGCGCATAGCGGGCCAGTTGCCGCGCATACGCCGCGCGCTCGGCCTCCAGGCAGCGCCATTTGTAATCGAGGATCCACACGGTCTGATCGAGCTCGACCAGGCGGTCGATCCGCAGGCAGTCGCCGCGCGCGTCGATCAGCTCCAGCTCGCTCCAGGCCGCGACCGACGCCCCGAAAAAGCCGGACAGCGCCGGCGATCGGGTCACCCGCTGCGCCGCTTCCATCACCTCGCGCACCTGCGCCTGGCTCAGTGCATAGTCGGATCCAATGCGGTCGTGCGCAATGAGGCCCGCTTCCGATGCCTGCTCCAGCAGCGCGTGCCAGGCTTTGCCCATGCGGATCGCCTCGGCCTCGGCGCCGGCAACGCGCTGGCCGGTCGGCAGCGGCTGCGGCCGAAACTCGGCAACGCTGCGTTCAAAGGCGGCTGCGAGCGGCAGCGCTTGCTGGCGGCCCGCCTCCGCGCGCAGCGGGTCGGACGCGGACGCCGCCTGCAAGCGCTGGTACCAGGAGCCGGGCACCGCGCGCTCGCCGCTGCCGGAGACGATCAGCACCTGGCGCGCGCGCGTCATCGCCACGTACAACAGGTTCCAGTCTTCCTGGTCACGCTGCTCGCGGTCGGCTTGAAGCCAGCGACGGCGCGCCGATCCGCTGCGGCTGGCGCGACCGATCAGCGAAAAATGCTCCGGCGCGGCCAGCTCCGGGGGCCAGTTCAGCAGCACATCGTAACGGTCGGCCGGGCCTTCCACGGCGCACGCGTCGGCGATCGCGACAATCGGCGCCTCAAGCCCCTTGGCGCCGTGAATCGTCATCAGGCGCACCGCATCATCCGACAGCGCCAGGCCCTCATCGATCGTTTCGGCATCTTTCTCGCGGATCCACCGCAGATCGTCCAGAAAGCGCGTCAAAGTCGGAAAGCGGCCGGCATCCAGCGTCAGGGCCAGCTGTAGAAACGCGTCGAAGTTGGCCTGCACCTGCACGCCGCGCTCGCGCGGCATGCTGGCCGCATAGCGCGCGCGCAGGTCGGCCTGGTCGAAGATCCGGTCCAGCAGATCGTGCACCGGCAGCACGCCGGCGCCGTGCAACCAGCCGGTCAAAAGGCTGCGGGCCCGCTCCAGCGCCGCGCCCGGCTCGGCCAGCGCCACCAGGCGCGACCACCAGGTCGGACCGTAAGCCGACGCGAGCGCCAGCAGATCCTGGTCGCTGCAGTCGAACAGCGGTGAACGCAGCGCGTGCGCCAGGCTCAGATCGTCCTCGGAGCACAGGAATTCGAGCAGTCCAACCAGATCCTCGATTTCGGCCTGCCCCAGCAGGCTCCCGCGGCGATCCGACAGCGTCGGTATGCCGGCGTCCCGGAAGGCACGCTCCAGCGCGCCCATGTGAGTGCGCCGGCGCATCAGCACCACGGCGTCGCTCCAGCGCGCCGGCCGCCTGACCGGGCCGTCGGCCACCTGCAGCCGGCCGACCCAGTGCGAGATCTCGGCCGCCAGCAGCCGTCCTTCCAGTTCGTGGGGATCCTGGCGCGGGGCCGCGCGAGGCTGGCACAGCACATCGCGCAGCACCGGCTCGCGTGGCAGCGCGCCGGCGGCCGGACGGGGCGCCTTGTCCTGCGTGGCGGCCGTCGGCATCTGCCCCAGCGGCAACAGCACGAACGAGCCCTCGACCCGGGCGTGAGAGCTTTGCGGCTGGTACAGCGGGTTGGCGCCGGCGAATACACGATCGAAGACCGCCACCAGCGCCGAGGGGTTGCGTCGGGTGACGTTGGTGCGAAGCGTGGCCGCGCCCAGGCGCTGCCCCAGGTACCGGCGCGCCGCGTCGAACCCGCGCGGCTCGGCGCGACGGAAGCGGTAGATCGACTGCTTGGGGTCGCCCACCACGAACACGGTCGGCCGATCCGCATCGCCGTCGTAGGCATCGAGCCAGTATTGCAGGGCTCTCCATTGCAACGTGCTGGTGTCCTGGAATTCGTCCACCAGCAGATGACGGTAGCGGGAATCCAGGCTCGCCTGCATGTACGCGGCGGTCGATTCGTCACGCAACAGCCGGCCGGCATGCCATTCGATATCGGTGAAGTCCAGCACGTTGACCGCGCGCTTGCTGCGCTCGTAGGCCTGCAGCAGCCGCGCCCCGCAGCGCAGGCCGCACTCGTTCATGCGCAACGCGTCCCATTCGACCTCGGCCGCGCGCACGCGGTGCACGATCCCGGTGGCTTCGGCGAGCAGATCCGGATAGCCGGGCTCGGGCCGCGGCAGCCGCCGGGCCAGGGCCGGCGGCTCCAGACCTTTCAAGGGCGCGCCCTTGTCCGTCAGAAGCATGTCGCTTGCGCGCGCCAGGTCCTGCGGCGGATCGGCATCCTGCTGCAGGAACGATCGGGCCGCTTCGATCGCGTGGCGCAGCGCGGCGGTCGGACGCTGCGCGCTTTGCCAGCACGCCAGCAGCGCGCGCAGCGCGTCAAGGAAGCGTGGCTGGCGCAGCATCTGGCCGGGGTGATGCAACGGCGAGAAGCCGGCGGCGCGCAATGCCTCGCGCATCGGCTGGCACGATCGATCGATCGCTTCCGTAAGGTCGGCCCCGCCGAAGCTCCACCACTCGGCTCGCTTGCTCACGAAGTTGCGCAGCAGCCGGTCGGCGCTGACGTCGCCGATCCGGCTCACCAGCTCCTCGTAATCCGACAGCGCCCCGTCGTCGGCGTCGAGCAGCGCGCCGGCAAACTCGTTCCACGCCTCTTCCTCCAGGCGGCGCGGCGCCTCCAGCAGGCTCGCCGTGTGCGCGACGCCGCTGCCAAGCGGGGCGCGGCGCAACAGCCGCCAGAACCATCCGTGAAAGGTTTCGATGGACACGCTCTGCTCGGTCGAAGCGACCCGTTCGTACAGTCCACGCGCCGCCGGCAGCGCCTGCCGCGCCAGCGGCCGGTCCAGGCCACGCTGGGCCAGCAGCGCCAGCGCCTGCTCGGAGTCAGCGCGCGCCAGCGTCGCCAGGTCCTGCAACAGGCGCTGTCGCATTTCCTGCGCGGCGCGGCGCGTGAACGTGATCGCCAGGATCTGCGCCGGCGCAACGCCGGCCAGCAGCAGGCGCAGGATCCGCCCCACCAGAAGCCAGGTCTTGCCGCTGCCCGCGCACGCCTCGACCACTGCGCTTGCGCCCGGATCGAGCGCGCGCTGCACGAACCGGTCGTGCGACACGGGCTCGCCATCGAACAAATACTCGTTCATGCCGTCTCGCCCCACTCAGCGCGGCGGCACACCCCGCGCATTTCGCAGCGCGCGCAGGTCGCTTCAACTCCGATCGCGGCCAGGCCGGCGCCTGCGGCGATCCGGGCCAGATCGCCACGCAGGCGTTGCTCGACCAGGCCGACCCAGCGGACGAACGGCGCGGCCGCCGCAAACTGTCTGACCGTCGGGGAAGGATGATCCGGGTCGCCCGCGCGATCGAAGCTCAGGTAGCTTGCGGCCGTGACGTCCGGACCGAGCGCCAGCGCGTACAGCGGCAGCTGGATGTCCTCTCCGGGATCGGTTGCGGATTTGCGCACGAGCGGGTGCGAGCGCGCCTTGTAATCGATCACTTCGCGCTCGCCATCGTCGCGCACGTCGACCCGATCGATCCGTCCGGACAGTTCGACCGCGCGCGACGGATCGATCTGCAGCGGCACCTGGAACCGGGTCTCGGCCGATTGCAGCCGCCAGCCGGCCTGCGTGCGCCGGCGCAACCAGTCCACGTAACCCGGGATCAGGTCGAGCACGCGCCGGCGGTATGCGATCAGAGCCGGGCGCTCGCGCAGATCGCGACCGAACGTCTGGTGCGTGATCTGCTCCAGGGTGCGGCGCAGCTCCGCATCGGTCATCCGCTGCACGCGGTCCGCGTCGAAGTCGCGGTGCAGCCGATGCAGGATCGAGTGCAGCGCGATGCCCAGATCGCGCTTGTCGGGCAGGTCGGCCACCCACTGGCGCCGTTGCAGGCCCAGCAGGTGGCGCGCATAGAACTGGTACGGGCAATCGACCAGACTCTGGCAGGCGCCGACGCTCAAGCGGTCGGCAAGCCGGTGCGCGGCGCTCGGGGCAGGCCTTTGCGCGGTCCGGGCCGCCACGGTTCGCCGCGACGGCTCGAAGCGGATCACCGGATCGGGCCAGCCGGCGTGCGCGGCCATCACGCGCAGGCGATCCAGCCACGGGGAAAGCGCGCGCGGCTCGTCGCCCTCGCGCAGCCTCCAGGTGGCCGAAACCCGAGGCACCGAGCACAGCAACGTAGCCAGCTCGACCGCCTGCGCGCGATGCAGGTCGGCGGCCGTCGCCAGGCCCAGATCGCGCCGCACCCCGGCCGCCATCAGCACGCCGGGTTCGGTTCCGGACGGCAGGTGGTCGGCGTCCACACCGATCAGGATCGCCGCGTCGAAGCCGCGCAGGCAGGCGCCGGCCAGGGACGTCATCACCACGGCGCTTTCGACCGCCGGATCGGACGCATTGGTGTTTTCGAAATGCTGCGCCAGCAACTCGCGGAACGCGGCCAACGACATCCGCACGCCACTGCCCGCCACGGCGGCGCGCAACTGCGTGAGCTCGCGCAGCACGTCGCCACCGACCGGGTCGCGTGCCAGCGCTTCGCGCATGCCGAGCGCGTCGAGCGAGGCATCCAGGGCGTCGGCGAGGCGATCCAGCGTGGCGGCCGCCCGCATCCGCCGGGCCTGATCGGCCAGGCGCGCCAGCGCCGCCCGCGCCGCTTCGACCTCGCTCTGCCAGTCGTCCAGCCGGCCCAGCGCACGCTCGATCGCGTGCAGGCCGCCGGCCAGTGCCGCGGCGCGCGCCGCCCGGTCGACGACGCGCGCAGCCGCCAGGCGTTCCGGCCGGCCGCCCAGCACGAACGGCGAACGCAGCCAGTCGAGCAGGTCGCGCACGCGGAAGTCCGCGTCGGCCAGCTCGAGCCACCGCATCACCGCCGCGGCGGCGCTGGTGGTCGACAGCTTCCAGCCGGCCCGGTCGGCAACCAGAATCCCCGCCCGCTCCAGCAGCGCGCGCACGCGTCGCGCGGTCAGGCGGTCGAGCGCCACCAGCGCGACGTGCCCGATCCCGCCGCGCAGCCATGCTTCGACTTCCGATGCAGCGGCGCCCGCCTCTTCCTCGAGCGAACGCGTCGCCAGGATCCGCAGGCGAGGCGGGCTCTGAAGGCGGGCTGCCTCGCACCGATCCGCAATCGGCGCCGGCGTGGCGACCGGGTCGGCCAGCTCGGGCCAGGTCACCGCGACCCATCCGTGAGCCGACAGCGCCGCCGCAAGATCGCCCAGCACGGCACACACCGGACGCGCGGCCGCGCAGTCCTTCAGCAGCACCTGCTGCCAGCCGGGCAGCCCGAACGGCGCCAGCACCGCCAGCGGGCCGTCGACCCGCTCGGCGCGCCGGGCCCAGAGCTTGAGCATCTGGCCGGAACCGAATTGCGCGCTGCAATGCGCCTTCCATAAATGCAGCACCAGTTGCGCCTGAGCGCTGGCGGCCACCGCGGCCCGGCGTTGAAAATGGCGCGCCACGCTGTCGCGCCAACGCCCTTCGAAAACCTGGTCGCCGCCGACCGCCGCCAGCGTCAGCTCGTCGCCCAGCCGGGCCAGCTCGACCGCCAGCGCCCACAGCGCGCCGGGCCGGTCGCCGAAGGCCTCGCGTGCCCAGCTGCTGCCGCGCAGCGCCTCGAACAGTTCGACCAGGCGCGCCGTGTGCGCCCCGGACGGTGCGCCGACCCAGTGCTCGAGCGTCGTGATGCGCGGCGCCACCAGGGCACCGGCACCGCCCAGCGCGCGGTGCAGCGCAGCGCGCAAAAACGGGCCGTCGGAGCTGCGCGGCACCAGCACGGTGAGCGTGCGCAAATCGCGACCGGGCAGGCCGCAGCGTGCACCGAACTCGAGCAGCCGCCAGGCCGCGGCGTCCCACCAGCGCTGGTCCAGCGGCGCGCTGGCCGTCTCCAACGTCACTGCAACAGATCTCCCCGGTTTCGGCCAACCGGCCCGCAAAGTGTTAACATACGCGTTCAGCACACCGGTCGTGACCCGCAGGCACAATGAACGGATGCGTCCGCCGGTGTCGTTTCCCCGGCGCACGACTGCAAGGGGCTTGTGTGCGCCTCGGTGGCCGGGAAATGGAAGCGCTCCGGCGCTTCGGGTTATCCAGGATATCCAATGAGTGAAATCAAGTACGTCAGTGACGCATCATTCGAGCTCGATGTGCTGAAGGCAGCCGGCCCGGTGCTGGTTGACTATTGGGCCGAATGGTGCGGCCCCTGCCGCGCCATCGCGCCGCTGGTGGCCGAAATCGCTACCGATTACGAAGGACGGCTGACGGTGGCCAAGGTCAACGTCGACGAGAACCAGGCCACCCCGGCCAAGTACGGCATTCGCGGCATTCCGACCTTGATGCTGTTAAAGAACGGAACCGTGGTCGGAACGCGGGTTGGTCAGCTGAAGAAACCCGAGTTGGTCGCTTTTATCGACAGCAATCTCTAAAGTTGGTCGCGGCGGGGGGCAAAGGCCTCCCGCTGCGTCTTAGCGGGCCCTGCAGGTCGCCCGGTCCGCTGCAACCCTCCGGCGCAAATCCCATGCGCCCTCAACCACACGCCCCCGACAGGCACCTTTCCGACAGACCCTTCCATGCAACTTTCCGAACTCAAAGCGCTTCACGTCTCCGCCCTGCTGGAGATGGCGGCGACTCTGGAAATCGACAACGCGAACCGGATGCGCAAGCAGGAGTTGATGTTTGCGATCCTGAAAAAGCGCGCCAAGTCCGGCGAGCCGATCTTCGGCGACGGGACCCTGGAGGTGCTGCCCGACGGCTTCGGCTTCCTGCGCTCGCCCGAGACGTCGTACCTGGCCAGCACCGACGACATCTACATCTCGCCTTCGCAGATCCGCCGCTTCACCCTGCATACGGGCGATTCGATCGAGGGCGAGGTCCGCACGCCGAAAGACGGCGAGCGCTACTTCGCGCTGGTCAAGGTCGACAAGGTCAACGGGCAGACGCCGGATTCGACCAAGCACCGGATCCTGTTCGAGAACCTGACGCCCCTGTTCCCCGACAAGCCGCTGCAGCTGGAACGCGACATGCGCGGCGACGAGAACATCACGGGGCGGCTGATCGACATCATCGCGCCGATCGGCAAGGGTCAGCGCGGGCTGCTGGTTTCCAGTCCCAAGTCCGGCAAGACCGTGATGCTGCAGCACCTGGCGCATGCGATCGCCGCCAACCATCCGGATGTGATCCTGATCGTTCTGCTGATCGACGAGCGTCCCGAGGAGGTCACCGAGATGCAACGTTCGGTGCGGGGCGAAGTGGTGGCGTCGACCTTCGACGAGCCCGCCGCGCGCCACGTCCAGGTGGCCGAGATGGTGATCGAGAAGGCCAAGCGGCTGGTCGAATCCAAGAACGACGTGGTGATCCTGCTCGATTCGATCACCCGGCTGGCGCGAGCCTACAACACGGTGGTGCCGGCCTCGGGCAAGGTGCTGACCGGCGGCGTCGATGCCAACGCGCTGCAGCGGCCCAAACGCTTCTTTGGCGCCGCTCGCAATATCGAGGAAGGCGGGTCCTTGACCATCATCGCCACGGCCCTGATCGATACGGGCTCGCGGATGGACGATGTGATCTACGAAGAGTTCAAGGGCACCGGCAACATGGAAATCCACATGGAGCGGCGCCTGGCCGAGAAGCGCGTTTATCCGTCGATCAACGTGAACCGGTCGGGAACGCGCCGCGAGGAGCTGCTGCTGAAGGCCGACGTGCTGCAGAAAGTCTGGATTCTGCGCAAGCTGCTGTTCGGGATGGACGAAATCGAGGCGATGGAGTTCCTGCTGGACAAGATGAAGCAGACCAAGAACAACGCCGAATTTTTCGACATGATGCGGCGCGGCGGCTGAGCGGCAGGCAAGCCGCCTGGTGCTAAAATTCACCTCAAGTCAAATTTCGAACAAGCGCGAGCCGACCACATGAAATCCGGCATCCACCCCGAATACCGGGAAGTCGTATTCCTGGACGTGTCCAACGACTTCTCTTTCGTGACCCGGTCGACGGTCCAGACCCGGGAGAAAGTCACGTGGAAAGACGGCAAGGAGTATCCGCTGTTCAAGCTGGACACCTCCTCCGAGTCGCACCCTTTTTACACCGGCGCTCAAACCCGGATCGTGGAAGCCGGGCGCGTCGAGAAGTTTCGCCAGAAGTTCGCGGCCAAGACCGAGGCCGTCAACGCGGCGGCGGCTCAGGCTTCCGCCGCCAAGGGCAAACGCAGGTAGGCAACGCTGCCGCTGTCGCGGCGTGTCGGCAAACAGGGGCGGCCGTGGCCGCCTCTTTTTTTTTTACTTGCAGCACACTTGAGCCTTTCGCCCCGGACCGCCCCTTGAAAAACGTCAGACCCGATCGGCGCAGACGATGAGGTTCGATCGCGACCGGCCGACACCCTCGCGCCTGTCGGCCGAAGCGGCAGTCGCGCTGCCGCGCCCGGTCCTGCTGTCCCTGCTGCTGGCGTTCGCGCTGCCGGGCGTGTTCGGCCACGACCTGTGGCCTGAGGACGCCTCGGCGTTCGGCCGCATGTGGACCATGGCGCACGGCGCCGCCGTCGACTGGTGGTTCCCGAACGTCGCCGGGATGGCGACGCCGCAGGATGGACCGTTTCCGTTCTGGCTCGGGGCCGTGGCGATCCGGACCTTCGGGCGCTGGCTGGGTCAAGTCGATGGGAGCCGGCTGTCGGTTCCGTTCTGGTTCTCGGTGGCGGCGCTGTCGATGTGGGCGGCCACGCGGCGCCTGGCGGCCGGCGAGCAGGCCCAGCCGATCACGCCGGCGTTCGAGCGCGAAACCGAGCCTTCAGACTATGCGCGCCTGCTCGCCGACATCTCGGTGCTGATGTTCGTCAGCACGCTGGGCATCCTGGTCACGTTGCACCTGACCAGCGCGGACACGGTCTCGATCGCGATCGTCGCCGCGGCCCTGTACGGGCTGTCGATCTCGCCGCAGCGACCCGTCATCGGGCCCGCGCTCGCCGGCGCCTGCGTGCCGGCGCTGGCGCTGAGCCGCGGTCCGCTGACGGCTGCGGGATTGCTGGCGGGTTGCGCGCTGGGACTTGCGCTGTGCTGCGACCGGCGCTGGCTGACCGTGCTGGTGTGCGTCTCGTGTGCGCTGGCCATTGCGATGGTCGTGGCCATGTGGCAGCTGCCGCAGGGGTCCGGCCTGCTGGCATCGCTCTGGCTGAAGTCGTTCTGGACCTGCGCGCCGCTCACGCGGGGCGACGGCGTCTGGCTGCTGCGCAACGCGAGCTGGGCCGTGTGGCCGCTGTGGCCGCTGGCCGGCTGGTCGCTGTACGCGTGGCGGCGCCATCTGGCCACCCCCCACATCGCACTGCCGGGCTCGGCGCTGGGCGGACTGGCACTGGCGCTTGCCTTCTCGGCACCGCTGGACGAAGCCAAGCTGGTGCCGGCCATCGCACCGCTGGCGGTACTGGCCGCATTCGGATTTCCGACCCTGCGACGCACGCTCGAACAGTGGTTCGACTGGTTCGCGATCGCCGTCTACACCTTGTTCATCATGTTCGTCTGGGCCTATTTCCTGGCGCTGATCACCGGCACGCCGCGCGCGATGGCCGCTTCAGTGCTGCGGCTGATTCCCGGACACAAGCCGGGCAACAGCCTGATTCCTCTCGTTCTCGCGCTGGTGGTCACGGGGCTCTGGATCGCATTGATCGTCTGGCGCGTGAAGCGGCGTCCGCCGGCGCTGTGGCGAGGGGCGCTTCTGTCGGCCGCCGGGATGACCTCGCTGTGGCTGATTGCAGTGACCTTGTTTCTGCCGGCGGCCAATTACAACCGCAGCTATCGCGTCCTGGCCGAACAGGTCGGGCGCCGGGTGCCTGCGCACGAGTGCGTGGTCGCAGCCGGCATGTCGCCGGCGATGCGCGCGGTGGTCGCGTTTTACGGCCACGTGCGATTCGCGCCCGACGGCGCCGCCGGAGCGTGCCGCCTCGCACTTCAGCCGCAATACCGCCGGTCGAGCGCCACGCCGCTGCCGGTGGACCCGGACGGCCCGTGGGAGCTGCTGTGGGAGGGACAGCGGCCGGTGCGCTCCGACGAAACCTGGCGCTTGTGGCGGCTGGCGCAGCGGGCCGACTGAGCGCCATTCAATGCCGACCCGCCAAGTGCTGCCCTCTCCCCCACCCCTTTTCCGGCCTTCGGCCGGAAAACCAAGAGGAAGAGAACGAGGGGGCTCGGCTGGCCCCCTCGTGCTCCCCCAGCCGAGGTGAACGAGGCCGGAGAGGGGAGCGTGAGCGAGCCGGCTGAGACAAGCGCGCCGGCGAGCGGCGCGATCGTGGCGCAGGCCTGGCCGATGCTGGTGGCCCAGCTCGCATTCATCCTGAATTTCACGATCGACACCGCGATGGCAGGCCGGCTGTCGGCGGTGCAGCTTGCCGGCGTCTCGCTGGGAAGCAATCTCTACGTGTCGATTGCGATCGCGATGATCGGCGTGCTGTCCGCGCTGGGACCGATCGCCGCCCAGCACTTCGGCGCGGGCCGATCCGACCAGGTCGGGCGCGACGTGCACCAGGCGATCTGGCTAGCTGCGTTCCTGTCGCTGCCCGGATGCGCCGCGCTGATCTGGCACAACCCCTGGATCAGGATGGCCGAACCGGGCGCCGATGTGGCGCAAGTCACCAGCGCCTACCTGACCGCCGCGGCCTTCGGGCTGCCCGGTGCCCTGGGAGCGCGCGTGTTCGTGACGCTGAACTCGGCGCTGTCGCGACCACAGTTCACGATGGCGATCAACCTGACGGCCTTGCTGTTGAAGGTGCCGCTGAACGCCTTGTTCATCTGGGGCGCCGGGCCGCTGCCGGCGCTGGGCGGGCCCGGGTGCGCGGTGGCGACCGCCTGCCAGTCGTGGCTCACCTTCGGGCTGGGCCTGGCCGTCTGGCGCTGGCATCCATACTTCAAGCCGTTCCGCCGCACAGGCGCACAGCGGTCAGCGCTGCCGCAATGGCAGCTGCAGAAGGAGTTGCTCAGAATCGGCGTGCCGGCAGGCCTGTCGACCTTGTTCGAGGTCACGTCGTTCACGCTCATGGCGGTGCTGGTCGCACGTCTGGGCGCGGCCACGCTGTCGGGTCACCAGATCGTCGGCAATATTGCCGCGATCCTGTTCATGGTGCCGCTGTCGATGGGGTTCGCCAGCAGCGCGCTGGTCGCGCAGGCGCTGGGGGCGTGCAACCCGCGGCGGGCGCGGACCCTGAGCGTGAACGGCTTGCGGCTTGCTGCAGCGGGCGGATTGACGCTGGCGCTGCTGACATGGCTGGCGCGCGAGCCGATCATCGCCGCCTACACGACGGACCCGCAGATCGCGGCGCAGGCGCGCCGCCTGATCGGGCTGGCCGCGGCCTTCCATACGTTCGACGCGCTGCAAAGCGTCAGCGTGTTCGTGCTGCGCGGATACAAGGTGACATTCGCACCGATGCTGATCTACGGAGTCAGCCTGTGGGGAATCGGCCTTGGAGGCGGCTACTGGCTCGCCTACCGGGGCCTGTTTTCGGTGCCGCCGCTCGGCTCGGTCGGCTTGTGGACCGCCGCGCTCATCGGTCTGAGCGTGGCGGCCACCTGCCTGGTGTGCCTGACGCTGTACGTGTCGCGCCGGCGCGTGGAAGAGTTCGGATGAGGCTCGATCAGTTGCCGAGCGCGCGCAGCGCCGCGATGCGCTCTTCGATCGGCGGGTGGCTGGCGAACAGCAAGCCAAGGCCCCCGCCGCCGCCGGCGATACCGAACGCGCTGATCTCACGCGGCAGCTCGCCCGGTTCGAGGCCGCCCAGGCGCTGCAGCGCGCTGATCATCGGGCGGGCAGAGCCCAGGATCTGCGCCGAGCCGGCGTCCGCGCGAAATTCCCGGCGCCGCGAGAACCACATCACGACGATGCTGGCCAGCAGCCCGAACACGATTTGCAGCACCAGGTTGGCCGCGAAGTACCCTATGCCCGGACCCTCGTCCTCGTTGCGCAGGATCATCCGGTCGATCACGTAGGCGAGCACGTTGGACAGGAACACCACGAACGTGTTCATCACGCCCTGCAGCAGCGTCATCGTCACCATGTCGCCGTTGGCCACGTGCGTGACCTCGTGGCCGAGCACCGCCTCGACCTCTTCCTTGCTCATCGTCTGCAACAGGCCCGTGGAAACAGCCACCAGCGCGCTGTTCCTGAACGCGCCGGTTGCGAACGCATTGGGCTCGCCCTCGTAGATCGCCACCTCGGGCATCGCAAGCCCGGCCTTCTGCGCGTGGTGCCGGACCGTGTCGAGCAGCCAGGACTCCATCGCATTGGCCGGCTGTTCGATCGTGCGCGCGCCGGTGCTGAACTTGGCGACGAATTTGCTGATCAGCAGAGAGAAGAATGCGCCGCCGAAGCCGACCACTGCGGCAAAGGCGAGCAGCATGCCCACGTTCAGACCCTGCGCGGTCAAAAAGCGGTTGACCCCCAGCACGCTGGTCACCACGCTCAACATCAAGATGATCGCAAGGTTCGTCAGCACGAACAGCGCGATACGTTTCATAGTCAGTTCACCCTAAAGTTCTCAGGAAAGGACTCGCCAGTCTACTTCAGCCGCATGACACGCGTTCGCGCGTCCGGCAGCCGCGGCCGGGGGCCGTTAACTCCCGCCAGCGCCCGACATGGGGGCGAACCGTCACGTTTCAAGCACCGCGCAGACCGCCTCCGGCGGCCTGCCGGCGCAGGGTCGTTAGAATGCAACGAGCTGGGAGCTCATTGCCATGACCACGATACGGAAAGACGACCTGGTCGAAAGCGTTGCAGCGGCGCTGCAGTACATCAGCTATTACCACCCGCTGGACTACATCCAGTCGCTGGGGCGCGCCTACCAGGCCGAGGCCTCGCCCGCGGCCCGGGACGCGATCGCCCAGATTCTGACCAATTCGCGAATGTGTGCCGAGGGCCGGCGCCCGATCTGCCAGGACACCGGGATCGTCAACGTGTTCCTGAAAATCGGCATGGATGTGCGCTGGGAAGGCTTCGAACGCGGGTTGGACGACGCGGTCAACGAAGGAGTGCGGCGCGCCTACCTGGACCCGGACAACAAGCTGCGCGCTTCGATCGTCGATCCGCCCGAAGGCGCCCGCCGCAACACGCGCGACAACACGCCGGCGGTGATCCAGGTCGAGCTGGTGCCCGGACGCGAGGTCGAAGTCACGGTCGCCGCCAAGGGAGGCGGCTCGGAAAACAAATCGAAGCTGACGATGCTCAATCCGGGCGACTCGATCGTCGACTGGGTGTTAAAGACCGTGCCGACGATGGGCGCCGGCTGGTGTCCGCCCGGCATGCTCGGCATCGGCATCGGCGGCACCGCCGAAAAGGCCGCGCTGCTGGCCAAGCAGTCGCTGATGGACCCGATCGACATGACCGAGCTGCTCGCCCGCGGTCCGAGCAACGAAATCGAGAAGCTGCGCATCGAGCTGTATCAGAAGGTCAACGCGCTCGGCATCGGCGCGCAGGGACTGGGAGGTCTGACGACCGTCCTGGACGTGAAAATCCTGACCTATCCGACCCACGCGGCCGGCAAGCCGGTGGCGATGATCCCCAATTGCGCGGCCACGCGGCACGCGCACTTCGTGCTGGACGGCTCGGGTCCGGCCTACCTGGATCCCCCGTCCTTGTCCGACTGGCCGGACGTGCACTGGGAGCCCGATGTCGAACGCTCGCGACGGGTGAGCCTGGACACGTTGAACAGCGAGGAAGTGGCGTCGTGGCAACCGGGCCAGACCCTGCTGCTGTCCGGGCGCATGCTGACCGGCCGCGACGCAGCCCACAAGCGGATCCAGGAACTGCTGGCGAGCGGGCAGTCGCTTCCGGTCGACTTCCGCAATCGCGTGATCTACTACGTCGGGCCGGTCGATCCGGTGCGCGATGAAGTGGTCGGCCCCGCGGGGCCGACCACCGCGACCCGGATGGACTCGTTCACCGAAATGATGCTGGCGCGGACCGGTCTGCTGGCGATGATCGGCAAGGCCGAGCGCGGCCCGGCCGCGATCGAAGCGATCCGCAAGCACCGCTCGGCCTACCTGATGGCGGTCGGGGGCGCGGCCTACCTGGTGTCCAAGGCGATCAAGTCGGCGCGCGTGGTTGGATTCGCCGATCTCGGAATGGAAGCGATCTACGAATTCGAGGTCAGGGACATGCCGGTGACGGTGGCCGTCGATTCGCGCGGCACGTCGGTGCACGAGACCGGGCCGAGCGAATGGCGCTCGCGCATCGGACAGATTGCCGTTGTGAGCGCCTGAGCCGCAACCCCTCTTCGATTCCATCGACAAACTCCATCGGAACTTCCTTGTGACCCATGTCAAGGATCGGATCGCCGCCCTCGGGCCGGCGTGCCTGCTCTTCGCACTCACCGCACCGGCCACTGCCAGCCCCGGGCCTGAACCGCTTGCGCTGCCCGCCGCCATCGCCGCACCCGTGGACCGGCCGTATCCGGGCGTTGTTCGGGTGTCGGTCGATGCGACCGATGTGCAGCGGCGCATTGTGCGGATCCACGAAACCGTCCCGGTCGTCGACGGCGCGGACACCGTCCTGCTGCTGCCGGAGTGGCTGCCCGGATGGCACGCGCCTGGAGGGCGCTTCCATGTCAACCGCATCGCAGGGTTGCGGATCACCGCGAGCGGCTCCGCGGCCGCGCTGAAATGGGAGCGCGATGCCGTCAACGTATTCGCTTTTCACGTTGCAGTCCCCCCAGGCACCGCCAGCCTGGACCTGGAGTTCCAGTATCTTTCGCCGCCCAGCGCCGAAATCGGCGAACTGGAAGCGACCCAGAACATCTGGATACTGGAGTGGCCGTCGCTGGTTCTTTACCCGGCTGGATACTTCGCACGACAGGTTCCGGTCGATGCGCAGTTGAAGGTTCCGGCCGGCTGGCACATTGCCACCGCGCTGGAGCCGGTTTCAACCCTCACGACGTCGACCGAGTTCAGGCGCACGGATCTGGAGACGCTGGTCGATTCGCCGGTATACGCCGGCGAGCACTGGAGCCGGGTCGAGCTCGATCCGGGGGCGGCGGTCCCGGTCTACCTGGATCTTTTCGCCGAGCGCCCGCAGCTGCTGGCGTCGACGCCCGCACAGATCGGCGCGCATCGGGCGCTGGTGCAGCAGGCGTACAAGCTGTTCGGATCCCGGCACTACGACCGTTACGATTTTCTGCTGACCCTGAGCGACGGCATCGAGATGAACGGTCTGGAGCATCACCGCTCCAGCGAGAACAGCTCGTATTCGACTTATTTCACCGAATGGGACAAGAGGTCCGATGTGCGCGATCTGCTGGCCCACGAGTTCGTGCACTCCTGGAACGGTAAGTTCCGGCGCCCGGCTGACCTGTGGGCGCCAAACTTCAACGTGCCGGAGCGCAACAGCCTGCTGTGGGTGTACGAAGGCCAGACGCAGTACTGGGGGCTGGTGCTGTCTGCACGCTGCGGCCTGTGGAGCAAGCAGGAGGCGCTGGAGCAGCTGGCCTATGTGGCGGCCTGGTATGGGGCGGCGCCCGGGCGCACCTGGCGACCCTTGCAGGACACCACCAACGACGAGATCTTCAGTCCCCGCGCGCTGCGGCAGCCGTGGACCAGCTGGCAGGGCTTCGAGGACTATTACGACGTCGGCCAGTTGATCTGGCTCGACGCGGACACCTTGATCCGGCAGCGCTCGAACGGACGGCGCAGCCTGGACGACTTCGCGCAGCTTTTTTTTGGAGGCAACGACGGCAGCTTCACGCCGGTCACGTACTCGTTCGAGGACGTCGTGGCCACCCTTGACCGGGCCCAGCCGCACGACTGGACCGCGTTCCTGCGCGAACGCCTGGACGCGGTGAACATCCCTGCGCCGATGGATGGCATCACGCGCGGAGGCTACCGCCTGGTGTTCAACGACGTGGCCAGCGAGCTGTACAAGTCGCGCGAACTGCGCCTGAAGGCAACCGACCTGACGTTTTCCCTGGGGCTGACCGTCGACAAGGACGGAAAGCTGAGGGACGTGCTGTGGGAGGGCCCGGCCTACCGGGCCGGGCTGACCGTCGATAACGTGCTGGTCGCGGTCAACGGCGTTGCCTTCGATCCGGATCGGCTGAAGGAGGCGGTGAGCGCGGCGCGCACGGCGCGCGACCCGATTCAATTGATCGTCCGCAGCGGCGACCGGTTCCGCGTCGCGCAGCTCGATTACCACGACGGGCTGCGTTATCCCCACCTGGAGCGCGATCCGGCCCACAGTGCTCTGCTGGACGAGATCCTGGCGCCCAGGAAGTGATCGACCGGACGGCCATGACCTGTCCGTCCCGGTCCTTCAGTGCCTTCTTTTTTCCGCCAGCTCCCGGGCCTTCGAGGCGACCTTGCCCCGCGCGGCCCTGGCGACCCGCTTTGAAAGCGATGAGGCTGCCGCGTTGCCGACAGCGAGGCGCGCATGAACGCTGTCCATCGTAATGCTCATCGCTCGGGCAGCGTCGAGGCCGGTCGGATCGAGCGCAAAGCGCAGCCACAGCCCGTACATCAGCGCGAGCAGGCCCTCGGCCACGTCCCGGATGCTTGATTTCGGCACCAATCCCGAGAGGGCTGCCTCGAGCTGCGTGCGCACGCTGTTATAGGTTTCGCGCTCGATTTCGGCATAGCCCGAGCTGATTGCCGCCCTGGACCAGTACCAGAGCCAGACCGATACGGCTTCAGGAGAGGTCTGCGACGGGGCAAAAACGGCCGCCACGATGGCTTCGACTTTCTCCATGGGCGTGCGCACCGCACGCACGCGCGAGGCCACCTCGCCGGCGAATACGGTGGCCAGTTCCCGGTAGGTCTCCTCCATCAGTTCATCTTTACTGGCGAAATAGTGACTGATGATG
This sequence comes from Burkholderiaceae bacterium, assembly GCA_036270655.1. Classification (GTDB taxonomy): domain Bacteria; phylum Pseudomonadota; class Gammaproteobacteria; order Burkholderiales; family Burkholderiaceae_F; genus VBCK01. The sequence goes on from DATBCD010000051.1 coordinate 32,990, forward strand.
CTGCCCGACGACAGTCCGGCGCGAGAGCTGATCTGCGCCATCGTCGGTTCCGCCATTCCGGTCTCGTGGATCGCCAGCATCGTGGCGCGCACGAGATCCTTTTTTCGAACTGCCTGCTTAGCTGGTCGGGCCACCCGGACGGTCACCCTCTCTGGTCGAATGCTCGAAGTGTAACGGCGCAGCGGAAAGGCACGCGCAGAAGCCGCGTGGATGCCGGCAGCTGCCTGCGCGTACCGCCCGGTTTGCACTTTCAATTTACCGTAAATTGAATATAGAATCAATATTCAATCAACGCCAGCTTGTTCGTGGATTGCCAGGAGGAGCTCTATGAGCATTGCGCAACGCGCTTTCAACCCCACGGATCCGGGCCTGTCCTACACGCTCCCCAGCGATTACTACACGTCCCCGGAGATTTACCGCAAGGAACTGCAATCCGTATTTGCCCGCTCGTGGAACCTGGCCTGCCACCGGACGCAAGTGGCCGAGCCCGGCCAGTACGTCAAATGCAAAGCGGGTGAAGAGGAAGTCATCGTCACGCGCGACAGGAGTGGCACGCTCAGGGGCTTCTACAACGTCTGCATGCATCGGGCCCACACATTGATTCAAGACGACCGTGGGCAGACAAATGTCATTACCTGCCCCTATCACGCATGGACGTACCACCTGGACGGCAGCCTCAGGAAGGCGCGAAATTGCGAAGGCGTCGAAGGCTTCCGCAAGGAAGACTTCAGCCTGAACGCGGTCAAGGTCGAGGAGTACTGCGGGTTCATCTTCGTCAACCTCGACCCCGAAGCAAGGCCGCTCGCTTCCCAGGCGGTCGGCCTTGAAGAGCGCTTGCTGAAACACTGTCCTGATCTGAAGCGGCTCAAATTCGCACACCGCCTCAGCTGGGACGTCCACTGCAACTGGAAAACCGCGATCGAGAACTTCTGCGAGTGCTACCACTGCGCTCCGGCTCACCGCGGCTTCGTCGACCTGGTGAACATGTCCGGATATTCCCTGACAACCCACGATACCTGGAGCATTCACGTCGGGCCGCCGGGTGACGCCGCGAAGTCGCCTTACAAGTACACCGCAACCGACGACCGGCCGCAGGACTACATCGCGATCTTTCTGTGGCCGAACATTTCGATATGGATCATGCCGGGGGCCGGCAACATCTCGATGCTCACGATGCTTCCGACCGGTCCGGAGACCTGCACCGAGCACATGGATTTCTTCTTCATGGACGAGACACCGACCAAAGAGGAGTGGGACTCGATCGTCTATCTACGCGATGTCCTGCAACCGGAGGACATCGGGCTTTGCGAAAAGGTGCAAAAAGGCCTCCGGTCCCGCAGCTATCGAACCGGTCGCCTGGTGGTTGACAGAGAACGGACGGGTATCAGCGAGCACGCGGTCCACCATTTCCAGTGTCTCGTGCAACGAGCGCTGAGCGCCGCATGAGGTAAAAAGATCTCGAACCTGCTGTCAAAGCCGTGATTGCGCTGGAGCCGGCGAACGCAAGCCTGGACGGGAGCGAGCGGCCGGCGGCGGCGGAGCCGGCGTCGCTGCGCCGGGCGATTACCTGGGTTGACGCCTTCTGGGTTTCCAGCGGCGTGCCCGCGCTGCTCCTGTTCACCATCGGTGCGATGGCCGCGTCGGTCGGCAACCCTTCCTGGGCCGTGTGGATCGTGTCGATCGTCTTCGGCTTCCTGCAGTCCTTCACCTACGCGGAGATCGCCGGCCTGTTTCCTCACAAGTCGGGCGGGGCATCCATCTATGGCGCGATTGCCTGGGTGCGCTATGGAAAGCTGCTCGCGCCGATATCGGTGTGGTGCAATTGGATCGCCTGGTCTCCTGTGCTGGCGCTCGGTGTCGCTCTTGCATCGGGCTACATCCTCAGCATTCTGTTCGCACCAGACTCGGTCGTGGCCACGTGGTCCATCACCCTCGCCGATCTGGGGTGGATCCGCAACGGACTGACTCTTCGCGTGAACGCGAATGTGATCCTGGCCGACATCATCCTGCTCATCGTTTTTTCGATTCAGCACCGTGGCATCCTTTCGGCCGCGAGGGCGCAGATGATCTTCGCGATTTCCTCGCTGCTGCCGCTTGTCCTGATCGGGTTGGTTCCTCTGATTACGGGCGATCTGCCGCGCGAGCACTTCTCGCCCTTTGTGCCGCTCGCTCACAACGCGGCGGGCGATCCCATCCCGGGCGCATGGACGATCGCCGGCTTCACGGTCCTGGCCGGTGGCATGGCTCTTGCCGGTTGGACAACCTACGGATTCGAAACTGCCGTGTGCTACACGCGCGAATTCCGAAATCCGGCGCGCGACACGTTCAGGGCGATCCTGTCTTCAGCCTGCCTGTGTCTTTTCATATTCACACTCGTGCCTGTCGCCTTTCAGGGTGCGATGGGGCTGGCCGGCATGCTGGACCCCGGCATCTACAGCGGCATGGGTGTTGCCAGGGCGATGGCGAAGATGGTCGGTGCCAGCGGAGTGCTGCTGAACGTGATCGTCGTTCTACTGGTCATGACATTGCTTCTTTCCGTCATGACCGCGATGGCGGGATCGTCTCGCACGCTCTATCAGGGTTCGATCGACGGCTGGCTGCCGCGCTACCTCGGGCAGGTCAACCACAATGGCGCGCCCACCCGGGCGATGTGGACCGATCTGACTTTCAACCTGTTGCTGCTGATGCTGTCCGACAATATCTTCATCCTGGCGGCTTCCAACGTGGCCTACATGATCTTCGTTTTCATGAATCTGAACGCCGGATGGATTCACCGGATCGACCGGCCGGATTGGCTGCGTCCTTTCAAGGCACCCAACTGGCTGCTCGCAACGGGCGCGGTGCTTGGCTACATCAACCTGTTCATCATCGGGATGGGCTCGGACATCTGGGGACCGCATACCCTGATCAGCGGGCTGGTTCTGTCGAGCTTGATCATCCCCGTATTCATCTGGCGCCACTATGTCGTCGACAAGGGAGTATTTCCCCCATCGATGATCGAGGATATGCATCTCGAATCCGACGAGGGAAAGTCACGCAAATCCGCTGGTGTCCTGCCCTATCTGGCCCTTGCGGGTGCGGCCTTGTTCATTCTTCTAGGCCGTGCCATCGCGGTTTCGTAGACCTCGAGTGACGGGAACGTAGCAGGCGACTCAATTCGCCCGGCATTGCCTATTCGAGTATCCACTGTCCGGATGGCCCGAGCGGCCCGCCCGGTTCGCTATCGTCGGGTTCCGCCAATGACGTGGAGGGCCACCATGCAAAAGCTCAGCGTCGTGTTCCGGACATTGCCACCGATCCTGGCCATCGCGGTCACTGCCTCCCTGGTCGGATGCGCCCCGCCGCAGGTCGGGCCGCCACCGCTTGACCCCGGCGTACGGGGCGGTGCCTCCGGCGCCGGGCTTGCGCTCGGCGGGTTGACCGCCGACGAGACCACGTTTTTCAATGACGGGCAGAAGCGGTTTCTCGAAGTCGAGCAGGTGCCCGACGGACTCGGGCCGCGATTCAACTCGAACCAGTGTGCTTCCTGTCACTCCCAGCCGGCCGTCGGCGGCTCCAGCCCCGCGAGCAACCCGCTGATCACGGTTGCGACCCTGAACGGCGCCAAGAACGTCGTGCCCTGGTTCATCGCCCCCGACGGGCCGATTCGCGAGGCCCGCTTCCAGCGCCAGCCTGACGGGGTGACCGATGGCAACGTCCACGCCGTGTTCGTCATCACCGGGCGGGCCGACGCCCCCGGCTGCGACATCGCACAGCCGAATTTCACGCCGGCGGGCGATCCGCGGACCGGCAAAGGCGGCAATCCAAACATCATCTTCCGGATTCCGACCCCTCTATTCGGCGCCGGTCTGATCCAGGCGATCCCGGATTCGGCGATTCTGGCCAACATGGCCGCCAACGTGAGCGAGAAGGAGGCACTGGGCATACACGGCCACGCCAACGCACACCTGAGCGGCAACGTCAACCGCAGCGCCAACGACGGCACCATCACCCGCTTCGGCTGGAAGGCCCAGAACAAGTCGCTGCTGCTATTTTCCGGCGAAGCCTACAACGTGGAAATGGGCATCACGAACGAAATCTTCCCGTAGGAGCGCGACGAGACGCGGTCGTGCCTCCTGAACGCAACGCCCGAGAACACGGACAACTTCACCCCATCGGACAGCGCCCCGACTGCGGTGCTCTCGGATATCGAGGCGTTCTCGAACTTCATGCTGCTGCTCGCGCCGCCGACCCCGGCGCCGGATACGCCTTCGACCATCCACGGGCGCACGGTCTTCGAGCAGGTGGGCTGTTCGCATTGCCACACCCCTTCGCTGAAAACCGGCAAGGCGATCGCCAGCGGCTCGGCGACCCGTCCGAGCGCCGCGCTGTCGAACCAGACCGTGAACCTGTACTCCGACCTGCTCGTGCATCACATGGGCGAGGGCCTCGCCGACGGCATCACGCAGGGCGCTGCCGGTCCGGACGAATTCCGCACCGCGCCGCTGTGGGGTGTGGGCCAGCGCGTGTTTTTCATGCATGACGGCAGGACCAGCAATCTGGCCGAGGCGATCGCCGCGCACCGCAGTCACGGCAGCGAGGCCAACGGCGTCGTTGCTCGCTTCGAGCGGCTGGACACGCAGCAGAAGCAGGATCTGGTCAATTTCCTGCGGTCTTTGTAACGTCTCGGGTTGGAGATTCCCTCTCCCCCGCCCCTCTCCCGCAAGCGGGAGAGGGGCGAAGAGGGTCTTGATGAAGGCTCAGATCGCGCGCTCTGCGCGCAGATTGGCGATTTTTTCCGGCGGGTAGCCCAGCTCGGCCAGGATTTCGTCGGTGTGCTCGCCCAGCAGCGGCGAGCGTGTCACCTCGCTGGGGCTGTCGGACATCTTGATCGGGTTGCCCACCGTCAGGTACTTGCCGCGCGTGGGGTGATCGACCTCCAC
>DATBCD010000052.1:0-62445 GCA_036270655.1 Burkholderiaceae bacterium
ACCAGCGGCAGCATCGTCAACATCACCTCGACCTACGGTCACAAGGCGGCGGCGAACGCGACGGCCTACGTCAGCAGCAAGTTCGCCGTGGAGGGCCTGACCAAGTCGGTCGCGCTCGAACAGGGCAATTCGGGCATCCGCGTGAACGCAGTGGCTCCGGGCCCGACGGACACGCCGATGCTCGATCGCTTTACGGGTACCGCGGAAGTCGACGCCGCCCTCGTGTCGACGGTGCCGCTGCGTCGTCGGGCCAACCCCGAGGAGCTCGCCAACGCCATCGTTTTCATCTCGTCGCCCGAAGCCTCGTACATCTCCGGCTCGGTGTTCGAAGTGGACGGTGGCATGTCGGCGGCCTGAGCTATGTGGCTCGGGGCGGTCGGCACCAAGTCGGTAGCCGCCCCGCCCCAGGTCGAAGCTCAGGCAATTCGAGACTCACGACGCGTCAGACGACCATTCCCCGACGCGTTGGCGGTTGCGCACGAAGCCGTTCCTCCACCTCGCGCAACAACGCCCGATGCGCGGCCGGCAGCCCGGCCTGATCGATCCGGTCCAACGCGGCCCAGCGGGACGCGCGTCCGGCAGCCGGGGGCGCAGCGCCTCGCGGCAGCGCGAGATACGGTTCGATCGCCAGCGTCAGGTGGGTCAGCACGTGGCGGCGCGGCGCAAGCGGCACCAGCGTCGCCGGCCCCGGGGCGAGCGCACGGGCGCGCCGTACCAATGCCGCCCTGGAGGCGAATTCGGGCAGACACATCAAACCGCCCCAGATTCCGTTGGCAGGCCGGCGCTGCAGCAGCACGGCACCTGCGGCGAGCGCGACGAGCGCGTAACAACGGCGCTCCGGCCGCTCGCGCCGCGGCCGCGCGGCCGGCAGCGCGCCGGTGCGTCCCGTCTGCCGGGCCCGACAACTGTCGCCGACCGGACAGCGGCTGCAGGCCGGCTGCACCCGGGTGCAGACGGTAGCCCCCAGGTCCATGATCGCCTGCGTGTAACGCGCCATGTCGCGCGCGGGCGGCAGCTCCAGCTGCGCGCGCTCCCACAGCTGCCTGGCCGTGCGCGCCGATTGCGGATCGCCCTCGATCGCCCAATGGCGCGCCAGCACGCGCCTGACGTTGCCGTCCAGCACCGGCGCCCGCTCATCGAAGCAGAAGGCCGCGATCGCGCCGGCGGTCGAGCGCCCGATCCCCGGCAGCTGCGCCAGCGCTTCCGATGTGCGCGGGAAACGGCCGCCAGGGCGTTCGAGCACCGCGCGCGCGCAGGCGTGCAGGTTGCGGGCGCGCGCGTAGTAGCCCAGTCCCGCCCAGGCGGCCATCACGTCCGCGACCGGGGCCCGCGCGAGCGAACCGACATCGGGAAAGCGCTCGATGAAACGCGTGAAATAAGGCAGCGCCGTCGCAACCTGGGTCTGCTGCAGCATGATCTCGCTGATCCAGACGCGGTACGGATCGCGCTCGGCCAGCCACGGCAGGTCGCGCCGTCCATGGCTTCGGTGCCAGCCGAGCAGCCGACGGGCGAAATCGCCTCTCGCCGCTCGGCTGCGAGCGGCTTCAGATTTCGACACGCAGGTAGGAAGGCAGAGCGTGTCCGTGCGCTTCGCCGCGGGGCGGTTCGGGCGCCGGCCGCGCCTGTGCGGAGTGCGGGGCGACGATCGCCTCCGAAATCCTCTTCAATTCGTCCAGATGTGCCTGCACATCCTGCAGCGCATCCTCCAGCTGGCCGATCCGGCCATCGAGGGATTCCTGCGCGTCGCGTATCCGCATCACCGCATCGGTGCGCTTTTTCAGCTGCTGGCGCTGTTCGCGCACCTGCGTCTCGAGCGGCGGCAGCAGCGAGCGGATCCACGCCTCGGTGTCGCGCTCGGCCGCCGAGAAGATCATGCGCGATTTGCCGACGACGGTCTCGAAGAAGCGTTCGATCAGAGACCACTTGTCGCGCGTGAGCACGGCGATGGCCCCGAAGTGGCTTTCATAGGCCGATTCGACCCGGTCGACCTCGGCCAGGTAAGTGTCCAGCGTGAAGGTCATCGGCGGCGGCAGGCTCCAGCCGGTGTCCTCCGAGAAGCGATGCTGCACGCCGAGCACCATCCGTTCGATTTCCGCCAGCGACGCGTTGGCGCGCCGGATCATCTCGCGCAGCGCTCCGAAATAATCCCTCACAACGCCCATGAATTGCGGGGTCAGGCGGACCTTGCGCATACGGTCGCGCGTGGCCAGCACCGCGGTTCGCAGTGCCTGCATCCGCAGGCCCGAGTAAGCCTGCTCGGCCAGGCGCGACAGCACGACCCGCGTCGCCACCACCTTGCGCACGTTTTCCTCGAACTCCTGCTGCTCGCTTTGCGCGCGCAACAGCATCCGCTCCACCGCGCTCTGGTTCTTGCCCTGCAGAGCACGCAGCTCGTACAGCTGCTCGACCAGGCCACGTTCGCGCGCGCTGAGCGCCTGGCGCACCTCGTTGATCACGCGCGAGCTCACCGCCAGGGTCTGCTCGCGGATGATCTGCTGGCGCGCCGGCACGAGCAGGTCGACCAGCGCCGCCTCCAGCGTCGGCAGGCGGCTGCGCTCCAGCAGCTGCGCATCGCCCGTCACCTTGGCCACCAGCCCCTTCTGGGCCGACACCGCGAATACGCGCTTGCGGTCGATCTTCAGCGTTTCGCTCACGCTGACGACCTGGCGGCGCACCTCGGCCTCGATCTCGGTCTGCGACTTCAACTGATCCCAGAGGCCGTCGATCTTGTTCAGCACCGCGATGTGGTTGGACGCTTCCGGCGAGTCGCCCATGATGTGGCGCCACACGTCCAGGTCGCTTTTGGTGACCCCGGTGTCGGCCGCCAGCACGAACAGCACCGCGTGCGCACTGGGCACCAGCGAAAGGGTCAGCTCGGGCTCCGTGCCGATCGCGTTCAGTCCCGGCGTATCCAGGATCACCAGGCCCTGCTTGAGCAGCGGGTGCGGAAAATTGATCACCGCGTGGCGCCAGCGCGATATTTCGACCAGGCCTTCCTCGCCCTCCCGCATGACCTGGTCGGGATCGTTGGGATCGAACAGGCCGTACATGCGTGCCTCGTCGACACCGACCCGCACGGTCTCGGCCACCAGCTGAAAGGCCTTGAACATGCCGTCCGGCGAGGCCGTATCGACCGGAAACACGCGCCATTCGCCGGAGCTCTTCTTGAAGTCCGCCATCGTTCCGAGGCGCGCGCGCGTCTCGATCGGAAGCGCCCGGATGCAGGGCGGCAGCGACTCGTCGTACATCAGTTCGGTCGGGCACATCGTCGTGCGCCCGGCCGCGGACGGCAGGATGCGGCGGCCGTAGTCGGCGAAGAAGATCGCGTTGATCAGCTCGGACTTGCCGCGCGAGAACTCGGCGATGAAGGCGACCACCAGGCGGTCGCCGTTCAGGCGCTCCAGCGCCAGATCCAGACGGCGCGCCGCGTCCGACTCGAGCAGATGGGTGTCCTCGAGCCATCGGCGCAACTGGCCGACCGACACCGCCAGAGTATCGCGCCAGGCCCCGTACTGTTGGAAGCTGGTAGCGAGCTGCGACATGTACGAGTGCTCGACGTTCGGCGGTCGTTGGGCCCGCAAAATTAAACGAACATAGCACAGGAGCGGCCGGGCCATGTTGCGTCCGCGCCCTCCTTCGCTGCTGCGCAGCTACGGAGGGCTAGCGCCGCTGGCAGCGCGCGCACCAGTATGTGGCGCGCTGTCCCTGCACGATCCGTCGAATTGGACGGCCGCACACCGGGCACTCCGAGCCATCGCGACCGTAAACTCGTGCTTGCGACGCGTACTGTCCGGGCGCGCCATCGGCCGATGCGTAATCGCGCAGCGTCGATCCGCCCGCTTCGATCGCCTGGGCCAGCACACGCCGTATCGCTGCGGCAAGCCGGGCGCAACGGGTCGGACCCAGCCGCCGCGCCGGCACGCGCGGGTCGATGCCCGCATCGAACAGGCTTTCCGACGCGTAGATGTTGCCGACGCCGACCACGGCATCGCCGGCCAGCAACACCTGCTTGATCGAGGCCGACCGCCCGCGCGTGGCCAGGTAAAGCTGTTCGCCGTCGAAGCCCGGATCGAGCGGCTCGACGCCCAGCGGCGCCAGCAGCGGGTGCAATTGCACGTCGCCCGCCGCGGCCGGATGCCACAACAGCGCGCCGAAGCGCCTCGGGTCGGTCAGGCGGGCCAGCGCCGTCTCGAAGCCCAGGTCGACGTGGTCGTGAGGACCCCGATCGGGCACCTGGCCGGCCGGGTAGACGCGCCAGGACCCGGTCATGCCCAGATGCGAGATCAACACGCCGTGCTCGAAACGCCACAACAGGTACTTGCCGCGCCGATCGATCCTGTTCAGACGCCGGCCGGTCAGCGTCGCGGCGAGCGTGCGCGGTACCGGCCAGCGCAAGCGCGGTTGCACCACGTTAACCGATCGAACGGCCTGGCCTTCGAGCCACGGGGTCATGCTCAGCCGGGTAACCTCGACCTCGGGTAATTCGGGCATCTCTGGCGGCAGCTAAACTGTCGATCTGACAAACCCTACGCGCCTTGGCGGGCGCTGCGACGATGCTTATCCCTGCAAGACCCCGCGGACCGGCGCTGGTATGGGCGACGGCGTCCATGCTGTGTGCGCTGATTGTAGGGTGCGCATCTGCGACCCACGGGCCGGCGGCGTCCGAGCAGCCCGCGCCGGCTGTTGCTGCCGCAGCCGAAACGCCGCCGCAGAGTCGCCCGCTGCCCGAGGTGGAACTGACCGGACCGCTGCTCTTCGAGATCGTGGCGGCCGAGGTTGCCGTGCAGCGGGGCGAGCCCAGCGCGGCATTCGCGACCTTGATGAAAGCGGCGCGCGACACGCGCGATCCCCGTCTGGCGCGCCGCGCGACCGAGGTCGCCCTCGGTGCACGGGCGGCCCAGCAGGCCCTGGAGTCCGCTCAGTTGTGGCGCGAGCTGGACGGCGGCTCGTCGGAGGCCGACCAGACCTACACGTCGCTGCTGGTGGCCAACGGCCGCTACGACGAGGCCAAGCCGCTGCTGCAGAAACAGCTTCACGCAGAGGAAGACCCTGTGGCCGCGCTGGAGCGGGTGCAGCGGCTGCTGGCGCGCGCGCCCGACCAGGCGCGTGCTCTGACGCTGCTCGACGCTCTGACGGGGCCCTATCTGAAGGATCGCAAGCACGGTTTCAACGTGCACCTGATCCTGGCGCGTGGCGCGCATGCGGCCGGACAGAGCGCGCGCGCGACCGAAGAGGCGCGCGCCGCGCTGGCAATGAAACCGGACTCGGAGCAGGCAGCGATCGCGGTGGCGCAGTTTCTGCTGGAGGCCAAGAACAAGGCCGAGTCGGCCGGTCGAGCTGACGCGATCGCGCTGCTGGCCGGTTTCCTGCAGCGCAATCCGAGCGCGGCCGAGGCGCGCCTGGCGTACGCCAGGCTGCTCATCGGCGACGGGCGCAACGACGCGGCGCGCGCCCAGTTCGAAGAGCTGCTGCGCCGCGATCCGCGCAGTCCGGATCCGCTGTTCGCGCTGGGCGTGCTTTCGCAGCAGGCCGAGCTCAGACCGGAGGCGCGCCAGTATTTCGAGCGCTACTTGAAGGCGATCGAGGACGGAGCCGATCGGGAGCCCGATCCCGCGTACCTGAACCTGGCGCGCATCGCCGAGGACGAGCAGAAATACGACGAGGCGTTCGACTGGCTGCATCGCGTAAAAAGCCCCGAGCAGATTCTGACCGCGCGGATCCGTGAAGCATTCCTGCTGGCCAAGGTCAATCGCCTCGAGGATGCGCTGAAGGTGCTGCGCGAGACGTCCACCGAGTCCGCCGACGACCGCTTGCAGGTGGTGTTGTCGCAGGGCCAGATCCTGCGGGACGCGCACCGCTACCAGGAGTCGTACGACCTGCTGGCGGAGGCGCTGCGGGCGGCGCCCGAGGATCCGAACCTGTTGTACGAGACGGCGATGTCGGCCGAGCGCCTGGACCGCCTGGACGTGATGGAGACGCATCTGCGCCACCTGGTGCAGCTGCGCCCCGACTACGCGCACGCCTACAACGCGCTCGGCTATACGTTCGCCGATCGCAACATCCGCTTGAAGGAAGCCTACGAGCTGATCGACAAGGCCCTGCAACTGGCCCCGGATGACGGCTTCATCCTGGATTCGATGGGGTGGGTCCAGTACCGCCTCGGCAACCTGGCTGCGGCGCGTGATTACCTCGGTCGGGCCTACCGGCTCAAGCCCGAGGCCGACGTGGCAGCGCACCTGGGCGAGGTGATGTGGTTGCAAGGCGATCACGATGGCGCGCGCAACGTGTGGCGCGAGGCGAGCCGCCGCGAGTCCGACAACGAGACCCTGAAGGAGACGCTGCAGCGTCTGGACGCGAAGCAGTGAGCGGGTGCCGCGCGGGGTCGCGCGGGCTGCGGCAGGCTGTTGCGACTGGCCCCTGCTCGCGACTTTTTCCCGCAGGCGGCTCGTCGCTGCTCGCCGCTGTCCTGTGCGTCACGCTGGCGGCAGGGTGCGCTTCGCTGCCGCCGGCCACGGCCACCGGCGGGGTCAACTACTCGGGACGGTTCGCGCTGGTGGTGGACGGTGTCGACCGGCACGAAACCATGAGCGGGCGCTTCGCATTGACGGTGGACAAGTCCGAGGTGACGCTGGACTTGAGCACGCCGCTGGGCACAACGGTCGCGCGCGTGCAGTCCGGGCCTGCCGGCGCACGCGTGACGGTTCCCACGGCGGGCGGGCTGCGCAGCCAGCAGGGTCCGGATCCGGATGCGTTGAGCCTGCAAGTCCTCGGCTGGACCCTGCCCGTATCGGGAATCGGCGACTGGATCGAAGGCCGGCCGGCGAGCGGCCGCCCCTATCGGCTGGACCCCGGCCAGGGGGGCGCCGCGCTGTTGGAGCAGGATGGCTGGACCATCCGGTTCGATCCGCGCGGCGCCGACGGGCGCCTTCGCCGCCTCGACATGAGCCGGCCCCGGCAAGGCGATGCGCCGGCCGTTTCGCTGCGCGTGGTGCTCGATGCGGGAGCCGGTTCATGACCCGCCTGATGCTGGGCCTGCCTGCACCGGCCAAGCTGAACCTGTTTCTGCATGTGACCGGGCGCCGCGAGGACGGCTTTCACGAGCTGCGAACGGGCTTCGTCGCGATCGATCTGGCTGACACGCTGGACTTCGAGCTGATCGAGGGCGGGCGCATCGAGCGGCAGGGAGACCTGGCCGGCCCGGTCGAGCAGGACCTGGCCGTGCGGGCGGCGCGCCTGCTGCAGCAGGAAGCCGGCTGCGATGAGAGAGTGCGGGGAGTGCGGATCGACGTGGAAAAGCGCATCCCGACCGGAAGCGGTCTGGGCGGTGGCTCCTCGGACGCGGCCACCACGCTGATCGCGCTGAACCGCCTGTGGCGCCTGAACTGGAACCGCGAGCGGCTCGCCACGCTGGCGGTCCGTCTCGGTGCCGACGTGCCGTTCTTCCTGCAGCCGGGACCTGCGCTTGGCGAGGGCATCGGCGAGCGCCTTTCGCCGCTGGCGACCGCGGTGCGCTGGTACGCGGTGATTCACCCGCAAGTTCATGTTTCGACAGCGGAAATCTTCAAGTCCGCCGAATTGACAGCCCATCTCAAACAGGCCAAAATTCAAGGCTTTCCCGAGGGCGGCCGTGAGGCGAACACAGCGGCAGATGCGCCTGGGGTCGGAGGGGCGGGGTTCGGCAGTCGATGGGAAGACGGCGGCAACGATCTTGAGCCGATCGTCAGAGGCCGGGTGCCCGAAGTGGATGCCGCGCTACGCTACCTGGCGGGATTCGGTATGGCACGAATGACCGGATCGGGCGCGAGCGTCTTTGCGGCGTTCGAAACGGAAACGCAAGCGCGGCGCGCAATCGCCGGCGCGCCGGCCGGATGGTCAACCTGGGCCGTGGCTGGGTTGAGCGAGCATCCGCTGGCGTCGTGGTGAAGGTGGGCGGCGGCGCTCAAAGGACGGCAGGGGCGGCAGGATCTGAGGTCAGGGACGGGCGAGTTTCGCGCTGGGGAGTCGCCAAGCTGGTTAAGGCAGCGGATTTTGATTCCGCCATTCGAGGGTTCGAATCCTTCCTCCCCAGCCACTCCGATCTTTGGCGGTGACCGTTAACTGAGTCGGGGCAACAAGGGTCGCTGATGGTCGCCTCCATGGTGTCGGACAACCTGATGGTGTTCTCGGGCAACGCGAACCCGAAGCTCGCGCACGCCGTCGTCCAGCATTTGAACATCCCGCTGGGGCGCGCGGTGGTGTCGCGCTTTTCCGACGGCGAGATCATGGTCGAGATCAACGAAAACGTCCGCGGCCAGGACGTGTTCGTGCTGCAGTCGACCTGCGCGCCGACCAATGACAACCTGATGGAGTTGGTGATCATGGTCGACGCCCTGAAGCGGGCCTCGGCCGGGCGGATCACCGCGGCGATTCCCTACTTCGGGTACGCGCGGCAGGACCGTCGGCCCCATTCGGCACGGGTCGCGATCAGCGCCAAGGTGGTGGCCAACATGCTGCAGGTGGTCGGCGTGAACCGGCTGCTGGTGATGGATCTGCACGCCGATCAGATCCAGGGTTTCTTCGATATCCCGGTGGACAACGTGTACGCAAGCCCGATCCTTCTGGGAGACCTGTGGAAGCACAACTACCAGAAGCTGGTGGTCGTGTCGCCGGATATCGGCGGAGTCGTGCGGGCCCGGGCGCTGGCCAAGCGGATGGAGTCCGACCTGGCGATCATCGACAAGCGCCGCCCGCGCGCCAACGTGGCCGAGGTGATGAACATCATCGGCGAGGTCGAGGACCGCACCTGCGTGATCATGGACGACATGATCGACACCGCGAACACGCTGTGCCAGGCCGCCAAGGCGCTCGCCGAGCAGGGAGCGCGCCAGGTCTACGCGTACTGCACGCACCCGGTGCTGTCGGGCAAGGCGATCGAACGGATCGAGCAGTCGGTGCTCACCGAAGTGGTGGTAACCGATACGATTCCGCTGGATCCGGCAGCGGCCGCCTGCCGCAAGATACGGCAGCTGTCGTGCGCGGCGCTGCTGGGGGAGACGATTTCGCGCATATCGCGCGGTGACTCGGTGAGTTCGCTGTTCATCGAGTGAAGGCGGTTTGAATCACGGCCCGTCGTGGTTGGTCGCGACCCGCGGGCATGTCCGAAACGGAAAGGAATGGTCCGATGAAAGTTGTGGCAACGACACGTCAGGCGCAAGGCACGGGTGCGAGCCGCCGTTTGCGCCACCAGGGCAAGGTGCCCGGAATCCTGTACGGGGGCAAATCCGAAGCGGTCAACATCGCGCTCGATCACAACCCGCTGTTTCACTCGCTCAAGCGCGAGAAGTTCCACGCCTCGGTGCTGGAAATGGAGCTGGACGGGCAGCCCGAGAAGGTGCTGCTGCGCGATTTCCAGATGCACCCGTACCGGCCCCTGGTGCTGCACATCGATTTTCAGCGCGTTGCCGAGGACCAGAAGATCCACGTGCGGGTCCCGCTGCACTTCATGGGCGCGGAGAACTCGCCGGCGGTGAAGCTGACCGGCGCGATCATCGGCCACGTGCTGTCCGAGCTGGACATCTCGTGCCTGCCGCGCGATCTGCCTGAATTCATCGAGGTGGATCTGTCGCACCTGACCGCGCAGGACACGGTCCACGTGCGCGATCTGAAGCTGCCGGCCGGAGTGTCCGTCTCGCTGCGGGGAAAGGAGAACCCGGTCGTGGTCAGTGTGACGCTGCCGAGCGTGCAGGTCGAGGAGGCCGCGCCGGTCGAGGAAGCTGCCGCTGCGGCGCCTGGAGCGGCCGCCGCTCCGGCCGCTGGCGCCGCGCCCGCCAAGGGTGGCGCCGCTGCCCCGGCCGCGGGCAAGGCCGGTGCCGCGCCGGCGCCTGCGGCCAAGCCGGCCGCCGCGGAAAAGAAGAAGTAACAACCACGAGGCAACGACCACGGGCACAGGCGCCGGGACACGCGGCCCGGGCCGAGCCCTGGGCCTGAACGGGCGCCGCGTGCGCTGAACGACTATGGCCGACGAGCTTTCCGCACCACGCATCCGGATGATCGTCGGGCTGGGCAACGTCGGGGCCGGTTACGAGCGCACCCGGCACAATGCCGGGTTCTGGCTCATCGACCGGTTCTCATCGCGAATCGGCGCGACGCTGCGTCCCGAGCGCAAGTTCTTCGGCGACCTGGCGCGCGCCACGGTCGGTCACCAGGATCTGATACTGCTCAAGCCGACCACCTTGATGAACCGGTCCGGGCAGGCCGTCGTCGCCGCTGCGCTGTTTTACCGGATCCTGCCGGACCAGATTCTGGTGGCGCACGATGAGCTCGATCTGGCGCCTGGCGATGCGAGGCTGAAGCTGGGTGGGGGTACAGCCGGCCACAATGGCCTGAAAGACATCAAGTCCCGCCTGACTCACGCGGACTTCTGGCGGGCCAGGATCGGGATCGGTCATCCGCGCACACTCGGCCTTGCGCAGGATGTCGCCGACTTCGTTCTGCACGTGCCGCGCCGCGAGGAGCAGGCCGCGATCGAGCAGGCCATTGACCGGGTCGATGCGGTGCTCGACTTGATGGTGGAAGGTCAGTTCGAGCGGGCCATGATGCGACTGCACAGCCACCCCCGGCCCCCCGGTCCGCCTCCCGTTCCTGAGGCAAAGGCCAGTTAGCCGATGAGCAGTCAAGTTGAGAGGGACCCGGCCCGTTCCGGCTTCGCGCGCGGCCTGCTGCGCAACCTGGCCGGTGGCTTCGCGCTGGCGCTCCTGCGCAGGCGCGGCGTCGAAGCGTGGCGGGCCGGTGGTGAGCAGCTGATCGGCCTGTTCGTGCTGAACCTGGTGGCCGGGCTGGCCTACGACATCTATGCGGCCTGGCCCGGACCCGGACGGATCGACTGGGACGCATTGCCGGCGGCCAGTTTCTGGGCCTTGCCGCTGCTGCTGAGCGCCTGGCTGGTTGCGCATCTGCAAACGGATCGCGACCGCGATCGTCCCGTGCTGTCGATGGCCGTCGCCGCATTCGCTCTGGCCGCGCTCGGGTCGTGCGCAAGCACTGCACTGGCCGTGCTGGCCGACTTTTCTCCGCGGGTCGATCGGCTCTATCAGTGGCTGGCGTGGGTGCCCGTGCTGTGGGTCGCGATCGCCTGGGGCATCGGTGCCCCCAAGCTGGCGGGACTGCGCGGCTGGCGGCGGGTGGCCGGCGCGGCTCTGGCCGCGGCGCTGGTGATGGGCCCGCAATGGACCGCCGATGCGGGCACGCGGATCTGGGTGGCTGCCGACGAGGGTAGCGATGGCAGCGCCGAGGGCGGTGCAGGCACGGAACAGGTCTTGTACGCGCAGGCGGATCTGCTGGAAGATTCGCTGGACCGGCTCGCGCCGGGTCGGCCGGGCGTCACGGAGCTGTATTCGATCACGTTCGCGGGCAGCGGATCGGAGGACGTTTTTTTGAGCGAGGCGCTGGGTGTCAACCAGATCATGGCGGACCTGTTCGACACGGCGGACCGCAGCATCGTGCTCGCCAACAGCCAGAAGCATCCGGGCCAGACTCCGTTCGCCACCGTGACCGCGTTGCAGCGCGCGCTGGCTACGGTGGCGGAGCGGATGGACGAGAGCGAAGACATCCTGTTCCTGTTCCTGACCGCGCATGGTTCGCCCGACCACACGCTGGACGTTTCGCTGGCGCCCTACCAGCTGGAGCAGCTGACGCCCGTGCGGCTGCGCCAGCTGCTCGACGAGTCGGGCATCCGGTTCCGGGTGATCGTCGTATCGGCCTGCTATTCGGGCGGATTCGTGCGGACCCTGGCGAGCCCCGACACGATGGTCATCACCGCCTCCGGCGCCGATCGCGCCTCATTCGGGTGCCGCGATGGCCGCCAGTGGACCGATTTCGGCCGCGCCTACTTCAAGGAAGCGCTGCCCGCGACCGGCTCGTTCGAAGGCGCGCTGCAGCGTGCGCGCGAGCTGATCGCGCAGCGGGAAGCGGCCGCCAAACTGACCCCATCGGAGCCCCAGATTTCTGTCGGCGACGCGATCCGCGAACGCTTGCAGGCTCTGCACACGCAAAGGCTGGGCCCGCACCTGCTGGTGCGATCGGCCCCCAGGGGCTCGCCCTTGCGCCGCGCTGCGCCCCGTCCGCATGGCGCCGGCCTGATGCCGGCGGCCCTGGCGCCGCAATCCGGGCGTCGGCACTTCTCCGCCCGACTTCCGCGCTGACGATGGCTCGCACTTCCGCCCCTCCCTGTCTGCGCGGGCGGCATTGCAGAGTTTGTCCTGCCGGCATCCCGGTCACCGGTTTGCGCTCGCATGGCAGCCGGAGCGACTGCGGGGAACGCGGTTGAACTCCGACGACCTGACCGCGCTGCGCCTGACGATCGAGCTGGCGTTCGTCACCACGGCGCTGCTGCTGGTGATCGGCACGCCGATCGCGTGGTGGCTGGCGCGCACGCGCTCGAGGCTGCAGCCGGTGCTGGCCGCCGTGGTCGCGATGCCGCTGGTGCTGCCGCCGACCGTGCTGGGCTTTTATCTGCTGGTATTACTCGGTCCGCATGGGACGATCGGCCGGCTGACGGGCGCGCTGGGACTTGGAACGCTCGCATTCAGTTTCGGCGGCCTGGTGATCGCCTCGATCGTGTATTCGCTGCCGTTCGTGGTACAGCCGCTGCAGGCGTCGTTCGCCTCCGTCGCCGATGCCACGCTGGAGGCGGCGGCCAGCCTGCGGGCCGGACCCTGGGATCGGTTCTTTTCGGTCGCCATTCCGCTGGCGCGCCCCGGTTTTCTGGCCGCGATGGTGCTCGGCTTCGCGCATGTGGTCGGCGAGTTCGGCATCGTGCTGATGATCGGCGGCGACATTCCGGGCGCGACCCGCGTTCTGTCGGTGGCGATCTACGACCGGGTCGAGGCGATGGATTACGCCGGCGCGGGCCGCCTGGCGTGGGGGCTGCTGATCTTCTCGTTCGCGGTGGTGCTGGCGATGCATTGGCTCAGCCCGGGCGCAGCCGCGTTGCCGGGGCGCGCAGCCCGCCGATGAGCGCTGCGCCGCCGATCGAAGCGCGCTTTGCGCTGCGCTATCCCCGATTCGAACTGAAGGTCGACCTGCGGCTGCCGCTCGGCGGCGTCAGCGCGCTGTTCGGCCCGTCCGGATCAGGCAAGACGACCTGCCTGCGCTGCTTCGCCGGCCTGGAGCCCAAGTGCGAAGGACGCGTCGCCGTGGGCGGCGAGATCTGGCAGGACAGCGAAACCGGCCTTTTCGTGCCGCCGCACCGCCGGCCGTTCGGTTTCGTGTTCCAGGATGCCCGGCTGTTTCCACACCTGACCGTTCGCGGCAACCTGCGCTACGCGATGCTGCGGGCGCATGGCCCCGAGGTGGTCGGCTTCCCCGAGGTGGTCAGCCTGCTTGACCTGGCCGACCTGCTGGAAAGACGGACCGACCGCCTCTCGGGCGGGGAGCGCCAGCGGTGCGCGATTGCCCGCGCGCTGCTGACGCGCCCGCGGCTGCTGCTGCTGGATGAACCGCTGGCGGCTCTGGACGAGGCACGCAAGGCCGACCTGCTGCCGTACCTGGAGCGGCTGCGTGACACGCTGTCGACACCGATGATCTACGTCAGCCACTCGACGCGCGAGGTCGCGCGCCTCGCCGATCACCTGGTGCTGCTCGAGGAAGGCCGCGTGCTGGCGAGCGGGCCAGTCACCGAAATCACTTCGCGCGCCGATCTGTCGTTCAGCGACGATGACCAGGCCGGGGTCGTGCTGCTGGCCCGATGTACCGCGCACGACGCCGAGTTCGCGCTGACGCGGGCGCAGTTCGAAGGCGGCGCGCTGTGGCTGCCGCGCGTCGCCTGCGAAATTGGCCACGCGCTGCGCATCCGGGTGGCGGCCAACGACGTCAGCCTGACCCTGGAGCCGCCGCGCGCCACCAGCATCCTGAACGTGCTGGCGGCCACCGTGTTGTCGAGGCGCGACGACCAGCGCGGCACCAGCCTGATTCAACTCGATCTGGGCGGAACGCTGTTGCTGGCGCGTGTGACGCGCCGCTCGGCCACTGAGCTGGGGCTGCATGCCGGGCAGGCGGTGTACGCCCAGATCAAGGGCGCGGCCGCGCTACGGTGACGCGATGATCCGGCCGATCTGGGCGGCGTCGCGACGCGCCACCAGCGACTCGCGCGCCAGCACCTCGAAGCGCCGGGCCGCCGCGATGCGGCCGTCCCGGGCATAGGCCTCGTGGTTCCGTTCCACCTCATCCAGGCGGTACACGTAGTTCACCATCAGCCCGGCCGAGCGACGCATTCCGTTCACCGAGGTGTCTCCCAGCCAGTTCAGCCTTTCCAGGCGGGCGCCGTTGCCCAGATGGAAGCGCGCGACCGGGTCGAGCGGATCGCGTCCCTGCTTCGCGTACAGCAGGTAGTGGGCGCACAGCCGGATCAGCTGGCGCTGCATCTCGGCGGCACCCTCCTCCGCGGCTGCCGCCGCTACGGAGGGCCTGCCCTCCGTAGCGCCGCCAGGCGCGAAGGAGGGTGCGTCGGTGCCCGCGAGCAAATCGGCCAGAGGAGGGCATTCGACCGACTTTTCGACCAGCCAGCGGCGAAAGCCCGGGATCGGAGACAGCGTGGCGAAGGTTTTCAGTCGCGGGAACTCCCGGCCAAGATCTTCGGCGACCTGCTTGATCAGCAGATTGCCGAACGAGACGCCGCGCAGACCCTCCTGGCAGTTGGTGATCGAATAGAAGGTCGCGCAATCGGCCGACGTCGGATCGGCGATCGCCGAATTCAGATCCAGCAGCGGCTGTACGTGCGTGCTGATGCCGCGCGTGAGCGCCACCTCGATGAAGATCACCGGCTCATCGGGCAGCACCGGGTGGAAGTACGCGTAGCAGCGCCGGTCGGACTGAAGCCGGCGGCGCAGGTCGGGCCAGCCCTGGATTTCGTGCACAGCCTCGTACTTGATCAATTTTTCGAGCACCATCGCCGAGGTGCGCCAGTCGATCCGCTGCAGCACCAGAAAGCCGCGGTTGAACCACGAGCTGAACAGGTGCATCAGGTCGGCATCGATTCCGATCCAGTGCGGTCGCTCGACCAGCAGCTTGAGCACCCGGCTGCGCATTTCGAGCAGCACGGCGGTGCCGCCGGGGACCATGTTGAGCCGACGGAACAGCTCCTGCCGGCGCGGCTCGACCGCCCGCTGCAGGCGGATCAGGTTCGATTGAGAGGAATCCTGGCGGTACAGGTCGGCAGCGCGTCCCACTTCCTGCGGATCCGGCGAGAACTCCTTGACCAGCAGGTCGAAGAAGACGCCCAGCGCCGGATCCTCGAGTCCCTGGTAGGCCGCCAGCGCTTCCCGCGCCAGCCGCGCGCCCGAAACGTCGCCGCGCTCGGACAGCAGCGCGTGACACAGCCAGATCGTCCTGCGCGCGTCCCGCACCGCCGCGCGTGGCGGATCGCCGGGGCGCGAGCCCGTGATCGAGCCCAGCAGCCGCCGCAGCAAAGACGGTTTGGTCGGAGTATCCATGGCGTGGTCCAGCGTCGTTTGACAGCAGCAATCGCAACTTGGTTCGGGTCGGAGCCTGAAGCGAGTTTGCGCGGCGCTGACGGCCGGCACAAGGCGGTATTTCACCTATTCCGTTGCGTGTTGCGGAAAGCGTCGATCGGCTCCGACCACGGCCGCATCCGCCCCGGCATCACGGGTCGTTCGATCGGACGATCCCGATTCGGAGCCGACGTCGCAGCTCACCACATGATGACGCGCTGCCCGGGCGGCACGTACATCCCGTCTCCCTGCTTGACCGCGAACGCCTGGTAGAACGCCGGCTGGTTGACGACCGCGCGCGCCCGGTATGTGGAAGGAGAGTGCGGGTCGGACTTGATCAGTTCGATCAAGAAATTGTCACGGTCCTTCTCGCGCCAGGCCTGGGCCCACCCCATGTAGAAGCGCTGCTCTCCGGTAAAGCCGTCGAGCACCGGGGCCGCACCTCCCGCCAGCGACAGCTGGTACGCCTTGAAGGCGATCGCCACTCCCGAGTTATCCGCGATGTTCTCTCCCAGCGTCAATTCGCCGTTCACGTGATAGCCGCGCACCGGCTCGTAGGCGCCGTACTGGGCAATCAGCGCCCGCGTCTTGGCCTCGAACGCCTTGCGGTCCTGGTCGGTCCACCATGTGCGCAAGTTGCCTTTTTCGTCGTAGAGCGATCCCTGGTCGTCGAAGCCATGGCTGATTTCGTGCCCGATGACGGCTCCGATCGCTCCGTAATTGACGGCGTCATCGGCCGCGGAGTTGAAGAAAGGCGGTTGCAGGATGCCGGCCGGAAAGACGATTTCGTTCATTTCCGGGTCGTAGTAGGCATTGACGGTTTGAGGCGACATGCCCCACTCGGTCCGGTCGACGGGCTTGCCCAGCTTGGCGACGTTGCGCCGGAATTCGAACTGCCTGGCCCGCATCACATTGCCGACCAGGTCGTCGGCCTTCAGCTCGAGCTGGCTGTAATCGCGCCAGCGGTCGGGGTAGCCGATCTTGGTCGCAATGTGTGCGAGTTTCGTCTTCGCCTGCTGCCGCGTCTGCGGCCCCATCCAGTCCAGATCCTCGAGGTCCCGTCCAAATGCGTCCAGCAGGTTCCTGACCAGCGCATCGGCCCGGGCCTTGCTTTCCTTCGGAAAGTATTTCCGGACATACAGGCTGCCGAGCGCCTCGCCGATCGACTGATCGACCAGGGTGATGCCGCGCTTCCAGCGCGGTCGGTTCTGCGGGACCCCTTGCAGCGCCGTGTAGGAAAAGCCGAAGTCCTCGTCCACGTATTGGCTGGACAGATACGGCGAGTAGCCCGACAGCAAGCGCCAGCGAAGGTAGTTCTTCCAGACCGCCAGGGATGTCGTGTCCAGGATGCGGCCGAATGCGCGCAGGTAGGTGGGTTGGCTGACGATCAGGTAGTCGACCTTGCCATCCACACCGGTCGCGACCAGATAGCGCTTCCAGTCGAAATTCGGCGCAAGCGCGCGCAGCCGTGCGATTTCAATCCTGTTGTAGACCTTAAGGGGGTCGCGATTCTCGACCTTGGTCCATTGGACCCTGGCGAGCGCCGTTTCCAGGGCCAGTATGTCGCGTGCCTCATCGGCCGCGGCCTTGTCTCCGAGCAGTGAAAGCGTTCGCTGAATGTGAGCTCGATACTCGGTCCGGATTTTCTTCAGCTCGGCATCGTCTTTCAGGTAGTAGTCGCGATCCGGCATGCCCAGGCCATCTTGCGAAACGTCGAACACGTATCGGGTCGAGTCCTTGTTGTCCAGGTGTACGTTTTGCGCGAGCGGGACGACGATGCCGATCTGCTGAAGGTGCGCCACCAGATCCGCGATCCCGCGCTTGTCGCGCAGCGCGGCGATGCGCGCGAGCTCGTCTTTCAACGGCGCTGCCCCGAGGGTTTCGAGCCGCGCTTCATCCAGGAAGCTTCGATACAGGTCGCCGATCCTGCGCGTGTCGCTGCCTTCGGGCGCGCTCGTGTCCCGGGCGGCTGTCTCGATGAGGTCCCGCAGTTGCTCCAGGGATTCCTCGTAGCGGATGTCAAACGAGCCCACGCTCGCCTTGTCGGCGGGAATCGGGGTGCTGTCGAGCCACTTGCCGTTGACGAACCGATAGAAGTCGTCCTGCGGGCGCACGTTCCGGTCGATATATCGAGCATCGATCCCCGAGACCAGCGCCGGCGAACCGGGCTCGGTGGCCGCGGCTTCAGAGCGGGCCGCAGTTGCCAGGCTAAGGGAAATCAGCCCGAGGCAATGCGCCGCGACAAGAGGTCGAATCATGGCAAGGCTTCTCCGAACGGACCGCCAGCTCGATTCTGTCGGAAGGCGCCGTACGGCGGTATGGCCATGCGACGGAATGCCCCGTCAGCGTGACGAGACCCGGCACGGCGCGGACGAGTCCCGCGGCGACGCGCCGAAGCCGCGCGCCGGCCGACAGCACGGCGCGCCCGTTGAGGTACATTTACAAAAGCACCGGATCGAGTGCGGAAGTTCTGATCCAGGTTCGCGCAACCATCACAGGAGGGCCACCGGGATGAAATCGTCGACTCGCAACCAGCTCAGCGGCGTTGTCAAGAGCGTAGACCTCGCGCCAGTGACCGCCCAGGTCGTGATCGCGCTGGGGGCAGGCCCGGAGATCGTCGCGACCATGACCCGGGCGTCGGCGGATCGGCTGAAGTTGAAACCCGGGGCACCCGCGATCGCACTGATCAAGGCGCCGGCTATCGCACTGGTCACCGACTTCGACGGCTACGTGCTGAGCGCTCGCAATCAGTTCGCCGGAACGGTGTCGCGCATCGAGCGCGGTGCGGTGACGGCGCATGTTTCGCTGTCCGTGGCGGGCGGCGTCACCTTCACTGCCGCCGTCACGAATGAGGCGGTCGACGAGCTGGGACTGAAGCCCGGTTCGGCCGCTACGGCGGTGTTCAAAGCCTATTCGGTGATGGTGGCAGCCAAGCCGTCGCCTTGAGCCGTGAAGGACATCGCGGGCGGGCCGGAAAGCTGCGGTCCGTCCCGCCCGTTGACCCGCGGTCACGAATCAAGGGCGCCGATTTTAAGCAGGTCGCGGGTCTGTGCGCGGATTCGCGCCTCGACGTCGCGCTCGAGCGCCTTGAGCCATCGTTGCGGAAGCGCGCAAGCCCCGCTGCGCGCCCCCGCCAGCATTCCGGCGAGCGCGCCGTTCGTATCGGCGTCCTCGCCCCGGTTCACGGTCACGATCAGGCACGCCTCGAAGTCGGTTTCGGCAAAGAAGTGGTACAGCACGGTCTGCACGGTGTCGACCACGTAGCCGCTGGCGTGGCACGGGTAGGGCTCGAACCGGAATGCCGGATGGGCGGCGATCAGGGATCGCGCGATCGCGCGCTGCGCTCCGACGTCTTCGCCCATCAGCAGCGAACGCACGATTCGGCCAAAGGCGAGCGTGGCGGCATCCGACAGCGGGTGATGGTGCGTGAAGCGGCATTGCTCCAGCGTCCAGCGCTCGAACCGGGCCGCGTCGTTCAGGGTCGCCAGCACCACCGGCAGGTTGCGCATCAGCGCGCCGTTGCCGGCATCGCTCTGCGCGGGCCGCCCGGCCAGGCTGCCGTCGACGATGTAGCGCTGGATGCCGCGGCGGCAGGTGTTGCCGCAATCGACCGGGCGCGCGCGCAGCCAGGCAACGAAGGCATCGGCCACGGCGCGCATGTCCCATTGCGGATGCTCGACGATCGCCTGGCCGAGCGCGAGCGACAGTGTCGTGTCGTCGGTCACGGCGCCGCGAGGAAGCTTCAGCCAGCCGCCGCCCGTGATGTCCTGGTGCGTGCCATGTTCCCGGCGGATCTCGGCCGGCGTCAGGAACTCGACGGTGGCGCCGAGCGCATCTCCCAGGGCGAATCCCAGATACGCCCCCAGCGCGCGGTCTGCCAGTTCGGGTAGCCAGGAGCCGGTCACCGAACGTTCGACAACGCTCTGGGCGGAGGCTTGGGTCACCCGGCTGCTCGCTCAAGGTGCGCGATCGTGGTGCGTCCGATCGCGATCATTCGGGTTTTCCCACGCGAAATGCAGACTGCCGGGAGCGAGCTGTGCAAGGACATGAGGAAACACTAGCAACTGGCGTACCAGCCGCGCCGTCTCCCAGCCATGGCGATGGTCCGATGTGGCCAAGCCGAACCCGTAGAATCGTACGTTCCCCCTCGCCCAGCGACATCCCCCATGGCTTTGAAATGCGGCATTGTCGGCCTGCCGAACGTCGGCAAGTCGACCCTGTTCAATGCACTGACCAAAGCGGGCATCGCGGCCGAGAACTATCCGTTCTGCACGATCGAACCCAACGTCGGCGTGGTCGAGGTGCCGGACCCGAGGCTGGCGCCGCTCGCCGCCATCGCCAAACCCGAGCGCGTGGTGCCCGCCACGGTCGAGTTCGTCGACATCGCGGGGCTGGTGGCCGGGGCCAGCAAAGGCGAAGGCCTGGGCAACCAGTTTCTGGCCAACATCCGCGAATGCGACGCGATCGCCCACATCGTGCGCTGCTTCGAGAACCCGGACGTCGTGCATGTGTCCGGGCGCGTCGATCCGGTCGGCGATATCGAGGTGGTCAACACCGAGCTGGCGCTGGCCGACCTGCAGACGGTCGACAAACAGCTGGCGCGCTACTCGAAGGTGGCGCGCACCGGGGCGGCCGGCGAAGAGAAAAAGGACGCGGTGCGGCTGGTCGCGGCCCTGGAGAAGATCGCCCCGGTGCTGAACGAGGCCCGGCCGGCCCGGTCGGTGACGCTGTCGGCCGAGGAGCGGGCGGTGATCAGGCCGCTGTTTCTGCTGACGATGAAGCCGACGATGTACGTGGCCAACGTAGATGAGCATGGATTCAGCGGCAATCCGCTGCTGGACGCGGTCCAGGCCTATGCGGCGCGCGAATCGGCGCCGGTGGTGCCGGCGTGCGCCAAGATCGAGGCGGAGATTGCCGATCTGCCGGACGAGGACAAGGCGCTGTTCCTGCACGACATGGGGATGCGGGAACCGGGCCTGGCGCGGGTGATCCGCGCCGGCTACGCGCTGCTGGGGCTGCAAACTTACTTCACCGCAGGCCCCAAGGAGGTGCGCGCCTGGACCATCCCGGGTGGCGCCACCGCGCCGCAGGCGGCTGGCGTGATACACACCGACTTCGAACGCGGCTTCATCCGCGCGGAGGTGATCTCGTTCGACGATTTCGTCGCGTACCGGGGCGAGAGCGGTGCCAAGGAGGCGGGCCGGACGCGCCTGGAGGGGAAAGATTACGTGGTGCACGATGGCGACGTCGTGCACTTCCGCTTCAACGTCTGAACCGGATCCTTTCACCGGGGCGGGTCCCAACCGCCACGCACATCAACCGCGTTCCCCCGGCGCCCGGCAATTTCCCACCTTCGGCGCAGGGTTTGCTGCGAGACAGACCGGTCTGTCTCGGAGTAGCATGCATTGGCGGTCGTAACATGCGCATCGCCCACAGCAAACCCGCCAAACCGCCCGCAACGCCAAGGGACAACGCGCGCGAGCGCATCGATCGCACGGCGTACGAGTTGTTCTCGCGCCATGGTGTCCGTGCGGTTGGGGTCGACAGGATCATCGCCTGCTCGGGCGTGGCGAAGATGACGCTGTTCCGCCACTACCCTTCCAAAGACAGCCTCGTGCTCTCGTTCCTGCAGCGGCGCGAGGAACTGTGGCTGCGGACGTGGTTGCAGGGCGAAGTGGAACGGCGGGCGGGCAACGCGCGCGAGCGCCTGCTGGCGATCTTCGATGTATTCGACAAGTGGTTCCGGCGCGGGGATTTCGAGGGTTGCTCGTTCATCAGGCTTTTGCTCGAGTTCGACGATCGTGCACACCCTGTACGCGTTGCGGCGGTGAGGCACCTCGAGGTGATCCGCGATTTTCTGAAACGGCTTGCCATGGACGCGGGAGCGATCGACGCCGACGGGCTTTCCCGCCAGTGGCAGATTCTGATGCAGGGATCGATCGTCGCCGCGGTCAAGGGCGATCGCAACGCTGCACAGCGCGCCAGGCGCCTGGGGGCGCTTCTGCTCGCCAGCGCGGCCCGCTCGACACGCGGGCAGGCGCCCGCCCGGCCGCGGGGCAGACGCACAGCAACGGCAAGTTCTGCATGAGCTCGCGCGCGACCGACTCGCAGGCGCGCGCGGCACTGCTGGATTTCCAGCGGCGCGTGCTCGAGCGGATTGCGATGGAAGCGCCGCTGGCGGAAACGCTCGACCTTCTGGTCAGACTGATCGAAAACCAGGCGGAGGGCATGCGCTGCGCACTGCTTCTCGCGGACGGCGGGCAGGCTCGGCTGCGTTTTGTGGCGGCGCCGAACATTCCGGAGGATTACAAGCAGGCAATCGAGCCCTATCTTGTGATCGCGGCGGATATGGGCTCTTGCGGCACCGCTGCGTATCTGAGGCAGCCGGTCTACACGCGCGACACCGCTGCCGATCCGCTGTGGAAGGACTGCGGGCGGATCGCGGTGCGCAACGGCCTGCGGGCCATCTGGTCGACGCCGATTCTTGCGGACAATGAACGCGTTCTGGGCACTTTCGCCATGTACTACGGCGAGCCGCGGCTGCCGGCGCAGGAGCACGTCCAGCTCATCGACATGGCGATCCAGATGGCCCGCGTCGCCATCGAGGCGAAGGACGATGACGAGACTGTACGTGCCGTATTCGACAGCGCTCCGCGCGGGATCGTCGTCACCGATCTGGCGGGAGCCATTGTGCGAGCGAACCGGGCGTTCGCGCACAAGCTCGGATTCACCGCGGCGGAACTGCGCGGCAGGGCCCTTGCGGAGATATCCGAGAGCGACGACCACGCTTCCCTGGTGGGGGAGCTGCTCGCCGGCGAACAGGAAGTCCTCAGGGAGCGGCGCTACCGCACCCGAGGCGACGCCGTCCTTCGAGCGCTGGAGCGCTGCGCGCTGCGGCGCGACGCCTCCGGCGAGCCCCGCTACGTGGTGACGCAGATCGCCAGCCTGAGCCAGGCCGGCGACGATCCGTTGGACGCCCTGAGCCCGCGCGAGCGCGAAGTGCTCGACCTCGTGGTGTCCGGCTGCACCAGCAAGCAAATCGGGGCGCGCCTCGAGATTTCGCCGGCGAGCGTCGACACCTACCGCAGCCGCATCATGCTGAAGCTCAAGATCAAAGACCTGCCAGCCCTCGTGCGCTTCGCCATCCGCCACGGCATCGCGAGCGCATAGCGATCCCGCGCACGGATTCACGGACGCGCGTCCTTGTCGCGGATGCGCGCCGTCAAGATTTCACGACAGACATCGGCAGCGCTCCCCGCTATCGTCCCAACCGGCGAAGCCGACCGCCAACCGCGGCGGCACTTGCGGCAGCTTCAGGACACTCCGGTGGGCAGCCCTAAGGACGTAGCGCGGAGCGCCCGCGACCCCGACCGGACGATCTCGGTCCTGATCGCGGAAGACCACGGCGTGCTGCGCGACGGCCTGCAGCTCATCCTGGGTGCCGCCTCAGACATCGAGGTGGTGGGCACGGTGGCCGATGGCGCCGAAGCCGTTCGCCAGGCCGAGCAGCTCGATCCCGACGTGCTCGTGACGGGCATCCTGATGCCGGGGATGAGCGGCGTCGAGACAACGCGGCTGGTGGTGCAGAAGAACCCCCGGATCGGCGTCGTCGTTCTGTCGATGCACGTCTCCCCGATCATCGCGCGGCGCGCGCTCGAGGCGGGAGCGCGTGGCGTGCTGACGAGGGCCTCCAACGGCGACGAGGTTCTCAGGGCGGTGCGCGCCGTGGCGGGCGGGGAGCGCTTTCTGGGCCACGGGCTGGCCGAGAGCCTGCTCGAATCCGGTATCGCGCCGCGCGGCGGGGACCGCCTGATCGAGACCCTGACCGGCACCGAGCGCAACATCCTGCAACGGGTTGCCGACGGACGCACCAACGCCCAGATCGCCGAGGCCATGTCTCTGTCGCAGCGGACGGTGGAGTCGTACCGCCAACGCCTGATGTCCAAGCTCGACCTGGACTCGGTCGCCGCGCTGGTGAAATACGCGATCCGCAACGGCGTCGTCACGCTGGACTGACGGCCCGGCCGGGAAGCCATGCGCCCGGGGCGCAGCCCCGGGCACTGTGTCACGCGGCGTTCACTCTGGTGCAAGCAGCGGCGCCATCGTCTGCGTGGTCGGATCGGCGGCGTGCCCCAGGTAGGGAAGGTGGAACGCGGCCTCGATCGTCTTCAGCAGCGAATAATGAGAATAGAAGGTGTCGTCCGTGACGCCACGGACTCCATAGTTCGTGATCACGATCATCACGATCTTGTCGTCGAAGTTCTTCGGATCGTAGCAATCGGCACCGGGCAGCAGCGACCCCGCAGCGGTGTCCACGCCGTGATCCGGATCGTAGGTCGGGCAGGTCAGCGGCCCGTTGCCCTCGTCAAAAACGACGAAGATCGCGTTGCGGCCGCGCGCCCACATGGGGCTGCCGGTGATCGAGTTCACGAGCCAGTACGCCTCGTCGTCACCGCGCTTGACGAAGTTGTCGTCGGTGGCCGCCGCGCCCCCGCAAGGCGCAAGCGGGTTGCCGATTCCGTGCATGTCGCGGCATTGATCCGGGACGATGTATGAGAAGTCGGGGACCTGGTTGCTGCCCAGATCGCTGAACAACCGGTCGAGCGGGACCTGCCTGGCGAACTGCGCCGGATCGTTCTGAACCTCGGCAACGTACGGGAAGGGATTGTGCTTGACCGCGTACAGCTTGGCGGTGTTGTTGTCGCCAGGCCAGTTGGCGATATGGGTTCCGGCCTCCGGCAGGTTCTGCAGGTACGCGCGCCAGTCCTTGCCGGCCCGGACGAGCTGTCCGGCGAGCGACGGTTTGTCGACGCGCCAGCGGTGAAAGGACGGGTTGGCCGGCGGCCCGTAGTCGGTGGCTACCGAAGGAGAGTCGTCGTCGCTGATCCCGACCTTGCTGTTGGGCGCATACAGATGCCCGCCCGTCTGCGTGTTGCCGATCACATCGGTGCCGACCCAGTCGCCGGTGATCATTGCCACGTAGTTCGGCAGGCTCGGGTGCCACACGCCGTTGTAGTTCGACGCGAAGTTGTAGGTCTTCGCGAGGGCTTGCAAATGCGGCGCCATCGGGTTGTCGAGGATGCCATTGGACCCGAAGCTGGCGAAGCTGTTGTGGTTCTCCAGCACGATCACGAAAACGTGATCGAGGCTCGGAACCGGCGGCGCTGCGCCAGCGACGCCTGCGCCCAATGACAAGGCGGATGCGACGACGAGATCGATTGGACGTCTTTTCATGGATCTGTCCTCCGTTGGTAAAAGCGAAAAACCACAGCCGATGGAGCGGGTCGGCGGACCCGGCTCCGCGCTTCTCGCCGGCACCGCGCGGATGGCACTCGACGAGCGGGCGCAAGCGTGCGCTGCGTCGATGACGCCGCATTGACCGCGCGATGTTGTCGCAAACCCTGTAGTGGCAATGTGATTTCAATTCGATGTCGGTCTGGCATCGGGCGACCTGGATATTCGAGAAGCCCGCCGGCGGCCCACCTGCGGAACGTGACGCTTCGGCGCGACTGGCACAATGGAGACCCGGAACCCCGTGTGGTCCGACGTCGCGTGGATTGGGGGAAGCCGTAGCCATGTTGAAGAAAGTCCTGATCGGCATCGGCACTTTGGTTCTGTTGGTCATCGTCGCGCTGCTGGTGCTGGTGGCCACGGTCGATGTCGACCGCTACAAGCCCAGGATCGAGCAGGCCGCGCACGACAAGCTCGATCGCACGCTCAAGTTCGACGGCAAACTGTCGCTGTCGGTGTTTCCGACCATCGCGGTGGCGCTGCCACACACGACGCTGAGCGAGCACGGTTCGGATGCGCCGTTCCTGAGCCTGGACCGGGCCCGGGTGTCGCTTGCGGTGCTGCCGCTGCTCTCGGGCCGGGTGCAGGCCGGCACCGCGTCCCTGTATGGCCTGCGCGCAACGATCGAGCGGCATGCCGACGGAACGACGAGCCTGGATGACCTGACCGGCGGACCCAAGCCGAAGCCCTCCGCGGAGGCGACCCAGACGCAGCGCTCCAGCGGCGAACTGCCGCAGTTCGAGGTGGGCGGAATCGAGCTGGTCGACGCCCAGGTGGTCTATCGCGATGAACGCGCTCGCAACACCGTGACGTTGTCGAGGCTGAACCTGAAAACCGGGGCCATCGCGGCGCGCGGCAGCACGCCGATTGAGCTGTCGGCCACCGTGGCGGTGACCGAGCCGCCGTCCAGCGTCGATCTGTCGCTCAAGTCGATCGCCGATGTCGACCTGGCCGGCCACGCCTTCGGCATTCGGGGCCTCGACGCGCGCGCGCGCGGCCACAGCGGTAGCGACCAATTCGACGTTGCACTGACCGCGCCGAAGATCGCCCTCGATCCGGCTCATGTCGACGGCGAACTGGTCAAGCTGGTCGCAACCGTCACGGGCGGTCATCAGGCGCATGCCGACCTGGCACTTCGGAACCTGGCAGGCACCCGTGACAGGTTTTCGGTCGCGAAGATCGCCGGCGAGGTGGACGTCGACATGCCCACGCTGCCGCAGAAGTCGGTCAAGGTGAACCTGGATGGCTCGGTCGATGTCGATGTGCGGGCCCAGGACGTCGCCGCGCGGCTGGGCGCGCAATTCGACGAAACCAGGATGTCGAGCCGGGTCGAGGTGCACGGCTTCTCACCGCCGCGAATCGGCTTCGACGTCGACGTGGACCGGTTGAACCTGGACCGGTACGTGCCCGCCTCCGCGCCTGACGGCGCTACGTCGGGCAAGCCCGCCGAAGCCGCGACCGCAGGGAAAGTGGACCCGAAGATCGATCTGTCGGCGTTGAAGCCGTTGAACCTCGCCGGCGAGGCCCGGATCGGCGCCCTGCAGGTGCACAACCTGAAGGCAACCGGGATCAAGGTCGGCGTGCGCGCAGCGGGCGGGCATCTGGAGGTCGCGCCCCTGACGGCCCGCCTGTATCAGGGCACGTTGAACGCAACCGCCAAGGTGGACGCGGAAGGCAACCGGGTCGCGGTAAGCGCGGCGCTGGAAGGTATTTCAATCGAGCCGCTGCTGAAGGACCTGATGGGCAAGGACATCCTCGAGGGGCACGGCGGCGTCAAGCTGAACATCGCGACGGCCGGTCCGAGCGTCGGCGCGATGCGCCGGGCGCTCGGTGGCAGCGCATCGCTGGCGCTGCGCGACGGCGCGGTGCACGGAATCAACCTCGCTCAGAAGCTGCGCGACGTGAAGTCCGTGCTGTCGGGCGGCTCGTCACAGACGCAGGCGGCGAGCAGCGCCGAGAAGACCGACTTTTCCGAGCTGACCGCCACCTTTTCGATCAAGGACGGCGTGGCGACCAACCGCGACCTGGAAGCGAAGTCCCCGCTGCTGCGCGTGAACGGCGCCGGCACGATCGATATCGGCGCAAGCGCGCTCGACTACACGGTGCAGGCTTCGGTTGTCGGAACGCTGGCCGGCCAGGGCGGCAGCGAGCTGTCCAGTCTGCGCGGCGTGACGGTGCCGGTGCATCTGTCCGGGCCCTTCACCTCCCTGTCGTACCAGCTCGACTGGGGCTCGCTGGCGCGCCAGGCGGTCAAGGCCAAGGCCGCCGACCGGATCAAGAACCTGATCGGCGGCAAGCTCAAGCAAGGCGACCAGTCTTCTGGCCAAAACCTGGGTGAAGCGTTGAAGAATCTGCTCGGAAAGTGATCACGCGGCTGCAGGCGTTGCTGGCTTCGGCGCTGGCGTCGCTGGCGCTGCCCGGCTGGCCGCAGCAGCCGGTCGCGGTCCAGTTGCATCACCGCAGCGCCGAATCGCTGGTCACCGTGCTGCGGCCTTTGATCGGTCGGGCCACGCTGGCCGGCGCCGGCGCCGAAGTACTGGTGCGCGCGTCGCCTTCGGACCTGCCGCAGGTTGTGCGGCTGATCGAGCAGTCGGACCGGCCGCTGCGGCCGCTGGTGGTTGCGCTGCGCGAAGATCCGCCGCCGACCGGCCAGGCGCAACCGCCGGGACGTGCCGGATCGGTCACGCTGTCCACTGGCCGGCCGATGCCGGCCGACCCCCATGGCAATGGCCAGGTGCTGTCGACGCAATCCGGGGCGCGGCCGGCCGAAATCGTCGAAGGCGATCCGCTGCCGATCTCGATGCCGGCGACGCAGTCCCTGTGGTTCGGCGCCCGTGGCACGGCCAGCGGCGCCGGCGGCGGCACCTCGCGCGGGCCCGCAGTGGGCGGCGTGGCGCATTTCGACGCGATGTCCGACTTCACCGCCCGAATCTGGGTCGCGGGCGAGACGGTCGCGATCGATCTTTCGCCGCGCGCGGGCGGGCGGATCGATGCCGGGCCGGACGCGGGTTCCGAACCCTTGACGGTGTACGGCCGGCTTGGGCAGTGGATCGCGCTGGCCGATGCCGGAGCGGACGCTTCCGCACGTGCAGGGCTGTGGATCCGGGTCGAAGCGGTGCCGCGCCCGGCTGGGACCGAGTAAGCCGGGTCGAGCGCCCCGGCGCTATGCCCCGGCCGGGGGGCCGCCGAGTTGCGCGACCTTGTTCTGCAGCCAGCGCTCGACCGAGGGAAATACGAATTTGCTGACGTCGCCGCCGAGCATGGCGATCTCGCGCACGATCGAGCCCGATATGAACTGGTACTGATCCGCGGGCGTCAGAAACATCGTCTCGACCTCGGGCAGCAGGTAGCGGTTCATTCCGGCCATCTGGAATTCGTACTCGAAGTCGGACACGGCGCGCAATCCGCGCAGGATCACGCGCGCATTCTGCTCGCGCGCAAAATCCTTCAGCAGCCCGCGAAAGCCGACCACCTCGACGTTCGGATAGTGACCGAGCACCTCGCGGGCGATCTCGATCCGCTCGTCCAGCGTGAATACGGGCCCTTTGCCCGAGCTGTCGGCGACCCCGACGATCAATTTGGCGAACAATCCCGCCGCCCGGCGCACCAGGTCCTCGTGGCCGCGGGTCAAAGGATCGAACGTTCCTGGATATACGGCGATCACGATCGACATGCGACCGGCTCCGGCGCCCACGGCGAAAAAACGGGGTCATTATTTCAGGACTGTTGCAGGCCCAGCAAATGAAAATGAACGCGGCTGGCCCGCCCGGTCCTGACAGCGCTCAACCCGAGCGCCTCCAGATCGGTGTCCTTAAGCGCGGTCCCGGCTTCGGCATAGATCGATCCGCCTGGCGCCAGCAGCCGGCAGGCCAGCGTCAGCGCAGGTCGCAGCAGCGGTCCCCGATACGGCGGATCCACGAAGATCAGGTCGAACGAGGCAGGCGGCAGGCGGCGCGCCACCTCGATCGCATCGCCCTCGATGATCTGGACTTCCCGGGCTTCCAGCCGGTCGCGCAGCGCGACCAGGCGCCGTACCAGAGTCGGGTCGCGCTCGATCAACGTGACCTGGCGTGCTCCGCGCGAGGCCAGCTCGAAGCCAAGCGCCCCGGTGCCGGCGAACAGGTCCAGCCCCCGGGCCGATGCCAGATCGTGGTACAGATGCGACAGCCAGTCGAACACCGTCTGGCGCACCCGGTCCGGAGTCGGGCGCAGCTGGGCGCTCGCCGCGACCGGGATTGGCGTGCGGCGATAGCGGCCGCCGATGATGCGGACCCTATTTGGTGCACCGGCCCGGCGGATCCGCGCGGCCGCAGCCGTCTTGATCGTCGACAGAAGCTTTCCGCCCTCGGTTCGATCGCGCCGCTCGATCCACTACACTGCCGGGCGCGGCCGCAGCCGGATGATTGCAGAAAATGAGCGAGGAAGATCAGGGCTGGCTGGCGCGCCTGAAGCAGGGCTTGGCCAAGACGCGCGCCGGCATCGTCAGGCTGTTTTCGGAGGCCCGGATCGACGAGGCGCTGTTCGAGGAGCTCGAGGCGGCTCTGATCGGCGCCGACACCGGGGTGCCGGCGGCGCAGCTGCTGCTGCAACGGGTACGAGCCCGCGTCGGCCGAGGCGAAGTGCCAACTGCCGAGACGGTGCGCGCCGCGCTGCGCGAAGAGCTGGCCGCGCTGCTGGCGCCGTGCGAGCGACAATGGGCCTTGCCCGGGCAAAGGCCTTGCGTGCTGATGGTCGCGGGTGTCAACGGCAGCGGCAAGACGACCACGATCGGCAAGCTCGCGCACTGGCTGGCCGCCCGCCGCTACCGGGTGCTGCTGGCAGCCGGCGATACCTTTCGGGCCGCCGCGCGCGAGCAGCTGCAGATCTGGGGCCAGCGCAATGGCGTCGAGGTGATTTCTCAGGCGAGCGGTGATCCGGCGGCGGTCATCTTCGACGCGGTATCGGCCGCGCGCGCCCGTTCGGTCGATGCCTTGATTGCCGACACGGCCGGGCGCCTGCCGACCCAAACGCACCTGATGGAGGAACTGAAGCGGATCAAGCGGGCGATCGCCAAGGGGCAGGAAGGCGCTCCGCACGAGGTGCTTCTGGTCGTCGACGGTACCAATGGGCAGAATGCGCTGGCGCAAGTGCGCGCATTCGACCAGGCGATCGGGTTGACCGGGCTGATCGTCACCAAACTGGACGGCACCGCCAAGGGCGGCGTGATCGTCGCGCTGGCGCGCGAACGGGCGCTGCCGATCCTGTTCCTGGGCGTCGGTGAACAGCCGGAAGACCTGCAGCCGTTCTCGGCCCGCCAGTTCGCCGAGGCGCTGGTCGGCGCATAGCCCCTGCCATGCTGCTCGCCGCGGTCGATGTCGGTTCGAACAGCTTCCGCCTGGAGATCGGGCGCGCCGACGGCTCGCACATCGAGCGCCGCGGCTACTGGAAGGAGATCGTGCGCCTCGCGGCCGGCCTGGACGAGCACAACCGTCTGTCCAGGAGAGCCATCGAGAACGCGAGCGAGTGCCTGGCACGTATCAACGAGCGATTGCGCGGCATGGACGGATCGCACGTGCGCGCGGTCGGCACGCAGACGCTGCGCCAGGCGGTGAACGCCGACGAATTTCTGCTCGAGGCCCAGCACGCGCTCGGGTTTCCGATCGAGATCATCTCGGGGCGCGAGGAAGCCCGCCTGGTGTTCGAGGGCTGCATGCACTCGCTGGCTCCCAGTCCGAAGCGGCGGCTGGTGGTCGACATCGGGGGCGCCTCCAGCGAGGTGATCGTCGGGCGCGGCTTCGAGGCCGACAAGGCCGAGTCGTTCAAGATCGGGTGCCTGAACGTCACGCTGAAATTCTTTCCGGACGGCGTGATCGACCGCGCTTCACTGCGGCGGGCGCAGGTCGCATGCGAGGCCGAGTTCGAGGAATCCGAGTCGTTCTTCGGTCAGGGCCAATCGGACGAAGCGTATGGCACCAGCGGCACGATCGGTGCCGTCTCGCTGGTGCTGCGCGATCAGGGCTGGACCGACGGCACGATCACGCAGCCCGGGCTGGCGCGGCTGCGCCAGGCCTTGCTGGCGGCGGGTGACGTGCGCCGGGTCCGTTTCGACGGCATCAAGCAGGAACGGGCCGCGGTGCTGGCCGGGGGGCTGGCGGTGCTGGTGGCGATTTTCGAAACCTACGGCTTGCACGAGCTGCGCACGGCCAAGGGCGGGCTTCGACTGGGCGTGCTGTACGACCTGCTCGGGCGGCGCGAGAGCCACGACATCCGCGACGCCACAGCCGACCGCTGGCAGCTGCGCTTCGGCGTGGACCGCGCGCAAGCCGAGCGCGTCGCGCAGACCGCGCTGAAGCTGTTTCGCGCCGTGGTGCCATCCGCCGGCGAGGAATCGATCAAGCGGCTGCTGATCGCCGCACAGCTGCACGAGGTTGGCACCGCGGTGTCGCACGGCGATTACCACAAGCACTCGGCGTATCTGATCGAGCACGGCGATCTGCCGGGCTTTTCGACGTCCGATCAGAAGGACATCGCCGAACTGGTGCTCGGCCAGCGCGGCAACCTGCGCAAGGTGTCGGCCATGCTCGAGGAGCCCGAACGGGGGGCGGCGCTGCTGGCCTTGCGGCTGGCCGTGATCCTTAACCACGCGCGCCGCGACGTCGTGTTCGAACGCTGGACGCTGCGCTTTAACCGCTCGATCGAACTGGGGCTGGAAGGCGCCTGGCTCGACCAGCACCCGCTGACGCGCCACCTGCTCGAGGAAGAGGCCGACCAATGGCAGCGGGTCGGCATGCGCTTTACGATCCGCGAACTCAGCTAGCGCCAGCACCCTCACCCCAACCCTCTCCCGCTCCGCGGGAGAGGGAGAACTTCTCCCCTCTCCCACGTCAGTGGGAGAGGGGCCGGGGAAGAGGGTGACCGCGCTGGTGCCTACGCCGCCAGCCCGACGATCCGCGCTCGGCGGAAGATCAGGCCAGCTCGGGGTTGATCACGGCGCGCAGCACTGCCTGCTCCAGCCCGTCGCTGTCGCTGGAGCTCAGCCACCAGACCGCGGCTTTCTTCACGGGCCAGGGGCGCTCGGCGCCGGCCAGCAGCCGACTGGCTGCCAGGCCCAGCGTGGGCTGGTGACCGACTGCCACCACCGGCGAGCGCGAAGCGGGCCAGCCGACCGCGGCCAGCAGTTCTTCGGCGGTCGCCCCTGGCGCGATCTGCTCGAGGGTCTTGAACTTCCGGCGCGATAAATCCGCCAGCGCCCGGGCCGTCTGCTGGGCACGGGTCGCGGGGCTGGCCAGAATCCGGGCCGAGTCCGGCAGCCGGCTGTGGAGCCATTCGGCCATCCGCCGCGCCTGCTTTTCGCCCTTGGCGCTCAGCCGACGGCCCAGGTCCGGTTCTCCCGGCTCGGCCTCCGCATGGCGCCAGAGGATCAATTCCATCTCAGCTTTCTTGGTCCGGGTGCGTCAGCAGCGCCAGCAGCTTGCGCTGGGCGCTTTGACCGTGCGCGACCTGGCGCGGCGGCGCGTATTCGCCCGACGGCAGCAGCGTCCAGGCCTCCGCCGTGTCTTCCAGGTAGGGGACCAGCCCCTCATCGATCACGCGCCGCTTCAGCTTCGGATCCAGCACCGGGAAGGCGACCTCGATGCGCCGGAACAGATTTCTCCCCATCCAGTCGGCGCTTGCGAGGTAGACCTGCTCGCTTCCGCCGGCGCCGTAGTAATAGATCCGATGGTGCTCGAGGAAGCGGCCTACCACCGAACGCACCCGGATGTTCTCCGAAAGCCCCTTGACGCCCGGGCGCAGCGAGCATGCGCCCCGCACGATCAGGTCGATCCGCACGCCCGCGCTCGAGGCTTCGTACAGCGCGTTGATGGTTGCCTCGTCGACCAGTGCATTGACCTTGGCGATCACCCGCCCCGGCTTGCCCGCCCGGGCCAGGCGCGCTTCGGTGGCGATCGCGGCCAGGTTGCGCTGGTGCAGCGTGAAGGGTGCCAGCCACAGGTGCTTGAGCCGCTCGATCCGGGTCAGGCTGGTCAGGTGCATGAACACCTTCTCGACGTCGGTGCAGATTGCAGAATTGGCCGTCAGCAGGCCGAAGTCCGTATACAGCTTGGTCGTGGTCGGGTGGTAGTTCCCGGTGCCCAGGTGCGCGTAGCGGACCAGGCGCTCCCGCCCGCGCGCCGACTCCCGGCGCAACACCAGCAGCAGCTTGGCATGCGTCTTCAGCCCGACCAGTCCGTAGACGATCTGCGCTCCGACGGCTTCCAGGCGCTCGGCCACGTTGATGTTGGCCTCCTCGTCGAAGCGCGCCTTCAGTTCGACGACAACCGTGACCTCCTTGCCCAGCCGGGCCGCCGCCTCCAGCAGATCGACCAGCACCGAGCCGGTGCCGGTGCGATAAAGGGTCATCCGGATCGCGACCACTTTCGGGTCGGCCACCGCCTGCCGCAGGAAATCGACCACCGGTTCGAAGCTCTCGAACGGGTGATGCAGCAGGATGTCGCCGCGGCGTATCGCCTCGAACAGGTCGGAGCCCTGCGCGAGGTTGCGCGGCCAGGCCGGCACGAACACCGGGAAGCGGTGCTCGGGGCGATTCAAGTGGTCGACCAGCTGGTTCAGACGCACCAGGTTGACCGGGCCTGCCACGCGATAGACGGCCTGCAACGGCAGCGCGAACTGCTCGCGCAGCAGATGCTCCAGCGCGTCCGGACAGGTTCGCAGCACCTCGAGGCGCACCGCATTGCCGAAGTGGCGCTGGGTCAGCTCGACCTGCAGCGCCGTACGCAAATCGGACACCTCGCGCTCGTCGACCCACAGCTCCGAGTCGCGCGTGACCCGAAATTGCGAAAAGCCCGCCACCCCGCGGCGCGGGAACAGGTCGGCCAGGTGGGCCCGGATCACCGAGGACAGAAGCACGAAGGCTTGCCGGTCGGCCGTGAGCCTGGAAGGCAGCGGGATCACGCGCGGCAGGGCCCGCGGCACCTTGACGATCGCGATCGTGCCCGAGCGGCCGAACGCGTCCTTGCCGTTGAGCTGAACGATGAAGTTCAAAGTCTTGTTCATCACCTGCGGAAACGGGTGCGCGGGATCCAGCCCGATCGGCGACAGCAGCGGGCGGACCTCCCGCTCGAAGTACTCCTTGACCCAGACGCGCTGGGCCGCGGTACGCTTCGAATGGCTCAGGACCACGATGCCGCCGCGCGCCAGGGACGGAATGATCTGTTCGTTATAAATATGGTATTGGCGGTCCACCAGCGCGTGCGCTCGCTCGGCAATGTGCACGAACGATTCCCACAGCGGCGAGGCCTGGTTCAGGCCGCCGGTTTCGCGCATCTCGCCCATCAGGCCCGAAGCACGGATCTCGAAGAACTCGTCCAGGTTGGACGAGACGATGCACACGTAGCGCAGCCGTTCGGCCAGCGGGACCGATTGGCGTTCCGTCAGCGCCAGCACGCGTTCGTTGAACGCCAGGTGCGACAACTCGCGATCGACGAACCGCGCGACCGGCGCAACGCGCGTCTGAGCCGGACGCTCGGCCCCGTTTTTCTGAGCGCGACGTGCCGTCGCAAGAGAGCTGCTTTCTGACCGTTCCATCACTGCCTCGGATCGGTGGGACGTACAATCCGCGGCCTTGTCTGCCGCCGGCCGCACCGGGGGTGCATTGTAGGCGGCGGGGGTCGAACTGACGTGTCCGAGCCCGCTGAACCGCAAACCCTGCTGACGCTGGACCACGTCGAAGTCCGGCGCGGGACGTTCAGGCTCGTTCTTGCCGACCTGAGCCTGAGTATCGCCCGCGGCGAGCTGGTCGTGGTGGTCGGCGCCTCGGGTGCCGGCAAGAGCACGCTTTTGCGCCTGATGGCGGCGCTGGAACTGCCGACGTCCGGGCGAATCACGATGGCCGGCCAGGACGTCGCGCGCCTGAGCCGCCGGGCGCGAGCGCACCTGCGGCGCCAGATCGGAATCGTGCCCCAGGACACGCTGCTGTTTGAAGACCGCAGTGTGGTCGACAACGTCTGCGCGCCGGCCTTGATCGCCGGCGAGCGCAGGAGCGAGGCGATCGATCGGGCCCGTGTCGCGCTCCAGCGCGTCGGCCTGGACGCGGCTCAACTGGGCGCGCTGCGTTGCGATCGGCTGGCGGCGGGCGAGCGCCGGCGGGTCGTGCTGGCGCGGGCGCTGGCCAACCGCCCGGCGCTGCTGCTGATCGACGAGCCGGCCGGAATCGGTCCGGATCAGGGTTCGGACATGAAAGCGCTCCTCGAGACGCTGGCGCCGTTTTGCAGCGCGGGGGTCGCAGCGGTGGTGGCCACGCGCGAGGCGCTCGCGCCCGAAACGGCCGGGCGGCAGATCCGGCTGGTCGAAGGGCGACTGCAGCAATGAGACTGAGCCGTGCGTGCAGCCGCCCCTCTCCCCCCGGGAAGAGTTTATGAGCGAATGCCCGACGACCGGCCGCTGGCGCCAGGCGCTGGGCTCGATCGGCCGCCGGCCGGTCGCCTGGGTGCTCGCGGTCGCGCTGGCCGGCATTGGGCTGGGGGCCATGGTGCTGGCGGCGATCGTGCTTTGGAGTGTGCGTCCGCTGGCCGGGCAGGCCTCGCTGGCGCCGGAGGCCTCCGTCTTGCTGGCGGCGGGCGCAAGCCCCACGGAGGTCGGTGTGTTGCGCACCTCGCTGTCGAAGCTGCCAGCGGTGGGAGCGACGCGGTTCGTGTCGCGCGATGCGGCGCTGGCCCAGCTGGCCTCGCGCACCGCGGCGGACCGGGATGCGATCGGCCAGTTGGCCGCCAATCCGCTGCCGGACGCCATCGTGCTGACATTCAGGACAGGCTCCACGCCGGAGGCGATCGAGGCGGCGGCTGTTGCGGCCAGGAAACTCGCACGGGTCGAAGGGGTCGAAGTAGAGCTGGGCTGGTACCGGAAGTTTTGGGCGCTGGGCCGCATCGGCGCGGTCGCGACCGTGGCAGTCGGTGCCGCGCTGGTGGTTCAAGCGATCGCGTGGCTGATGGTGGCAGTGGCTGTGAGCGGCCCGATCGATGTGCGGGGGGTGGAACTGCTGTGGCTGCTCGGCGCCGACGATCGCCGGGTGCGGCGCACTGCGGTGACCGCAGCAGCGCTGACCGCGCTGGCGGTCGCGGCGATCGCGCTGTTGGCCGCGCGCGCCGGTTGGGTCTGGCTGGACCGCGAGCTGGAGTCGGTCAGTCGGCTGTACGCCAGCGCGGTCAGGCTCAAATGGCCTGCCCCGGCCTGGCAGGCCGGGTTCGCCCTGGCTGTGCTGGTGGCCGGGGTGCTGATCGGATCGGTCCGCGCGCGAGCCCGGTTGCGAGCGCTCAGGAGGCAGTAAGGTGGGGCCGGGATAGCGCCTTTGTGTGAGCGCACGCTATCGCATAGCAGGCCACAGGACGCCCGGTTTTGCGCTGCCGCAGAATTGAACTGAATGGCGACTCAGACACTCTAACTAGCACTCTCGATCGTCGACTGCTAAAATTTGGCCAAAGGAGTAAAGGGAAAATCATGGCGGAAAGCGCATTGGTTCCATCGGTGTGCGTGAAGAGCGGTGCCCTGCTTCTGCCGGGAAGCCTGGGGAATCTGGATGCGTACATCACGGCCGTCAATCGGATTCCGATGCTGTCGGCGGAAGAAGAAAAGGAGCTCGCACGCGGTTATCGGGACCGGGGTGATCTGAATTGCGCCGGGCAGCTGGTGATGTCGCACCTGCGTTTGGTGGTCGCCGTGGCCCGCAACTATCTGGGCTATGGCCTGCCGCACGCGGACCTGATCCAGGAGGGCAATATCGGGCTGATGAAGGCGGTCAAGCGGTTTGACCCGGAGCGCGGGGTGCGGCTGGTGTCGTTTGCGCTGCACTGGATCAAGGCCGAGATTCACGAGTTCATCCTGCGTAACTGGCGGTTGGTGAAGGTTGCGACGACCAAGGCGCAGCGCAAGCTGTTTTTCAATCTGCGCAGCATGAAGCAGCGCGCCGGGACGATGTCGCAAGAGGAAATCGAGGGCGTCGCGCGTGAGCTGAACGTGAAGCCGGAAGAAGTCGCCGAAATGGAAACACGCATGAGCGGCGGCGATGTGGCGCTGGAAGCGCGGTCGGACGATGGACCGGAGGAGTTTGCTCCGATCCAGTACCTGACCGACAGCAGCAGCGAACCGACGGAAGTGATCGAGCGGCAACGCTATGACCGGTTGCAACGGGAGGGCATTGCCGAGGCCCTGGAAGGCTTGGACTCGCGCAGCCGCCGGGTGATCGAGGCGCGCTGGCTGGACGAAGACTCGGATGGAAGTGTGGGCACGGCGACCCTACACGAATTGGCTAAGGAATTCGGCGTTTCTGCGGAACGAATCCGTCAGATCGAGGCCAAAGCATTACGAAAGATGCGCGGAGCACTGGCAACTTATGCATGATGCCCCGCTCCGGCGCGGGTTTGGGTTTCGGATCGTCCGCCTCTCCTCCTCCCCCTCTCCTCCGAAGAGGCGGATTGTTTGCCCCGCTTGCGCGGGGCATTTTTTTTGAGCGGCCGCCTCGTTGAGCTGGCGGTCGGCCCACCGATGTCGGCCGGCCCCTATCGGGCGCTGGCCCGGCGCATCTGGCATGGTCGGACTCAGGTTCCCGAGCCCCTGGTGCAGCGGGCCGAGCAGCTGGTCCAGGAAACGCCTCAAACACCGGGCCGGGTCCATCCGCTGGGCCGCTTTGAGGACGAAGAAGGCTGGCAGGCGCTCCGCCGGTGCCTGCCCGAGCCTCTGGCGGCGTCGCTAAGCCGCCAGTTCGAGTGGTACGGCTGCCGGGGCGCCGGGTTTCACACCGATGCGCACTACGACACAGTGCTCTTTGGGGCCTGGTACCTGGCGGGTCCGGCGCGGGACGTGGTGCTCGCCGGGTTGCAGCTGCCCTGCGAGGCAGGCGACGTGGTGGTGTTCGATCCGTTCCAGCCGCATGCAGTGCTGGATCCGGGTCATGCGCGTTACGATCGTGGCCACTACGCCGCGGCCGCCGCCAGCGTGTTTCTCGCCTTCGAGATCGAGCTGGCCGCTCCGGTGCGCGAGCGCTTCGGGATCGGTCCGGCCGTACCGGGCGCCTTTTCGATTGGCAGCGCCACCGCGGTGAATGCTGAAACGGGCCAGATCGTCCGCTAACCGGGGCCGATCGGCCAGTTAACCGAGCAACCGCTTCAAATCGGACGCGATCTGGTCGGGCGTGGCCGTATCCCGCACGTACAGCCGGACGTGTCCCTGCGGATCGAACACGAAGCACCCCGCGGAGTGGTCGAGCGTGTAGGAATCCGGGCTCGGGCCGGGAACTTTCTGGAAGAAAACCTTGAATTCGCGAGCCGCCGCGTCGATCTGCTGCTGGCTGCCGGTCAGGCCGACGAAAGTCGGATCGAACGCCGGGACGTAGCGCGACAGCAGCTGCGGCGTGTCGCGCTCCGGGTCGAGCGTCACAAAAAGGACCTGAACCCGGCCAGCGTCCGCGCCCAGCAGGCCGCGGACCTGCGCCAGGCGCGCCATGGTGGTCGGGCAGACATCCGGGCAATGCGTGTAGCCGAAGAACAGTACCACCGCCTTGCCCCGGTAGTCCCCCAGGGAGCGCCGCGCGCCGCCGGTGTCGGTCAGTACGAAGTCGCGCGCATAGTCGGCGCCCGTTATGTCGATATT
This sequence comes from Burkholderiaceae bacterium, assembly GCA_036270655.1. GTDB lineage: Bacteria > Pseudomonadota > Gammaproteobacteria > Burkholderiales > Burkholderiaceae_F > VBCK01. The sequence goes on from DATBCD010000052.1 coordinate 38,397, forward strand.
ATTGAAGGCGGGCTTCGTGCAATGTACAAGGACGAGGCATACTAATGTCAGGAGCCGCGCGCAGGCGCGGAGCGGTTGCGATTTCACACCGATCATGGTGCCCGCACGCGAAAGGATTTTGCAATCGGAGGATTGCGATGCATCATCCACGATATTGCGTAACGGCCGTCAACCCGGCCGACGTCTGGCCGTTGAATGCGGCAAGGATGAATGCTGCGACGGATGGGGGCTCTGGACTGTGAATCGCCTGCTTTTGCTGCGATAGCGATGAATGGCGCGGCATAAGCTGAACGCATCCTGCTTCGAGTGGGTTCGCTGCGCGAAAGCGGGCGTGGCCAGCGGGGAGCTGCGAATCGATCCATTGAACTTTCGTCCGGATTTGTGGACGCAGCAGTGTATGTCAGGCATCGCGAGTTGCGGCCGATGCTGGCCGCACAGGAGGTTCAGATGAGTGCGCCCTCCACCTTATTTTCCGACTACCGGGATTCCTTTGTCCGTGGGCAGGACGAGGAAATGGGGTTGGATGACTTTCTGAAGTACTGCAAGAACGACCGGATGGCGTATGCGTCCGCTCATGAATGCGTGCTCGAGGCGATCGGCAAGCCACGCCTCGTGAACACGGCCGAGGATCCGCGGCTGTCGCGCATCTTTCAGAACCGTTCGATCCAGCTGTGGGACACGTTTTCCGAGTTCCACGGCATGGAAGAGACGCTGATGTCGCTTTATGCATATTTCCTGCATGCGGCACAGGGCCTGGAAGAGCGCAAGCAGGTGCTGTACCTGCTGGGGCCGGTGGGCGGCGGCAAATCGTCGCTGGCCGAGAAGATCAAGAAGCTGTGCGAGCAGTTCCCGATCTATGCGCTGAAGGATCCCGACAGCGAGCGGGTTTCGCCGCTGCTCGAGAACCCGCTGTGCCTGTTCGACCGGGAAAAATACGGGCAGCTGATGGAGGACCGCTACGGCATTCCCCGACGCGCCCTGACAGGGATCGCCAGCCCCTGGGCGCTGAAGCGGCTGCGCGAGTACAACGGCGATCTGTCCAAGTTCCGGGTGGTGCGCGTGATGCCGTCGGTGCTGAACCAGATCGGCATCGTGAAGACCGAGCCGGGCGACGAGAACACGCAGGACGTCTCCAGCCTGGTCGGCAAGATCGACCTGCGGATGCTGGAGCGGTTCGCCCAGGACGACCCCGACGCGTACAGCTACTCCGGCGCGCTGTGCCTGGGGTCGGCCCGTTGCGTCGAGTTCGTCGAGATGTTCAAGGCACCCCTGAAGGTGCTGAACCCGATCCTGACCGCGACCCAGGAAGGCAACTTCAAGGGCACCGAAGCGTTGCCGGCGATGCCGTTCAACGGCTTCATCATGGCGCACAGCAACGAGGCGGAGTGGCTGAAGTTCCGCAACAACAAGGACAACGAAGCCTTCATCGACCGCGTGTACCTGGTCAAGGTGCCTTACTGCCTGCGCACCGACGAGGAAATCCGGATCTACGACAAGATGCTGCGTGCCTCCACGCTGGCCGAGGCGCCGTGCGCGCCGCAGACGCTGCGCACGCTGGCCGAGTTCACGGTGCTGTCGCGGCTGACGGTGCCGGAGAATTCGTCCGTCTACTCGAAGCTGCGCGCTTACAACGGCGAGAACCTGAAGGACGTCGATCCGCGCTCCAAGAGCGTCAAGGAGTATCGCGACGACGCGGGCGCGGCGGAAGGCTTTTCGGGGCTTTCGACCCGCTGGGCGTTCAAGACGATCTCGGCCGCGTTCAACCGCGACCCGAGCGAGATCGCGGCCGACCCGGTCAATCTGCTGGTGGTGCTGGAGGAGCGGCTGTCCAAGGAGGACCTGCCGGACGAATACAAGCGCCGGCTGCGCTCGCACACCAAGGAATGGATCATCCCGCGCTTTGCCGAGTTCCTGGAAAAGGAACTGCAGATGAGCTACCTGGATGCCTACTCCGAATACGGGCAGAACCTGTTCGACCGCTACGTCACCTATGCGGACAAATGGCTGCTGGACGACGACTGGCGCGACCCGGATACCGGGATGCAATACTCGCGCGACGCGCTGAACATGGAGCTCGAGAAGATCGAGAAGCCGGCCGGCATCTCGAATCCGAAGGATTTCCGCAACGAGGTCGTCAACTTCGTGCTGCGCGCGCGCGCGCACGGCAAGAACCCGCAGTGGACCAGCTACGAGAAGCTGCGCACCGTGATCGAGAAGCGGATGTTCAGCAAGACCGAGGATATCCTGCCGGTGATCTCGTTCGAGGCCAAGGGGTCGGATGAACTGGACCAGCGTCACCGCTCGTTCGTCGACCGGATGGTGGCGCGCGGCTACACGGAGAAGCAGGTGCGGCGCCTGGTCGACTGGTACCTGCACTTCAAGAAGAGTGCACAGTCCTAGCGCCGCACGGCGCTCGAAATGAGCGATCTTATCGGCAGCCGCTACATGCGCATCGTTGACCGCCGCATCGATCCGCAGGGACGCGGCGCGGTCAACCGCGAACGCTTCATCCGGCGTTTCAAGGGCGAGATCAAGCGGGCCGCCGACGAGGAGTTCTCCAAGCGTTCGATCACCGACGTCGGCCGCGGCGGCCGCGTCACGATCCCCGGCCGCGGGCTGGCCGAGCCGCACCTGACGCACGACGAGCAGACCGGCAACCGGGATTTCGTGGTCCCGGGCAACCGCGAGTTCCTGCCCGGTGACAGGCTGCCGCGTCCGGAGGACGCCGGCGCCGGCGACGGCGATGGCGACGAGGCCGGTGAAGGCGAGGGGCGCGATTCGTTCGCGTTCGTGCTGTCGCGCGAGGAATTCCTGGCGCTGTTTTTCGACGACCTGGAGCTGCCGAACCTGGAGCGCACGCGCTTCGGCGAGGTCACGATGGAGCGCGTGCAGCGCGCCGGCTACACGCGCGATGGGCTGCCGCTGAGCCTGCTGCCGGCGATGACGATGCGCATGTCGATTGCGCGCCGGATCGCGCTGCGCGGCTCGTTGAACGACCAGATCGAGGAGCTGGAACGCGAGCGCGAGGAGGCCGGCGCCGACCGCCGCGCGCAGATCGACGAGGAAATCGCGCGCCTGGCGCTGCGCCGCGACACGCTGCCGTTTCTGGAAGATGTCGACCGCCGCTACCGCTCGCGGGTGGCGCGCCCGGCCCCGGCGGCGCGCGCCGTGATGCTGTGCCTGATGGACGTGTCCGGCTCGATGGACGAGCGCAAGAAGGATCTGGCCAAGCGCTTCTTCGTGCTGCTGTACCTGTTCCTGGAGCGCAAGTACGGGGGCGTCGACGTGGTCTTCATCCGCCACACCGAGCAGGCCGAGGAAGTCGACGAGCAGCGCTTCTTCAACGACCCGCAGACCGGCGGCACGCTGGTGCGCCCGGCGCTGGAACTGGCCGATCACGTGATCGACACCCGCTACGGCGGGCCGGATTGGAACGTGTACGTGGCGCAGGCCTCGGATGGAGACTGCACTTCCGAAGACGGTCGCCTGAGCGCCGCCTTCGTGAGGGACGTGATGCTGCCGAAGGTGCGCTACTTCGCCTACGTCGATATTCCGAGCTCCAGCGGCTGGTTCAACCGCCCGTCCGACCTGTGGCAGAGCTACGACGCGATCGAGGATCCGGGGTTTGCGCGCCGCAGCGTTCGCGGTCGCAGCGACATCTGGCCGGTTTTCCGGGAATTGTTCACCCGCAAGCAGACCGCTTGAGTTGCAGATGAGCGATCCAGCGACCGATCCGCCACCGGAACGCGAGCGCCCCTGGCCCAAGCTGCTGAAGCGGCCGAGCGTGCCGATGCCCAGGCCGGGCGTCGAGCGCATCTTCGATCCGATCGCGCGCGGCAGCGAATGGACGCTGAGCACGCTGGAGAAGTTCGACGCCGCGCTGGCGCGCCACGCGCAGCGCCTGGGGCTGGACACCTACCCGACCCAGTACGAGCTGATCACCGCCGACCAGATGATCGACTTGTGCTCCACCGTCGGCATGCCGGTGCATTACGCGCACTGGAGCTTCGGCAAGCAACTGCTGTCGCAGGAGCGCGGCTACCGCAAGGGGCTGTCCGGGCTGGCGTACGAGATCGTGATCAACACCGATCCGTCGCTCGCCTACCTGATGGAGACCAACACGCTGGCGCTGCAGGTGCTGGTGATGGCGCACGCCGGCTACGGGCACAACGCCTTTTTCAAGTCCAACTACCTGTTCCGCCAGTTCACACAGCCCGATGCGATCCTGGACTACCTGAAATTCGCGCGCGGTTTCGTGCAGGAATGCGAGGAGCTTTATGGCTGGCCCGAGGTCGAGAAGATCCTGGACAGCTGCCACGCGCTGTCGGCCTACGGGGTGGACCGCTACCGGCGCCCCAGCCGCCTGTCACCCAAGCGCGAACGCGAGCGGCTGCGCGAGCGGTTGCGCTTTGCGGAGCAGCACTACAAGCCTGACTTCGCCCACCTGGATGCGCCCGCGCCGGGCGGCAGCGAGCCGCCGGCGGTGTTCGAGCCGCAGGAGAACCTGCTGTATTTCATCGAGAAAAGCGCGCCCAAGCTGGCGATGTGGCAGCGCGAGCTGGTGCGGATCGTGCGCAAGGTGGCCCAGTACTTCTACCCGCAGCGCCTGACCAAGGTGGCCAACGAGGGGGCCGCGACGTTCTGGCACTACACGCTGCTGCACGAGCTGTACGACGCCGGCGAGGTCGATGACGGCTTCATGCTGGAGTGGCTGGCCAACCACAGCGACGTGGTGGCGCAGCCGCCGTTCGACTCGCGCGGCTTTCGCGGCATCAACCCGTACGCGCTGGGCTTTGCGATCTACCGCGACATCCGGCGCATCTGCGAACAGCCTACCGACGAAGACCGCCAGTGGTTCCCGCAACTGGCCGCAACCCCCTGGAACGAGTCGATCTTCTTCGCGATGGCCAACTTCAAGGACGACAGCCTGATCGAGCAGTACCTGTCGCCCAAGGTGATGCGCGAGATGCGCCTGTTCCTGCTGCACGACGGCGAGGAAGACCGGCGGCACTATGACGTCGAGGCGATCCACAACGAGGACGGCTACATGAAGCTGCGCCAGGCGCTGGCCGCCCAGTACCGCCTCGAGTACCACACCCCGAGCATTGTGGTGGCGCGCGCCGGCGACGACACCGAGCGCGCGCTGCTGTTGCAGCACCGCGTGGAAGGCGGCCGCCTGCTCGAAACGGAAAGCACCGAAGCGGTGCTCAAGTTCGTCAAGGAGCTGTGGAAGTTCGACGTTGTGCTGGAGGAGATCGACTCCGAAGGTAACCGGCTGAAAATCCACCGGACTTGATGCAAGGCCCCGCTCCCGGGGCAGACCCTATCGACGCGAAGGGAAAAGCAGCGCACCATCTGACTGGAGGCTTGCGCCAAGCGGCGTACCAACCTGGGTAGAGGTCGATGCACGTTGCGCCTGCACCGGGGCGGGGCGAGGCGGGTCAGGCGCTTGAAGAGCCGGGCGCGAGACCGCGTGCGGCGCTGGGTCGATGGACGATCGGGGCGACCGTGGCCGGCAACGCCTTGGAGTTCTACGACTTTCTCGCCTATACGACGTTCGCGGTCTACATCGGCCGGGCATTTTTTCCCGCGCGCACCGAGTTAGCAAGCCTGTTGCTTTCGCTCGCCACCTTCGGAGTCGGGTTCATTACACGACCGCTTGGCGGTCTTTTGATCGGCTCCTTCGCAGACCGGGCCGGCCGCAGGCCCGCCTTGGTATTGACGATCAGCCTGATGGCGGTGGGCACCCTGGCGGTCGCAGTGACGCCGTCATACGCTTCGATCGGGCTCGCCGCCCCGGTAATCCTGGTGGTCGCCCGCCTGATCCAGGGCCTGGCACTGGGCGGTGAAGTCGGCCCTTCGACCGCGGTCCTGCTCGAGTGCGCTCCGCCAGGCCGGCGTGGCCTTTACACCGCCTGGCAAAGCGCCAGTCAGGGCCTTGCCATTCTTACCGCCGGGTCGGTCGGCTTCGCACTGAGCCTGATTCTGAGCAAGGAGCAGCTGGCGGCAGGCGGTTGGCGGGTACCGTTCGCCCTGGGCCTGATCATCGTCCCGGTCGGCCTGTACATCCGACGGCGGCTGCCTGAGACGCTGCTGGTACCAGGTTCCCGCCCCGTCTCCGAGGTGCTGCAGGTTCTGCTGCGCCGCCACCAGCGCTCGCTGGTGCTCGGCGTGCTGATCATCATGTGCTTTACGGTCTCGGTATACGTGGGCAACTACATGACGACTTATGCGCTCATCACGCTCGGCATGCCGGCGTCCAAAGCGATGCTCGCGACGCTGGCGCAGGGCCTGGTCATCTTTGGCGGCGCGCTCTTGGGCGGCCGCCTGTCCGACCGGTTCGGCCGCAAACCGCTGATGATTCTGACCCGCATCGCCTCGGTGATTGTCATCTACCCGGCGTTCCTTCTTCTGTTCCGCGAGAAGACGGCGCTGGCGCTGGTGCTGGTGACCGCGCTGCTGACTCTGCTCAGTACCGCGGGCGCATCGGCCGCCTTGGCCGCGCTGACCGAAGTCTTTCCGAACGAGGTGCGCAGTTCGGGGCTTGCGATCTGCTACGCGGTCTCGGTCAGTGTGTTCGGCGGCACCACGCAGTTCGTGATCGCGTGGCTGATCGGCACAACCGGCGATCCGCTCTCGCCCGCCTACTACGTGATCGCAACCAGCCTGGTCAGCCTGTGGGCGATGTTCCAGCTGCCGGAGACCTTCAAGATCGGGATCACGCCGGCGGACGGCCAGACCGCGGCTGCTCCCGGATAGGGCGGATCGGCCGTATCTCCACGCCGCCGACTTTCGCCGGCGGTATCTTCGCCGCCAGTTGTATGGCCTCGTTCAGGTCGCGCGCCTCGATCAGGTAAAAGCCCGCCAGCGTTTCCTTCGTTTCGGCGAACGGCCCGTCGGAGACGGACAGGCGGCCGTTGCGTATCCGCACCGTGGTCGCGGTCGCCACCGGTTCGAGCGCTTCGGAGGCGATACAGTGGCCGCCCGCGCGAAGCTCCGCGTCGCAGGCCAGGCATTCGTGGTCGTCCATTGCCGAGATCCTGTCTTCCTCACCGTACACGAGGCACAGATATTTCATGTCCAGCTCCTTTCTCGCGGGTGATCATCTGCGCCGAAGCTGACCCCGCAGCGCTTCGACGGAAATCGTGGTCGCGCTGCCGGCCGACGCGCGGGGCGGCGCCTTCCACCCGAGACCATAGCTGATCTCAAACGTCAATCCGATCCGTCCGTCGCCGCCGCGCTGCGCTTCCAGTTCCGCCACCAGGGCCCTGGCCCGCCGGCCCGACGGCAGTCCCGGATCGCGGTCGTCGCGCGGATTGCCTCCGAGCACGCGCACCTCGGCCAGCAGCTGGCGCGCCGATCCATAGGTCAGCCGTATCGTTTCCGAATCGGTGACCGGCGATGAAAAGCCGGCCGCGACCATCATGTCGCCCAGGTCGTGCATGTCGACGAACGGCATCGGCCGCGGGTGCGCCAGCGCGAGCGCACAGGCCTGGCGCAGCTCGCGCAGCGTGTCCGGCCCCAGGCTGCTGAAAAGAAAAAGGCCTCCCTCGCGCAGCACCCGCGCGACCTCGGGAAAAACCTGGTGCGGCGCCGGGTGCCAGTGCAGCATCAGGTTGGAAAACACGCAGTCGGCGCTGGCGTCGGCCAGCGGCAGGCGGTCGGCGTTGGCGCAGACCCGCAGTGTGCGCGAGCGCGGCTGCAGCGCGCGCGGCAGCCTGCGCACGAAGGCGGACGCTTCGTCCGCAGCCTGCGCCAGCATCCCGCGCGAAAGGTCGATGCCGATCCAGGTGGCGTGCGCAAAACGCTTGAGCAGCGCCGCGCGCTGCAGGCCCGCCCCGCAGCCCAGATCCACCACGAGGCCCGCCTCGTGCCGGATCGTGTCGAGGCGCTCGAACAGGCGCCCGCCTACCTCGCGCACGACCGCGGAAGCGCCCGCAAAGCCGGGCGCACGCCGGTCGAACTGGCGCTGAACCGTGACGCAACGAAAGGGCGCGCGGACGGGTCCGGGCCCTGCCCCGGATCGATCGACACTGCCGGACTCGGGAGTCATCGGAAGACGGATTGGGTCCTGACCCGGCGTGCGCGCGGCGCGCCAGTATATGCTCGAGCGATGACCGGACCGCCCGGCGCCGCCTTGTCCAGCCCTAGCGCGGGCGCTCTGCGCAGCGTGGTTGACGGGCTGGGCCGCGGCCTGCGGCGTCTGGTCGCCCCGTACTGTGCAGTGTGCCGGGTCGAGCGCGGCGATCCGGTCTGCCCGGGCTGCCTGCTGGACTTCTTCGACGCCGGCTGCGCGCGATGTGTCGTGTGTGGCGGGCGCCTAGCGGCCGCATTGCCGGCGGCTCGTTGCGGCCGTTGCCTGGCGGCGGCGCCGGCGTTCGACCGCACGATCGCGCTGGGCGACTACGCGCCGCCGGTCGACGGGATGGTGGTGGCGCTGAAGTCCGGCGGCCGTCTGGACCTGGCGCGCGTGTTCGGCGATCTGCTCGCCGCCCGGATCGGCGACCGCATTCCAATCGATGGCCTGCTCGCGGTGCCGCTGGCCGGCCGCCGCCAGCGGCAGCGGGGCTTCAACCAGTCGTTGGAAATCGCCCGCGTGATCGCGCGCCGCCTGTCGCTGCCGCTGCAGCGGCACGCGCTGGTGCGCAGCCGGGCCGGGCCGCCCCAGCAGTCGCTGCCGCTGCAGGCACGGCGCGCCAACGTGAGCGGCGCCTTTGCGCTGAGCGAGGCGGTGCCGGCGCGTTGCGTCGCGGTGGTCGACGATGTGATGACCAGCGGCGCCACGCTGGACGAGGTGGCGCGGGTTCTGAAGCGCGCCGGCGTCCGGCAGGTCGTCAACCTGGTGATCGCACGCACCGAGTAGGCCGACGGCGATGTTCCATGTCGTGCTGGTCGAGCCGCAGATCCCGCCGAATACCGGCAACGTGATCCGGTTGTGCGCCAATACCGGCGCCCGGCTGCACCTGGTGCAGCCGCTGGGCTTCGCGCTGGACCATGCCCGCATGCGGCGTGCCGGCCTCGATTACCATGAGTTCGCGCAGATGGCGGTGCACGCCAGCTTCGAGGCGCTGCTGCGGTCCGAGCGACCGGATCTGCACCGCCTGTTTGCGCTGACCCGCCACGGCAGCGCGCATTTCGCCGAGGTCGAGTTCCGATCCGGCGACTGGTTCGTGTTCGGGTCCGAAACCACCGGGCTGCCGGCCGGCGTGCGCGAGCATTTTCCGCCCGCGCGGCAGCTCAGGCTGCCGATGCGGCCCGGCAACCGCAGCTTGAACCTGTCCAACGCGGTGGCCGTGGTCGTGTTCGAGGCCTGGCGTCAGTCCGGGTTTTCCGGCGGGGTGTGAGCGACGGGCCCACGCGGCAGCCCTTCCAGCCCCGCCAGCGCCGCGGCCGGCGTCTCGGCGGCTTCGAGCAAGTGGGCCTGCCCCGCATGCACGAAGCCAGCGTCCACCGCGCCCCGGATCCAGCGCAGCAGCGGGTCGAAATAGCCGCCGACATTCACCAGAGCCAGGGGCTTGCGCTGCAATCCCAGTTGCAGCCAGGTCAGCATCTCGAACGTCTCGTCCAGCGTTCCGTAACCGCCTGGAAGAACCAGAAAGGCGTCGGCCCGATCGGCCATCAGCCGCTTGCGCTGGTGCATCGACTCGACCACGATCAGCTCCGAAAGGCCAAGGTGCACGACCTCCGGTCGCATCAGGTGCTGAGGGATGACGCCGATCACCCGCCCGCCGGCGGCCAGCGCGGCATCGGCCATCGCGCCCATCAGGCCGATGTGGCCACCGCCGTACACCAGGGTCAGGCCGCGTCGGGCCAGCAGCGCCCCGGTGTCGCGTGCGGCTTCGCCGAAGCGCGGGTCGCGGCCGGGCGCTGACCCGCAGAAAACGCACACGCTGTTCAGTCGGGTCTTTTCCACCTAGCTTCACGCGCTTTCGTTACGCGGCTCGCGCGCGAGCAGCTGGTCGAGCGCAGCGCGCGCGCTCAGGCGTCCGTCCAGCACCGCGCACACGGCCTCGGTGATCGGCATGTCGACGCCGGCCTCGCGCGCGCGTGCGGCCGTGGCGGGCGCCGACCAGACGCCCTCGGCGACGTGCCCAAGCTCGTCGAGCGCGCGCTGCAGCTCGATGCCGCGCCCGAGCGCGAGTCCCACCCGCCGGTTGCGCGACTGCTCGCCGGTGCAGGTCAGTATCAGGTCGCCCAGACCGGTCAAGCCGGTGAAGGTGCTGGCGCGGCCTCCCAGCGCCACGCCCAGGCGGGTGGCTTCAGCCAGTCCGCGCGTGATCAGCGCGGCCCTGGCGTTGTTGCCCAGTCCGAGCGCTTCGGCGATGCCGGTGCCGATCGCCATCACGTTCTTGACGGCGCCGCCCACTTCGACCCCGATCACGTCCTGCGTGGAGTAGATGCGCAGGCAATCGCCGTGCAAAGCGCGCGTGACCTGCGCGCAGAAGTCCGGATGACCGGCCACGGTCAACGCGGTCGGCAGGCCGCGCGCGACTTCGTCGGCGAAGCTCGGGCCCGACAGCGGTCCGGCCGGACGTGCCGGCAGTTCTTCAGCCACGATCTGATGCGGCAGCATCCAGCTGTCACGCTCGAAACCCTTGCACAGCCACAGCACGGGCGGCAGATCAGCGGCCCCGCGCAACGCCTGCAGTGTGGGGCGCAACCCGGCGCTCGGCGTGGCGACCGCAAGCAGGCCGCCTGCCGCGAAGCTGACTGCCTGCTGCAGTTCGCCGGTGACGATGATCGAGTCGGGCAGCCGGATGCCGGGCAGGTATCGCTCGTTGGCGTGCCGCTGGCACAGCTGCTGAACGTGTTGCGGGCTGCGCGCCCACAGTGTCACTTCGCGCCGGCCCGCCAGCGCACACGCGAGCGCGGTGCCCCAGGCTCCGGCACCGAGGATCGAGATCCGCATCCGAACCCGGCGCGAGCCTGGCCAGCGTTGCTCGCCGTCCTACTGCCGGGTGTTGGACCCGGGCGGAACGATGATGGGCGACTGGGCGCGTGCGTTCTGCTCCAGCCTCTGCCGGTACAGCGCCTCGAAGTTGATCTCGGCCAGATGGATGGAGGGCAGACCGGTGCGACCGATCAGGTCAGCCACGTTGGCGCGCAGGTACGGATAGACGATGCCGGGACAGACGATCCCGAGCACCGGGTCGAACTGTTCGGCCGGAAGCCCGCGCACCTCGAAAATGCCGGCCTGCTTGGCTTCGACCAGGAACAGCACTTTGTCCTTGACCCGCGCAGTCACGGTCACCCGCACCACGATCTCGAAGATCGAGTCGGCGATCTTCTCGTTGCCGATGTCCATCTGGACGTCGACCTGGGGCGCGCTTTGCTCCAGCAGGATGCCAGGCGCATTGGGCATCTCGAGCGACGCATCCTTCAGATAGATCCGCTGCACGGTGAACACGGTGCCGGCGGTCGGGGCGTGGCCGGGGCCGTCGGCGCCGGTCGGTGGGGGACTCTGTGTCATGGCGTCGCCGTCAGGTTTGAAGCAGGCTCATCAGTTTGCCTTCGCGGTCCAGCGCAGCCAGATCCTCGAAGCCACCTACGTGCAAGTCGTCGATGAAAATCTGGGGCACCGTGCGTCGCCCGGTGATCCGGATCATTTCCTCGCGCAGCGTCGGGTCCAGGTCCACGCGCATCTTCTCGATCGATCCGGCTCCGCGCGCCACCAGCAGGCGCTCGGCCCGGACGCAATACGGGCACACCGCCGTACTGTACATGCGTACCCGTACCGGCATGAAATGCCCCCTCATTTGCGGATCGGCAACCCGGCCTCGCGCCAGGCGGCCACTCCGCCCGCCAGCACGTAAACCTCGCCGATCCCGCTGGCCCGCAGCTTCGATGCGGCGCCGTGGGCATTGCGCCCAGGGTTGCACACCAAGATGACCGGACGATCCTTGCGCAATTCGCTGGAGCGCTGGCCGATTTCAAGCAGCGGGATGTTGCGCGCGTTGGGCACGGTGCCGGTCGCGAATTGCTCGGGCGGCCGCACATCGACCACCTGCGCGTGTCGCGAATTGATCATTTGCGTGGCCGTCAGCGTCGAGACGGTGGGCCCGCCTGCGCGGTCGCGCAGCAGGGGCCATAACAGTAACCCGCCGCTGACGCAGGCCATCGCGATCAGCAGCAGGTTGTCCAGAACGAATTGCACGTGGAAGGCGAGTCAGGAACCGGATAGCAATTATAGAATGGGGCCCGATGAGCACGCACCGGCTGGTACTGCTTCGGCACGGTCAGAGCCAGTGGAACCTGGAAAACCGGTTCACGGGCTGGACCGACGTCGATTTGACCGAGCAGGGCGAGCGCGAGGCCCGCGAGGCGGCCCGGCTGCTGCGCGAGCAGGCCTTCGCGTTCGACATCGCTTATACATCGATGCTGCGACGCGCGATCCGCACGCTGTGGATCGTGCTGGACGGCGTTGACCGGATGTGGATCCCGGTCGTTCACACCTGGCGGCTGAACGAGCGCCACTACGGCGCGCTGCAGGGGCTGAACAAGCAGGAGACGGCGCTGCAATTCGGTGAGCAGCAGGTACAGCTGTGGCGCCGCTCGTACGCGGTGGCCCCGCCCCCATTGACGGTCGATGACGAGCGCTGGAGCGGACGCGATCCGCGCTACCACGTGCTCAAGCCCGAGCAGATCCCGCTGGCCGAATCGCTGAAGGACACGGTGGATCGGGTCGTTCCGTTCTGGAACGATTCGATCGCCCCGGCACTGTCGCGCGGCCGCAGCGTGCTGATCGCGGCGCACGGGAACTCGCTGCGGGCGCTCATCAAGTTTCTGGATCGCGTACCCGACGACGACATCGTGGGGCTGGAAATTCCGACCGGCGCCCCGCTCGTGTACGAACTGGACGATGCGCTGCGGCCGCTCAGGCACTATTACCTGGGCAGGCCGTAGCCGTCCGGGAGAGAATCGAACGCGCATCCACGTGACGGCAGTGGCGTGTGTTCTGGCGCTGGCGTTGACGCACGCGCAGGCCCGCAAAGACGCCGCGGACGCCGGTGCCCAGGATCCGGCCGGCGGCGCGGTCAGCGCGCAGCGCAAGCACAAGCTGCAGGACGAGCAGCGCGAGCTGCGCACCCGCCTTGCGCAATTGAAAAAACGGCTGGCCGAGGCCGAGGCGGCGCACTCCGAGGCGTCGGACGCGCTGGCCGAGTCCGAGACCTCGATCTCGGCGGCCAATCGCCGGCTGCGTGAGCTGGCGCAGTCGCGCCGCCAGGTCGAAGCGCAGATCAGCGGGCTGCAGGAGCGACAGCGAAGCACGCGCTCGCGCCAGGGAACCCACGAGCTGGCCGTCGGTCAGATGATCAGGACGCGGTTTGTCCTGGAAGGTCGCCGTCCATGGCAGGAGCTGCTCGACGGCTCACCGGTGGGCGGCGCCGCGCGCGAACGCCTCTATGTCGATCGCGTGATACACGCGGAATTGCAGCAGATCGGAGACCTGCGCCAACGCCACGAGGAGCTGGTCGAGTTGGAGACGCAATCACGCGAACGCAAGGCCGAGCTGGCATCGATTGCAGGCGAGGAAAGAGCCAGCCGGGCCCAGTTGCTCAATCAGCAGGCGGCCCGCAAGGCCACGCTGGCGCGCCTTTCGCGCGAAATCTCCACGCAGCGCAGCTCGGTGGCCGCTCTGGAGCGGGACGAGACCCGCCTCGGTTCCCTGATCGATCAGATTTCGCGTCTGCTGGCCGAGCAGGCGCGCCAGCACGCGCCCCCTCGCCGGCCGGCCACGCCGGCACCGCACGGCGAGTCGCCAAGCCTGGCGGCGTTCAGCGCGCTGCGAGGCAAGCTCGAGCTGCCGGTCGACGGCCAATTGGGGGCACGCTTCGGAGCGGCGCGCCGCGACGAGGACGGGCAGCCCCAAGCCGGTGCGCCGACGTGGAAAGGCCTGTTCATCCGGGCCCCCGCCGGAGCCGAGGTGCACGCGGTTGCCGCCGGTCGGGTTGTATTCGCCGACTGGCTGCGTGGCTTTGGCAACCTGCTGATTCTGGACCACGGTAACGGACTGCTGTCGGTCTATGGCAACAACGAGACGCTGCTGCGCGGTGTCGGGGATTCCGTACAGGCACGCGAAGTGATTGCCGCCGTCGGCAGCACCGGAGGCAGCCAGGATTCCGGCCTATACTTCGAATTGAGGTATCAGGGCAAGCCTTTCGACCCGCTCGCGTGGGTAGGTCCGCGCTAGCTTACGGTGTGACAATCCCTGGCCTGGAGGCGGCATGAGCGGTGGACGTTTGCGCAGTTGGGGCCTGGTTGGCGTCGGAGTGATCGCCGGCCTTTCGATCAGTTATGGCCTGACGGCCTACGCTTTCCGCGACACGCGCGGCCCGATTCCGCTCGAGGAGATCCACGAATTCACCGACGTGTTCGGCGCGATCAAGGCCAACTACGTCGAGCCGGTCGAGGATCGCAAGCTGATTCAGGAGGCGATCTCCGGCATGTTGTCCGGCCTGGATCCGCACTCGGCTTTTCTGGACGCCGATGCCTTCAAGGACCTGCAGGTCGGAACCCAGGGCGAGTTCGGCGGGCTGGGCATCGAGGTCGGCGCCGAGGACGGCGCGGTGCGCGTGATCGCTCCGATCGACGATACGCCGGCCGCGCGCGCCGGCATCCGCGCCGGTGACCTGATCATCAAGATCGACGACAAATTCACGCGCGGGATGGCGCTGGGCGACGCGATCAAGCTGATGCGCGGCAAGCCCAAGACGCCAATCACGCTGACGCTGGTGCGCAAGGGCGAGAACGCGCCGCTCGAAGTCAAGCTGGTGCGCGACGTGATCCGCGTGCAGTCGGTCAAGGCGAAGATGATCGAGCCCGGCTACGCGTTCGTGCGGATCACGCAATTCCAGGAGCGCACGGTCGACGATCTGGCCAAGCAGCTCGGGGATCTGTACAAGCAGGGGCCGATCAAGGGCGTGGTGCTGGATCTTCGCAACGATCCGGGCGGTCTGCTGCATGCCGCGGTCGGCGTGTCGGCCGTGTTCCTGGCGCCGGATTCGACCGTCGTGACGACGGAAGGACGCACCGAGGACGCGCACCGCCGCTACGCGGCCAGCCCGTCCGATTACCAGCGCACGCACGGCGACGACGCCCTGTCGCACCTGCCGCCACAGATCAAGACGGTGCCGCTGGTCGTTCTGGTCAATGGGGCGAGCGCCTCGGCCTCCGAGATCGTGGCCGGCGCGCTGCAGGACCACAAACGGGCCACGCTGATCGGCACTCAGACCTTCGGCAAGGGCTCGGTGCAGACGATCATTCCGATCCGCAACGACCGCGACAACCCGACCGCGATCAAGCTGACCACGGCGCGCTATTACACCCCGAGCGGCCGCTCGATCCAGGCCCAGGGCATCACCCCGGATCTGCAGGTCGATGACACCCCCGAGGGCAACTTCGCCGGTCTGAACGTGCGCGAAGCCGATCTGGCCCACCATCTGGAGAACCAGAACGCGGTGACTCTGGAGCCGATCAAGGCACCGGAGCAGCCGAGCGCGGGTGTGGAAAAGGACGATGGCACCAATGCGCCGCACCCGGTCGCGGCGCCGCATCGCTACGAATTCGGCTCGGCCGAGGACTTTCAGCTGAAGCAGGCGATGAACTACCTGCAGGGCCGCCCGGTCGATACGGTCAAGACCAAGGAATCGGTCGCGGCCAGCCCCGCCACGGTCCCGGGCCACTGATCAACAGTCCGCGCTGACCGCACAGCGCCCGGCGCGGCTCGGGCATCCATCGGGTCGGATCTGACGGCGCGTGCTGCGCCGCCACGTGGAGCGGTGACAGCCCGGCTCGGATCAATCGCCGAACAGCTTCTGTTTCATCTCGCGCCGCTGCTGCGCTTCCAGTGAAAGCGTGGCGGTCGGCCGCGCGAGCAGGCGGGGAATGCCGATCGGGTCGCCTGTTTCTTCGCAAAACCCGTACTCGCCCGACTCGATGCTCTGCAGCGCCGACTGGACCTTTTTCAGCAGCTTGCGTTCTCGGTCGCGGGTGCGCAGCTCCAGTGCATGTTCTTCTTCGATGGTGGCGCGGTCGGCCGGATCCGGGACGATCACCGTTTCGCGCAGATGCTCGGTGGTTTCGTCCGCGTTGGTCAGCAGCTCGCGCTCCATCTGCTGCAATTGATACTTGAAGTAGGCGAGCTGGTCCTCGTTCATGTACTGGCTGTCGGGCATCCGCAGCAGCTGCTCTTCGGTCAATAGCTGTCTTCCGTTCACGATGACCGGCTCCCCGCTGCGACTCGACGATCGGCTCAGCAGGTATTCGTGAGCCGCCGCGAGGTCCTTCGGACTGACGCTTTGGACCGGCCGGGCCGCAGATTTCGGGGTCGGCGCCGCGATCTCCGGCGAAGGCGCCGGCACCACCGCGACCGTGGTTTTTGGCTTCGCCGGGCTGATCTTGACTCCCGCGGCGCGGGCGGCCGGCGCCACAGCCTTGACCGGAGCCGCTGGTCTGGTCGCCGGCTTTTCCCTGGTCGCGACGGTCGCCGGCCTGGTCGGCTTCTGCTTGGCGGCCTTGGCCGCCGGCTTGGGGACTGCCGGTCGCACCGGTCTGGAAGCCGGCTTGCTCACCTTTCGGACGACCGTTTTGGCCGCCTTGCCAGTCTTCTTCGCCGCGGTTTTCGGCCGCGCGGGCGCCTTCGCTTTGGACATCATCGGATTCGACCTTTTCACGCCTCCGCGCCTGTCCCTAACGGGCCAGGCAGGCCTCAAGTCCCTTAAGAATCGCTTCCCGGGGCAGTTTCCGCCCTATGAACACGATTGTGCTCGCCGGCCGCTCATCCCGGCTCCAGGGGCGCCCTGGTTCGGAGGCGATCACCATGTGCACCCCCTGCAGGATCTGGCGCCGGGGGGAGCCGCCGATAAAAAGGACGCCTTTATACCGAAGCAAGTCCTGCCCGTAAACCTGGGTCAGCGCGCCCAGGTACTCCTCCAGGCGCGCCGCCGCGAAGGGGCGGCGCGCGCGGAACACGAATGCCTGCACGGCGTCGTCGTGGACCGAAGCGCCGCTTGCCCCGTGCCGCGCATCGCCGTTCACGAGCCCTTGCTGATGCTCGTGCCCGTCGTGATCGTGGCCGTCGTGGCGCGCGTCATTCCCGTTCCCATGATGGCCGCGCCCGCGGCCATGCTCGTGGCTTCGACCGGGCTGCTGGCCGTTCTCGGCGGCCAGGAAGTCCGGATCGAGTTGCAGGATCGGGTCCAGATTGAAACCCTGGATATCCAGCACCTCGCTCAGCGCCACCTGCCCCATCTGCGCGATATGGATCGGCGCGCGCGGATTCATGCGCACCAGGCGGGCGCGCAGGGAATCGATTTCGTCCGGCTCGACCAGGTCGGACTTGGACAGCAGGATCCGGTCTGCGAACCCGACCTGGTTCTGGGCCTCCGGCTGTGCGTCCAGCGTGGCATGGCCGTGCTTGGCGTCGACCACGGTGATGACCCCGTCCAGACGGTAATAGCCAGCCACCTCTTCGTCGATGAAAAAGGTCTGCGTGACCGGGCCGGGATTGGCCATGCCGGTGGTTTCGACGATCACCCGTTCGAAGCGCAGCTGCCCCGCTTCACGCTTTTCGCGCAGCTCGCCCAGGATGCGCGCAAGATCGCCGCGCACGGTACAGCACAGGCAGCCGTTGTTCATCTCGACGATCTGCTCGCGGGTCTCGGTGACCAGCAGCTCGTGGTCGATGCCTTCGGGCCCGTATTCGTTCTCGATCACCGCGATGCGCTGTCCGTGCGGCTGCGCCAGGATGCGGTTCAGCAGCGTCGTTTTGCCCGCGCCGAGGAAGCCGGTGAGGACGGTGACGGGGAGCAGCGCTTGGTCCATGCTCGAACGGGGCAAACAAACGGGGCGCGAAGTGTAGAGCAAAACGGCTCGGACCACCCGCCGCAGTGCGGGGGCTGCGAGCACGTCGATGCGCGCGGGTCAAGGCTCGAGGCTCACCCTCTGGATCTGGGGCTTGGGACTCTTTTCTCGCGCTCAGGTACGTGCAATTGCGCTCGCGTGGGAAGCCGATTGGATGGTGCAATCACACGTGGTAAGGCATTCGCCGAAGCGTCGTTGCGGGTTATTCTTGATGGCGCTTGATCCGCCCGCCGGTAATTCTGTAGCGAAGCGGCAGTTGAGATTTCGCGTGAGGCGCCGACTTTTTGCGCTCACGCCGCGGCACATTCGAAATCCGTGGCCCTGTGTTCGGCCAGATCTCGCTAAGGGGAGCACGATCCATGAGCAAGGAACTGCGTCGGTCGCTGTTTGCAGCGGCGTTTGCCGGAGCAGCACTGGCCGGGTGTGGAGGCGGCGGTGGCAGCAGCACCAGCGGCAGGCCTGCACCACCCCCGCCTCCGCCTCCTCCGCCTCCTCCGCCAGCCGTAACGGCAGCCTATTTCCAAGCGGGACGCGCTGGCATCGCGATGCCCACTAACACGGTCCCGTTCTTCGGACAGGCGGTGGCCACCAGCCCGTTCGGGTTGGTGTGGGCCGACCCGTCCAGTCTGCCGCAGGCGTTTGCAGTGACCACGGGTGGCCAGAATGCGTTGGAAGCCGGCGGCGTCGGGCTGGATCTGGCTACCGTCAGCGAGTACACCCCGTCCGGCGGCACCGCAACCCAATGGGCGATCCGCTACCTGGTGTACGCAGACGCGACCAACAGCGCCGGGGTGCTGTACGCGGTCGACCTGCGCAAGCCGACACCGCTGGTCAGTCCGGTTGCGGCGCAGGTATCCAGCGGCACGGTCACCAGCCTGTCGCTGTGTCCGTCGCTCCCGCCGACTCTTTTCGACAACTACGGTTCGGCCAACCTGTCGTGGATCGTGTTCCACGCCGCGGGCGCCAACGGGATGGGCCAGCAAGCCTGCGGCGCGCTAGGCGACACGTACGTCGGCATCCAGCCGGCGATGTCGGCCTCCACCGCGCCCAAGTCGCTCGGGATGGTCGAGCCGATCGAGGCGCTGTATGACACGAACGGCGCGATCACGGGCTTCCTGGCGATCAATCACCCGACGCTGGACAGCACCGGCAACCCATCGACGCTCGTTCCATTGGCGCAGCTCGACGCGAGCTTCGCCAATGTGAAGGCGCTCGGCACGCTGCTGGGGAAGGGCTCCAACGTCGCCGTCAACGGCGATTTCCGCAGCCTCGGCATCTCGGCCGGCAACGTCTGGCTGTACCTGGATACGTCGGTCCTGAACGCGGTCGACCTGGCGTCAGGAACGACCACGGCGATCACCGGCTTCACGCTGCCTGCCGGCACCAGCGTTCAAGGGCGCGCGGTGTTCGACGGCACCAAGGCCTACGTGGCATTTGCCGGGACCGGCATCGGCTCCCAGATCCTTCAGATCGATACGATGACGAAGGCGGTGACGGCCACCCAGACGCTCGATGCGGCCGGGGCCGGCGGCATCACGCTGGTCGGCGTGACGACCAACAACCTGGTCTACGTGATGAACGACGGCTCGGCGATCAAGTCGGTCGTGAAATCGGGCCTGACGCCGACCACCTCGCTGGCAAGTCTGACCGCGACCCAACACATCGACTCGCTGATGGGTCCGAATGGGTCATCCGGTCCCCCGGTCGCGTTCCTGGTTGGAGACACCCTGTATTTCACGGTGGCCGACACGTCGGCCTCCGGTGCGACCGGCTTCGCCAAGCAGGCGTTCTACGTGAATTTCGCTGGAAACAGCACGGCGACGGCGGTCGCAAGCAGCGTCAGCGCAGTGCTTGGCGTGGTTGCACCAGCGTCGATACCGACCAGCGGACCGTTCACCAACGCGGGCGTGCTGGTGCTGACCGGCGGAGCCAACGGAAGCACCGCGGGACAGGCTGTCTTTGCCAGCGCGTCGGTCGGCTCGAGCCTGGGTCTGTACGGGACTGGCGGTACGTTGTCTACGGCAATCGGAGCGTTCACCACGACCAATCCCGGCAACAACAATATGCCACGGGTGAACCCGATCACGGGGGTTGCGCTGAACGGACCGGCTCAGGCCGGGATGCCGGCGACGATCGAGACTTACGGACCCGACGGGGCTGGCGCTGTCGGCAACGACATTGCGGTCTTCGCCAGCGATGCGTCGATTCCGCTGAATGCGGGCAGCGAGATCAGCGGCTTTCTTGCGCACGCCAAGCGGCCGCGCTGACCCGGTTCACCCGCCCCGCCGATCGCAGGCACAATCCCGCGTTGCGGCCGCGGGCGGCCGCGTTCCGACCGTTTTTCGGAGGAGAGCGGCCGATGACGGCCCAAGACTACCTGCGTCACGTGCTGAACGCGCGCGTCTACGACGTCGCGATCGAGAGCGCGCTGGACCCGGCGCCTGCGCTTTCGCATCGGCTGGGCAACCAGGTTCTGCTCAAGCGCGAGGACCTGCAGCCGGTGTTCAGCTTCAAGCTGCGCGGCGCTTACAACCGGATGGTCCACCTGGATGCGGCCGAACGCCGGCGCGGCGTGATCGCTGCGTCGGCGGGCAACCACGCGCAGGGTGTCGCGCTGGCGGCCCAACACCTGGGTTGCCGCGCGGTGATCGTGATGCCGGTTACCTCCCCGCAAGTGAAGGTCGACGCGGTGCGTTCGCGCGGGGCCCAGGTCGAGCTGCACGGCGATTCGTACTCGGACGCGCATGCGCGCGCGATGCAGTTGCAGGCCCGGCACCGGCTGACATTCGTGCACCCGTTCGACGATCCGCTGGTAATCGCCGGCCAGGGCACGGTGGCGATGGAAATCCTGCGGCAGCACCACCGGGACGGCAAGGGGCCGATTTACGCGATCTTCGTGCCGGTCGGAGGCGGCGGCCTGATCTCGGGCGTGGCGACCTACGTGAAGGCGGTGCGGCCCGAAATCCGGGTGATCGGCGTTCAAACGAGCGATTCGGACGCGATGGCGCGCTCGCTGCAGGCGGGCCGGCGCGTGCAGTTGCATGACGTGGGGCTGTTTTCGGACGGCACCGCGGTGCGCCTGGTGGGCGAGGAGACGTTTCGCCTGTGCCGGCAGCACGTCGACCAGATCATCACCGTGGACACCGACGCGCTGTGCGCCGCCATCAAGGACGTGTTCCAGGACACCCGGGCGGTGCTCGAGCCGGCCGGAGCGCTGGCCGTGGCCGGCTGCAAGGCCTATGCGGAACGCGAGCGTCTGGCCGGGCGCACGCTGGTCGCGATCGCCAGCGGCGCCAACCTGAATTTCGACCGCCTGCGTTTCGTGGCCGAACGGGCCGAGGTCGGCGAGCGGCGCGAGGCGGTGTTCGCCGTGACGATTCCCGAGGCGCGCGGCTCGTTCAAGCGCTTCTGCGCGCTGGTGGGTAATCGCAATGTGACCGAGTTCAACTACCGGATCGCCGACAGCACGGTGGCGCATATTTTCGTCGGCGTGCAGACGGCCCACAGGGACGAGGCCGACCGGCTGGCGCGCGTGTTCCGGCGCGCGGGCTTCGCCGCGCTGAACCTGACCGACGACGAGCTGGCCAAGCTGCACCTGCGCCACATGGTCGGAGGCCACTCGCCTCTGGCCAGGGACGAGCTGCTGTACCGCTTCGAGTTTCCCGAGCGGCCCGGCGCGCTGATGCGGTTCCTGAGCTCGATGTCGCCCGACTGGAACATTTCACTGTTCCACTACCGCAACCAGGGCGCGGATTACGGGCGCATCCTGGTGGGGCTGCAGGTGCCGCGCGGGGAAAAAGGCGCGCTAAAACGCTTCCTGTCGACGCTCGGCTACCGCTATTGGGACGAGAGCGCCCACCCGGCCTACCAGCTGTTTCTCGCGTAGCCGACACCGCGCCTGCTCCGTCTTTACGGTTCGCGCCGCACGGTCAACCGCATCACGTGACGCCGAGTGCCCGCGCGCCCAACCTCACGAAACCCCGCCGCCGCGAAACTGGGCACAAAGCCCATGAACCGATAGCTCGGAGAATCGGCGTCAACGGGATACGCCTCGACAATCGACGCGCCCTTGGCTCGCGCGTGCTCGACCGCGGCTTCAATGAGATTTTTCGTGATTCCCTGTCCACGAAGGCGTCGGACCACAAAAAAGCATGCAATCGACCAGACACCCTCGTGCGGGCCGTTATCGTCCACGAGGCGACGATACGTCGACCTCGGTGCAACCGAACACCACGCGACGGGTTCGGTGCCAAGGTATCCCAGGATGCCAACGGGAATGCCGGCGGAAACGCGCTGCTCGATGGCTGATTTTCTGCCGGCCCCGTCCGTGCGCTTCGCCTCGGCAGGCGTCGCGCGCCAGACCATGCACCAGCAAGCCTTCGGGCCGCCGCGGCTTTCGAACAGTCGCTCGAAGTCCGGCCAGCGATCGACGTCCACTTGGTGAAAGCGGATTCGATTCAGCTCGGTTTGATCAGCCACCTATCTAAAAGCGCTCCACCGACGGCCGCAGATCGAGCTCCAGCGTCCAGGCGCTGCGCGGCTGCGTATGCAGCTGCCAGTAGCATTCGGCGATCGCCGCCGGATCCAGCTGGGCGTCGGGGTCCACGTTGGCGTGCTGGCGGCCGGCCGCGCGGATCTGGCCGTCGATGATCACGTGCGCCACGTGCAGGCCGAGCGGACCGAGCTCGCGCGCCATGCTTTGTGCCAGCGCCCGGAGCGCGAACTTCGGGGACGCCAGGTTGACGAAGCGGGCGCTGCCTCGAAGCGAGGCGGTCGCGCCGCTGAACAGGATGGTGCCGCTGCCGCGATCGAGCATGCGCCGTGCCGCCTGCTGCCCGACCAGGAAGCCGGCGTAGCACCCGATCTTCCAGCTTTCCAGAAAATCCTGCGGCCTGACTTCCAGAACCGTACCCGGACGATACGTTCCGGCATTGAAGACCACGCACTGCGGTGTGCCCAGCTCGTGCTCCACCCGGTCGAAGGCGGCGCTGACCGCGTCCGGGTGGGTCAGGTCGCAGGTGAGCGGTCGCGCGTCCGGGCCGAGCGACTCGGCCAGCGCAGTCAGGCGCCCGGCGTCGCGCGCCAGCAAGGCCACGCGCATCCCGCCCTGGATGAAACGCTGCGCGAGCGCACGGCCCAGACCGGGTCCGGCCCCGGCCACAACGGCAATGTGTTGATTCATCTGGCGCTCCGGTCAGGCTCGCCCAGCGCATTGTGCTACCGGGGGGCGCATACGGCTGCCGATCCGCTGAACTGCGGTAGGGCTTCAGGCCGATCCGATGCCGGGGGCCGATCCTAAGACAGAGCCCCTAAGAAACGGTCCTGAGCGGATCAGCGTGCACTCACTTTCAAATGACCTTCGCCACTTGAGAACGGGGCCTAATGGTCCGATATTAGAGGCAAGGATGTGCCGGTGGGCGTGACCCCCGGGCGTGCGGGGTCGGAGTCCACCACCAAGGCGGGCACAGCGTTAGGACACGATATGAACATGCTCTACAACAGTTCCAATTTCTGCGTGCTCGAGTTCTCCGGTTTCGGGGACGCCGATATCCATCCGGCGGGCGGCTTCGAGATCATGGACAAGGGCATGCGGCGCGAAATCTTCCTCGATGGCCCCCAGGCGCAGCTTTTCAAGCGAGACGTCGACGAGCTGATGTCGACGGAGCCGACCTTCGACGAGTTCGACGCTTTCCTGGCCGGTTACGCCGGCCTGATGACGCAGCCGCTGGCAATGCACTAACCCTCCTTCGCGCCTGGCGGCGCTACGGAGGGCAAGCCCTCTCCGCCCGGCGCCACCGGACAAGCCCGCTCAAGCCAGCCGCCACCATCACGGAGGGCCTGCCCTCCGTAGCGCCGCAGGCGCGAAGGAGGGCCGATACAATCGGGTCAACCCCTCGAACCTGCCGAGACTGCCTTGCCTGACGCTGAAGCCAGACTGCGCGACGCCCTGCGCCACAGGATCCTGATCCTGGATGGCGCCATGGGTACGGTGATCCAGCAGCTGAAGCTGGGCGAGGACGAATTTCGCGGCCGCGACCGCACCGAGCGCTTCGCGGCGCACCCGGTCGACCTGAAGGGCAATAACGAGCTGCTGCAACTGACGCGCCCCGAGGTGCTCGAGCGCATTCACGGCCAGTATCTGGCGGCGGGCGCGGACATCGTCGAGACCAATACGTTCGGCGCGAAC
>DATBCD010000053.1:0-26360 GCA_036270655.1 Burkholderiaceae bacterium
TCTCTCCTGCAAGCGGGAGAGGGGAGGAACATCTCCCCTCTGGCGCGAGAGGAGGAAAACATCTCCCCTCTCCCACGCCAGTGGGAGAGGGGCGGGGGAGAGGGTAGCCATCGAAGGGAGTGACGATGCAAGACATCATCCGCCAGCTCGACCAACAGCGCGCCGCGGCCCGCCAGGGCGGCGGCGCGCGCCGCGTCGAGGCCCAGCACACCAAGGGCAAGCTGACCGCGCGCGAGCGCATCGAGCTGCTGCTCGACGCCGACTCGTTCGAGGAGTGGGACATGTTCGTGGAGCATCGCTGCCACGACTTCGGCATGAGCGAGACGCGGATACCGGGCGACGGCGTGGTCACCGGCTACGGCACCATCAACGGACGCCTGGTGTTCGTGTTCAGCCAGGACTTCACGGTGTTCGGCGGAGCGCTGTCGGAGGCGCACGCCGAGAAGATCTGCAAGATCATGGATCACGCGATCAAGGTCGGCGCGCCGGTGATCGGCCTGAACGACTCGGGCGGGGCGCGCATCCAGGAGGGGGTGGCCTCGCTGGGCGGTTACGCCGACGTGTTTCAGCGCAACGTGCTGGCCTCCGGCGTGGTGCCGCAGCTGTCGCTGATCATGGGGCCGTGCGCGGGCGGGGCCGTCTATTCGCCGGCGATGACGGATTTCATCCTGATGGTGAAGGATTCGTCGTACATGTTCGTGACCGGGCCGGAGGTGGTGCGCACCGTCACGCACGAGTCGGTCACGGCGGAGGAGCTCGGCGGTGCCCAGACTCACAGCACGCGCTCGGGAGTCGCCGATCTGGCATTCGACAACGATGTCGAGGCGCTCGTGATGACGCGCCGGCTGATCGGATTTCTTCCTGCCAACAACCGCGAAAAGCCGCCCCGGCTGCCTACCGCCGATCCGAGCGAGCGGATCGAGCTGTCGCTGGACACGCTGGTTCCGCAAAACCCGAACAAGCCGTACGACATCAAGGAGCTGATCGGCAAGGTCGTCGACGAATGGGAGTTCTTCGAGCTGGCGCCCGACTACGCCCGCAACATCGTGATCGGCTTCGGGCGGCTGGCGGGCGATACCGTGGGGATCGTCGCCAACCAGCCCCTGGTCCTGGCCGGCTGCCTGGACATCAAAAGCTCGATCAAGGCGGCCCGCTTCGTCCGCTTCTGCGACGCGTTCAACATCCCGATCGTGACCTTCGTCGACGTGCCCGGCTTCCTGCCCGGCACCGCGCAGGAATACGGCGGCATCATCAAGCACGGCGCCAAGCTGCTGTTCGCTTACGCCGAGTGCACCGTGCCCAAGATGACCGTGATCACGCGCAAGGCCTATGGCGGCGCCTACGACGTGATGAGCTCCAAGCACCTGCGGGGCGACGTGAACTTCGCCTGGCCGTCGGCCGAGATCGCGGTGATGGGCCCGAAGGGAGCGGTCGAGATCATCTTCCGCGACGAAAAGAACGATGCGGAAAAGCTGGCGGCCCGCGAGCGCGAATACCGCGAGAAGTTCGCCAATCCGTTCATCGCCGGCCACCGCGGCTTCATCGACGACGTGATCATGCCGCACGAGACGCGCAAGCGGCTGTGCCGGTCGCTGGCGATGCTGCGCGACAAGAAGCTGGACAATCCGTGGCGCAAGCACGGCAATATTCCCCTGTGAAAGCCACCCTCTCCCCCTCCCCTCTCCCGCTGCGCGGGCGAGGGGCGACCCGTTGCCTGCCCTTTGACGCTGATGCATCGAACAAAGACGCCCGATCGCCCCTCGCCCGCGCAGCGGGAGAGGGGAGGGGGAGAGGGCAGCTAGATGTTTAAAAAAATACTGATCGCCAACCGCGGTGAGATCGCCTGCCGCGTGATCCGCACCGCGCGCGACATGGGGATCCAGACCGTGGCCGTGTATTCGGAGGCCGACCGCAACGCGCGCCACGTGGAGCTGGCCGACGAAGCCGTGGCGATCGGCCCGGCCCCGTCCAAGCAGTCGTACCTGGACGCGGAGCGGATCCTGGCCGCCTGCAAGCAGACCGGCGCGCAGGCGGTGCACCCGGGCTACGGCTTCCTGTCGGAAAACGCGGCGTTCTGCGCGCGCCTGGAGTCCGAGGGGATCGTCTTCATCGGGCCCAAGGCGGAATCGATCCGCGCGATGGGCGACAAGATCGCTTCCAAGCGTCTGGCGCAGGCCGCCGGGGTCAGCACGATTCCCGGCCACACCGACGTGGTCGAGGACGCCGAGCAGGCGCTGAAAATCGCGCGCGGCATCGGCTACCCCGTGATGATCAAGGCCAGCGCAGGCGGCGGCGGCAAGGGCCTGCGGGTCGCGTGGAACGACGCCGAGTGCCGCGAGGGCTTCACGTCGTGCCGCAACGAGGCCAGCAATGCGTTCGGCGACGACCGTGTGTTCATCGAGAAGTTCATCGTGGAGCCGCGCCACATCGAAATCCAGGTGCTGGGCGATGCCCACGGCCACCTGCTGTACCTGTGGGAGCGCGAGTGCTCGATCCAGCGCCGCCACCAGAAGGTGCTCGAGGAGGCCCCCTCCGCCTTCCTGGACGAGGCCACGCGCCGCGCGATGGGCGAACAGGCCTGCGCGCTGGCGCGCGCCGTCAGTTACCAGTCGGCCGGAACCGTCGAGTTCGTCGTCGACAAAGACAGGAAGTTCTATTTCCTCGAAATGAACACCCGCCTGCAGGTCGAGCACCCGGTGACCGAGATGATCACCGGCCTGGACCTGGTCGAGTGGATGATCCGGATCGCCGCCGGCGAGCGGTTGACCTTGAAGCAGCCCGAACTGGTGTGCGATGGGTGGGCCATCGAATGCCGGATCAATGCCGAGGACCCGTCCCGCGGCTTTCTGCCGTCGACCGGGCGGCTGGTCCGCTTCCTGCCGCCGGCGGAGCGACCCGGCGAGGTGCGGGTCGATACCGGCGTATACGAGGGCGACGAGATCTCGATCTACTACGACTCGATGATCGCCAAGCTGATCGTGCATGGCTCGGACCGGGAGCAGGCGGTGGCGCGGATGCGCGACGCGCTGAACCGCTTCGTGGTGCGCGGCGTCTCGACCAACATCGGGTTTCAGGCTGCCTTGATGCGCAATACGCGCTTCCTGGAAGGCCGCCTGCACACCGGGCTGATCGCACAGGACTTCCCGAACGGCTTTCAGCCGTCGCATGCGGTGCCTCCGCGTCCACTGCTGGTGGCGGCCGTGGCCGCCTATGCGCGCTGGCGTTACGTGGACCGGGCCGGCAAGATCACGGGACAGTTGCGCGGGCACGGCCGCAAGGTCGGCTCCGAGTGGATCGTGCAGGTCGGAGCCGAAGCGGTCCGCCTGCACGTCGAACCGAACGATGGCGGTTGCGAGATCGTGCACCTGGGCGAGCGCCACACGCTGCGCACCGGCTGGCAGATCGGGCAGATCCTGTTCGAGGGCCACTTCGACCGGGAGCCGGTATGCCTGCAGTTCGAACGGGTCGGGCTGCGCTACCGGATCATCCACGACGGCGTGCAACTGGAGACAGCCGTGTTGTCACCCCGGGCCGCCGAGCTGCTGGCGCTGATGCCCGCCAAAGTGCTGCCCGACCTGTCCAAGTTCCTGCTGTCGCCGATGCCGGGGCTGCTGGTGGAAGTCGCCGTGAAGCCGGGTCAGGAGGTCAAGGCCGGCGAACGGCTGGCGACGATCGAAGCGATGAAGATGGAGAACATCCTGCGTGCCGATCGCGACGCGGTAGTCGCGGAGCAGCTGGCCAGCGCCGGGGAAAGCGTCGCCGTCGATCAGCCGATTCTGAAGTTCAGATGAAGCACGCGTCCGCCCGGACCGCCTGGCAGGCCCGGGGCGCTCGCTCGATTGCCCATCGGAGCCGATCCCGCTAGAAGCGGTGAACGGATGCGGCGGCGACCATCGCTTGAGGCTGGGCCGGTGGGACTTTGGCCACAGCCACGACCGGCGGCTTGTTCTGCAGCGCGATCTGATCCAGCTCGGACCTGGTCTCGAAGTAGCGCGCTACGGCAAAGATGGCCGGGATCGCGATCAAGGCGATGAACAGCTTGTCATCGTGGCGGGTGCGGCGGTCGTTGAACACGGTCAGCTCCTCTTGGTTGGTTGTCGGTTCAAGCTCGATTGAGCGTGTGAACGCATCGTGTCCGACTCGAGGTCCGCCTTCTATTGACCAAAGTCCGATCGCGGGGGCTGGCACCGGTGGAAATGACAAAAGTCCTGACGCCAACGCTGAACCGGATCGCACCCGAAGCGCCCGATCGCGTTCTGCGTCGCAACATTTCGTTGACGCCCCGCACTACAGTCTTTATTCTTGGTAGTCAAAATGGATGGCTGGCGCGATGAACGCCGGGCGCATCAAGCAGCTTGTCGGTCGTGAACCCGTGGACGGGAGGGGTTCGTGTCTCGCTCGGCGATCTTTGCGACAGTGATCGCGACGCTGCTGGTCGGGCCATCGGCTGTGGCTGCCGAATCGGTCGGCGTGGTCACGATTCTCGAGGGCGATGCGACCGTGATCCGCGGACTGTCCGAATACACCCTGGCAGAAGGCGTGCGGGTCCTGAGCAACGACCTGGTCGAAACAGGCAAGGCGACATTCCTGCGGGTTGAATTCAGCGACGGAGCGATCGTCGATCTGGGCCCGATCACCCGTGCACAACTGAACCGCCCTTCGCTGCGAAAGAACGACCGGCCGGCGTTCTATCTGCTGTCGGGCTGGCTGAAGGTCACCGCGGGCAAGCTGGGCGCGGGCGCCAAAGGGGCGATCGGCTCACCCCAGTTCGATGCAATCGGCCTGGACGGCGAGTCGGTCGAGCGGGCGGAGCACGGCTCCAGCGCGGTGTTCGCGGAAAACGGCCCGCTGCGCGTGGTGGACCGCCGCCGCAACGTGCCGGCGCCGATCGTGCTGAAGTCCGGAGACTTCCTGGGATTGCGCAACGACGAGGCACCCGCGGTCTCGGGACGTGCCGCGCACGAGTTCGTCGCAGCCATGCCACGGCAGTTCGAGGATTCACTGCCGCCGCAAAGCGCGCGATTCCAGGGGCGCGACGTCCACCCCAAGGCGATCGGGGCGTTCACGTATGCCCAGGTCGAGGCCTGGCTCGACGCCGAGCTGGCAGTCCGGCGCCGATTCGTGCACGAATGGGCTGCCAAAGCCGAGGAGGATGCTTTCAGGCAACGGCTGGAGGCCAGACTGAGCAGGCATCCCGAATGGGAGCCGGTTCTGTATCCGGAGCGCTTTGAACCCAAGCTCCCGACTCCCGCCACATCGGAGCCCCCGGCCCCGGTGGCTGGCGGGTCCATCCGCCCTATTCCGTCTGTACCTACAACGACGCCCGATTCGGGCGCGCCGCATGGCGCTGCGTCCGATTCGGCAGCAGCGCCTGCTCCAGGTTCGACGCCTGAGGCGCCCGATCCAGGTGCATCCGGCGCCGCGCCTGGTCATTAATGCGCTTCAATACGGTGAGAACAACATGAAGCTGCTGTTCAAGTTCAACCTGGTGTTCATCGTGCTGTTCGTCGCCGGCATCGCTGCCTGCGGCTACATCTCGGACAATTTGCTGCGGCGCAATGCGCGTGAGGAAATCGCCGAGAACGCGAGGCTGATGATGGCCAACGCGATCGCGGTGCGCCACTACACGATCGGCCAGATCAAGCCGCTGCTCGATACGCAGATGAAATACACCTTCCTGCCGCAATCGGTGCCGGCCTACTCGGCCACCGAGGTCGTGAACGATCTGCGCAAGCAGTATCCGGAATACGCGTACAAAGAGGCCATGCTGAACCCCACCAACCCGCGGGACCGGGCGGTCGACTGGGAGGCGGACCTGATCAATCAGTTCCGAAACGGCGCCAGCGGTGAGATCTTCGGCGAACGCGACACGCCGGGCGGAAAGTCGCTGTTTCTGGCCAAGCCACTGAAGATCACCGACCCGGCCTGCCTTGTCTGCCACAGCACGGTGGAAATCGCTCCGCGCACGATGGTCGACAAATACGGGCCGAACAACGGCTTCGGCTGGAACCTGAACGAGGTCGTGGGAGCGCAGGTCGTTTCGGTGCCTACCGCGGTTCCGCTGGCCCGTGCGGACCGGGCCTTCAAGACGTTCATGATTTCGCTGGCCGGCGTGCTGGCGGGCATCGGCGTCATCCTGAACGTCGTTCTGTACTGGATCTTCATCCGCCCGGTCACCAGGATCTCCAAGCTGGCGGATCGGGTCAGCCTGGGCGAAGTCGACGCGGCCGATCTGAATGTGCGCAGCGGCGATGAGATCCAGACGCTGGCCGAGTCGCTGGCACGCATGCGCCGTAGCATGAAGCAGGCGCTGCAGCTGCTCGGCACCTGAGCCACGCGAGGAGACGCACATCGATCCTATGGCCGACGTTCAAGGCCTTCGGCGGCCGCCCCAGAGCCTGGGAAAGTATCCGATCCTCGGCCAGCTCGGCAAGGGCGCGATGGGGGTCGTCTACAAATCGTTCGACCCGGTCATACGCCGCTCGATCGCGCTGAAGACCATCCGCAAGGAGCTTCTGAGCGACGAGCAGGAGGCCGCCACCTTCGCGGCGCGATTCCGCAACGAAGCGCAGGCGGCCGGGCGCCTGCTGCACCCGGGAATCGTCGCGGTGTACGAATACGGCGAAGACGCCCAGTTCGCCTTCATCGCGATGGAATACGTCGAGGGCAGCAGCCTGAGGCAGTACTTCGAGCGCAAGATCCACTTCGAGGAGCGCGACCTGATCAGCATCATGGCGCAACTGCTCGATGCGTTGCACTACGCGCACGAGCAGGGCGTCTGGCACCGCGACATCAAGCCGGCCAATATCATCATCATGAAGAACGGCCGCCTCAAGGTGGCCGACTTCGGCATTGCGCGCGTCGAAAGCTCGACGCTGACCCAGATCGGCGCCGCGATGGGCACCCCCGGCTACATGGCGCCCGAACAGTATCGGGGCGAGGACGTCGACCACCGCGCCGACGTATACGCCGCCGGCGTGGTGCTCTATGAGCTGCTGACGGGCGCCATGCCGTTTCCCGGTTCCAGGGAAGAAGTGATGTACAAGACCTGCCACGAGAGCGCGAAACCGCCTTCGGTCGTGGCCGGCAAGCCGGCGCTGGCCCGGTTCGACGCCGTCGCGCTGCGTGCTCTGGCCAAGCGGGCCCAGGAGCGCTATCCGTCGGCTGACCGATTCCGCTGCGAGCTGCTCGCAGCTTACGACCGGCCGGTCAGCCCGACGGTGTCGGAAGAAACGTTGCTGCGCGACGCCGGGCGGTCGGCCGAGGCGGGCGAACCATCCTCGCCGCGCAGCGGTGGGCGCAAATTCCTCCAGGCTGGCACGCCGACCCCACCCCCTTTCGCTGCGGCCTCAGCGCCGCATAACTCGACCATGCCCACTCAAATGCTGATCGCGGCGGGCTGGAACGTCGACGAGCTTGCGGCCGTCGAGCGCAGCCTGGCGCATTTCCTGGGGCCGATCGCACGCGTGATGGTGCGGCGCGCCGCCCGTGACGCCAAGGACTTCGCGTCCCTGGTCAAGACCCTGGCCGATCAACTGCCCTCGGCCGCGGAACGGGCCAAATTTATCAAGCAAAACGAACAGCTCTCGGCGACCGGCTCCGGCCCATCGCAAATTGCCGAGCCGGTGGACGACGACGCGACGATTATCCCGAGTGCCAATCGGCTTCGCCCGCTTGCCTCACCCGCGCTGGCCGTCGAGGAGCTCGCCCGGGCCGTCAAGCTGCTTGCGGTGCACATCGGGCCGATCGCGCAGGTCGTGGTCCGCCAGGCCGCGCAGCCCGGTGTGACCCGCGCCGCATTCCTGACGGCGGTGGCCGATCGCCTGAACGACGCCGAGAAAGAGCGCTTCCTGCGCGACTTCGAGCGATCCAAATAGCCGCGGTATCCTGCTTGGGTGCATCGCCTGGCTGATGACCAGGGAGGGTCCAAAACGATGGAAGTTCCGGAAAAAAGGGTCCTGCTCGTGGAGGATCATGAGCTCATTCGCCTGGGCACGGGACTGCTGCTGGAATCGCTGGGCGAAGTGCGTTGCGACATCAAACCGTGCCGCTCGCTCGACGAAGCTCGCACGGCCTGTCGCGACGACGGACCATTCGACCTGGTGCTGCTGGATCTGAACCTGATCGACTCCAAGGGGTTGCAAGGGCTGCGCACGCTGCGAGACGAGTTTCCGACCCAGGCGATCGCAGTTCTGACGGGCACCCAGGACGAGTTCGTGGTGCGACAGGCGCAATCGATGGGCGCCATCGGCTACCTTTTGAAATCGTGGACACCGGAACAGATCAAAGCCGCGCTGCTGTCGCTGCTGCGGCCCCCGGGCGGTCCGCCCAAAACGACCATTTCGGAGCGGTTCCCCAAACTGGCCGGCACGTCGCACTACGATCGGGTGGCAGAGCTCGGTCCGCGCCATCTGCAGATCCTCGAGCTGATCCTCGAGGGATGCAACAACCAGGAGATCAGCACCACCACGGGCCTGTCGCTCGGTACGGTGAAAAATTACGTGTCGGCCATTTTGCTGGCCTTGGACGTCGAGAGCCGGGCCCATCTGATCAGCCTGTTCCATTGAGCAATTCGCCCGCGCCGGCGTGTGCCGATGGGCGCATCGACGCCGAGCTGTATCGAAGTGCCTATGCCGCGGATCGGCGCGGGGCGCCGGCCGGAATCCTTGTCGCCTTGTTCGCCGCCTGGGCTCTGCAGCATCACGGCGAATCGCCCCGCCTGTGGGTGTGGGCTGGCACCTATGTCGTGCTTGCGCTGTGCCGGCTGGTGGTGCTGGTGCGGCGGGGTGCCGCACCGGCTCCGGCGCAGGAACAGCGCGCGCGCACGCTTCGAATCACCTGGCTGGCGCTGCTGACGGTATCGGCCGCGATCTGGGGCTCCGGTCCGCCGCTGTTCCTGTCGAGGGACCCTGCCACCAGCGGCCTGCTGACCGGGATCTGGCTGGCGGGCGCCGGCCTGTCGGCGCCCCTGGTGGCCGCGGCCCGCCCCGCCATCTATCTGACGCTGCTGCCCGCGGTGGTGCCGCTGCTTTTGGCGCTGGCGCTGGACGGTTCCGGGCAGGCGCTGGTGCTGGCGGCACTGGGTTCGATCTTCCTGCTGCTGCTGATGCGGCTGGCGTTGGAGCAGAACGACGCGCTGGCCGCCGGCCTGACGGCACGCTTTCAGAACGAGGACCTGGTCGAACAGCTGCGGGCCCAGGTCGAACTGGCGGCCCGGGCCAACCAGGAAAAAACCCGCTTCCTGGCGTCGGCCGTGCACGACCTGCGGCAGCCGCTGCATGCGCTGGGCCTGTTTTGCGCCGCCCTCGACCAGAGGTTGCAGGGCATCCCGGAGCGTCCGTTGGTCAAGAACATGATGTCGTCCATCGAGGCGCTGGAGACATCGTTCGGCGCGATGCTGGACATTTCGCGACTCGACGCCGGCATCGTGCAGGCCGCGCCGCAGTCCTTTCCGGTGCGGGACCTGTTTCGGCGCCTGTACCAGCAGTTCGGGGGCGACGCCGAGTCGCGTGACATCTCGCTGCGATTTCGCGCCGCCCGTCGCCTGGTGCTCAGCGATCCACAGCTGCTCGAGCGCGTGCTGGCCAACCTGGTCCAGAACGCGCTGCGCTACACGCGCCAGGGCGGCGTCCTGGTGGCCGCGCGGCGCCACGGGACCGACGTGGCGCTCGAGGTGTGGGACACCGGGGTCGGCATTCAACCCGAAAAGCTCGAGCTGATCTTCGAAGAGTTCTACCAGATCGACAATCCGGAGCGCGACCGCAGCCGCGGCCTCGGGATGGGGCTGGCGATCGTACGGCGGCTGTGCGACCTGCTCGGCCATTCGCTGCAAGTCCATTCGCGGCCGGGGCGGGGCTCGCTGTTCCGCGTCGTGGTCCCCCGGGGCAGTCCGTTCGACCCGAGCCAGCCATCGCTCGAGGCCGAAACCCGCCCACCCCGCACCGATGTGCGCGTCACGGTGCTGCTGATCGACGACGAACGCGCGATCCGGGAGGCCACGCGGGAGCTGCTGCGCCCGCTGCAGGTCGAGGTGCTTGTCGCGGCCACTATCGGCGAAGCGGTCGAGCTCGCGCGACGGGCCACCGCCCCGATCGACATGATTCTGTCGGACTGGCGCCTGCGCGGCGCCGAAACGGGAGTGGACGCCGTGCGTGCCGTTCGCAGGATCAGCGGCGAAGCCACGCCCGCGGTGCTGGTGACCGGCGATACGTCGGCCGACGTGCTGACGCGCGCGCACGAGAATGGATTGGTCATCCTGCACAAACCGCTGCAACCGCGCGAATTGCTGCGCCTGATCCGCCGCCTGCAGCGTTGAAAGAGGGCCCGGCCGCCCTTATGACTTTGGTCACTTCGAACGCTTAAGGTAGTTGCGAGGCCGATTCTGAATGTATCGTCCAATGACCACGCAGGGTTCGACGGGATGGACGTTCTGCAAGCACCGGGCGGATTCGACGCTATGACTTTGGTCACTAGCGCGTATGGCCCTGGTCGCGATCTACTCGAGGCAGAGGGCTTGCCGTGTGATCCCGGGCTTCTTCCCCTGTTCTGCACGGCAGGGATGTCACGGACTGGTTCAATCGGCGGATTTCAAATATGACCCTGATATTACGGGGGCTCTCGCTCAACGACGAGCCGTTGAGCAACCCGCTGGTTGGCCGCTTCGACGACCGCGGCGGGGAAATCGGCCGATCGGACAACGCGACCTTTACGCTGCCTGATCCGGAACGCGGCATCTCCCGCGTGCACGCGCGCATTTCGCACGCCGGACAGGCGTACTGGATCGAGAACGTCAGCGCGGCCAGCCCCATTATTCACAACGGCCGCCCGCTCAGCTCCGGCATGCGGGTCAGCCTGAACGACGGCGATGAGCTGCGGATCGGCGGCTACCGCCTCTCGGTCGCGTTCGAGAGCGACGAAACCAGCGCAACCATCCTGAGGGGGCGCACCACCAGCCAGGTGCCGGCGCCTGTCCTGCCCGCCGCTGCGCCGCCGCGCGCCGCCGCGTCGCCGCCGCGGGCGTCGGCTGCGGCGCGCCCGGCGGCGAACCCTGCACCCGAGCAGGCGATCCCCGCCAGCGCAGCGGCCGTTGCCGCCAGCGCGGTGGTCGCGCGTGCCCCGGCGGCGAACCGGGGTACCAAGTCGACCCGGGCACGCCCGAGCAGTGACTCGCCGCCGGGCAGCGACACGCTGTGGCGCGGCTTCCAGGACGGCGTAGGCATCGATCTGCCGTTGCCCAACGGGCCATCGCGGGAGCTGCTCAGTGCGGTCGGGGCCATGCTGCGGATCGCCGTCAACGGCATTCACCGCCTGCTTGCGATGCGCACGGTCGCCAAGAGCGAGATGCATGCCGACCTGACGATGATCCAGGTCCGCGGGAACAACCCGTTGAAGTTCTCTCCCGAAGCAAGTATCGCGTTGAAGATGCTGCTGCAGCCGCCGATGAAGGGATTCCTGTCGGGGCCGGCGGCCCTGCGCGACGCCGTGATCGACCTGCAGTCGCACCAGGTGGGCGTGATGGCGGGGATGCGGGCGGCGCTGGGAGCGGTGCTCGATCGGTTCGATCCGGTCCAGCTCGAAACCCAGCTCACCTCCCGAACCTTCATCGACACCGTGATGCCATCGCACCGTCGGGCCAAGCTGTGGGAACTGTACGTCGAGCACTTTCGCGCCTTGAAGGACGAGGCGCAGGAAGACTTCGGCCGGTTGTTCGGCGAGGCGTTCCGCGAGGCTTACGACGCACAGGTCCAAAGCCTGGAGGCAGCCGTCGACGAGGCGGGCGCTCCCGTGGCTTCCTATCCGGCCGGTCCGAAGGTCGGATGATGCTGGCCGTTCGCGTCTCGCAACGTTCGTGCACTGGCGCTCGTGACCACAACGAGGACTGCGTCGGAGTCGAGCGCATCGGCCGCCACTGGTGCATGGCCCTTTCCGACGGGGCCGGTGGCCACCGGGACGGCGCGCTCGCCTCCAGGCTGGTGGTCGACCGGATCCTGGCCGGCTTTCGCAGCCGCCCTCCTACCGATGCGCCGGATCTGGGCGAGCTGATGCTCGACGCGCACGACGGCGTGGTCGCCGCCCAGCGCGCGCAAGGCGTGACGGACCGGATCAAGGCGATGCATGCCACGGCGGTGGTGCTGGTGGTCGACACCGCCAGCAGGCGGGCGCTCTGGGGTCACGTCGGGGACTCTCGCCTGTATCTGCTGCGCGACGGACAGGTGAGCGCATTGACTCGCGACGACAGCGTGTTGCAATGGATGGTCGAGGCCGGTCTGTGGCAGGCTGGCCAACTGCAGCAGCACCCCCAGCGCAACCAGCTGATGGCGGCGATGGGAGCCGATGAGGGCATCGAGCCCCATGTGAGCGCCGATCCGCTCGAGCTGCACAGCGGCGACGCGTTCCTGCTTTGCAGCGACGGCTGGTGGGGCAGCATCACGGACACGGAAATGGGGCGCCTGCTCAAAGGAGCCGCAACGCCCGATGACTGGCTCGATGCCATGGTCGCTTGCGCAACGGCGCGCGCCGATCCGCGCCAGGACAACTTCTCGGCGATCGGCTCCTGGATCGGCGCCAAAGTCACATGACGGTCCGCGGTCACTGCCCATTCACGGATGACACGTTCGATGCCCATCACCCCGTCCCGCGGCCCCGTCGATTCCGATGCCGACACGATGTTCGCCACGGAGGTGTCGAACCGGCCCGGCGCGCCTCGCAGAGCGTCGACGCCCTCGGCCGCCGCCACCCCATCGGGCCCCAGCCCGCTGCTCTCGGAGGCCGACGCGCTGCTTGCGCTGGTGCCGCAATTGCGCTCGACGGCGCAGATCGCCGACGTGGCGAACCTGCGATCTCAAATCGTCGGCCTGCTGCGCCGCTTCGACCAGGGGTTGCGTGCGCGCGGGGTCGGCATGGCTCAAAGCCAGAAAGCGCATTTCGTGCTGTGCGCACTGCTCGACGAGGTGGCCGAGACGATGCCGTGGGGCGCAGGCGGACGCTGGGAGCGCCTGAACCCGGTGACGGTGGCGCTTGGCGCGCGCCCGGGCGACAGCATCGTCCGCCAGCTCGGACAGCTGGCCGAGGACAGCAGCAGGCGGGATCTGCGCGAATTGATCTACGTTGCCCTTGCGCTCGGGTTCGATGCGCGCGGGCGCGGCTCGGTCGCAGGAGCTGGCGAGGCCGATCAGGTGCGCGCGCGCCTGGCCACGCTGCTCAAGCGCAAAGCCGACCCCCGGCCGCGACCGCTGTCGGTGCGCTGGCAACCTGCCGTCGGACGGACGAGCGCGGTCGCCAGCTGGCTTCCGGTGTGGGTCGGAACCTGCGTCGTGGCTGCGCTGCTGGCGGTGCTGTACTTCTGGCTGGCGCTGGCGCTGGCCTCGCAGTCGGACCGCGTCTATGCCCAGATCGCCGCGCTGCGGCTGCCGGTGTCACCCAGGACGAGCGCCGCGCCGGCGCCGCAGCCGCGCCTGCTGCCGTTGCTCGGCTCGGCCGCCGCCGATGGCCTGCAAGTGCGCGACGAGATCGACCGCAGCATCGTCACGCTGCCCGCTGACGCTTTGTTCGAGCCGCACACCGCAAACCTGCAGGGCAACTGGGCCGACCTGTTGCGACCCGTGGCGGCAGCGCTAAAGCGCACCCCGGGCCAGGTGCTGGTGCTCGCCCACACGGGGATCGGTTTTGAGCCCTCGGCCCGGTTTCCTTCCAGCTGGGAGCTGTCCCTCGATCAGGCGGGCGCCGTGCGCGATGCCTTGCTCTGGCTCGGCGTTCCCGCGGCGCGCCTGCGCTTCGATGGCACGGCCGACAGAGAACCGTCGGCCGCTGGCGGTCCGGATCAGCCGGCGGCTGCCAGCGGCCGCGTCGAAATCGTGTTGCTGGCGGGACGATGAAGATCCGTCCATGGCTGCTCGCTGCGGTGGGCCTTGCCGCCTTCGGCCTGGCGGTCTGGTTTGCCGGCCCGCTGGTGTCTGCTGGCGGGTCGGCCCCGCTCGCACCCCCCAATGCGCGCATCGCGCTGATCGCGGAGGTCGTCGCCCTGTACCTGGCGCAGAAGGCCCTGGCAGCGTGGCACGCCCGCCGCCGCAACGAGCGTGTGCTCGACCAGCTCGCGCCGGCCGAAGTCGGTGCGGAGTCGGCGGAACTGGCGCAACTGCGCAACCGATTCTCCCGCGCCCTGGCCATACTTCGGCACACCCGCTTCGGTTCGCGCGGCGGGCTGTGGTCGTCGCTGTCGTGGAAATTCGGGCGCCGGTATCTGTATCAGCTGCCCTGGTATCTGATCATCGGCGCGCCGGGCGCCGGCAAGACCACGGCACTGCTCAATTCCGGCCTGCAGTTTCCCCTCGCTGGCGAGCTCGGGCGGGGTTCCATCAAGGGCGTCGGCGGCACTCGAAACTGCGACTGGTGGTTCACCGACGACGCGGTGCTGCTGGACACGGCCGGCCGATACACGACCCATGAGGCCGATCAGGTCGCGGATCGGCGCGCCTGGGAGGGTTTCCTGCAGATGTTGGCGCACGCTCGGCCACGGCAGCCATTGAACGGGGCGATGGTCGCCGTTTCGATCACCGACCTGCTCGTGTTCGATCCGATACAGCGCGCGCAGCATGCGGCCACGCTGCGTGCGCGCCTGGACGAGATCCGCGCCGCGATCGGCATCCGCCTGCCGGTGTACCTGTTGCTGACCAAGTGCGATCTGCTGCCCGGCTTCCTGGATTCGTTCCTGGCGTTCGAAAAGCGCGCGCGCGACCAGGTCTGGGGTACGACGTTCGATCTGGGCGCATCGAACAAGGGGCGTGCGGTCGACCAGTTCGGGGCGGCGTTCGGCCAGCTCGTAGAACGGCTGCACGACGACCTGGTCGAACGGATGCAAGCCGAGCGCGACCCGCAGCGCCGGGCGAGGATCTTCGCGTTGCCACGGCAGTTCGCCAGCCTGGGAGAGCCGCTGGTCGAGCTGGTGCATGGGGTGTTCGGCGCGGCCACGTCGTCCGCGCTCGATGGACCGCCGTGCCTGCGCGGCGTCTACTTCACCAGCGGAACCCAGGAAGGCACGCCGATCGACCGCGCCCTGTCGGCGCTGGGGCGCGAGCTCGGTCTGGAGAGCCACATATTGCCGCCCAACCAGAGCACCGGCAAAAGCTTCTTCCTGGCCGGCCTGCTGCGCGACGTCCTGTTCGCCGAGTCCGGGATCGCAGGCCGTTCGCCCGGGCTGCAGCGCTGGCGCGCCACTGCCATGACCGCGCTGCTGGTCGCGGTCCAATGCGCCGGCATCGTGCTGGCGGCCACCTGGGCAACGAGCTATTCCCGCAGCTCAACCGAAATCGAGCAGCTCGCCAGTCGTGCGGCCGCCGTCCGCACTCGGATCGAGGCGGCCGACGTGCGGCCCGGCAGCGACCCGCGTCCGTTGCTGCCGGCGCTGAACGCGCTGCAGGACCTGCTCGCGTCGACCTCGCCGGACGCCAGCGAGGGCGCCGCCACGCTGGCCGGATTCCAGCAGCACGAGCGGCTCAAGCTCGCTGCCGCGGCACACCAGGCCTACGACCGGATGCTGCTGGACTCGCTGCTGGTGCGGATCGTCCAGCGCTGCGAAGAGCAGATGCGAAGCCGAGTCGATCCCAACCTGCAATACGAAGCGCTGAAGGCTTACACGATGATGCACGAGGCCGCGCACTTCGATGCCGCTTCGCTGAAGGCTTTCGTGACCTACGACTGGGACAGCGCTCTGGAGCCGCCGCTCACCGCAGAGGAGCGGACCCAGCTGGTACGGCACCTGGATGCGCTGCTCGACGCCGGGGCGGCCGGGGCGGCCACGACCGCCGACTCGCGGCTGGTCGAGTCGGTCAGGGCGCGCCTTGCAGGCCAGCCCGTCTCGCAGCGCATCGCGACGCGGCTGAAAGCCGTGCTGGGCGTCGGCTCCTACCCGGAATTCGCAGTGGCCTCGCTGGGCGACCCGGCCAAGGCGCTGTTCGTCGGCAAGGATGGCCATTCGGCGCCGCGCAGCGTGCCGGGGCGCTACACGCTGGACGCTTATCGCGACGGCGTGCTGACGACGCTGCCGGCCGTGTCGTCCCAACTGGCGACCGAAGCGTCCTGGGTGCTGGCAGCGCCCCCGCCGCCGGGTACCGCATTGGCAGATGCGGCCGCAACCGGACACGCCCTGGCCGACGCGTTGGCCGCGTACCTGGACGACTACGAGCGTCACTGGATCGGCCTGCTCGACGACGTGCGGTTGCGGCGTGCCGCCAGCGATGGCGAGGCGATCCAGCAGGCCCAGGTGCTGGCGGCGCGCGATGGCCCGCTGGCGGCGCTGGTGCGGACGGTCGCCCAGCAAACCTCGCTTCACAAGGTGTCCGCGTCCAGCCGGCTGGGCGACGCGGCTGCGCCGCTGGAGCGGCTGGTCGAAGATCGATTCGCGTCGCTGCGCGAATTGACGCAACCGGGGGTCGACGGGCGCCGCCCGCTGGATTGGGCCCTTGCCGATTTCAACGAGCTGCACGTGTTGCGAGCGCTGGCCGCCTCCAATGCCAGCGTCGGCGATGCAGCGGCAACTTCGCTCGAACGGCTCGAGCGAATTCGGGCCGACTCACGGCGCTTCCCCGAACCGGTCCGGTCGATGCTGCTGGCTCTGACCGCCTCACCGGCTCAGCAGCGATCGGAAGCGGGCGCGACGGCAGGCACGACGGCCGCCTCGACGTTGGTACGGTAGATGGGTCCCGGTCAGCAGGACAGCGGACAAGGCGGCCGCGATAATGCGCGCGACCCCTGGCCCGGGCCGGCCGGCTGGTTTGGAAAGATTCCTGCGCTGGGCGATTTCGTCAGCCGGCGGCTGCCGCCGGAATTCATCGAGCCGTGGGATCAGTGGCTATCCGAACAGCTCCCCGCGGCCGAACGGGCGCTCGGCGCGGACTGGCCCGAGTCTTACGCGAACGCCCCGGTCTGGCGCTTTGCGCTGATGCCGCAGGTGCTCGATTCGCGGCACTGGCTCGGCGTCCTGATGCCGAGCGCAGATCGGGTCGGACGCCGCTATCCGCTGACCATTGCCGCAAGCTTCCAGCCACGGATCGGAACGTTGACTGGCTGGTGGGGCGCGCTGATCGAGGTCGCGATGCGCGCCAGGCAGCCGGATTGCGGCGCCGAAACGCTGGAGGCCGGGCTGCTGGCCGCGCGGCACAGCGAGCGCGCCCGCCCTGTGGAAGATCCGGTCCAGAGCGGCATTGCGGCGGCTCTGGCAGCTGCCGGTCCGGGGATGAGCCTGTGGTGGCCGTGGCAAAGTCACGCGCCCGACGGCGAGACGGTATCGACGCTCGACGGCCTGCCGCGAGGGGAACGGTTCGTTGCGTTGATTCGCGCACCTGGCAGACGGCTCGTCATGCGTGACTGAACCCGACGAACAAAGCCGCTGCCAGTGCCCTGCCGATCACTTTCCGCTCGACGTTTGGCTTGCCCGCCCTGTTTGGAGCTCGGACGGTCATCGCGTAGTACCAACAAACACCACCTGATTTGCCAAGATTGTCCGCCCTGTTTGATTCTCGGACGGCCATCGCTTGGGTGAAGCATCCGGTAGCACGGCCTGCATCCAAAATCCATTGATGCGAACTGTGCCGCATGGTCCGGCTGCGGGCCAGTGCCCTTGGTCACATGACGTCCGAGAAACGCAAACGCCGACCCTTAACAATTTCTCTTCGGCGTCGCCCTAAAAAGCGGCTGGGGATCTGCGATTTTTGCGTCTTTATCTTCAGGAGATGACGTTGGACACGTGCCGGACCTGCGGCCTCGACGATATCGTCACCTCACGATGCCGCGCGCGTGCGCGGATCGAAGCGGAGATCGGACATGAAAAAGTTCTTCAGTCTTTTTGGCACCGACGACGCATTGCTGGTGCTGCTGATCGCCGTTCCAACCATGTTCGCGGTCGCGCGCTATGTCGAATCGGCCGCGGAGGCATCGGCGATCGTGCTGGCGCATCAATCGCGACAAAGCACCGTCGTGAAGGCTTCACCGGCCCGCAAAATCCACGTCGCGCAGTCCGCGGCGCCGGCCCGCTGAACCGGATGGTTCAGCCGGGAGTGTCGTTCTTGGACACGACGGTCCAGTAGTCGGTCGGCGTGGAGTCTCCGATGATGACCGTGCCGCCCTGGCTCCAGGGTGCAGCCCGATAGTCGAACGACTTCGTGATGCGCGGCTTGACCACTTCGAAAAATGGCGAAGCGTCGAAGTCGCGCGGCACATAAAGACTGTAGTGACGGATGCGCCACAGCTCGCGAACCTGATCGGCCTGCTCGGGATCGGCCTCGCGCTTGCGCGAAATGACCGGCAGGATCGGATAACGGACAGCGTCAAAGGCCTGCGCGATCAGCGTCGAGCAAATGGCGCGGCTCGGGTCGCCGCTGCCGAAAGCGATCAGGCGGCGCCGCCAGCGCGCCGGCACCGGGATCGGAATGAGATAGCGAGCAAGGTCCAGCACGTTCTTCAGGTCGTACTGGTGGCCGAGCCGATTCATCGCGTACTGAATCACGCGCTCGCAATCCTCCGAGGTCAGGTTGACCGGGCGGCAGATGCGGACGCGATACCTGCTGTAGGCCGAAAGCGGCACGGCGCGCACGCCGTCCAGCACATCGGCCTCGATCAGCGTAGCCGGTTCGCCGTCGAGCGACGGCAGCTCCGGCCGGGCCCCCACGAACAGCGCGGCATGCGACCACATCGACTGGGTCAGGTACTTGATGGCCGCGCTCATTCGGGTGTTGCCCTCGACCAGCAGCACGTCGCCCGGCGCCAGCGTGTCGGCAACCAGGCGCGCATCCGTGCTGCTGCCGCCCGGTTTGGCGACCGGCTTGGAGAGATACTCGGCCAGACCCCGTCCGATCGAGAACACGGCGCCCCTTTCGCTCGACCAAGC
Organism: Burkholderiaceae bacterium; assembly: GCA_036270655.1. Classification (GTDB taxonomy): domain Bacteria; phylum Pseudomonadota; class Gammaproteobacteria; order Burkholderiales; family Burkholderiaceae_F; genus VBCK01. Next base: position 18,881 of record DATBCD010000053.1, read on the forward strand.
TCATATTAAGTTGTTCGCCCGTCCGCAGGCAATCGCAACGCAATCAGGCGTCGGGCCACAGCTGCGCCAGAAGCAGAGGCAGCATCGATGCGGCCGGCCCGCGCAGATTCAGCGTGACCAGATCGTCCAGCCAGGTGCTGTCGATGTTGACCTGGACCGTCGCCGCACCCGCCGCGATCGCAACCCGCGTCAGGCTGGCGGCCGGCTCGACGATCGAGGACGTTCCCACGCACAGGAACGCATCGCATCCGCCCGCCGCTTCAAGTGCCCGCTCCCAGGCCGATCTGGGCAGCGATTCGCCGAACCAGACGACGCCTGGCCGCACGCATCCGCCGCAGTACGGGCAGCGCGGCGGCTCCAGCCTGCGCCCGCCTTCCGGCTCGGCTGGAGCCTCCGCGGGCACCGGGTATTCGCGGCGACACGCGCTGCAGTAAGGATGGCCGATGCGACCGTGCAGGTGCACTACCTCGGAGCTTCCAGCGCGCTCGTGCAGGTCGTCGACGTTCTGCGTCACCAGCGTCAGCCGCGGGACCCGGCCTGCCAGCGCCGCGATCGCCCGATGGGCCGCGTTGGGCTGCGAGGCCAGCACCCTGCAGCGGCGCCATTCGTACCAGCCCCACACCAGCGCCGGATCCCGTGCGAATCCGTCGCAGGTGGCCAGCGTCTGTGCGTCGAAGTTGCGCCACAACCCGGTCTGATTGTCTCGAAAGGTCGGTATTCCGCTTTCGGCGGACACGCCGGCGCCGGTAAAGACGACCATGTGCGCGGCGCACTTCAGTCGCCGGATCAGCTCGTCCGTCAAAACCATGGCGAAAGTCAGCCGGCGCCCGTCCTGGCTTTCAGGCGCTCGTTGAACTTGGCGATTTCGATCAGCATGCGCTGATGCGTGCCGGCGCCGATCGGTTCGCCCCCTTCCAGCGCGCGAACGGCGAAGTCGATGCGCCGCCCGTCGACCCCCGTCACCTCGGCCTCGCCGATGACCTTGCGCCCGGGCGGGGTCGCGGCCAGATGCGCGACGTCGATATGAGTGCCGACCGCGCTGTGCCCGGGCGCCAGGTAGGGTTTGATCGCGTTCAGCGCGGCGTTTTCCATCACCATGATCATCACCGGCGTGGCCAGCACCGCGGGCAGCGTCGCATCCTTGAATCGGTTGGCCAGGTGTTCAGCGCTCACTACCAGCTCGAACGTCCCGCGGGCCCCCAACGGTATCTGGCTCATGCACCCCCCTGCCGATGGGCTTGTGTCAAGCGCCGCGCCTAGCGGCCGCAGGCGCAAGGCCCGAAGCCGCAATCCTCGATCCAGCTCATTGTGCCTCTGACGTCGTGCCGGTCGCCGTCGAGCAGCACATCGAAGCGCGCCCCCTGGCTGGACTCGTTGCAGTAGTGCCACTCCAGGACCAGCTCCTTGCGCGCCGCGAAGTAGTTGGTCCAGGCAGGCACCGGCGGGCCGATCGTGCGCACCACGTCGTCTTCGGTCATGCCGCGCGAGATATGGTTGAAGGTCTCCTGGTTCATCACGTCGCGGATGCCTTGCAGGCGTCCCTGCGCATCGATATCGACCATGAACGAATGATATCCGGAAGGCCCGCGCGGATACGAAAGCCGCATCGAACGATCCGGCAAGGTCCATTGCGCCGCGGGCTTGCCCATCGTCGCCAGCACGTCCTGCAGCGTGGACTTGCCGGGGGCAAGCGAGCTGCCGTTGTAGCTGGCGCATCCGCACAGCACCGCCGCCCACAGCGCGGCAAGAGCGGCGGCGCGCCAGCGCGCCAACTTCCGCCTTTCAGATCGGTAGGTTTCCATCGCGGTGCCTCCTTGCCGTCTAGCCTAGTGCCGCAATCACCTCCGGTGGAGCCTGGACCAGTTCGATCAGCACGCCCTCGCCGGCGACCGGCGCTTCCGGGGCGGCTTTTGGATGAATGAACGTGACGTCGTGGCCCGAGGCGCCGCGCCGGATGCCGCCCGGAGCGAACCGAACGCCTTGCGCCGTCAGCCACTGCACCGCCGAGGACAGGTCGTCGACCCACAGGCCCACGTGATTCAGGGCCGGTTCGTGCACGGCCGGACGCGCCGCCGGGTCCAGCGGTTGCATCAAATCGATCTCGCAGCGCGCCGCCCCCTGGCCGACGATCGCGATGTCCTCGTCGACGTTTTCGCGCTCGCTGCGATAGCTGCCTTCGAGCGTCAGGCCGAGCAGGTCGATCCAGAGCCGGCGCAGTCTGGTCTTGTCCGTGCTGCCCAGCGCGATCTGCTGCACGCCGAGCACGCGAAATGGCCTGGGCGGCCGGCAGACGGGTGCGCTCATGGTCGAGAGCTGGGGCGGCGACGTTCACACACGAGAATTGCCGAGAGTCTACGGCAAGATTCCGCTCACGCTTCGCCAGTGCGCCGGTCGCTACCCGTCCCCACGACACCTGACACACTTGTCGCCGCACGGGACAAACCGCCGTCGGGCCGGAGGACTAAGATTTTGGCGCGGTGCCTGGCACGAAGCCGCAAGCCGTGGACAACGAGCCCGATCCGGACGATGGAGCTTACCGCGATGAAAATCACCTTCAACCTCAATCGCAAGCCAGCCACAGTCAATGCAGACGATCCGCAAATGCCGCTTCTGTACGCCTTGCGCAACGATCTGGGCCTGCGCGGACCTCGCTTCGGCTGCGGGCTCGGGCAATGCGGCGCGTGTACGGTCCATGTCGACGGCAAGGCGGTGCGCTCCTGCGTGACGCCGGTCAGCACGGTCGCGAACAAAAAGGTCGTGACGCTGGAAGGCTTGGCAACGCCGGCCAGGCTGCATCCACTGCAGGCGGCGTTCATCCAGGAGCAGGCCGTGCAATGCGGCTATTGCATCAACGGCATGATCATGCAGGCTGCCGCGTTGTTGCAGGCGAACAAGAGGCCGACTGAGGACGACATCAAGACCGCGCTCGCCGGCAACCTGTGCCGGTGCGGCACCCACGTACGCATCGTGCGCGCGATCCAGCGCGCGGCCCAGACCATCGCCTGAAGGGGCCGCCATGACCACCCGAATTTCGGCAGCCACGATCAATGTCGCCCGGCGCGATCTGCTCAAGACCGGCGGTGCGCTCCTTGTCACGTTTTCCCTGAGCCCGCGCAGCGCCGGCGCGGCCGGCGCGAAAGCGTTCGCGAAGACGGTCGCCGCCGACCAGGTCGACGGCTTCCTCTCGATCGACGCGAAGGGCCAGGTGACGGTGTACTCGGGCAAGGTCGATCTTGGCACAGGCGTCCAGACCGCGATTTGCCAGATCGCCGCGGAGGAGTTGTCGGTGCCGCTCGGCCGTGTCACCGTGATCCAGGGTGACACCTTGCTCACGCCGGATCAGGGGGTGACGTTCGGCAGCCAGTCCATCCAGAACGGCGGTATGCAGATCCGGCAGGCGGCGGCAACCGCGCGCCAGGCGCTGCTGGCCGAGGGCGCGGCAAAGCTCGGTCTGGACAAGGACGCGGTCGTGGTCAAGGACGGCGTCGTCACACCGAAGGCGGGCGGCAAGGGGGTCGACTACGCGGCCCTGATCGGAGGCAAGGACTTCCGCCTGGCCGTCGATGCCAAGGCGCCGACCAAGGACCCCAAGGATTTTACGATCGTCGGCAAGCCCATCGCCCGCCTCGACATTCCCGACAAGGTGACCGGGCGCTTTACATTCATGCAGGACTTTCGGCGCAAGGCAATGCTGCACGCGCGCGTGGTCCGACCGGGCGGCATGAAGGCGACGCTGATGTCGTGGGACGATTCCGAATGTCGCAAGATTGCCGATTACGTCAGAGCGGTCAGGAAGGGCAACTTCATCGCCGTACTGGCGCGCAGCGAATGGGGGGCCATCGCGGCGAGCCGTTCAATCGACGTCAAGTGGTCCGACTGGGCGGGCCTTCCCGAGCAGGCGAAATTGTGGGAGTACGTGCGCAATACGAAGGTCGCCAGGGACGAGGACGTGCAGAAGATCGGCGATGCGGGCGAGGCACTGAAAACGCCAGACGCCAGGCTCGTCGCCGCCAGCTACGACTTCGCGATCCACACGCATGGCTCGATCGGTCCGTCGTGCTCGGTTGCCGAGTACGTCGACGGCAAACTGACGGTCTGGAGCGCGTCACAGCAGACACACCTGTTGCGCAGGCAAATCGCGACGATGCTCGGGATGAGCCCGGATGATATCCGCTGCATCTATGTCGAAGGCGCGGGATGCTACGGGCGCAACGGGCACGAGGATGCCGCCGCGGACGCGGCGTTGATCGCGAAAGAAATCACGGCGCCGGTGCGCGTGCAGTGGATGCGCCAGGACGAGCACGGCTGGGACCCGAAGGGGCCGCCGACGCTGTACGACTACCGAGCCGCGCTCGATCGTCAAGGCAACGTGGTCGGCTGGCAGTCCGAAGTCTTCCTCCCGGAGCTGCCGAAGGACATCGCGGTCGCGCTATTGCCGGCGGAGCTCGCGGGCCTGCCGACGGTGGCATCGCATCCGGGAAACATACATGGGTCACTGGCGATCCCGTACACGTTCCCGAACATCCGGGCGACTGCTCACTGGCTGACCGAAACGCCATTCCGCCCGTCGTGGATCCGAACGCCCGGGCGGATGCAGAACACGTTCGGCAACGAAAGCTTCGTCGACGAGATCGCATCCGCGATTGGAGTCGACCCGTTCGAGTTTCACCTGAAGAACATCAAAGACCCGCGTGGCGCCGAACTGCTGCAGGCGCTGGCGGAACTGGCCGACTGGAAGCCGCGGGCTGCCCGCGCCGAGGTGAGCGGCGACATCGCGCGCGGCCGCGGGCTTGCTTACGTCAAATACGACCTGGTGCGCACGTACGTGGGCGCTGTGGCAGACGTCGAGGTCGACCTGAAAACGGGCAGGGTCCGCGTCACGAAGTTCCATGTGGCGCATGATTGCGGACAGATCATCAACCCGGACGGCCTTCGCAACCAGATCGAAGGCAACGTCGTGCAGACGGTGAGCCGGACGCTTATCGAGGAACTCAAGTTCGATCGCTCGCGCGTGACCAGTGTGGACTGGGCGAGCTATCCGATCCTCAGGTTCTCCGACGTGCCGGACATCGCGATCAGGCTGATGGAGCGCCAGACCGAGAAGCCGTGGGGCGCGGGCGAGCCGTCGGCGGCCGTGGTGCCGGCAGCGATCGCCAACGCCATCCATAACGCGACGGGCGCGCGCGTCCGCTCGGTGCCGTTCACGCCGGACAAAGTGAAGGCGGCGCTGAGCTCCATCTGAAAAAAGAGCCGAGCCCGACCCGACAGTCGCGACAGGGCAGCGGCCGGGACGTCACGCGATTGGCTGCGGGCGAAGCCGGCGGTAGGGCGCATACCTCGGCTGCCAGGACTTTGCCTTGATCGCGGCCGCGAGCGTTTCTTCCGGGCAAGGCTGCGCCAGCCCGTCGGTCTGCGCCTGCCGGGCCACGGCGAGCGCGACACGCTGCGAGATCGCTGGCAACTCGACCAGCGGCGGCAGCAATGGAGCGCTCGGGTCGCGTTTTGCCGGGGACAGGTCGGCGAACGCTCGCGCCGCCGCCAGAAACATCCCGTCGGAGACGCGGCGCGCCCTGGCGACGATCACCCCGAGGCCAACGCCCGGATAGACGTATGCGTTGTTGGTCTGGTCGATCTTCAGCGCACGGCCGTCGCGTTGCACCGGCGGGAAAGGGCTGCCCGTGCCGATCAAGGCCTGACCATTGGTCCACGTCAGAAGGTCCTGCGGTGTCGCCTCGCTTCGCGCCGTCGGATTCGACAGCGGCAGGATCACCGGCCGGGCAACGTGCCGCGCCATTTCGCGTATCGCCGCCTCCGTGAAGGCGCCGGGCTGCCCGGATGTTCCGATCAGGACCGTCGGCTGCGCATTGGCCACGACCTCGAGCAGGCCGATCTGCCCGGGTGCGCCCAGCTTCCAGCCGGCGATGCGTTCGCGCCGTTGCGCAAACGGCGCCTGGGCCGGCTGCAGATCGGCCATGCCCTCGACCAGCAAACCTGCCCGGTCGACCAGATAAAAGCGTCCGCGCGCCTCGGCTTCGGGCAGACCCTCGTCGATCATGGCACGGAGCATCAGCGAGCAGATGCCCAAGCCGGCCGAGCCTGCGCCCACCACGGCGATCCGTTGCTGCCTCAGCGGCAGCCCCGTCACATTGATTGCGCTGAGCAGCGTACCGACGGCCACGGCGGCGGTGCCCTGGATATCGTCGTTGAAGGTGCACAGCTGGTCGCGATAGCGTGCGAGCAGCCGGCCGGCGTTGCGATTGGCGAAGTCCTCCCAATGCAGAAGCACGTGGGGCCAGCGCTCGCGGACGGCATCGACAAACGCGGCGACGAAATCGTCGTACTCGGCTCCGCGCACGCGAGCGTGCCGCCAGCCGATGTAGATGGGGTCGGCCAGCCGCTCCTGGTTGTCGGTCCCGACATCGAGCAGGATCGGCAGCGTGGTCGAGGGATGCAGGCCGGCACAAGCGGTGTAGAGCGAGAGCTTGCCGATGGGGATCCCCATGCCGCCGGCGCCCTGGTCGCCAAGGCCGAGGATCCGCTCGCCGTCGCTGACGACGATGACCTCGACCGCGTCAAAGTTCGGCAGATGCAGGATCCGCCGCATCCGGTCCTTGTGTGGAATGCTCAGGAACAAGCCGCGCGGCCTGCGATAAATGTGGCTGAACAGCTGGCAGCCAAGCCCGACGGTCGGCGTATAGATGATCGGCATCATCTCTTCGATGTGCCGCGTCACCAGGGCATAGAACAGGGTCTCGTTCGTGTCCTGCAAGCCGCGCAGGAATATGTACTGCTGGAGCGGCTCGCCCACCGCGCGAAAGGCCTCGAGGCGGCGCTCGACCTGCGAATCGAGGCTCGCCACGTGAGGGGGCAGGAGGCCATGCAGATCGAACTCGTCCCGCTCGGCATCGGTGAAGGCGGTGCCTTTGTTCAGCAGCGGATCGTTCAGCAGCTCATATCCGCCCAGCGCGGTGGTGACCGTTTGCGACAGTGCTGTGTTCATAGGCTGCGCTCCCTCACCAATCACCCTCGAAGGTCGATCGCGGCGGCGTCAAAGTGCCTCCCTCTCGAGCGCTTCGCCCAGATCGACCGGATGCGCCATCGCCTGGTGAAGCTCCTCGCGATCGAGCTCATGTTCCCATCGACTGATGACGACGGTGGCGACGCCGTTTCCGATCAGATTCGTCAGGGCACGGCATTCGCTCATGAATTTATCGATACCGACCAGGATCGCCAGCGCCTGGATTGGAATATCGGGGATGATCGTCAACGTCGCAGCCAAGGTTACGAAGCCGGCGCCAGTAACCCCCGACGCACCCTTGGAAGTCAGCATCGCCACCAGCAGGATGGTCATTTCCTGGGCGAAAGTAAGAGGCGTGTTAGTTGCCTGCGCGAGAAACAGCGTGGCCAGCGTCATGTAGATGTTGGTACCGTCGAGATTGAAGCTGTACCCCAGCGGAATCACGAGGCCGACCACCGATGA
>DATBCD010000054.1:0-4327 GCA_036270655.1 Burkholderiaceae bacterium
ATGGTCCGCCGTGCCTACGAGCTCTGGCGAGAGCTGGAGCGCGACGCTGCAGAACCCTTGCTGCTGCTGACAGGCGGCCTGATGTTCGGCCGGCCGGACTCCGAACTGGTGGCAGGCACCAGGGCAAGCGCCGAACGGTACGGCCTGGACCATGAGGTTCTCACCGTCTCTGAAATCTCCCGCCGCTTTCCCGCGTTCCGGCCCGAGCCGGACATGGTCGCCGTCTACGAGCCGCGCGCCGGGATTCTCTTTCCCGAGGCCTGTGTGCAGGCCCATCTGTCGGGCGCCCGGGCCTGCGGCGCGCAGATCCACGGTGACGAACCGGTTCTCGGCTGGGAGGCCGACGCCAACGGCGTATCGGTCACTACCCGCAGCGGAAACTACGGTGCAGACTTGCTGATCGTCAGTGCCGGCGCCTGGGTCGGGCAATTGCTGGAGTCTCTTGAGCCTCCGCTCGTGGTCGAGCGCCAGGTCGCATTCTGGTTCGACCCGAGGTCATCGCCTGAACATTTTTCCGCCGCGAACTGTCCGGTGCATCTGTGGCAGTTCGACGGCGATCGCTTCGCCTACGGCTTTCCGGATCTGGGCAACGGCGTAAAGGTCGCCTGCCACCACCAAGGCGTCACCGGATCGCCGGACAGCCTGACGCGCGAGGTCGCCGTGGACGAAGTCGAGAACGCCCGCTCCCTGATACGTCGCTTCCTGCCGGATGCCGACGGAACCTTCCGGTCGGCCACCGCCTGTCTTTACACGAACACGCCGGATGAGCACTTCTGGATCGACCGGCACCCGCAGTACGACAACGTGCTGATCGCCAGCCCGTGCTCAGGGCACGGCTTCAAATTCGCCAGCGTCATCGGCGAAGTGCTGGCTGATCTGGCCACCAGCGGACGGTCTTCGTTCGACCTGTCGCCTTTCCGCAGCCGCTGGCCGCTGCGCCCCGGCCACCCCGATTGATCCGCTCCACGGCCGCGAATCTGTCGCGCGTGCTCAGGTCGGGCGCTCTTTCGACAGGGGGTCGACGCCGAACCACAGCAGTGCGGCGATGACGGCGCATGCCGCCCCGGTCAGGAACGCCGCGTTCCAGCTGTGCAGCGCGGTCAGCAGCGCGACCACCGGGGTACCGATGATGCCTCCGACGTTGCCGCCGGTATTCAGGATGCCGGTGGCCAGCATGCTGTCGCTGCCGGCGATGCGCATCGCCGCCGCCCAGTAGATTCCTTCGGTCACCTCGATGGCCGCGAAGGCCACGCACAGGGCGATCTCGGCGGACATCGCACTCGGGGCGCCCGCCGCGGCCACGAGGGCCAGTCCGCTGATCGGCAGGACGAGCAGCGGTGCGGCGCGCAAGCCCCAGCGCTCGCCGAAGCGCTTGCGCAGCGCGTCGCAGGCGCGTCCACCGAGCGCAGCGCCCGCACCGGCGGCGATGAAGGGAGCCGCGGCCAGCCATCCGCTGTCGATCGTCGAGAAATGGCGCTCCTGGCGGAAGTAGAGAAAACACCAGAACGTCAGGAAATAGAACACGTAGTTCATGACCAGGTAGGATGCGGTCAGGCAGACAAGACTGCGGTCGAACAGCAGCGCATACACCCGGCGCGCGCTCGGAAACGCACCCGATGGCGTTTGCGCGGGCTGCAGCTCTTCGAGCTCCTCCCGCGACACGCGCGGGTCGTCGCCGGGAAGGTCCCGCGCGCGCAAATACCAGAACAGGGTCAACGCGACCAGGGGCGTGCTCGCCAGCAGCAGCGCGGCCTGCCAGCTCATGGCGACCATCAGCACCGCGATGGCCGGCGGCGCGGCCGCCGAGCCCAGGTTCAGGCCGCAGCTCAGAAGGCCCTGTGCGAAACTCCACTGCCGCGGAGGAAACCACGATTCGGTCGCCCCTGCGGTCGCCGGGAACACGGGCGCCTGGGCGGCGCCGAGCAGCAGTTGCGACAGCAGCAGCACGATGAAGGCGGATGTGCCCGCGAACAGGGCCGGCGCCAAGGCGGTCGTCACCGTCGCCGCCAGTGCGATTGCACTGCAGGCCACGAGGGTCAGCCGCGCTCCGTATCGCTGCCCGACCCAGCCGCCCGGCGCCTGGAGGGCCGCGTAGCTCGCCAGGAACGCGGTGAAGAGCCAGCCCACCTGCACCTGGCTCAGACCGAGCTCCGGCATCATCCGATCCGCGGCGACGCCGATGCTGGTTCGTTCGACGTAGGCGAAGAAGGAAAAGCCGAACAGGCCGGCGAGCACAGCCCAGCGCACCGGAAGGCCCATGCCCGCTAGTGGCCCTCGCCGCCGAACTCGCGAATCATCGCGCGCCTCCGAACCTCAATGAAACCGCGCAGGCTTCCGGCGGTTGGCCAGGATACCTGAGAGAATGCTCTCGATGCCCCGCATCCGTCACGCCAGCGTCGTCGAACTGTTGCGTCAAAAAAGCACCGAGACGCCGGTGTTCTGCTATTTCCCACACCGCGTACGTAGTGCCGTACAGGAATTCGTGCGGCTTTTCCCGGGCGAGGTGCTCTACGCGGTCAAGGCCAATCCCGATCCGGAGCTCGTCCGATGGGTGATCGAGGGCGGCGTGCGCGGATTCGACGTGGCCTCCCTGACCGAGATCGCGCTCGTGCGCGCAATACTGCCCGAGGGGCGCTGCGCCTACAACCATCCGGTCAAGTCCAGGCAGTCCATCCGGCGCGCCTACCGCGACTTCGGTGTCCGGGATTTCGTCGTGGACCACGCGGTCGAGCTCGAAAAGCTCCTCGAGGAAGCAGGAACCGATATCACCGTACAGGTGCGCGTCGCGGCGCCCAACGCCGCCGCAACCGTCTCGTTCAACGAGAAATTCGGAGCCACGCCAGCCGATGCCGCGGCGCTGATGCGCCGGGCGATCGAGCGGGGCGCTCGCGCCGCGCTCGCGATGCACGTCGGCTGGCAGACGACCGACCCGCAGGCGTATGCGAACGGCATTGGCGTGTTTGCACAGGTGTCCGAGGCTGCCGCCGTGCGCCCGGCGTATCTGAACGTCGGCGGCGGCTTCCCGAGCGTCCTGATGCCGCGGCACCGGACGCTGAAAGATTTCATGGATGCGATTGCCGCAGCGTCGACCCGGGAGTTTGCCGGCTCGCCCCCGCCGCTGCGCTGCGAGCCGGGCAGCGCACTGGTTACGAGCGGCGGTGCCGTCCTCACCCAGGTGCTTCTGGCGAAGGACGCGGCCGTCTACCTGAACGACGGCATCTACGGCGCGCTCGCGGAGCTCACCCACTCGAAGATTCAGCCGCCGACGCGCGTACTGACCAGGGACGGCGAGGAGCGCACCGGTCCCACGCGGCGCTACCGGGTCTTCGGCCCCACCTGCGACTCCACGGACGAGACTCCCGCGCCGTTCGATCTTCCGGTGGGCACGCGCGAAGGCGACTGGCTCCTGCTCGAGGACATGGGTGCCTATTCCGCGCCGCTCATCACGAATTTCAATGGCCTGGGCGAGCACGATTACGCGATCATCGGCCCGTGAGCAGGAACAGAGTACGACAGGCTGACGTCACGTCAGGCGGCCAGCTTTCTGATGTCAAAGACCTCGTTGCAACTGACGCAGCGATGGCGAGACGAGGCCACCCAGCCCGGCGAGGATGCAGGCGAGCCCCGAGATGGCGATCACCAGCGGCGCCGAAAGATATTGCAGCAGCACGCCACCGAAGGCGGCTCCCAGCGGCGCCGCCGCTACCACCAGCGAATGCCGGGCGCCGAAGACCTGGCCGCGCATCTGGGCCGGGACGAGCCGCTGCAGCAGGGTGGTTTCCATCGGCGTATACGGCGCCCAGGCTGCGCCAGCCATACCGAGGAACAGCATCGCGAGCGGGAGCTGTCGGATGAAAAACAGGGGGCACAGCAGCGCTCCCCAGAGCACCGCGATCATCGGTAAGGCAATGCTCGGCCGCCAGCGGCGCGAGAGCCTGGTCAGCGTCAGCGCGCCCGCGAAGGCCCCCACCCCGAAGCCGGTCCACAGCAGCCCGTAGCCGGCGGCGTTGGCGTGCAGTGACTGGCCGCTATAGACCGGCAGGGCCGCCTCCAACGGGCCGTAGGAGAAGAAGAACACCAGCGACAGGAGCGTGAGCGCGGGGACGTGGCGCAGGCGGAACAGCGCGCCGAAGCCGAGCCAGCGATTGGCTGCCGCATCCGCGACACGCGGTTCGCGAGCGATCGTGGGCAGGGTCAGCGCCAGCAGGCCCATCAGCAGGAAGCTGGCCGCGTCGATGAACAGCGCCCAGGGACCGCCAAACCTGGCGACGGCGAAGCCTGCTGCCACCGGACCGGCGAGATACGAGAATTGCAGGCTGGTTGCGGT
>DATBCD010000055.1:0-11779 GCA_036270655.1 Burkholderiaceae bacterium
CTGACCTTCTCCCGCTTGCGCGGGAGAGGGGATCTGCTCTCCCTGACCTTCTCCCGCTTGCGCGAGAGAGGGGATCTGCTCTCCATGACCTTCTCCCGCTTACGCGAAAGAGGGGACCTGCTCTCCCTGACCTTCTCCCGCTTGCGCGAGAGACGGGATCTGCTAAGTCTTCTTTATCGCAAAGCGAAGGAAGGACCTGCTAAGTCGTATCGCTTGCGCGAGCGCAGGCGGCCCAAGTAAGCGACAGCGGATCGCCGAGGGTCCCCTCTCCCGCTTGCGGGAGAGGGACAGGGAGAGGGTCGTCGCGGTCAGCCGACGGCCGCGGCCGGCACGTAGCTTCGGATCCGCGCCGCCGCTTCCTGCAGCGCCTGAATTCCACTGGCTTCGGCGCGCGCGATCCAGCGCTGCAGGTGGCTGAGCATCTCATCGCTCGAAGACGCCGCATGCTGCCAGGTCGCGGTCAGCTCGTCGCGCATCTCGATCAAGGTCTTCAACACGCCGCTTCGGCCCATCAGCTCGGTGAAGGTCTGCTGGTGGGCGGCCGGCATGGGCGCCGAACGGCGCGTCACCCACTTCTTCATCCGCGCGAAGCGGGCATGCTCGGGAGCCGACAGGCCGAGCCGGGTCAGCTCGTCGTGAAACGCCTTCCGGCTGGCGCGCGCATAGCGCGCCAGCAGGTCGTAGCGGTTGGACACGACCGCCTGCAGCGTCTGCAAATCGATCGGGTGACGTGCCCCGCTCAGGCGCGGCACCGGCGCCACCCGCAGCACCTTGGCCAGCCGCAGCCACTGCAGCAGGCGGATATAGCCCCAGCCCAGGTCCAGTTCGTACCACTTGTTCGACAGCTTGGCCGAGGTCGGATACGTGTGGTGGTTGTTGTGAAGTTCCTCGCCGCCGATCAGCAGGCCCCATGGAACGATGTTGGTGCTGGCGTCCGGATGGTCGAAGTTGCGATAGCCCCAGAAGTGGCCGATGCCGTTGATCACGCCGGCGGCGAAAAACGGAATCCACACCATCTGCACGCCCCAGACCGCAAGGCCGGCCGCGCCGAACAGCAGCACGTCGGTCACCAGCATCACGCCGCAACCCTGCCAGCTCCAGCGCGCATACACGCGACGCTCCAGCCAGTCGTTGGGCGTTCCGTGACCGTAGCGCTGCATCGTTTCGGTATTGGATTTCTCCGCGATGTACAGCTCGGCGCCGCGCCACAGCACCGTGCGCAGCCCTTTGACCTGGGGACTGTGCGGATCGTCCGCGGTTTCGCACTTCGCGTGGTGCTTGCGGTGGATTGCCACCCAGTCGCGTGTCGCCATTCCGGTGGTGATCCAGAGCCAGAACCGGAAGAAGTGACTGACGATCGGGTGTAGATCCAGCGCCCGGTGCGCCTGCGAGCGGTGCAGGAAAATCGTGACGGCGGCGATCGTGACGTGGGTCATGGCCAGCGTGGCCACCACCAATCCGATCCAATTCGGACGGAGCAGGCCTCCGTTCAGGAATTCGAGCAGTTGCATTCAATCTCCAGAAAAATCAGCGGCTTCGGCGCCAAGGTACGAACCTCTGAACGTGACGCCTTGAAATATTCTCCCAGTCCACCCGGCCGGAGAACTATCCGTGCGGCTACGCGCTTTTTTGGGTTCGGCGCTCCCGTAGATAACCCTATTTTACCTGCGGCCTGGGGAGGAACCTGAGCCTGAAGGGGGCGATTGGCCACCTTCTCTACCGCCGGCGTCAGGGACAGATCCCGCCAACACGCGGACGTCACGGCGGGGATATGGAATCGCAATCCCTTTGTCCGAATATAACTTATACACGGCAATCGCAACGGCTGACTGCACGTTCATCCGGCCTTGCTCCGGATCCTCGATCCAGAAGCCGATCTCGAGCAGCAAGCCGTCGGCCCCGAACTCGACCAGCAGCGAACCCGGCGGCGGATCGGCCAGCACGCGCTCGGTCGATCGGGCCGCCTCTTCACCCAGCCGCAGCGCCAGATCCAGGTCCGATTCGTACGCGATCGACACGCGCACCGCCAGGCGCACGCGCCGGTCGCTGAGTGAATGGTTGACCACCGGAGAGGAGACCAGCATCTCGTTCGGTATCACCGATTCAGTGCCGTCCATCGCGCGCAGCAGCGTGTAGCGCGTGTTGATCTGGGTGACCGTTCCGTAGTACCGGTCGACCGAGCCGGCCACCGAGATCAGGTCGCCGATCCGCAAGCTGCGGTCCAGCAACAGGATGAAACCGCTGACGTAATTGCTGGCGATCCGCTGCAGCCCCAGCCCCAGGCCCACGCCCAGCGCCCCGCCGAATACGGACAGCACCGTCAGGTCGATGCCCGACAACCCCAACGCGGCCAGCAGCGCGATCAGCATCAGCGCGGCCCGCGCGACACGCCCCAGCACCACCCGGAAATTCCGATCCAGCCCCGGGGCTGCCATCAGGCGCGTTTCCACCAGCGAGCCGATCCACATCGCCGCCAGCAGGCAGACCAGCGTCGTGGTCACGCCGGTGAATATCGCCCACAGTGAAACCATCGTCTTGCCGATCGGGATGCGCGTGGCCTCCAGCCAGTCGGTCACGTCGGTCAGCACGCCCGTCACGTACAGCGCAGTCACGCCCCAGACCGTCAGCGCGATGCCCCGCTCGAAGGTGCCGATCAGCTCCACGTTGATCAACGCGCGCCGCATCGCGTACACCACCAGCCGTACCACTGCCAGTGCCCCGATCAACGCCATCGCCAGGCGCAGCAGCCGCGCATCGGCCGCGTTGGCGATCAGGCCCGCCGTGCGCATCGCAAGCTCCCCGGCCCACAGCAGCAGCAGGGCCGTGGCCGGAAACGCGAGGCGCCGCGCCCCTTCGATCGAGAACTTCAGTACGTCGAGCGGGATCTTGGCGTGTGCGGCCGCGGTCAGGCGCGCCTCGACGCGGCTGCGCACGGAGCGGGCCAGCACCCAGCCGGCCGCGAGCGCCACCCCGATCACGACCGCTTCCCAGGCGTGCCGCGGCCGCGCCAGCCCCTCTGCCAACGCGTCCAGCAACTCGCGCAAGGGCGAGCCGTTCAAGCACTCTTCTCCAGCACGGCAGCGAAGAAGCCGTCGGTGTCGTGCAGATGCGGCAGCATCACGAACCAGGGGGCGAAGCGTTCAGCCTCGTCGACCTGTATGCCCTGGCCGCGCAGCACCTCGGCAGCGGGCACCACTGAAAACTCCGGGTGCTCCGACAGGAAGGCCGCCACCAGGTCCTGGTTCTCGACCGACAGCAGCGAGCAGGTCGCGTAGACGAGCCGGCCGCCCGGCTTGACCAGGCGGGCCGAGGCGCGCAGAACATCCGCCTGCAGCGCGACCAGACGCTGCAGCTCGCTTTCGTCGAAGCGCCACTTCAGATCCGGATTGCGCCTGAGCGTTCCGCTGCCGCTGCACGGGGCGTCGACCACCACGCGGTCGATCTTTCCCGCCAGGCGCTTGACGCGCACGTCGCCCGCGCTGCGGATCACGACCGGATGCACATTGGACAGCCCGCTGCGAGCCAGGCGCGGGCCCAGGCCGGCCAGCCGCCTGGCATTCACATCGAACGCATAGATGCGCCCGGTCGATTTCATCAGGCTGCCCAGCGCCAGCGTCTTGCCTCCGGCCCCGGCGCAGAAGTCGACCACCATATTGCCTCGTCGCGGCGCGGCCAGGCGCGCTACCAGCTGGCTGCCCTCGTCCTGCACTTCGATCCGCCCGTCCTTGTACATCGGCCAGCGCGTCAACGCCGGCTTGTCCCTCAGCCGGATGCCATCCGGACTGTAGCGGGTCGGCACGGCAGCCGGCGCGCCGCCGGCGCGCGCAATCGCCTTGAATTCGGCCAGCACGGCATCGCGGTCGGTCTTGACGGTGTTGACCCGCAGGTCGAGCGGCGCCGGCCGCACCAGCGCTTCGAGCAACGGCTGCGCGTCGTGATACTGGACCGTGATCTTCTGAAACAGCCACATCGGCACCTCGGCGCGCACCGCCGATGGAGCCAGCGCCAGGTCGATCGAGGCCGCACCGCGCACCGCGCGCTCGTCGCCACGCAGAAGGCGCGGCCCCAGGCTGTCGATGCCATGCATGCGCGCCAGCTCGACCAGCGCGGCCAGATGCGGCGCTCGCAGCGGATCGGCCGTCTGCATCGTCCAGCGCAGCGTGGCCAGGCGCCGCAGCGCATCGAACGCCGCCTCGGCCACCACGCTGCGCTCGCGCGGGCCCAGCCGCCGGTCGGCCTTGAAGTGGCGCGACATCGTCGCATCGGCCGGCCCTTCGAAACGCAGCAGACGCGCCAGCAGCCTTGTCAGGCTGTCCACCACCACCGGGCTGATTTGAGAATCGCCCATGTCAGCGTGCAAACACGAGCAGCTCTTGCGGTGCAATGCCTTCGCTGACCACGCGTTCGCCGTCCAGGCGCACGCGGCCCTCGAGTATCCAGCCAATGCAGCGTGGCAGCAGCAGGTGCTCCTGCTCGAGCACGCGCGCCGCCAGTGCCTGTTCCGAATCGCCGGGCCACACCGGCACCGCGGCCTGCGCCACGATGGGGCCCGCGTCCAGTTGATCGCCGACGAAATGCACGGTGGCCCCATGCAGGCGCACGCCGGCGGCGAGCGCACGCCGATGCGTGTCCAGCCCCGGAAACGCGGGCAGCAACGAAGGATGGATATTCAGCAGGCGGCCGCGATAGCGTGCCACGAAGGCCGGCGTCAGTACCCGCATGAAGCCGGCCAGCACGATCAGCGCGGGGCGGTGCAGGTCGATCGCCTCCGCCAGGGCAGCCTCGAACACCTGGCGCGACGCAAAGGAGCCGTGCGGCAGCGCCAGCGCGGGCACGCCGTGGGCGCGCGCGATTTCAAGGCCGCGCGCGTCGGCCCGGTTGCTGATGACGGCGGCCACCCGGATCGGTCCCTCCTTCGCGCTTCGCGCTTCGGAGGGCATGCCCTGCGTAGCGGCGGGAGCCGCGAAGGAGGGGCGCAGGATCGCCTCCAGGTTGCTGCCGCGCCCGGAAATCAGGCAAACGATCGATTTGGACTCGCTGGTCATCGCAGGCTTTTGCATCGCGCCTGGATCACGGGCGCTGTCGCGCGCGGCATTGTACGCGGCCGCCGCGGCGTGCAACTCGAAAGCTCAAGAAAATCAAGACGTTCCGATCGGCCACCCTATAATTGCGCTTGGCCTTGATTTCCCCGCCGCCTGCGGCCTCGAGCGAATACGATGCGCGTTTTTCATGGGCTGCCCAGCCTCGCCGAACGGCGCGCTTGCGCGTTGTCGATCGGAAACTTCGACGGCGTCCACCGCGGGCATCGGACCCTGCTGCAGCGCGTGGTCGAAGTGGCCCGGCAACGCAACCTGGTGGCGGCGGTGATGACGTTCGAGCCGCATCCGCGCGAATATTTTTCCCCGGAACAGGCTCCGGCGCGCATCGCGAACCTGCGCGACAAGATCGAGGGCTTTCGCCAGACGGGCATCGAGCGGGTGCTGGTGCAGCACTTCAACCGGGATTTCGCTTCGCTGACCGCCGAGCAGTTCATCCAGCAGATCCTGGTGCAGGGCTGCCAGGCGCAATGGCTGCTGGTGGGTGATGATTTCCGGTTCGGCGCCCGGCGCACCGGTGATGTCGCGCTGTTGCGCAGCACCGGTCAACGCAGCGGCTTCACGGTCGAGCAGATCCCTGCGGTGCTGGTCGGCGGCGAGCGTGTCTCCAGCTCCCGCATCCGGGCCGCGCTGAGCCAGGGCGACCTGGCGCTGGCCGGCGAGCTGCTCGGGCACCCGTACGCGATCAGCGGGCGGGTGCTGCACGGATCGAAGCTGGGGCGCCAGATCGGCTTTCCGACACTGAATCTTCGCGTCGCACATCGCCGCCCGGCGCTGCATGGAATCTATGCGGTGCGCGTGCGCGGCATCGGCGCAGTGCAGCTGCCTGGCGTGGCCAGTGTCGGCCTGCGGCCCACGGTCGACGACAGCGGCCGCTGGCTGCTGGAGGTGCACCTGTTCGACTTCTCCGACGAGGTCTACGGACGGCTGATCGAGGTCGAGTTCGTGCAGAAGCTGCGCGACGAGGCCCGCTTTGATTCGATCCAGGAACTGACGGCCGCGATCCGGCGCGACGCGGACCAGGCGCGCGCCCTTTTTGACGGGACGCCTGCGTGAACGACAACAACCGCAAGGGCCCCTCCTCCGCGGCTGGCGCCGCTACGGAGGGCAAGCCCTCCGTAGCGCGCCTGCCCTCCGAAGCGCGAAGCGCGAAGGAGGGAAGCGCGAAGGAGGAGTACCCGCTGAATCTTCCGCAGACCGCCTTTCCGATGCGCGGCGACCTGCCCAAGCGCGAACCGCAATGGGTCAAGGAATGGGACGAGCGCAAGGTCTACGCGGCGATCCGCGCCGCGCGCAAGGGCGCCCCGCGCTTCATCCTGCACGACGGACCGCCGTATGCCAACAGCGAGATCCACCTGGGCACGGCGGTCAACAAGATCCTGAAGGACATCGTCGTCAAGTCCAGGTCGTTCGCCGGTTTTGATGCCGTGTACGTGCCGGGCTGGGACTGCCACGGCATGCCGATCGAGATTCACATCGAAAAGCAGTTCGGCAAGAATCTGCCGCGCGCCGAGGTGCAGGAGCGGGCCCGCGCGCATGCGACCGCGCAGATCGCGCTGCAGATGAAGGGCTTCAAGCGCCTGGGCGTGCTGGGCGATTGGGACAATCCGTACCGGACGATGACTTTCAAGGCCGAGGCCGACGAGATCCGCACCCTCGGCCGCGTGATGGAGCGCGGCTTCGTGTACCGGGGCCTGAAGCCGGTCAACTGGTGCTTCGATTGCGGCTCGGCGCTGGCCGAGGCCGAGGTCGAATACGCGGACCGCAACTCGCCCGCGATCGACGTGGCCTTTCCGCTGGCCGCCGGCGAGTACCCCCGGGTGGCCGCGGTGTTCGGCGTGGTGGGCTTCGACAAGCCCGTTTTTACCGCGATCTGGACCACGACCCCGTGGACCATTCCGGCCAACCAGGCGCTGAATTTCCACCCGGAGCTCGCCTACTCGCTGGTCGACTGCGGCGACCGGCTGCTGATCCTGGCCGAAGCGCTGGTCGAGACGTGCCTGAAGCGCTACGGCCTGCAAGGGCGGATCATCGCGACCGCGCGCGGTGTCGATTTCGACCGCGTCAAATTCGAGCACCCGCTGGCCAGTCAGGACCCGGGCTACCGGCGGTTCTCGCCGGTGATGCTCGGCAGCTACGTGAGCGCCGAGGACGGCACCGGCATCGTGCATTCGGCCCCGGCCTACGGCATGGACGACTTCAACTCGGCCAAGCATTACGGGTTGAGCGACGAGGATATCCTGAATCCGGTGCAGGGCGACGGCGTCTACGCGGCCGATCTGCCGCTGTTCGGCGGCCTGAAGATCTGGGATGCCAATCCGAAGATCGTCGATGCGCTGCGCAAGGCCGGCAATCTGCTGCATGCAACCACACTGGTCCACAGCACGATGCACTGCTGGCGCCACAAGACGCCCCTGATCTATCGGGCCGCCTCGCAGTGGTTTATCCGGATGGACGGGGCCACCGCCGATACGCGCGGCGTGATGCAGACCGAGACCGTCGGCGAGACGCTGCGCCAGACCGCGCTGCGAGCGGTCGAAGCGACCGCCTTTTATCCGGGCTGGGGCAAGGCGCGGCTGCACGCGATGATCGCCAACCGCCCCGACTGGTGCATCTCGCGCCAGCGCAACTGGGGCGTGCCGCTGCCCTTCTTCCTGCACCGGGGCAGCGGAGAGCTGCATCCGCGCACCCTGGAGCTGCTGGAGCGCGCCGCCCAGCTGGTCGAGCAAGGAGGCGTCGAGGCCTGGTCGCGCGCGCGCGCCGAGGACCTGCTCGGCCCCGAGGAGGCGGCGCAGTACGACAAGATCAACGACATCCTGGACGTCTGGTTCGATTCGGGTTCCACCCACCGCACGGTGATGCGCGGCTCGCACGCCGCCCAGCTCGGCTATCCGGCCGACCTGTACCTGGAGGGCTCGGACCAGCACCGCGGCTGGTTTCATTCCTCGCTGCTGATCGGCGCGGCCATCGACGGCCGCGCCCCGTATCAGGCGCTGCTCACGCACGGCTTCACGGTCGACGCCCAGGGGCGCAAGATGAGCAAGAGCCTGGGCAACGGGATCGATCCGCAGCAGCTCGCCTCGGAAATGGGCGCCGAGATCATCCGGCTGTGGGTTGCGGCGACCGACTATTCGGGCGAGATGTCGATCGGCGACGAGATCCTGAAGCGCGTGGTCGAGGGCTATCGCCGCATCCGCAACACGCTGCGCTTCCTGCTCGCCAATACCAGCGACTTCGACCCGGCGCAACATTCGGTCCCGGTCGCGCAGATGGTGGAGATCGACCGCTATGCGGTCGCGCTGACGGCCCAGTTCCAAGCCGAGGCGCTCGCGCATTACGAGCGCTACGAGTTCCACCCGGTGGTCGCCAAGCTGCAGACGTTCTGCTCGGAAGACCTGGGATCGTTCTACCTCGATGTGCTGAAGGATCGCCTGTACACGACCGGCGCGGCATCGCGACCGCGCCGGTCGGCCCAGACCGCTCTGTGGCACATCCTGAACAGCCTGCTGCGGTTGATGGCGCCGTTTCTGTCCTTTACCGCCGAGGAGGCTTACAAGGTGTTCGTACGCGACCGCGAGGCGACGATCTTTACCGAGCTTTATCACGAGCTGCCTCCCGTTGCCGGCCACGAGGCCCTGCTGTCCAAGTGGGCCCGGATCCGCGAGTGGCGCGTCGACCTGCTCAAGCAGATCGAGGTGATGCGCGAGGCGGGCCGCCTGGGCTCATCGCTGCAGGCCGAGATCGACGTATACGCGAGCGGCGATCGCTATGCGATGCTGGCCACGCTCGGCGACGAGCTCCGATTCGTGACCATCACGAGTCGCGCGACGCTGCACCGGGTCGATCAGGAGTCCGCGCACCGGATCGAGGTGGTGCCCAGCGCGCACGTGAAGTGCGAGCGGTGCTGGCACTACCGCCCCGACGTCGGCATCGATCCGGGGCATCCGGGCATCTGCGGCCGCTGTGTCGGCAACCTGTTCGGCCCCGGCGAGCCACGGGAGTTCGCCTGATGGCGGCTTATGGAACGGGTGTGTGGAGCCAGCGCCTGCTGCCCTGGATCGGGGTCGCGCTTCTGATCGTCACCGCCGACCAGTTCAGCAAGATCGTGATCGAGAAGGCGTTCCGGCTGGGCGACGTGCGGCCGGTCACCAGTTATTTCAGCCTGGTGCTGGCGCACAACCGCGGTGTGGCGTTTTCGATGTTCGACGGCGGACCCAGCTGGGAGGCGCGCGTGGTCACCGCGGTGGCGATCGCCGCCTGCCTGTTCATCCTGTACTTGTTGTCGCGCCACGGCACGCAGCGCCTGTTCTCGTGGGCGCTGGCGCTGATCCTGGGCGGGGCGCTCGGCAACGTGCTGGACCGGCTGCTGCACGGGCACGTGATCGATTTCCTGCTGTTTCATTACCGCCAGTGGGAATTTCCGGCGTTCAATGTCGCCGACAGCGCGATCACGGTCGGCGCCGTGATGCTGATCGTGGACGAGCTGCTGCGCGTGCGGCGCTCGGGCTGAGATCCGGTGAACCACCGCCTCCCCCTCACCCCTTGCCCGTCTCCCCCAGGGGAGAGACATTCCCCGAAGGCTCGGTAGGATGGATCTGCGGGACCGCAAGATTCTTCTGGGAATTACCGGGGGCGTGGCCGCCTACAAGGCCTGCGAGCTGGCGCGCCGCCTGCAGGACCAGGGCGCGCAGGTGCAGGCTGTCCTGACGCACGGAGCCTTGCACTTCGTCACGCCCACGATGCTGCAGGCGCTGACCGGCAGGCCGGCCTACGTGGAGCTGTGGGACGAGCGCCTGGATCAGGCCATGGGGCACATCGTGCTGTCGCGCGATGCCGATGCGCTGCTGGTGGCGCCGGCCACCGCCCATTTCATCGCCAAGCTGGCGCACGGCCTGTGCGACGACCTGCTGTCCTCGGTGGCAGTGGCGCGGCCGCGCGAGCGCTGCCTGCTGCTGGTGGCGCCCGCGATGAACGTCGAGATGTGGGAGCACCCGGCCACCCGGCGCAATGTGCGCACCATCGAGGCCGACGGCGCGCTGATCCTGGGGCCGGCCAGCGGCGACCAGGCCTGCGGCGAGGTCGGCAGCGGCCGCCTGCTGGAGCCGCTGGAGATCGTCGAGGACGTGATCGCCGCGTTCCAGCCCAAGTGCCTGCAGGGCCGGCGCGTGCTGGTGACCGCGGGGCCGACCTTCGAGGCGATCGACCCGGTGCGCGGGCTCACCAACCGCTCTTCGGGCAAGATGGGCTATGCGATCGCGCGCGCGGCGCGCGAAGCCGGCGCCGAAGTCACGCTGGTCAGCGGCCCGACCGCGCTGGCCGCGCCGCGCGGCGTGCAGCGGCTCGACGTGACCAGCGCCCGCCAGATGCGCGAGGCGGTGATGGCCCGGGCTCGCGACGTGCACGTGTTCGTGGCCGTGGCCGCGGTCGCCGACTGGCGGGCCGAGCACCCCAGCACCGGCAAGATGAAGAAGTCGAACCCGCCCGAGCCCGTGACGATCCGATTCGTGCCCAACCCCGACATCCTGGCCGAGGTGGCCGCGCTGCCATCGCCGCCGTTTTGCGTCGGCTTCGCGGCCGAGAGCGAGGGGCTGATCGAGCACGCCCGGGCCAAGCTGACCGCGAAGAAGCTGCCGCTGATCATCGCCAACCGGGCACAGGACGCCATCGGCGCCGACGACTCCGAGCTGATCCTGGTCGACGAGCACGCCAGCGTGACGCTGCCGCGCGCGGGCAAGCTGGAACAGGCGCGCCGGATCGTGGCGGAGATCTCCGCGCGATTGCCGGTTGCTGGGAAGTGAGAGCGTTCAGCTCGCTGCCCTCTCCCCCACCCCTCTCCCGCAAGCGGGAGAGGGGAGTCACTCCTCCTCCCTGTCTCCAACAACAGCATCAGAGGGGTGTCACTTCTCCCTCTCTCCAACAGCATCAGAGGGGAGTCACTTCTCCCTCTCTCTCACGGCGGTGGGGCAGCAGGCAACTTCTCCCCTCTCCCGCTTCGCGGGAGAGGGGCGGGGGAGAGGGGCGTCAATGAAACTCGACGTCAAAATCCTGGATGCGCGCCTGCGCGATTCACCGCCCGCTTACGCGACCGCGGGCTCCGCAGGACTGGATTTGCGCGCCTGCATCGATCAGCCGCTTCGCCTGGAACCGGGCGCCACCGCGCTCGTGCCCAGCGGAATCGCGATCCACCTGGCCGATCCCGGCTACGCCGCCGTGGTCCTTCCGCGCTCGGGCCTTGGGCACCGGCACGGCATCGTGCTCGGCAACCTGGTCGGCCTGATCGACTCCGACTATCAAGGTCAGATCATGGTTTCGCTGTGGAATCGAAGCGCCGAGGCCTTCGCGATCCAGCCGTTGGACCGCATCGCCCAACTTGTGGTGATCGCCGTCGTCCAGGTGGCGCCCAACCTGGTCGAGTCGTTCGAACTCAGCGATCGCGGGGCCGGCGGCTTCGGCAGTACGGGAGGGCGCTAGTCAAACCTCGGCAACGCTGCTGGGCAAAGGCAGGTCCAGCGGTTTCATCGTGCCTTCGCGACCGCCGGCCGCCCCTGGGTCGAAGCCCGGCATCCACGTGTTCACGTCCGGCGGGACCTCGTCGGCAGC
The DNA here is from genome assembly GCA_036270655.1 of Burkholderiaceae bacterium. Classification (GTDB taxonomy): domain Bacteria; phylum Pseudomonadota; class Gammaproteobacteria; order Burkholderiales; family Burkholderiaceae_F; genus VBCK01. The sequence goes on from DATBCD010000055.1 coordinate 11,697, forward strand.
CAAGACCGGCGGCGCTTCGCCGCGGTCACGCAGGCGCTCCGGTTGCATCGTTTCGGCGCCATGCCGCCCAAAAAACCCCATCG
>DATBCD010000056.1:0-11611 GCA_036270655.1 Burkholderiaceae bacterium
GCCGTTGCGCTGCCGTGCCGGAAACGGCACGACTCATTGTCGACTCGTACAGAACCCGTTCGGTAGACGGCTGCGCGCTCGGGGGCGAGCGCGGTTGCATTCGGATTCGAAGGCTCGTGGCTGATCGGCGACCGCACCGGAGGTTCGACAGGTCGCACGGCCACAGGGAAGATGCCATGTCAAACGCGAAGTACACCTGTCCGATGCACCCGGAGGTCCTTCAAGCGGAGCCTGGATCGTGTCCCAAGTGCGGCATGACGCTCGTGCCGATGCTGTCCGCCCATGCCGCCGCGGCCGAATACACGTGCCCCATGCATCCGGAGGTGCGCAGCGACCGGCCCGGCCACTGTCCGAAGTGCGGCATGGCGCTGGTTCCTGCGGCCGGTGCTGGTGACGACAACGCCGAATTGCGGGACATGACTCGCAGGTTCCGCGTGGCCGTGATCCTTTCGGTTCCGCTGGTCGCGCTTGCCATTCCGCCCAATTTCGGAATTGCGCAGCCTTTCGGGATTGCCCCCGGAATCCGCGTATGGCTGGAACTGGCGCTGGGCACGCCAGTTGTGCTCTGGTCCGGCCTGCCCTTCTTTCGCAAATTCGCCCTTTCGCTGCGCAACCGCAGCCCGAACATGTACACGCTGATCGGGCTCGGTGTGGGTTTGGCCTACTTGTTCAGCCTGGCGGCAGTGCTGGTGCCCGGGTGGTTCCCCCAGGAGTTTCGCGAAAGCGGCGGCCGGGTCGGCACGTACTTCGAGGCGGCGGCGGTTATCGTCACACTGATTCTGCTTGGCGAAGTGCTCCAGCTGCGGGCGCTGGGGCAAACCAGCCAGGCCATCCGCCATTTGCTTGCGCTCGCCCCCAATACGGCGGTGCGGATCGAACCCGACGGCCGGGAGATCGAAGTGCCCCTCAGCCAAGTGCAGGTCGGCGATCGTCTACGCGTGCGCCCCGGTGAAAAGGTGCCCGTGGACGGCATCTGCCTGGAGGGCTCATCCAATGTGGACGAGTCCATGGTTACAGGGGAAGCGATTCCGGTGCCGAAGAAACCGGGCGACCGGGTCACCGGCGCGACGATCAACGGAACAGGGACGATCGTGATCCGCGCCGAGCGGGTCGGCGCCGACACGCTGCTTTCCCGGATCGTGCAGATGGTGGCGCAGGCGCAACGAACCCGCGCACCCGTGCAGCGGCTGGCGGATCTGGTCGCCGCATATTTCGTCCAAGCGGTGATTGCGATCGCGCTCGTCACCGCGGCGGCGTGGGGATACTTCGGCCCGCCCCCGGCGCTCGTGTACGCGCTCGTGAACGCCGTCTCGGTGCTGATCATCGCCTGCCCCTGCGCGGTCGGGCTGGCCACGCCGATCTCGATCACCGTGGCGATGGGCCAGGGTGCGCTGAACGGCATTCTCTTCCGCAACGCCGAAGCCGTCGAGAAGCTGCGGGAGGTCGATACGCTCGTGGTGGACAAGACCGGGACCCTGACGCTCGGCCGCCCGCAGCTGATGGATCTGGTCAGTGCGCCTGGAACGGATGAGGCCGAGGCGTTGCAGCTCGTCGCGAGTCTGGAGCGCGCGAGCGAGCACCCTCTGGCGCAGGCGATCGTCAAGGCGGCGGAGGATCGCAAGCTCGCGCTGCAGCCGGTCGAGAAGTTCGAGTCGGTGACCGGTCAAGGCGTGCAGGGCGCCGTTGCCGGTCGCCGCGTCGCCGTTGGAAACCGCCGCTTCATGGACGGCTTCGGTAGCGTACCGCAGGACCTTGCCCACAAAGCCGATGCATGGCGGGCTCAAGGCAAAACCGCCATGTACGCTGCGATCGACGGCCGCGTGGCGGCCGTGCTCGCGGTAGCCGACCCGATCAAGGAAACGACTCCGGAGGCGGTCAAGGCGCTGAAGGCATTGGGCGTGCGCGTGGTCATGGTCTCCGGCGATTCGCGCGCGACCGCCGAGGCGGTGGGCAGACAGCTCGGCATCGACGAGGTGATCGCCGAAGTCCTTCCCGAGCAGAAGGTGGACGTGATCAAGTCGCTGCAACGCGCCGGGCGCGTCGTTGCGATGGCGGGGGACGGAATCAACGACGCCCCCGCCCTTGCGCAGGCGCAGGTAGGCATCGCGATGGGCACGGGCACCGACGTGGCTATTGAAAGCGGCAGCGTGACGCTCGTCAAAGGCGATCTGCGGGGCATTGCGAAGGCGATCCGGCTGTCGCGCGCGACGATGCGTAACGTCCGGCAGAACCTTTTCTTTGCGTTTTTCTACAACGCGCTGGGCATCCCGGTCGCCGCAGGGGCGCTGTATCCGATGTTCGGGCTGCTGCTGTCGCCGATGTTCGCCGGAGCGGCGATGGCGTTGAGCTCCGTTTCAGTCGTCACCAACGCGCTGCGGCTGCGGCGGGTGACGCTGTGACGGGCAAGGGGAGGCCATTCGTGGCAGCTCGCGGGTCGATCCGACGCAAGGTCGGCGAATCCAGGGGCACTTCCGGGGACTTGATCGGCCCGATCGTGGACGCGCGCGGATGCGTCTGTTAGCATGAATCTCATGCGCAAGCTGTTGATGCTCGGTTTGTGTCTCGCGCTCGCCCTGCAAGGGGCGGCGCAGGCGAGCGTCGTCGAAAAGGCATGTCCGATCGGGCAGATCGGGCATCCGCTCGCAACGGGCGCATTTCATAAGACCCCTGCCTGCTGTAACGATGCCGACACAGCCGCGAAGACCGGCAAGATTTGCAAGACCGGCCAGGCGTGCCCGGCCGCGGGCGCGTGGCTGGTGAGCTCGACGCCTTCGTGTTCATTTTTGCCGCTGGCGGCTCCGCTCGTTCGTTCTCCCCAGCCCTTCGCTCTTTGCGTCGATCCGCGCGGCCGCTGGCGGCCACCGGCGCTGAGCTGACTCCCCTCTGACCTGGTGCCGCGCTCGCCTGCGCTGCAGGCTCGAGCGCGGGAACTTTGCGTGCGCCCCCGCGAGCGGGGCCCGCAGGCATCGCTTGGGAGTTCGCCCATGAATTCTTCGTTCAGTCCCGTTCGGGTCCGCCGGCGTCGACCGTCGTCGTTACGGCTTGTGCACGGCGCGCTGGTTGCCGCTGCTTTTGTCACAGTGCATCCGTCGGCCATTGCGCAAGCGGCGGTTGGTTCGCGCGTCTTGACGCTGGACAAAGCGCTGCAACTCGCGCAGCAGCGCTCGGCCGGCCTCGTCGCGGACGATGAAGCAGCCACCGCGGCGCGGTCGATGGCGATCGCCGCCAGCCAGTTGCCCGACCCGACCTTAACCGTCGGAATCAACAACCTGCCGGTCACCCGCCAGGACCAATTCAGCGTGGGCCGCGACTTCATGACGATGCGCTCGATCGGCATTGCGCAGGAGTTCACGCGCTCGAGCAAGCTTGAGGCCCGCGCCGCCCGCTTCGAACGCGAGGCGCAAGCCGACGAAGCCGCCCGGGAACTCGCGCTGGCGAACCTGCAGCGTGACACCGCGCTCGCCTGGCTCGATCGCTCCTTCGAGGAGCGCGCCCGCGACCTGATCGCCGCGCAGCGCGATGAGGCGAAGCTGCAGATCGATGCGGCCGAGGCGGCCTACAGCAGCGGGCGGAGTTCGCGGGCCGACGTGTTCGCGGCGCGATCGGCCCTGGCGCAGATCGAGGACCAGCTCGCGCAGAGCGAGCGCGACCTCGCCACCGCGCGCACACGGCTTGCGCGCTGGGTGGGCGCAGCGGCCGACGAACCGCTTGGCCCGGTGCCGAGCCTGGAGACGGTGCGCCTGCGACCGGAGGACCTGGAAACCATGCTCGTCCATCACCCACAGATCGCCGTGATGCTCGAGCAGGAGGCGGTGGCGCAGGCCGAGGCCGATGAGGCACGTGCGAACAAGCGGCCGGACGTCAGCGTGTCCTTGATGTACAGCCAGCGCGGGTCTGCGTATTCGGACATGGTTTCGATCAATGTCTCGATTCCGATCCACTGGGATCAGACGCACCGACAGGACCAGGAACTTACTGCCAAGCTCGCGCTGGTCCGGAAGATGCGCGCCGAGCGGGAGGAAGAAACGCGCATGCACGTGGCCGAGGCGCTGGCGATGCTGCAGCAGTGGCGCAGCAACCGGGAGCGAATCGGGCGCTACGACGCTTCCCTGGTGCCGCTCGCTACGGACCGAATCGACGCCGCCCTGGCTGCGTATCGCGGCGGCACCGGATCGCTGACAGCGGTGTTCGATGCGCGCCGCACCCTGCTCGACACGCGCCTGGAGCGGCTTCGTCTCGAGCAGGAGGTCGCGCGCCTTTGGGCGCAGCTGAACTACCTCGTGCCCGCCGGTCATGGCACCGGGGAGGCCTCGTCATGAAGCGGGCCGTGCTTGTGATTGGAGTCGGCGCCCTGGCGGCCGGGGGTTACGGCCTGTACGAGCTGGGCCTGAAGCGCGGCGCGGGCGATGTACACGCCGACCCAGGGACTGGGGCCGCGCCGGGCCGCGCCCTGGCGTCGGGCATCGCGCAAGGCGAGGAGGCCTCCCGTCGCCACATGCAGATGGGCTTGAAGGCCGGCGACGTGGATCCGGCCACCGGCCGCAAGATCCTCTATTACCACGACCCGATGGTGCCCGCCAACAAGTTCGAGCAGCCGGGCAAATCGCCGTATATGGATATGATGCTGGTGCCCGTCTACGCCGGTGGCGACAGCGACGACGCGACCGTGACCGTGAGCCCCCGAATCGAACAGAACCTGGGGCTGCGCACGGCGAAAGTCGTCGAGACGACGTTGTCGCCGCAGGTCTCGGCCGTGGGCAGCGTCGCGTTCAACGAGCGCGACCAGGTCGTCGTGCAGGCGCGCGCCACGGGCTTCGTGGAGCGCCTGTATGTGCGCGCGACCCTGGACCCGGTGCGCAAGGGTCAGCCGCTGGCAGACCTGTACGTGCCCGACTGGGTGGCCGCCCAGGAAGAGTTTCTGGCCGTGCGGCGCATGCAAGGGACGGACCTCGCGCCCCTTCTGGATGGGGCCCGCGCACGGATGCGGCAGGCCGGCATGACGAACGAGCAGATCGCGTTGATCGAGTCGACCGGCCGCACGCAGCCGCGCATCACGCTCGCTGCGCCGATCGGTGGCGTTGTCGTCGAGCTGATGGCGCGCGAAGGCATGACCGTGATGGCCGGCGCGACGTTGTTCCGGATCAACGGGCTGGGCGCCGTCTGGGCCAACGCCGAAGTACCGGAAAGCCAGGCCGGCTTGGTGCGACCTGGCGCCAAGGTGCTGGCGCGTAGCCCGGCATTCCCTGGGGTCACCTTCGACGGCCACGTGCAGGCGATCCTGCCCGAGGTGAACCCGGCCACGCGCACGCTCAAGGCGCGCATGGAACTGGCGAACCCCAGCGGCCGGCTCGCGCCCGGGATGTTTGTCACGATGCAGTTCACGGATCTGCGGGCGCGGAAGTCTATGATGGTGCCTACCGATGCTGTGATCCAAACGGGGCGGCGCAGCCTCGTGATGCTCGCCGAGGACAACGGCCGGTTCCGCCCCGTGGAGGTGGAAACCGGCATCGAAAGCGGCGGCCAGACCGAGATCAAGCAGGGCCTGAAGGCCGGGCAGCAAGTGGTCGTGTCGTCGCAGTTCCTGATCGACTCCGAGGCCAGCCTGCGCGGCCTGGAAACGCGCCTTGGCGAGGCGCCCAAATCGGCTCAGGCCGAGCCCGCAGCGGGGAGCAAACCATGATCGCGCGGCTGATTCGCTGGTCGATCGCCAACCGCTTCCTGGTGCTGCTGGCCATAACGATCGTTGGCGCCTGGGGCGTTTACTCGGTGACGAGGATCCCGCTGGACGCGCTGCCGGACCTGTCCGACGTACAGGTGATCATCCGCACGACTTATCCCGGGCAAGCGCCCCGCATCGTCGAAAACCAGATCACCTACCCGCTGACAACCACGATGATGTCCGTGCCGGGTGCCAAGACCGTGCGCGGCTACTCGATGTTCGGCGATTCGTTCGTCTACATCCTGTTCGACGACGGCACCGATCCGTATTGGGCGCGTTCGCGTGTGCTCGAGTACCTGAACCAGGTGCAATCGCGCCTGCCCGCCGGCGCCAAGGCTTCGCTCGGGCCGGACGCCACCGGGGTGGGTTGGGTCTACGAGTACGCCCTGGTCGATCGCAGCGGGCGCCACGATCTGGGCGAGCTGCGCGCGCTGCAGGACTGGTTCCTGAAGTACGAGCTGAAGACCGTGCCCGACGTTTCGGAGGTGGCCAGCATCGGCGGTATGGTGCGCCAGTATCAGATCGTGGTCGACCCCGATCGGTTGCGCGCCTACGGCATTCCGCTGGCGAGAGTGATCGACGCGGTGGGCAGGTCCAACCAGGAGAGCGGGGGGTCGGTGCTGGAACTCGGCGAGGCCGAGTACATGGTGCGCGCCTCCGGCTATCTGCAGTCACTGGACGACTTCCGCAAGATCCCGCTGATGACGACCAACGCGGGCGTCTCCGTGCGCCTGAGTGATGTCGCAATGATCCAGATGGGGCCTGAAATGCGGCGCGGCATCGCCGAGCTGGACGGCGAGGGCGAGGTCGCGGGCGGCGTGGTCATTATGCGGTGGGGCAAGAATGCGCTGCAGACGATCGAGGCGGTCAAGGCGAAGCTCGAGGCGCTCAAGCCGAGCCTGCCGCCGGGGGTTGACATCGTTCCGACCTACGACCGCTCCAGTCTCATCCTGCGTGCGGTCGACAATCTGCGGCAGAAGCTTATCGAGGAATTCATCGTCGTCGCCCTCGTGTGCGTGGCATTCCTGCTGCATGTGCGCTCGGCGTTCGTCGCCATCGTCTCGCTGCCGTTGGGCGTGTTGATGGCCTTCATCGTGATGCGCTACCAGGGGGTCAACGCCAACATCATGTCGCTCGGCGGTATCGCGATCGCCATTGGCGCGATGGTGGATGCGGCGGTCGTAATGATCGAAAATGCGCACAAGCACATCGAGGCCTGGCACCACGCGCATCCTGGGCGGCAGCTCGAAGGCGAGGAACAGTGGCGGGTGATCGGCGATGCAGCCGCGCAGGTCGGACCGGCGCTGTTCTTTTCTCTTTTGATCATCACGCTGTCGTTCGTTCCCGTGTTCACCTTGCAGGCGCAGGAAGGGCGCCTGTTCTCGCCGCTGGCTTATACGAAGACGTATGCGATGGCAGTCGCCGCGGGCCTGGCGGTGACGCTGATCCCGGTGCTGATGGGCTACCTGATCCGGGGCCACATTCCGCCGGAGCAGAAGAATCCGCTCAACCGTCTGCTGATCGCCTGGTACCGGCCGCTGCTCGAGCGCGTGCTGCGCGTTCCGGTGGCAACGCTCGTGGCTGCATCGGCGCTCGCCGCTGTCACGCTGTGGCCTTTGAGCCGGATCGGCGGCGAATTCATGCCGCCTCTCGATGAAGGCGATCTGCTTTACATGCCTTCGGCGCTGCCTGGGATTGCCGCAGGCAAGGTCTCGCAACTGCTGCAGCAGACCGATCGCATGATCCGGACTGTTCCCGAGGTTGCGAGCGTGTTCGGCAAGGCCGGCCGCGCCGAGACGGCGACCGACCCGGCGCCGCTGGAGATGTTCGAGACGACGATCCAGTTCAAGCCGCGCAGCCAGTGGCGCCCCGGAATGACGCCGGAGAAGCTCGAGCAGGAGCTCGACAACGCGGTCAAGGTGCCGGGCCTTTCCAATATCTGGGTGCCGCCGATCCGCAATCGCATCGACATGCTCGCCACCGGCATCAAAAGCCCTCTGGGCGTGAAGGTGGCGGGGACGAATCTGCAGGAGATCGACCGCATCGCGGCGCAGATCGAGCGCGTGGTCAAGCAGGTGCCGGGCGTGACGTCCGCGTTTGCCGAGCGACTGGCCGGAGGCCGCTACATCGACGTGCAGATCGATCGCGACGCAGCGGCACGCTTTGGCCTGAACATAGCGGATGTGCAAGGGGTGGTCTCGGCTGCGATCGGTGGCGACGACGTCGGCGAGACGATCGAGGGGCTTCAGCGCTTCCCAATCAACGTCCGTTATCCGCGCGAAGTCCGCGATTCGGTCCAGAAGCTGCGCGAGCTTCCGGTGCTGACAGATCGCGGCGCGCAGATCCTGCTGGGCGATGTGGCGGCGATACGGATCAGCGATGGACCATCGATGCTCAAGAGCGAAAACGCGCGCCTGTCCGGCTGGGTGTACGTCGATCTGCACGGGCGCGACTTGAGCTCGGCCGTACGGCAGATGCAACGTGCCGTCGCACAGCAGGTTCAGCTTCCAGCCGGATACTCGATCTCGTGGTCGGGTCAATTCGAGTTTTTGCAGCGCGCAACGCAAAGGCTGAAGATCGTGGTGCCGGCGACGCTGGCGATCATCTTTGTGCTGCTGTATCTGACATTTCGCCGCTTCTCCGATGCGCTGCTGATCATGGCGACACTGCCGCTGGCGCTGGTTGGCGGCTTCTGGCTCATGTATCTGCTCGGCTACAACCTGTCGATCGCCTCAGCGGTGGGCTTTATCGCGCTCGGCGGCGTGGCCTCGGAGATCGGCGTCGTGATGCTGGTATATGTGAACCAGGCGGTCGCAGCGCGCGCCGCGCCGGGGCGCCTGAACAATGAAGGCGAACTCAGCGCAGCCATCATCGAAGGTGCCGCGTTGCGAGTGCGACCCGTCGCGATGACTGTCGCCGTGATCATCGCAGGCCTGCTGCCGATCATGTGGGGATCCGGCACCGGCTCGGAAGTGATGCGGCGCATCGCCGCGCCGATGGTGGGCGGCATGCTCACCGCGCCGCTGCTGTCGATGTTCGTGATTCCCGCCGCCTACCTGCTGATGCGGCGGCCGCGCGCCGCGGTGGACAATTTGCAGACGTCGCCATGAGCGTGTTTGCTGGCGATGCGGGCAATCCGAGGAATCGCAGAACAGTAACTCCCCCTTTACTACGGTCTGCGATCGTCGGTCACGCAGTGCGGCCGATCCACCGCGCGACGCTTCGCTGATATGCGAGGTACTGCTCTCCGAAGAGGCGAGCGAGCGCCCGTTCCTCAGGAATGATTTGCAAGTTGGTGACGGTGATCATGAAAAGCGGTGGAATGAGCCACGGACTGGCGCTCCCCAGCCAAAGTGCCCACCCGATCAGCAGCAGCACCAATCCCAGATACATTGGATTTCGGCTGTAGCGGAAAACGCTGTCCGTCACGAGGCATGAGGCCTTGCTGGGGTCGGTCGGATTGACTGTGGTTCGCGCCTGACGGAAGCGCACGAAGGCGGCGATGCTGACGGCGATCCCGACCGCGCCCGGAAGCGCACCGAGTCGATTCCAAGGCGAATCAATCCAGTCACCAAGTGGAAGCCACCGCTGCAATGCCCACATGAGAGTGGCCGCGAACAGCATAATAAAAGGCGGCGGAATCCGGGTCTCCAAGGGTTGGCTCCGAGACCGTTCAGAATATTTGACCGCCAAGCTGCGCTCACTCCACGGGCAGGCCTGCGGCCTTCCACTCGGGGAAGCCTCCTTCGAGGCGACGCGCCTTCCAGCCGCGCTTGCGCAGCTTCGACACCGCCTCGAAGGACATCAGGCAGTAGGGGCCGCGGCAGTACGCCACCACCTCGCGACTCTTGGGCAGTTTCGCCAGGCTGCTTTCGAGCTTGTCGATGGGTACGTTCAGCGCCCCCGGCAAGTGTCCGGCTGCAAATTCCTCAGCCGGACGCACGTCGAGCACCGTGACAAGGCCCTTTTTCGCACGCGCGAGCAGCTCCTCGGCGCGCACCGGCTCGAGTTCGTCGCGATGGCCGAGGAAATCGCGCACCAGCTTCTCGACCTCGGCAGCATGGGCTTCGCCGGCGCGTCGCAATGCGGAATAGAGCTGGACGACTTCCTTGCCAGCGATCGAATAGAACACCCGTTGCCCGTCCTTGCGCGGCACGATGAGCCCGGCCTGCCTGAGCCCCTGCAGGTGCTGGGAGGTGTTGGCAATGCTCAGCCCCGCCATCGTCGCCAACTCCTCCACGCTGCGCTCGCCTTGCGCAATGAATTCAAGCAGTTGCAGGCGGTTCGCGTTGGCCAGTGTCTGGGCGACTTTCGCCAGTGACTGGTAGAGCGACCGCTTCAAGGTATCGGTTGACATGGAGCCCTCACGCTCATATTATTCAATTGATTGCTTGAATATGCAAATGCCCGATGCTCGAATCCTACCTCCTGATTGCGAGCCGATGGCTTCTTGACCACGAGGCCGTTGTGCGCGCGGGCGCCTTCGTCGCCATCCTTGCCGTGATGGCAACCTGGGAGGTGCTCGCGCCCAGGCGCGCGCTCGCGCTTCCGAGGCTGCGCCGCTGGGCCAGCAACCTCGGGATCGTCCTCCTGAGCGCCGTGCTGCTGCGGCTTTTCTTTCCGCTCGCCGGGGTGGCCCTGGCCGGTCTCGCGCAAGCGCGCGGCTGGGGGCTGCTGAACCAGTACGACGTTCCTTTCGTTGCGGCCATGCTGATTTCGGTGCTCGCGCTGGATCTGGCGATCTACCTGCAGCATGTGATGTTCCATGCGGTGCCCGCGCTTTGGCGGCTGCACCGTGTGCACCATGCGGACCTCGATTACGACGTCACCACCGGGGCGCGCTTTCACCCGATCGAGATCGTGCTGTCGATGCTGATCAAGATGGTGGCGATCGCCGCGTTTGGCCCGCCGGCCGTTGCGGTGATGATCTTCGAGGTACTGCTGAACGCCACCTCTATGTTCAACCACGGCAACGTGCGGCTGCCGCAGGGGCTGGATCGGGTCTTACGTCTGCTCATCGTCACGCCGGACATGCACCGGGTCCATCACTCGGTGCTGGAGCACGAGACCAACTCGAACTTCGGTTTTAACCTGTCGGTCTGGGACCGCTTGTTCCGCACCTATAAGCCGCAGCCCGAGGCCGGACATGAAGGCATGACCATCGGGATTCGCGATTACCGTGATCCGAAGCTCGTTTCCGATTTGCCGGGGATGCTGGTGTTGCCGTTTCTCGGAGGCGATACGGGCTACGCGATCAACCGCAGGCAGTGGGGCCCGAGTTCGTGATTCGTTCTTCGAACTGATCGAGCAAGCGCACTCCACAGCAGGCAAACCGGACGCACGTCGGCGAAAAACCCGCCCGGTGATGCGCGAACCCGACTCTCGGGTAGCGCGATCAACCGGGCGAGCCGCGTTGCTGAGCGCGTGGCTCAGGGGTTCAAGGATTGCCCTGCCCAGAGAGGAAGTCCAGCGTGTAGCTCACCGACGGCGCGCCGGCCATGCGCTCGAACTGCAGTGTCCGAGTGATGCTCTCGCCCGCTTTGAGGACCCCGTCAGACAGGAACACACGCAGGTACGGATCACCGGTGCTGGTCGTTCCGCTCGCGTTGGTCATCCTGATCTTCGGGTCGAGGCCCTTGACCACGATCAGCAAGTGCGTATCGATGACCGACCCGCTGTCGATGAGTCCCTCTGGAAACCCAGCGGTCGGCGTGCTGGTGTTGGTCAGCTCGACGTCGTCGTTCTGCTGCGGGCCGTCGCGCACGGACCGCGCTACGGCAACACGCAGGCGGCTCGTCACGTCGAGGAACTCGAACCCTTGGTCCCGTCGTGCCAGCGGATCGTTGTCGTCGACCGCCCGACCGCTGGGCATGAAACCGTCCTTAGCTCCCA